>NZ_CP017659.1:5460000-6060000 GCF_015326965.1 Paenibacillus sp. JZ16
GGAGGTGGAAGTGCAGCAATGCATGGAGCTGACCAATACTAATCGGTCGAGGGCTTATCCAAAAAACACCCCAAAAAGTGAAGTGAAGCTTTGAAGCTGACACCGAATACTTTTCGGGGACCCCGATACCACATCGGGTAATGCTACGGATTCTAATCAACGCAAATTTCGTTTCGTATCTAGTTTTCAGGTGATCAAGCATCTGAGCCGTTTGGTGGCGATGGCGGAAGGGTTCCACGCGTTCCCATACCGAACACGACCGTTAAGCCTTCCAGCGCCGATGGTACTTGGACCGAAGGGTCCCGGGAGAGTAGGACGTCGCCAAGCGAACAACCATAAAGACCGTTATCGAGTCATCGATAGCGGTCTTTTTTGTTATACCCTTATGAACATCTGAACGGAATCATGTAACATCAGCAAGAAGGGCGCCCTCATAAAGGGGCGCCCTTCTTTTCTTTACCTTAATAGCTTCCTTATCTAACATGTTTTTCTTAGCTTAATATCTTTCCAATATCAGTTGTGTTTTCAAGCCGTCCATAGGAAGCAGCCAACCGTTAGACTCGAGGGTGTCCATAAGCTCTGATCGGAGCTGGGAAGCTACCGAGACATCGGGTGTTTTAAAAGAGATTTCGATCAAATTCTCGGTTCCTGTGCCATCTGCATTACGAATCGGCCAAACTTCGAGGCTCATTTTCTGGCCATGCCAAGATCCTTCATAGCGGTAGAACGTCAGCGGTCCATGGATTCGGGACTGTGAGAGCTCTTGTTCACCCCAATTCGGGGAGGACCATTTTTTGAGCTTTCCTGGCAGTTTGTCCAGCAGTAAAGCCAAGGCGTCTTGCTCGGATGGGAGCGTAGTGCCGGTTGTATTCGTGCTTATTTTCTTGGTGTTGGAGAAGCTAAGCGTTTGTTTGCCGTAGCCCCAATCAATCTCGGCCTCGTAATTGTCATCCGAAGCATCAAAGCCTTCCTGGTTTGCCAAGCTGAGTGCGGCGTTAATATCTCCATTCACGATGGGATACCGTTTCTTATAGGTAAGCTCGTAGTTATCTTTATCCTCTTTTTTCCGAAAACGGACGTCCCAGCCTTCGGCATTCAGCCCCAAATTGTTCGTGTCATAGTAAGCTACACCGATTGCCTGGGGTGCAGAAGCTATTCCGAATGCTTGAATGACTTCGCTCCGGAGGTTTCCACCGGATTCCAGCACGGTTTCTGGTTTGGCAAGAAGCTTCACTTCATAGGAAGGAACGGCATTGGCGGCGGCCGAAACCTCCGCTGTCTGCAGTCCGGTTAATCCACTTCCTAGAGCCGCGAAACCTACCATGAAAGACAACGTCAGCTGTTTCCACTTTCTCAATACAATCACTCCCATAAGCTGGATTTAGGTACACAGCTTACTTTAAACGCTGAATAATTGTGAGCTGTTAACGGGGGAGGGCGACTGTATCAAATATGTATAGAATTAATGAATAGCGGCATACATTTTTTGTTAATCCATCCAGATGGCTTACAGAGTCCCTATTATTACAGGACCTGCTCCAATTGTTTGCCCACTTCGCGCAAGACCTCTTGAAAACGCTGAATTTGTACGGAAGGAAGACGGTCTCGATTACGGACGCTGTATATATGGCGGGATGCCTGATGGCCGGGAATCGGCAGAACGTGCAGTAAGCCTTCTTGCTGTTCCCGTTGTACCGCCATCCGCGACATAAAGGAAATATGGTCCCCTAACAATACAAGTTGCTTGATCGCTTCCAGCGAGTCCAGCTCTACCGGACTCCTCATATGCAAACCATGCTGCGCAAGCCACAGGTCCGTCAGCTGTCTCGTGCTGGATTCGGTTCCATGCAAGGCAAAGGGAGTGCGAATGATCTGCTCGGGCTGCAGCGAATCCGTTTTGGCCAGCGGATGGTCGGGCGAACATATTAGCGTCAGATCATCCCTGCACAAGGACTCGGCGTGGAGACTGGGACCCGTAAAGGGCTCAGAAGAAATAATGCCCAGATCAATCTGATGCCGGGCCAGCATGTCGCGGATAACCGGTGAAGGCTTGACGGATAAGGAGATCCGTATACCGGGAAACTCACGGGCAAAGGCATTCAATATCGCGGGCAGCAGATAGGTGGCAGGGACATAACTGGCTCCAATGTGCAGCGTTCCCCGATATAAGCTGTCGTATTCGCGGACGACTCGTTCCGATTCCTTGGCAAGCGCGTTTATTTTTACCGCATAATGCAGCAGAGCTTGTCCAGCCTCGGTGAGAAATGTTTTTCCGCTTCGGGACTCGAACAGCCGGACTTGTAGTTCCTCTTCTAGTGACTTCATATGAAAAGTAACCGTGGGCTGCTTAATGCCAAGTATTTCTGCCACGCTGGTCATATGATGATGGCGGTCGATCAGCTCCACAATTTGCAGCTTCATCAGATTCATTCGTATATCTCTCCCTTGATTATTCCTTATTTATGCTCTCTATATAGATTTAATCTATGAGTATCAACAGAATTCAAACAAAAAGTTAATTCCAAGTTTACATTAGTCTAATACAACGCTTAAACGTAGCCCTTACACTGGAAATAGCTTAAGAAGACAGGTTGGGATCGAAAGTGGATATTGAAATCAGGGGCATTCAAAAATCATTTCAGGGCACACCCGCGTTACTTCCTACCGATTTAAAACTGCGTCACGGTCAATTCACCACATTGCTCGGGCCGTCAGGCTGCGGCAAAACGACACTGCTCAGGATGATCGCCGGGCTGGAACAGCCGGACGGAGGAGAAATCTATGCGGAAGACCGGTGTATCTACTCCATGAACAAAAGGATTGACGTGCCGGCGCACAAACGCAACTTCGGGATGGTATTTCAGGATTTTGCCCTCTGGCCGCATATGACGGTATACGAGAATGTTGCCTTCGGATTAAAAGCGGCCAAGCTTAAGGCGGATCTCAGACAAAAAGTAACCGAAGCGCTGGCCATGGTCCGCTTAGAGGGGATGGAGGAACGTTATCCGCATCAGCTGTCCGGTGGACAACAGCAGCGGGTTGCATTTGCCAGAGCAGTAGCCATTCGTCCGGCACTGGTATTGTTCGATGAGCCTCTAAGTGCGCTGGATGCGGTGCTTAGGGAGGAAATGCGGATCGAAATGATGTCGCTTGTGAAGGATATGGGGCTGACTGCCCTTTATGTCACACACGATCAGGTGGAAGCCATGTCGATGTCGGATGAAATTGTGGTCATGCGGAAGGGAGAAGTCCTGCAACGTGGAACCCCGGAGATGATATATGAAACACCTAGCCATCCCTTTGTGGCTTCGTTTATCGGCAAGCCCAATTGGCTGACGGTGGATCATTCCATGGTGAGACCAGAGCATGTGACCTGGAGCAGGACAAGCACGGAGGATGTATGCTATCAGGCAACCGTGCTAAGCGTGAGCTATGTAGGCGAGCGATACGAAATTCGCTTGCAGGTGGAGGGCTTGGACAAGTGGACCGCTTACCTGGACAAGAGGGTGTCTGTCGGAGAACGCGTAGATCTGTATGTGTCTCCACATAAGGTCTGTCGGATGGGTGAAGGAACAAGTCCTGATAAGAATACAGACATGCATCAAAATACAGCAAAACGCACGCCTGCTGCTGCAGGCTAAGATGAAGAGGAGTTGGGGAGAAATGAGTCAATTGAAGTTACGGAGAAAAAGCGCGATGCTGTTGCTGGTATCTGTCATGAGCCTAAGTCTGTTTGGATGCGGCAGTGCCCCAAATGGGGATTCCGTTACTATGCCGGCACAGGATACAGGCAAATCATCTGCATCGGGGAGTACGCAAGTCGGAGGCAAGCTCGTTCTATACAGCGCAGGTCCTCAAAAGCTTGCCGACAATATTGTGAGCGGTTTTGAAGCCAAGACCGGCGTGAAGGTAGAGATGTTCCAAGGCACAACGGGCAAAATTTTGGCACGGATGGAAGCGGAAAAATCGAATCCGGTTGCGGATGTTGTCATTCTTGCATCTCTCCCCTCCGCACAGGCGCTGAAGGCGGATGGTCTGACATTGCCTTATCCTGAAGCCGCGAATGCGGACAAGCTGAATAAGGATTGGTCCGACGCCGAAGGAAACTATTTCAGCACTAGCGCATCGGCACTGGGGATTGTATACAACACCAATCTGGTCACTGCGCCGCCTCAAAGCTGGGCTGACTTGGGCTTGCCGGAGTGGAAGGATGCGGTCAATATTCCGGATCCGACGCTGTCGGGATCGGCGCTGGATTTTATCACGGGTTATTTGAGTGTGAAGGGCGACGCAGGCTGGAAACTGTTCGAGGACTATAAAGCCAATGGCACGGCTATGGCAGGAGCGAATCAGGAAGCGCTGGACCCGGTGATCACCGGTGCCAAAAGCTTGGTTGCCGCAGGCGTGGATTATATGGCATATTCGGCCAAAGCCAAAGGCGAGCCGCTTGATATTGTATACCCGGAGGAAGGAACCGTCGTAAGCCCGAGACCGGCTGCGATTTTGAAATCCAGTCCGAACGTGGATAATGCCAAGGCTTTCATCGACTACTTGCTGTCGGACGAAGCACAGAAACTGGTGGCGGACGCCTATCTGATTCCGGGCCGTGAGGATGTGGAGGCTGAAGGCCGGACCAATCTGAAGGATATTCCGGTGTTTAAAGTGGATTGGGCTTGGATGAACGAACATGGGGATGAGACGGCGGCACGTTTTTCCGAAGTATTTAAGTAAGTGTATTAGAGTGAAGCACAGGAAGGCAATGTGAGGTGAACCAGGAGTGAGACCTGTCATCATGGACAGTCAGCGTTTTTTACGAAAAATGGGCGTTATTCTCGCCCTTTTTCTTCTTATTATAGGCATCGGTGTGCCATTGCTGCTTATTTTCTGGCAAAGTGTATACCCGGATCAACACTTCGATTGGCTGGCGCCGATACGAACGATAGCCGGTCATGAGCTGTCTGGTATTTTGCTGCAATCCATCTGGCTGGGGGTATGCGTGGTGGCAGGATCGACACTGCTCGCGCTGCCGCTCGCCTGGATGATGGCCAAAACACGGCTAGGACAGCATCAGTGGGTGGACGTGATATTGATGATTCCGTTCATGACCCCGCCGTATATCGGTTCGATGGGCTGGATTCTGTTTATGCAAAAGGGCGGATATTTGCAGCAGTGGCTGCCGGGAACCGCGAGATGGAGCGATTCCTTCTTCAGCTTCGGAGGTATGGTGCTGATCATGAGTCTGCATTTGTTCCCGTTTCTCTATCTGCTGCTGCGGGACGCTCTGATTCGGATCGGCGGTAATCTGGAGGAGGCCGGAGCGGTTCACGGCGCAAGCGCTGGATACCGGTTTAGAAGAATCATACTGCCGCTGCTGTTATCCTCTTACGGCATGGGCGCGATGCTGGTGTTCGTCAAAACCATTGCGGAATTCGGCACCCCGGCAACGTTCGGTCGTCGCATCGGCTATTATGTAATGACCTCAGAAATCCACAAATATATTTCAAGCTGGCCCATCGATTTCGGTAAAGCGACCTCGCTGGCATCGGTTCTGCTGTCGGTTTGTCTGGTGATGTGGTACATGCAGTCTACGATCAGCCGGAGATTTACCTACCGTCTAGTCGGCGGCAAAGGTCAGCGCTCCAAGAGATATTCGCTGCGCGGAAGCAAAGGTGCCATCTGCGCTCTTTACATCGGTTTGCTGCTCGTATTGTCTGTTGGCATTCCTTATTTTTCCGTCATTGCGGCATCTCTGATGAAACTCCGGGGAGCGGGATTGTCCTTAGATAATCTGACGCTTGCTCATTACAAGGAACTGCTGTCCTGGGGATCGGTCAGCCAGAAAGCGCTCGGTAACAGTCTGGGCCTGTCGCTTGCAGCATCTACCGTTGCCGTTCTGCTCGGTACCGGTTTTGCCCTGACGATCGGCAAGTCCCAGGCACGGATGCAGCGGGTCATCGATCTGTTAAGTCTCTTGCCGAATACGGTTCCCGGCATTGTGATGGTGGTCGGTTTGATCCTGCTCTGGAATGCGCCATGGATGCCGGTTACGCTCTACAATACCTATGGGATGGTGGTGCTGACGTACGTCGTGCTGTTCCTCCCCTATACGGTGCAATATGTAAAGGCCAGTTTTACGCAGATTGACGGTACTCTGTTTCAGGCGGGTCAAGTATTTGGAGGCGGTCCGCTGCTTGTACTGCGGCGCATTCTGCTGCCGCTGATTATGCCCGGCATGCTGGCGGGATGGATCATGACCTTCACGATTGCTTCACGTGAGCTGGTCGGATCACTGCTCATTCTGCCGCCATCGATGCAGACATCGGCTACGTATATTTTTGCCCAGTTTGAGCAGGGACAGGTATCTCTCGGGATGGCGATGACCGTTGTCTCCGTCGGTATGACGGTGCTGCTGTTACTGCTGGTCGAAGCTATGAATTCTAAAAGAAAGTGGAATGCATCATGATGAAACTGACGGTATGGGGCGGTGCAGGCGAGCATGGCCGCTCCGCGTATTTACTAAGCGGCAGGCAGGTCCATTTGCTCCTGGATTGCGGTGTCAAGAAGGAAGGATCAGGGGACTATCCCATGATCCAGCAAGAACATGTGCCGAAGCTGGATGCCGTGTTTCTGTCACATGCCCACGAGGACCACTCGGTGGCGATTCCGCTCCTGTACCGGCTTGGCTATCAAGGGGAGGTATGGACCACTAGGGAGACGGCAGCACAGTTAACGGCCTACTTTGCCTCCTGGAAAGAGTACACGGCAAGGGCAGGCGTAGAGCTTCCTTATATGGAGGAGGATCAGCTGGCGATCCGCTACCGGTATCTGGAGGAAGAGGCTGAGAAGTTGACATGGTTTGAGGCGCTTCCGGGCGTTGAGATCATGTGGGGACGAAGCGGCCATATGGTAGGGGCTGTCTGGTTCTTGTTACAGGCTGAAGGAAAACGGATCTTCTATTCTGGCGACTACACATCGGAATCGCTGCTGCTTGAGGATGACAGCCCAGCGCTGGTAGACAAGTCCTCTTCCATGCTGCTGGATCTGGCTATAGTGGATGCGGCTTACGGGACGGACGCTACTTCACAGGCCGATAAGCTAAAGCAGTTGGAATATAAGATTGAGAGCACACTGCAAACTGGCGGGAAGGTATTGATACCGGTGCCGGCCGCCGGCCGAGGGCAGGAAATGATCCTATGGGCATACAGGAATTGGGGAAATGTGCCGATCATGATCGAAGCGCCGCTGATCGAAGGAATGAAGCGACTGCTTGCTCGTTCGGAGTGGCTTCGCAGCCAGAAATCCGATCAGGGAATGAGGGATCAGCTGGAGTTATTGCTGAACCGGAACGATTGGATCGTACCCGCTAGCGAAGCGGAACGTGTGTCCTTGCTCCATAAGCACGGGGCATCGCTATGGTTCGTAACGGATGGGATGATGCAGTCGAAGCTTGCGCAGTGGTACTACCGCCAGATGTCCGGCGATACCCGGAATCTGGTTCTCCTCACAGGCCATGTTTCCCAGGGGACCTTTGGACATCGCCTCCTTCAACATCCGGCTTCGTACGGTGCCTGCTCTGTCACGAAAATCAGGTATAAGGTACACCAGGGCCTGGCGGATGTGCGTCAGATGATAACCGGCGTTCCGGCACTGCATACCGTTCTCGTCCATGCAGACAAAGGAGAAACGGACCGGTTACGAGCCCGTCTGACAGAGGAAGCACCGAACCCCAATCTTCACATTTATTCCATGTCGGTTGGTGAGGAAGTCTATTTCTAGTCGTGCTTAGAGAACCTTTATTGCTTTCGCGATAAAGGTTTTTTGTGGAATGGCTGTTATGTGTTTAGATGCAGGTGAAGTTGGTGAAGGCTGTAATGAACATATATAAAAATAAATTAGTACCAAGTACTAGTACTTGGTGATATAATAGTTATAAACTTGGAGGTGTGAACGATGAGCCAATCAAAGTCAAGAATTTCGGCAATCGGGACCTATGTTCCTGAACGGATATTAACCAATGCGGATTTAGAGAAGATGGTTGAAACGAGTGATGAGTGGATTGTGCAGCGAACAGGCATGAGGGAGCGCCGGATTGCTGCCCCGGATGAGTACGTGTCGGATCTCGCCATCAAGGCTGTAGAGGATATGGTTGATCGATACGGCGTTACCGTGCGGGATGCTGATATGATTCTTGTGGCCACAAGCACGCCGGAATATTCTTTTCCCAGTACAGCTTCACGGGTTCAATCGAAGCTGGGCATTGCAAGCACGGGTGCCCTGGATCTGAATGCTGCTTGTGCGGGATTTGTATATGCACTCCAGATGGCTGACGGATTAATATCCGGGGGAGCCTACCGTAAGATTCTGGTTATCGGCGCAGAAACCTTATCGAAGATTACGGATTACACCGACCGAACGACATGCGTATTGTTTGGGGACGGCGCCGGTGCCGTATTGTTGGAGAAAGATGAGGATTCGCCAAGTGTCATAGCATCTGTATCGGGAACTTTTGGGGAGGGCGGCATACATCTGTATAAAACAGCGCTCTCTGAGCAAATGGACGGCACGGAATTAAAGAGCGGCTGTCTTGTTCAAAATGGTCGTGAAATTTATAAGTGGGCCATTCGGAACATTCCGGACGGCGTCCGATCTCTTCTGTCCAAAGGAGGCATGACCGCGGAGGAAGTGGATTGGTTTGTCCCGCATAGCGCCAATCTTCGCATGATCGAGGCGATTAACGAGCGTGGGCCATTTACAATGGATCGCACTTTAACCAGCGTCGAGTACCGCGGGAATACGTCGGCAGCCTCCATTCCGCTTGCACTTCAGCTGGCGGTGGATGAAGGACGGCTCAAAGCGGGAGACCATGTCTTACTCTACGGGTTTGGCGGGGGAATGACCTATGCCGGCTCCATCGTCAAATGGACGATATGATTCCCTTAATATCTATAAGACCGCTATCGACATACGATATGCGGTTTTTTTGTGCTGCGATTTTTGGATGACCGAGCCTGAATCGTAATAAATTCAACTCAAATTCGAAAGTTTACCACCTCAAAATTTGGCGCCGCTTTCATTAGACTAAAGAAGAAAAATACGTTTCATGGAAGAGGGGTAGAACGATGAAAAGGTTTAAGTCATGGAGCTTGCTGCTCCTGAGTGTCATCATGGTGTTTACGCTGGCCGCATGTGGAGGCGGGGGCGGTAACGGAAGCAGTACGGCTGAATCTCCGGGGGGAGGAAGCAGCGAAGAGACGGGCAATACGAAAGAAGGAACCGAGTCCACAGAGAAAATCGAGCTCTCCTTCTGGTCGCTGGGAACAACCAACTATGAGGATCTGGCAAAGGAATATACGAAGGAGCATCCGAACATCACGTTCAAATTCCAGAATACGTCGGATCAAACCGCACATCACAACAACCTGACGACAGCATTGTCCGCTGGCTCGGGCGCGCCTGACATTTTCCAATTAGAAATCGCGTTTATGGAGCGTTTTATCAACAACCAGGATAAATTCTACAATCTGTACGATCTTGGCGCTAAAGACTTAGAAGGCAACTACCTGGAGTGGAAATGGAAGCAGGCTACTTCGGTTGACGGCACCTTCCAACTCGGTCTGCCAACAGACATCGGTCCTACGGTCGTATATTACCGTACGGATCTGGCAGAGCAAGCCGGACTGCCGACGGATCCGGACGGGTTTAGCGCAGCGATTGATTCATGGGACAAATTCGCCAGCGTAGCCAAGGACTTCACAAGTAAAACAGGAAAGCCGTTCGCCGACTTAACGGACCTGGTATATAACGGGGTGCGCGACCAATCCCCGGATCAAATCTACTTCAACAAAGAGGATGGCTCCTTTATCGGAGATACGAACCCGCAAGTGAGAAAAGCTTACGACTTTACGGTAAAAGGAATTCAGGAAGGCTGGATCGGCAACTGGATTCTGTGGTCTCCTGAATGGCAAAAAGCGATCAATGATGGAGACTTTGGCGTCATGCTCGGCCCGGCTTGGATTGCCGGTACGATCCGCAATGCGAAGGATACCGCAGGCAAATGGCAGATTGCCCAGCTTCCTGAAGGAGCAGGCAACTGGGGCGGTTCGTTCCTGACCCTGCCGAAGGAAGGCAAACATTCGAAGGAAGCCTACGAATTCATCTCGTGGGTGCTCAACAAAGAGAATCAGCTGAAATCGTTCAAGGACAGCGGCTTGTTCCCATCCATCCCGGCGGTTTACAGCGAGCCTTCATTCACGGAGGAGAAGGATGAATTCTTCGGCGGTCAAGTCATTTCCGAAGCGTATGCCAAGTCGGCGGAACGCATCAAGCCGGTTTACTACGGACCTCTTCACGACCAGACCGACACGATTATCAAGAACGCGCTCAAAAACGTGCTGGAGAAAAAAGCCGACCCGCAAAAAGAATGGGAAAGCGCAATGAAACAAATCAAGACGCTGGTTGATCGCAGCTAGGAAAAGGAGCATTCCTCGCCAGCTCATTCAGCCCGTCATCCGTCCGAATCCGAGTAGGGAGGAAGCTCTCTTCGCTCGGATTCGGATTTATCCTTATCTACCTGGAGGTGCATTCATGGCAGACACAGTTACAGCAGAGTCACCGCAACCGGTGCCCCCGAGGCGGCGCTTGTTGACGGAGACCGTGCGCAGCCGGTTTACGGCTTATACGTTCATATCGCCATTCTTCATCTTGTTCGCAATTTTTGGATTGTATCCGATTCTTTTTACCATCTATTTGTCGTTCTTCAAATGGGATGCACTCGGACCGATGAAGTACGTCGGCTTCAAGAACTACGAGCTGATTACAAGCGACCCGACCTTCTGGATCGCTTTCAGCAACACACTCATTATGGCTTTGATGGGAACCGTGCCGCAGCTGATTGTGGCATTATTTGTTGCGGTTATGCTCAACTCGGCCTTGAACAGATTCAAGAACACGTTCCGCATTCTGTATTTTATGCCGAACATCACTTCCATCGTTGCCGTAACGCTGGTGTTCAGTACGATGTTTGGCAACAACGGGATGGTCAACTGGCTCCTGAACACCTTCGGCGCGGAAAGCGTACCGTTCAACTCCGGCTGGTGGGGAGTCAAAATCGCAATATCGTCCATGGTCATGTGGCGGTGGATGGGCTATAACGCCATTATTTTTCTGTCGGGTCTGCAGAGCATTCCGACCGATATTTATGAGGCGGCCAAAATCGACGGTGCCACCCGAGGCCAGCAGCTGCTCTATATCACGCTGCCGCTTCTTCGGCCATTCATTTTGTTCGTTACCTTGGTATCGACGATCGGGGCGCTCCAATTGTTTACGGAGCCTTATGTATTCCTAGGTCAGTCCGGCACGGGCTCTACGCGGCAGGAAGGGGTCACGATGGTCACGTATCTGTATAATGAAGCATTTAAGAACGGATTTTTCGGTACAGCTGCGGCAACGGCGGTACTCTTGTTTATCGCCACCATTCTATTCTCGGTATTAAACATGATGGTGGGCCGCGAAGGTAAAGATACGGGAGGTAAAAAAGCATGAGCACAGTCGCCATAAGCCAGAAAAAACCGGATGAACCCGGTTTTATCGCCAAATTCTTCTTCTACCTCTTTATGATCCTTGGCGCACTGGTCTCGATCTTCCCGTTCTACTGGATGTTTGTCGTGGCTACGAATGACAAGGATGCGGCATTTCATATTCCGCCGCTCCTTACGCCCGGAACGGAATTCCTGGATAACTTCTCGCGCGTGCTGGAGCGGACGGATTTTTTCCGGGCGTTGATGAACTCGGTCGTTGTGTCTTCAGCCGTTACGTTGTCCGTTGTGTTCCTCTGTACGCTGGCGGGTTATGCTTTTGCCAAGTATGAATTTCCTTTGAAGAAGACGCTGTTTGTTTTTGTCATTGCCACGATGCTTGTACCTGCCCAACTGGGCGTGCTTCCACAGTACGTCATCATGGCCAAGCTGCACTGGATCGACAGCTACAAAGCGCTGATCGTACCCGCCATGGTCAATGCCTTCGGCATCTTCTGGATGCGGCAGTACATCGCTTCCGCCGTTCATACCGAGCTGATCGAAGCGGGGCGGATTGATGGCGGCGGACACTTCCGGATTTTCTGGAACATCGCCATTCCTGTCGTAACACCGGCGATGGCTACACTGGGGATTCTGAATTTCATGAATGTGTGGAATGATTTCTTCTGGCCGCTCGTCGTATTGAAAAACAGAGAAAATTACACTATTCAAATTGCGCTGCAGCAATTGTTCACCAATAAGGACGGCCTTGATTTCGGAATGATCATGTCGGCCACCTTCACGGCGACGCTGCCGCTTCTCATTGTGTTTCTATTGTTCAGCCGCTACGTCATCGCGGGACTGACATCAGGCGCCATAAAAAGTTAACAAGCAAGGTGAAGTCGACAAGGAATGCGGCCTGTCATGAAGAATAATAGACATAGTAGAGTGGAGGGAGGAAGGATCCATGAAACTCCGCCGAAAGATATTGCTGGCTATTATTCTTCTGGTCTTCATTCCGGTCATCGCGCTGGGCGGGGTATCCTATTACAGCTTTTCGGAAGCGATGGAGAAGAAGTCGAATGATTTCTACTGGATTTCGCTTCTGGAAACGGATCGCAAACTGAAGTTTGCCTTGAACGAAATCACGACGATTTCGAACTCGGCGATTACCCAGCAATCGGTTCAGCAGATGCTGAAACAGCCGGAATACGCGGTTACCTATGAACGGCGGCAGGAGATCAACAATCTGATCAATCATCCGATGATTGCGTCGTTTGCTTTTTATTCGAATGACCGGTTGATGTATAACACGAATGGCGGAATGGAGCTTCAGGAACTGAGGCAGCAGGCATGGTATGAAGCGGTAGAGAAGGCGGAGGGGCGTCCTGTATGGGTCGGACCCGGCGAGAACGGCTCTGCGGCTGACGGCGCTCCCGTTTTGATTCAATCCAGGGTCATCAAGGACTATTACTCGCTGGAGGATATCGGAACCGTGGTGATCTACGTGAAGCCGGATCTCCTCGATCAGGTGTTCTGGGAGGCGGCAACGCTGAAGCAGGGAGACATTTTGCTGGTCAATCAGCAGGGGCACATCGTGTTTAGCAAGTCAGGCGGGCATATCGGGGAGCGGACGGAGTTCCCGTTTCTCTCGGATAGTTACAAGACGAATGGAAAAGGCTACTATATCGATCAATATGCAGGCGAAAAATCGCTGATCACATATTCACCTTCACATAATAAAGATTGGTTTCTGGTCGCCATCACGCCAAGTAAACTGATTTCGGCCGAATCGGTCCCGATTCGCAACCTAGCCTTGATCCTGGGGTTGATCTCGCTCGTGTCGGCGTTCCTGTTCGACCGTTTTTTTGTGCGCAGAATGGTGCGCAGCATCATCAGCGCGGTGAACGGGATGAAGCGCGTTAAGCAGGGCATCTTCGTCCCGATCCCGTCGCATAACGTGGCGGAAGACGAGACGGATCTGTTAATCGACGGCTTTAACCGGATGAGCACCCAGATTCAGGAGCTGATTGGACAGGTCGAGACGGAACAAGCACGAAAAAAGGAAGCGGAGCTGCAGGCGCTGGTCGCTCAGATCAATCCGCATTTTATCTACAATTCACTGGAATCGATCAATTCGATGGCCGTGCTTCAGGGTAACAAGGATATCAGCAAGATGGTGGTTTCCCTTGGAAAGCTGCTGCGTATCAGCATCAGCGAGCATCACGAACTCATACCGCTTAGCATGGAGCTGGAGCATGTCCAGCACTATATGCGGATACAGAAATTCAGGTTTGAAGAAAAATTCGATTACGGCATTGAGCTTCCGAATGAACTGAGGCACTACGTTACGCAAAAGCTGATTATTCAGCCGATTGTTGAGAACGCTTTATATCACGGGATCGAGCCGATGGAGGAAAGCGGACTGATCTCCATTCGTGTGTCCGAGGACGGCGAGGATATCGTGATTGACGTGGAGGACAACGGTCCGGGCTTCGATCCGGAAACGCTGATGAAGCTGTGGAATTCGGATCCGGGACAGCTCAAGAAGTATCGCGAGAACGGAGTCGGATTGAAGAATGTCCATGAAAGGCTGCGGATCCGGTTTGGCAGCCGTTACGGCCTGATGATCTGTTCCTCCCCAGGTTACGGCTCCTTGATCCGAATCCGAATACCGAAAATACTGACATGACAGGGGGGCTGCAGGGTGAGATGGTTTTGGAATTGGGGCTGGATCGTCGGATATGCCGCTCTGTTGGCGCTGTCTGTCGTGTGGGTGACGGTACAGAATCAGGGACCGGCCCAGGAGGAACAGCCGGAGAAAATTACGCTGACGTTCCGGCATTTCTGGAACAAGGAGCATGACAGGCCGGTGCTGGCCGTATTCGAGAGCATCGTCCGCACGTATGAGAAAGCGCATCCAAATGTTAAGGTGAACTTCGAGAGCATCGATCAGACGATTCACCGGGAACAAAAGCTGAAGAGCGAGATGGTGACCGGCACGCCGCCGGATATGTTTGTTTTGTTCGGAGGAGCCGAGATCGTGCCTTATGCCAGATCGAACCGGTTGATGGATTTAACGGATTTTTTGCAGGATACCGGATTGAAGGAGCAATTCAAGGATCTGCACCATTGGACCTTCGAGGACCGGATCTATGGCCTGCCCTTCGAGGGACACGCAGAGCCGATCTATTATAACCGGGCTTTATTCCGGCAGCTGAAGCTGGAGCCTCCGAAGATGCTGGGACAGATGGACGAAGCTATTCGTGTTCTGCGGGAGAACGATATCATCCCTTTTGCGGTCGGCAACGAAGACAGGTGGCCGGCGGGAATTTTTGCCCACTATTTCATGGATCGTTACGCCGGGCCGGAACTGATTGACCGGCTGGTCGAAGGCGATGATCAGGTCAGCTTTGTGCAAGAGTCCTACTTGGAGGCGTTTGAGCACTTGGAGCTGTGGATCAAAGAAGGGGCGTTCAGCCCGAACGCGAACGATCTTTCCACGGAAGAAGCGATTGCCCAGTTCACGGAAGGAAAAGCTGCGATGTATATGAACGGCAGCTGGGATATTACGCTGCTGCAGAATGAGGATTACCCGGATTTTCAGAACGAGATCGGCGTCATTCCCTTTCCGTCGCTTTTTCCTGGCGAAGAACGGTCCTTGGCAGGGGGATATACGATCGGCATCGGGCTGTCATCGGACTTGGATGAAACGAAAAAGCAATCGGCTCTGGAGCTGCTGGGCATGTTCTATACTCCAGAGGTGCAGACTCGGCTGGTGTATGAAGGACTGCGCGTCCCTTCGATGAAGATTGACTATGATTCGAAGAAAACCGGGCCGGTGTTTGCCCAAGTCACGGAATTGATGGAGGAGTCCACGAGCACCTTTCTGCCTTACGACAACACGTTATCACCCGAGGTAAACAGTTCGTTCCTTAAGGTGATCGAGGATATGATTGGAGGACGGATCGATGCTGCCGGCGCATTGGAGCAAATTCAGAAGTCCTCGGTGCGGTATTGGAAGCTTAGGCGGAATACGACAGCAGAGTAAACAGAAGACAGGGGGAACGTCATGGGCGGATCGGAAGGCAAATTCAGAGTTATGCTGGTCGATGATGAGCCGATCATTCTGCGCAGTCTAAGGGCAGCCATCCCCTGGGATGAGCTGGATCTCGAAGTCGTTGGGGAGGCCAAGACAGGGGACAGCGCTCTCAAGCTGGCGCGTGAAGTATCGCCGCATATGATCATCAGTGATATACGGATGCCGGGAATGGATGGCATTACGCTCATGAAGGAGCTGAAGGCGGATCAGGCACGGCGGATCATTATTTTCATTAGCGGGTATGGCGAATTCGAATACGCAAGGGAAGCGCTGCGCGAAGGGGCTTTCGATTACTTGCTCAAGCCGATCGATCACGATGAGCTGACGGAAACGATAGCCAAGGCGGCCAGAACCCTGGAGAAGCAAATTGCGGATGATCAAATGCTGCATTCGATCAAGGTTTTATCTCTGCTGGCCCGGGAGAGGATGCTTACGGAATTTATCGAGGGGAACCGAAGCCCCCTGCAGCATATGCAGTGGCTGGAAGACAGCGAGCTGGAGCATGGATACACGATGGCCGTCATTCAGTTGGATCATTACTTGCGGCTTAACGAGTTATGGAGCATGGACGAGAAGCGCTTGTGGCTGTTTGCCGTACGGAACGTCCTGGAGGAATGGTCCTTGCAGCATGGCGGACTGACGGTATTTCCTTTCCGCAGCGGGGAATGGGTGCTGCTGTTTCCGAACCTGACGAGGGAGCGGCAGGAGGAGATCGGCCGGGATTTGGTGCAATTGATCAAGCGGAATACGAAGCTGTCCTGCTCGGTCGGCTTCAGTCCCAGCATGGCCGGGATTGACCGCTTGGGAACGGCTTACGAGACCGCCGTCCGCGCCTTATACCAGCGGTTTTATTCCGGGGAAGAGGGGGTGTTTCTCGGAACGCCCGATTCCATGATGGAAACGGCCAGCGAAGCGAAGTATCCGAAGCATCTCGAGTCGCTCATGGTGGAAAGCATCCGCACGCTTCACAAGGAGCGGCTGCTGGAGCTTTTTGACGAGACCAAGGCTTATATCGAGGAGCATGCCTTCAGCCGGGAGATGACCGAGCGGGTGCTGCTGGAGATGAGTGTCGTGCTGTATCGGCAGTTTGAGCATATGAAGGTGCTGTTTGAGTGGTCGCTGGAGGAATTGCTGCAGGAGCTTCATGCGTCCGGCACCCTTCAGCAGCTGATGGACGTCGTGAAAAGCCATTTCAGCAAGTGGATTGCCGAGAGCCGGTCCGGGCAGGCCAAGGACAATGTTCAGGCCGTTATGGGCAAAGCCAAGGAGTACATCGCGGAAAATTACCAGAAGGATCTCAGCATTGAAGAGGTATCGGAGCTGGCGGATTTGAGCATCAGCCATTTCTGTACCCTGTTTAAGGGAACAACGGGATATACGTTTCTGGAGTACTTAACGGAATGCCGGATCGAGAAGGCCAAGAGCATACTGCTGAATACGGATGTGAAGGTATATCAGGTAGCGCCAATGGTAGGGTATCAGGACCCGCGCTATTTTACGCAGGTGTTCAAAAAAATAACAGGGAAAACGCCCTCCGAGTATCGGGAAGAGGCGATATCCAAGACTTAAAGAGGCGAAGCCCCGTTCGTGGTGTTAACGGGCCAATCATGCGAGGATAGGTTTCAGCATAGCAGGGAATGAATAACAGATCCATTTTTCCGGAGTTGATCAGGGAAAAAGAGTTCTGTTATTTTTATTTTAAATATCTTAATATTAAGACTTGACGATTCCTGAGTTAAATACTAAACTGAGATTAAGCACCAGATGCACAAGATAAGTTGAAGAAGTAAGGGTGAAGCAGCTTTTTGAATAAGGCGTTTATTTATAACAGGACAGGTGCCTTGGATGGTTCACATGGTTTCGTTAATGAAGAATAAATAAAAAAATAGATGGAGGTTGAAGTCATGAAGTTTAAAGGAATTCATCACGTATCCGCGTTAACGGCTGCGGCTTCGCGGAACTTCGAATTTTATACAAAGGTTCTTGGCATGCGCTTGGTTAAGAAGACGGTGAATCAGGACGATGTCTCGGTATACCATCTGTTTTACGGCGACGAAAAAGGAAACCCTGGGACGGAGCTTACCTTCTTCGAAATTCCGATGGCCGGCCGGACCCGTGAGGGAAACAACAGCATCTCGGCAACATCCCTTCGCGTGCCCAGTGACCGCGCTTTGGAATATTGGACCCGGCGGTTGGATGAGCACGGTGTAGAACGCGAGGAGATCAAGGAACGTGCCGGCCGATTGACACTTCTCTTCAGGGATTTCGAGGGCCAGCGCATCATTCTGGTTTCGGATGAACATAATGAGGGCGTTCCTGGGGGCATCCCGTGGGAAAAGGGACCGGTTCCGACGGAATACGCCATTATCGGATTAGGTCCGGTGCAGCTTACCGTGCCTAATCCGGTGCAAACCGTGAAGGTATTGACGGAGCTGATGGGCTTCCGCTACAAAGGTCAGTATGCCTCGCCTGTAGACGGGCAGCCGGATATCCTTGTTTTTGAGACAGGGGAAGGCGGAACGGGAGCGGAAGTGCACGTCGAGGAACGAACGGACCTTCCGCAGGAGCGGCTTGGTCGGGGCGGCGTTCATCACGTTGCATTCCGCGTAGAGGACGAGGAGGAGCTCCGGGCATGGATCGACCGGATTGGCGATGTAGGTTTTTCGAATTCGGGGTTTGTCGATCGCTTCTACTTCCGTTCCTTGTATTTCAGAGAGCCTAACGGTATTTTGTTCGAGGTGGCTACCGACGGCCCGGGCTTTGACACGGATGAGCATATCGATCATCTCGGCGAATCGCTAGCGCTGCCGCCGTTCCTTGAGCCGAAGCGGGAACAGATTGAAGCGCACCTGAAGCCTCTTCATACCAATCAATCATAATGGCGTATATATGCGCAGCAACAAGCACCGGGCAAGCCTCCATTTTGAGGCATCTGCCGGGTGCTTTTTTTATCTATTCATACAGCTGTGAAATGGCTTTTGCGGCCGTGCCGACATGCTCGCGCAGCTCCTGCGGAGCAATCACCTCGATTTCCGCTCCGCAGCTTAGAAGGAATGCGGAAGCCGATTCCAAGGTGTTGAATTCCAAATCGGCCGCTATCCACCCGTCGTTCTGGCTTTCCATGTCGCATCGGATTATTTTTACGTATCGCTCCCGCTCAAAGCGTTTGATCAGAGAGACGGTCATTCGAACCTGTGCCGGATACTTCGGGAGATTCTGCATGAACCGTGTCAGCGACTCCTCCCAATACTCGGCTAGATTAAAATCGGTCGGGCGCTCAAAGGTATCCTCGGACATGACGGCATCCACGATTCTCGATACACGGTAGGTTCGCCGTTCGCCTTCGGATTCCGCGACCACATACCAGGTGCTGCGTTTGGCAACCAGCCCGAGCGGATAAATGTTTCTTTCTACCCGCTCCTCCCCCTTCATATATTGGATTCGGGTGATGCGATCCAGCCACAGCGCCTCCTGAAGCACTGTAAGATACGGATGCGATTCGCGATAGGAGTGCCAGCCTGCGCCATCAATATGGATTTTTTCCCGAATGATTTCGGCGTCCTGCCTAACGGAGCTGGGGGAAGAGGCCAATAATTTCTGATAGGCCGCATCAAATTGCTTGCGGATTCCTAGATCTCCGATCAGCGGGCTGTGACTGGAGACCAGCAGGGAGATGAGCTCATCAGGCGTCATCCCGGTCAGGTTCGTTCGATAGCTCTCTTCCAGCACCCAACCGCCAAGGGAGCCTCTTTCCGCATAGACGGGAATACCAGCCGAGCTTAGACTTTCCATATCGCGTATGATCGTTCGTTCCGATACCTCGAGCTGCTCCGCTAAATAGCGGGTGTTTTTCTTACCCCCGTTCTGTAGCATCAGCATAATGGACAATAGACGATCCGCCCTCAAGTCATGTCACCTCTTTACTATCTGTAGAAGATAATTGTATTGTAGCACGGATATAAGACAAGGGATGTCATATATGACTGATAGGATAAGGATGTTGAGATTATTCAGTATACAGGTTGGAGGTTACGCTATGAATAAGAATGAGTATAAGCCATTACAAGGTAAAGTAGCCGTCGTTGCCGGAGCGACCCGGGGGGCTGGCCGCGCCATTGCGGTGATGCTGGGTGTTGCAGGGGCAACGGTGTATTGCACGGGACGGAGCGTACGTGGTCAGGTGTCGGATATCAAACGGTCTGAGACGATTGATGACACGGCGGATATGGTGACGGCGCGGGGCGGGATCGGCATCGCCGTGCAATGTGACCATACCGATGAGGAGCAAGTAAAGGCATTGTTTGAACGGATTCGCGAGGAGCAGCAAGGACGGCTGGACATCCTCGTTAATGATATATGGGGAGGCGAGAACCTCACGCACTGGAATATCCCGTTCTGGGAGCAGTTTCTGTCCGATGGATTGTTAATGCAGGAGCGGGCGGTTACCACGCACATGATCACAAGTTATTACGGTGTTCCGCTGATGGTGGACAGCGGCGGGGGATTGGTCATTGAAGTTACGGATGGATCTACGTATCGGTATCGCGGGAACTTGTACTACAGCCTGGCAAAAATTTCGGCGATCCACCTGGCTGCTGCCATGGCGGAAGAGTTGCGTCCCTATCAGGTAACTGCGCTGTCTGTTACGCCAGGATTTCTGCGTTCCGAGCAAATGCTGGATCACTTTGGCGTGACGGAAGACAATTGGCAGGATGCCGCAGCGCAAGAGCCGCATTTCATCGAGTCGGAGACCCCGTATTTCCTTGCGCAGGGCATTGCTGCGCTCGCAGCCGATCCGAATGTAGCCGACAAGAGCGGCAAGGCGCTCTCCAGCTGGGATTTGTCGGATGAATACGGATTTAGCGACATTGATGGACGCAGGCCGCATTGGGGGAATTATGCGAAGAAGCAAGGCCTTCCTCTTTTATAAAAGAAAGGGCATGTAAAACAGGGTGACCTACCGCCATGATGGCGAATAGGTCACCCTGTTTGGTTGTGGATTTATCCGCTGCGTAATCTGAATCGTGGCAGTTGCCGGTAAATCGCACCATGAAAGTCTTCATCCTATTCAATCAAGTTAGGAACGGCCGCGTCTCATCGAACCCATGATCAGGCTGACGATAAAGACAAGCACCACGGCACCGATCAGAGCAGGCAGGATGAAGAATCCTCCCATTTCCGGTCCCCAAGATCCGAGCAGAAGCCCACCAAGCCAAGCACCGACAAAACCAGCAATGATGTTACCGATGATACCGCCGGGAATGTCTCTGCCCATAATCAAGCCCGCAATCCAACCAATGATACCACCAACGATTAATGACCAAAGAAAACTCATTGTTTATCACCTCGTATAAGTTATAGTTGTTTGTGCCTTACTATTAACCAAAGACGTGACTTTTAAACCGGATGATGACAAAATCACTTTTTTCCAGCAGACGAAATATCGTGTCATTCTTTGATAAATGCTGGGCTTTTGATTATGCTTGAATTATCGTTAGGTTGAGAATAATAAAGGAGCTGGCATGGGACTCATGGTTGAGAAATGGACTGAAGAATATACGATTCAATCCGTTGATGCGGATTTTAGAGGGGATTGCCGTTGGTCTTCGCTGCTCAGTATTTTGCAAAGAGCGGCTGACCGGCATATTGAGGCGCTCGGGATCAGTCGCGAGGAGATGATCGAGCGGGGAATGGGCTGGATGCTGATAACGCTTGAGCTTGATATGCGGCAGATGCCAAGGGATATGGACACAGTATATGTTGACACCTGGAGCCGCGGGTCCAAAGGAGCGCTGTGGCACCGGGATTATCGGATAAAGAACGGCTCTGGAGAAATGCTGGGCGAAGCCCGCTCGGTATGGGCCCTGGTAGATATCCATAAACGGAAAATTTTGCGTCCGTCCATGTTTCCATATGAGGTGCCGATCGGTGAGGAAACGGTTGGAGAACTGCCAAACAAAGCCGTATTACCGGAAGGAGTACAGCTGGATGAGGCTTATACGTACATGGTCCGGTACAGCGGAATCGATACGAATGGTCATTTGAATAATGCCCGTTATGCAGATCTGTGCTTTGACGTGCTGAGTGAGCAGGAGCTTCGGGAAGGGCAAGTGACCGGCTTCAAGATTACATATCATAACGAGGCCAGGCTGAAGGATACGATGCTGATCCGACGTTCGGTAGAAGAGAACAACAGGGTGTACGTACAAGGCACGTCGCCGGACGGAACCAACTTTTTTGAAGCGGCTATCGTTAGGGAATCATAAACCATCAGGCGAATTCTTTCGAAGGGAAAGAGCGGCTGACGCTTCATGGAGGGTGAACGGATGTACAAAATCATGATTGTTGAAGATGACCCGAAGCTGGCGGGGCTGCTGCAATCGCATATCGAGCGGTACGGAAATGATGGAACCATCATCGAAGATTTCGATCATGTGCTGGAGCGATTCCATGAGATAAAGCCGCATATTGTTCTGCTCGACGTGAATCTGCCAAGCTTTGACGGCTATTATTGGTGCCGCCAGATCAGGTCGGTATCAACCTGTCCGATTATTTTCATATCTGCTCGGAACGGGACCCCTGATCAGTTACGGGCGCTGGAGAACGGTGCGGATGATTATATCACCAAGCCGTTTGCTTATGATATCGTCATCGCCAAGATCCACAGCCAGCTTCGACGCGTATACGGTGATTATGCAGCAGCTTCCGCCGAGCGTACGGTTGAGAAGGACGGGCTGGTCCTGTATCCCGAACGGATGGAGCTGATCCTTGAGGACCGGACATCCATACTCACCAAAAAAGAAACCATCCTCCTGGAAACGCTGCTGAGCCGGAGCCCCCGGCTGGTCACGCGCGAGACGATTCTGGAGAAGCTGTGGGATGATACATTCGTTGACGATAATACGCTCAGCGTGAATATTAACCGGGTGCGCAAACGGCTTGCGGAGTTAGGGATTGAGAATGCGCTGGAAACGATCCGCGGCTCGGGATACCGACTGCACACGGTTTGGAAGAGGTAAGGGAAGGCTATGAAAAAGCTGTTTTGGCGTGAGCAACTGCCCTTGATACTATTTACGGTCGCCGAGTTGTTTGTGGTGCTGCTCGTATTCTGGTATGACGGTTATGATCATCCGGTGACAGCGGCCTATGCCGTTTTCCTCGGTCTGACCATTCTGGGCGGATACTTGGCATTCCGGTACTTCACGCACCGGGATTTCTATGAGCGGCTGTCACAGCCTATCAGGTCGCTGGAGGAATCGATCAAGCATAATGAATCCGCCCCGCTGCCCACGGCTCTTAGCGAGCTTATGGAAGAGCAATACCGTCAATACCGAACGGTCATGGAAGAGTGGGAGCGCCGGCGGAAAGAGCATATGATCTTCATGAATCAATGGGTACATCAGATGAAAACGCCGCTGTCTGTCATTGAGGTGATCACGCAAGAAGATGATAACGATTCCTTCAAGAGTATATCCGAAGAGTCCGACCGGATTCGGCGCGGGCTTGAGATGGTGCTTTACATGTCCAGGCTTGAAACATTTGAACAGGATTTCAGCGTGGAGCCTGTGAAGCTCTACCAGATTGCAGTCGATGCAGTTCACGAGAACAAGCGCTACTTTATTCACAGCCATGTGTATCCGGAAGTCCGGATCAACCCGGACCTCACCGTCCAGACGGATGCCAAGTGGCTTCGTTTCATCATGCTGCAGCTGCTGTCCAACGCCGTCAAATATTCCGCCGGTACCGGCCTTAAAGTGACGATCCAAGCCCACCGGAGCGAGGATCACCGTCATGTTGTGCTGGAGATCACGGATCGCGGGATAGGCATACCCAAATCCGACATGAAGCGGGTGTTCGACCCGTTCTATACCGGGGAAAACGGACGCAAGCTGAAGGAATCCACCGGCATGGGCTTATATCTCGTCAAGGAGGTTGTTCATAAAATGAACCACCAAATCGAGCTGGAATCCGAGCAGGGGAAAGGAACGACCGTGAGGTTGATTTTTTCAGGGTGAGACTGGCAATAGAGAGTCCTGTTGGCGTCTGACTGGCGCAGGCTAAGATGTCGAGTACGTTGTTGGTTGTTTAAGATCGAGATGACGGTATGGATTAAGCCGAGTAGGGTTTAGTCAGACCATATCTAAGTTATTCATAGATTATGAAGCATACGGTAAATTACCTAAATACTTTATGAGAGCACCTTATCTGGGGTAAAAGATGGTTGTTGAAACATCATGAAGCCCTGAGATAAGGTTCTTTCTTTTGTTTTAAATAATGAGTAGGCATCGTTACACACCAGCGAAAGAGGACGAAACGATTCCGAAGAAGCGAAGCGGTCGCCTTTGTACCCGAATTTTTACCACAGCGTAATCGTTCAGAAAATTTGGGGGCAACAGCGATCGTAGGAACGTTACGTACTTGGAGCAGTCTTTAGAATCGCAACAGTTACGCACTCGGAGCGGTCTGCCGAAGCGCAAAAATGATTTATTCGATGGGACGCTTTTAGTAAAACATGAATCTTACACCGATGTAAGATTGGTGAAAGAGTGATCGATAGGAGAAGCTCCGCCGGATGCTATACACTAACCTTACAAGATATGAATAACGAAGGTGAGGTTTACAAGATGGAAATACTAAACGTGCGCAATTTGGGCAAAGTCTACAAGGCCGCGGTGTCCCACGAGGCGCTTTCCAATATCAATCTGAGCATCAACGAAGGGGAATTCGTTGGCATCATGGGACCATCCGGGAGCGGAAAAACAACGCTGCTTAACATGATATCCACCATCGACCGTCCCACATCCGGGGAGATTCTTATTGGCGGGGAAGATCCGTTCCGTTTATCCCAGGATAAACTCGCGATGTTTCGCCGCCGTGAGCTCGGGTTTGTCTTTCAGTCCTTCAACCTGCTGAATACGCTGACGGTGAAGGAGAACATCCTGCTGCCCTTGGCGCTGGACGGGGTAGATCTGGATGAGATGAATCGCCGGGTAGGGATATTGGCCGAGAAGCTGGGCATAACATCGATCCTGGATAAGCGGACTTACGAAATATCCGGGGGACAGGCGCAGCGGACGGCCGTAGCACGTGCGATGATCCATGTACCGAAGCTGGTCCTGGCCGATGAACCGACGGGGAATCTGGACTCCAAATCGGCGCGCGACGTCATGGAGATTATGGACCGGAGAAACAAAGAGGACAAAGTGACGATGCTGCTGGTCACCCACGATCCGGTTGCCGCAAGTTACTGCAATCGGGTGGTGTTTATCAAGGACGGTCAGTTGTACAACGAAATCACATACGGCGAGAGCCAATCGGCCTTTTATCAAAAAATCATCAATGTGTTATCGCTGCTGGGAGGTTCGGGACATGAATTTTCGCCAGTTCGCCATTAACAATGTCCTGCGCAGCAAGCGCACGTATATCGCCCATTTCCTGAGCAGCGCCTTCTCGGTCATGATTTTCTTTACCTACGGGCTGCTGTCGTTTCATCCGCAGCTGAAGGATGGCCTGGTGTCCTCCAGTGATACCATGTCCATGCTGGGCACGATGGGCATGACGGTATCCCAGTACATTGTGTTTGTCTTTTCGTTCTTTTTCCTGCTCTATTCCGTGGGGGCCTTTATTAAAGTCCGGAAGAAGGAATTCGGCATACTGTTGATTCTCGGGATGTCCCGCAAGCAATTGAACCGAATGCTGTTCATCGAAAATATATTGATTGGCGTTGCGGCGATCGCAGCCGGGATCGGGACGGGCGTTCTGTTCTCGAAACTGATTCTGTTAATCAGCGCGAAGCTGCTGGCCGTGGATAATGGACTTCCGTTTTATTTTCCGCTCAAAGCGCTTCTTATCACAGCAGCGGCTTATGCCGTCCTGTTCCTGCTGATTGCACTGTGTTCTTCGTTCATGCTGAGGAAGGGCACGCTGCTTGCGCTCGTTAAAGCGGAGGAAAGTCCCAAACCGCAGCCCAAAGCCTCTCCTTGGCTGGCCGTGCTGGCTGTCCTGTTGATTGGTGCCGGATACGGTATGGTTTTGGCCTTTGCGATTCTCCAAATCTTTAATTTTATTCTGCTGTTTGGAGGCGTTGTTCTCGTTGTCATCGGCACGTATTTTCTCTTCACCCAGTTCAGCGTATATTTCATGCGGTATTTGCAGAAGAAGGAGCGATTTTTCTTCCGTCGAACCAATCTGCTGACAATCTCGGAGCTCCTGTACAGAATCAAGGACAATGCGGTGATGTTTTTCCTCGTTTCGGTTATCTCGGCATCTGCCTTTACCGGTATCGGGACCACGCTCGCAATTGGAGATCCGGGGCTGTCGGCCATGGAGAATCCTTATGCCTACACATACTCCATGTATGATGAGGACGCTGATAAAGGGAATAGGCATCTTGATATCATCAGGGAGGAGCTTAAAAAAGGCGGGTTCGATTATAAGGAGGCGGAGGTTACCCCGATTTTCTCGGATAACGGGGTGCAGCTGGTTAAGCTTAGCCAATATAACCGTCTCATTCAGTCACTGGGTTACCCGGCAGAAACATTGGGCGATCTGGAAGGAATCTTGACTCCGGGAACGGTCTCGGAGAAGAACAGCTACCGAATCAACGGTCCTTTAAATAGTCAGTTCGAGGTATTAAACGGCAAGAAATCGGAAATCGTCAAGGTGCTCAAAGCCGAAACGTTTATTGCCGTACCGGCAACCTATGGCGAGACGCTGGTCGTATCCGACCGCTTGTACGACGATGCGTTCAAGGCACAGCAGGATCAGGATGAGGAGTACGGTTATGCGGCATACCATACGTTTTACGTACAGGATTGGAAGAATACTGGGGATGTATCCAGAGCGATTCTGGATCGTCTCAACGAGAATGAGGACTACAGTTATTATGTAAAATCATTGTATATGGATTGGAAAAGTGCTCAGCAGCAGAACGGCATTCTGCTTATGGTAAGCGGCTTGGTCGGCATCGTGTTCTTCACCTTCGCGGCAAGCTTTGTTTATTTCCGGCTGTACGCGGATCTTGCCCGGGACGAACAGCAGTATCGCATGATTGCGAAGGTCGGACTCAGCAAAAAAGAGCTTGGCACTATCATTACCAAGCAGCTTGTCATTATGTTCTTTTTACCAATGCTGATCGCACTCATTCATAGCGGCGTTGCCTTCGTAGCCCTGCAGCAACTGGTAGACTTCTCGATTGTTGGGCACAGTTTGAAGATCTTTATCTTCTTCCTGAGCATCCAGGTCATATATTTCTTTATTACTCGCTGGCGTTATCTGGACCGTCTCAACAAAATCATTCAGTAAAAATCGCCATTTCTTCGTTGAAAAGTGCCAAAACGGGTATGTTATTACAAGAAGCATTTACAACGAGAAGTGGGGGCGATTCCATAATGAATGATCACAGCATGTTAAAGACGGGTGCAGTCGAGACGGAAGAGATTACGCCGGATATACTATCCTTGCGTACGGTTATGGTGAACGTCCAGATGATCGGTACGCGGGGGACGGGCGACTGGGTACTGATTGATACGGGACTCGGAAATTTTGAAGGGTCCATTGTAGAAGAAGCTGAGAAAAGATTCGGAAAGCCGCCGGTTTGCATTGTGCTCACCCATGGCCATTTCGACCATGTCGGGAATGTGAAGGTATTGGCGGACCGCTGGAGTGTACCTGTCTACGCTCATCGGGATGAACTCCCATTCCTTACGGGAAAAGAAGACTATCCACCAGGTGATCCAAGCGTGGGCGGCGGATTGATGGCCCGCGTTGCCCCGATGTATCCGAGCAAAGCCATCGATCTGGGCTCCAGGATACAACCGCTGCCGGAGAACGGCAGCGTGCCGGGTCTTTCTGAATTTAAATGGCTGCCGACACCGGGCCATAGCCCCGGCCATATCTCCCTGTTCCGCGAACGGGATCGAGTCCTCGTTGCGGGAGACGCGGTGATTACGGTGAAGCAAGAGTCGGCGCTAGCCGTCATCGGGCAGGAGAAGGAGCTGCATGGTCCGCCGATGTATTTTACCCCGGATTGGGATCTTGCGCGGGAGTCGGTTCGCCGCCTGTCAAGCTTGAATCCCGGAGTTCTGATCACGGGACACGGAGTTTCGATGCGGGGTGAGGAGCTTACCGCTTCACTCGAACGGTTAGCTCGGGATTTTGATCGTTTGGCCGTTCCCGAGCAAGGTCGGTATGTGGATGAGGAACCAAATTGAATGAGGACGGATCAATCATCCGTTTCATGATATGAACGTTTTATAGGCTGAACGAGACACCGTAAGGGCGATGGCCTTGCGGTGTTTTTTCATAGGCTGAATATTCAATATGGAAATGATTAACGGAATTGTGCGAAAATGAAGGTGATAGCAACACCAGATTTTAAAAAAAAGATGAACTGGCGTGAACCTAATCGCGCTCTCAGGCATCTAACTTATGTAAGGCCAAGGAAGTGTTGCAGAGGAGGTCTCCCAATGTGAACAAGAAATCCAATATAGTACGCGATGTCCAGCTTGCCAAGCATGGGGATCGGGAAGCCTTTAGCAGGCTGGTCCACGCTTGTGAGCGTTATTTGTATGGCTTGGCCCGCTTGTATCTGAGGCGGGAAGAGGATTGCGCGGATGCCGTACAGGAAGCGATTTATAAATCCTTCGCAGCGATGTCGACCTTAAAGCAGCCTGCTTATTTTAGAACATGGCTGTCCCGCATTCTTATTCATGAATGCCTGCAACTGCTGCGCTCCCAGCAGCGGCTGCGGACGGTTGAACTTGCCAATGGGGGTGCCGATGCACTGCCGTATGAAGCGATCGAACTCAACGAAGCCGTGACCCATCTGGAAGATGATTTACGCAGAGTTATTCAGCTTCACTATTATCGGGATATACCGATCAACCATATCGCCAAGATGGTAGGTATACCGGAAGGAACGGTGAAATCCCGGCTGTACCGGGCGCGTGCCATATTGGCGGAAAGATTGGATCCTTCCACGGAAAGGAACGTGAGCCACGACCCGATAGTATGTAAGGAGCCGAGTCTGAAGAACTTTGCTCCTATGCTCATGATGATCCGGACGGTTAGGCTTATCGGCAATTACGATATCATTCACAGATCATGGGGTGTAACGGCTTGATGGAAACGAAACAGAAAGTCAGATTGATGGACAAACCCGACCTTGGAGCATGTTCCGAGCTGATGCTCAAGGTCTTTAGCGGCGAACCCTGGTTCGATCAGTGGGACTCCGTGCAGCATGTACAGCAATACCTCGGAGAATTTATGGACAATCCGGTATTCCTGGGATTTGTTATAGAACAGGATGGTCAGATACTGGGAGCTTGTTTTGGTCATACGAAGAGCTGGTATAGCGGTAAGGAATACTATATCCAGGAGTATTATATCGATACCGATCTGCAGGGCGGCGGACTAGGTTCGGCATTAATGCATGGCATAAAGGAGTTTTTGAAATCGATTAACATTCATTGCATGGTGCTGCTTACGGAAAAGGATCTTCCGGCGGAAGATTTTTATCGGAAACACGGTTTTGAAGTGAAGAAGGATATCATTTTTATGGCCAACAGATTTTAGTCGGCGGGATTTATATTGAAAATAGGGGAGCTGTCTTGATGTCGGTGCGTGTTCTTAACTAACCAAATTGTATAGGACTCTCTGCTTGTCTTTTGGCAAAAACCCACTTTACGTGAGGTTTATTTGTCATGGCGCGAAGGCTCTGAGTCCACCTGGTTAAGAACACAACAGCCATCCCTTATATATTGACTGTACAGCCGTGCCCCGGGCACGGCTTCCCGCTGGGGGACAGAAGGTGGACGATGGTTCATGGACTTCTGTCCTTTTTTTATTACTGCAGCACGTATGGGGTTACGTGTGTTCTTTTCCAGGGGCAATAACCACCCCATATTCAGGAAAAGAGCGTGATTCACATGATGAATTATATAGAAGAAGTGAAAACCAAGGTTCGTTTGCAGGAAGGCGTTCAGGTGATTGAACAGCTGCTGGTAGCGAGTTATATGCGGCCCGGTATTTCAACCAAAGAGCTGGCACGACATACGTATCTACCCGTTCCAATCACTGCCGCAATCAAGAAGGAGCTCATCAAGGCAGGTGCTCTCATTCAAGAGCGGGGAGTTCGCTGCACCTCTGCCGGGAAGGTGTATGTTGAACATGAACTGGGATACGGAGGGATCGATCAGGATCTGTATCAGAAGCTTATGGCCGAGGAACACGATTGGCAGCCGGAGCTTTCTGATGTACTAGCGAGGCTCACGGAGATCCTGGAGCAGCGCCCCCAAGTCGATGTTCAGATCGACCAATCCCAATGCACGGTGGAGACGAGTCTTCGGAGAGCCGTTCTGTGTCTGAGGGAGCACAGCCTGATCGGCAAGAACATCCTGTGCGTTGGCGATGACGACCTTGTGAGCATCTCGCTGGGTCTGCTGCTTAAACGGCTGTTCCCGAACGCAAAGGACCAGAGAGCCGCCATTACCGTAATGGATATCGATGAGCGATTCCTGCGGTTTATCCAGCGTGCAGCTGCAAAAGAAGGCTTATCGGTTACATGCAGACACATCGATCTCAGGCAGCCGTTGCCTGAGGGCTGGAACGGGCAATATGATTGCTTTTTTACGGATCCGCCGTACACGCTTCAAGGGCTGACCCTGTTCTTATCCAGAGGGATTAGCGCGTTGAAACACGAGAAGGGATGCCCCATCTTTCTCTCCTTCGCCCACAAATCTCCCGATTTCACATGGTCCATGCAGCGTGAATTCGTACGTATGGGTTTGTCGGTAAAGCAGGTGCTGCTTCATTTCAATCAATATATCGGAGCGCAGATGATCGGCAATAGCGGTCAGATGATCGTGCTAACAACGACGGAATTTACGGAGCCGCATATTACGGATTCTTTCGAGGAGGAGCTCTACACAGGCGAGGTTAGGCGAACGGTCCGAACCTACAGATGCATTCAATGTCAGGGCGAGCTGCAGGTGGGCGTGCAGGGTGATTATTCCACGATCGAGGATTTGAAGAAGCAGGGCTGTCCCGTATGTGCCAATCTTACGTTCACATGGCTGGCTAAGAAAACGATCTGACTTATCTTTGTGGAAACAATCGGGGGGAGGTTATAATAGGAGGACAGAGGAAGGGGAGGGCTATGAAAGTATTAGTATTGGCTGAGAAGCCGTCCGTTGCCAAGGAAATTGCGAGAGTAATGGGCAGCCGCGAGAAGCAGAAGAATTATTTTGAAGGACCGAAATATATTGTGACCTGGGCGCTTGGACATTTGGTAGGACTTGCCGAACCCGAGGACTATGATAAGAAGTACCAGACTTGGGCGCTGGAGGATTTGCCGATCCTTCCGGATAACGCGAGGCTTAAGGTGCTGAAGGAAACAAGCCACCAGTTCAAGACGGTTCAGCATCTGATGAAGCGCCCGGATGTCGGCGAAATGATTATTGCCACGGATGCGGCCCGTGAAGGGGAGCTGCTTGCACGCTGGATCCTCAAAATGGCGAAGTGGAACAAGCCGTTCAAGCGGCTGTGGATTTCTTCCCAGACGGATAAGGCGATCAAGGAAGGTTTTGCATCACTCAAGCCGGGGCAGCAGTTCGACCGGCTGTATGAGTCCGCACGCTGCCGGGCGGAAGCGGATTGGATGGTTGGACTGAATGTGACGCGTGCGCTGACGACCAAATTTAATGCACAGTTGTCGGCAGGCCGGGTTCAGACGCCAACGCTCGGGATGATCATGGACCGGGAGAAGGAAATCGTGAATTTCCGCTCTCAGGAATATGAGACGCTGCAGGCGGATCTTGGGAATTTTGAGGTTTCGTGGCGTCCGGCCGGCGGAGACGGTCGTCTATTCGAGAAGGATAAGGCGGCCAAGCTGAAGCAGAAGCTGGAGGGCAGCACCGGTAAAATCGTCAGCGTGAAAAAGAGCGAGAAAACCGAGCCGCATCCGCTGGCCTATGATTTGACCGAATTACAGCGGGATGCCAACCGCCGATTCGGGTTCTCTGCCAAGCAGACCTCGAACGTGCTGCAGCGCCTGTATGAGCAGCATAAGCTGGTCACCTATCCGCGTACGGACAGCCGTTACCTGACATCGGATATGGTCGGAACGTTGAAGGAGAGACTGTCGAGCATCGCGATCGGGCCCTATGCTTCCATTGCACGTCCGCTGCTGCGTAAAAATTTATCGCCGGGCAAACGGGTCGTGGATAACAGCAAGGTTACGGATCACCATGCCATCATTCCAACCGAACAGACCGTGCTGCTGAATCAGCTGTCAGTGGATGAACGCAAGCTGTACGATCTTATCGTACGCCGTTTCATCAGCTTGTTCTATCCTCCTGCCCGCTACGATAACGTATCGGTTACCGTTCAGATTGAGGGAGAACAGCTCTACGCAAAAGGAACTACGATCAAGGACAGCGGCTGGCGCGAGGTATACGGCGGCGATTATGACGATGACGCTGAAGACGAGCAGGACGATGTTCAGGGCCAGTCTTCAGGCAAGCTCCTGCCGGAGCTGCGAGAAGGAGAGTCGGTGAAGGTGGTCCGCTGCGTACTGAAACCGGGACGCACCCAGCCGCCGAAGCGTTATAACGAAGCGGCGCTGCTCTCCCAGATGGAGAAGCACGGCCTGGGAACCCCAGCGACTCGGGCTGATATCATCGAGAAGCTGGTTAGCTCGGATACGATCGAACGGCAGGGGCAAACCCTCCATCCGACAGGCAAAGGCAAGCAGCTGATCGAGCTTGTCGCTCCAGAGCTGAGAACACCGGAGCTCACGGCACGCTGGGAGGCCGAGCTCGAACGGATCGCGAAGGGGCAAGGCAAGCCGGAACCGTTCTTGCGTGGAATTCGGGACATGACCAAGAAGCTGGTCACGGATGTAAAGGGAAGCGAAGCGGAGTACAAACCGCATAATGTCTCGAACAGCCACTGTCCGGATTGTGGGACAAGACTGCTGGAGAAGAAGACTAAGCGCGGCAAGCTGCTTGTCTGCCCGAGTGACGATTGCGGATACAAGCGTTCAGGCGAGAAGCGTCTGTCCAATCGCCGATGTCCGCAGTGCCACAAGAAGATGGAGATGAAAGAAGGCAAGGCGGGGCTGTTCGTGCAGTGCCTGGGCTGCGGCATTACGGAAACGCTGAAGAAGGATGCCAAGCATGTGAACAAACGCGAGGAGCGGAAGCTCGTTCAGCAATATAGTAAGCAGGAGTCGATCGGTTCGAACCTGGGCGACCTGTTGAAGGCGGCTCTTGAGCAGAAGGGGAAGGAATAATCTGCATAAGGCTTCTCCCAATTGCTTGAAAAGCGATTTTCTTGCCATCGCTAGCATAACCTCGGGTAGAATGGCTCATTCTACGGACAGGGGGTGATTTGCATGCCGAATCATAAAGCAAGAAAAAGCGAAAACCAGCAGAACAAATCAAGCATTCTTGAGGAGAGCAAGACCCTCAAACCGAAAAAGGCTGCAGACTATGTTCCGAGCCTGAATGAAATATCCAAGAATGAATCATAAGTTTTGAGTAGTGGTTGAGCATGGCCTGGTTGTCATTATGCCGGACACGGGTTCGTTGGAATTATGACGTCGGCCGTGTCCTAATAATGGCATTCATAGATGGGCATGATCCAAGATTATTTAGCCGGCATTGTCTTCATTAGCCTGCAGTTTTATAATAGCCATAGAATGTATAGCAAATGGCTGATTGGGGAAGATCGATCAGTTGGAATGGGGGTGCGTGAACCAACGTGAGACCTGCACTGATCGTTTGGTTTATTTTTATCAATGCGGTAGCCTACCTGGTCATGTCGGAGGATAAACGGCGTGCCCGAATGGGACGGGATCGGGTTCCGGAGAGAACGCTGTTTCTGCTGGCTGCCATAGGCGGGGCCTTGGGTGTATGGATTGCCATGTACCGCAAGCGTCATAAAACGAGGCATTTATCATTTAAAATGGGCGTGCCGCTGTTGTTAGTCGTGAATGTCGCGCTCTACACGTACTTCTGGGGATAATCTGTTTAATCTGAACTACATAGGAATATCTCAGCGAGTGAGCAAGCTCGTTTCATAACGGTATGAAGTTGTTTAATAATAAGTAGTAGGTCTTTTAACTGTAGTAGGTCTCTTAACTATAGAAAGAGGTGGCCTGTATGCTTTTTACTAAAATTCTTCTAGCTTACGACGGCTCCAAAGCAGCGAATAAAGCGCTCGGACGTGCGGTTGAACTTGCCAAGGTAACACCGGGAGCTACGCTGGATGTCATTCATGCTTACGATTTTCCGCGTTTCTTCGTTGGGGAAGGGCTTGCCCCAATTCCAGCTTCACTTAATAAAGATGTCTACGATCTTGCTGTGCAGACGACAGAGGAAATCCGCGAGCGGATTGAGAAGTCAGGCGTTAACGGCCAAGTGGAGATGATCCAGGGTCCTCCGGCTGAAGTCATTCTGGAGTATGCGAATCAGAACGGCAGTGACCTGATTGTCATCGGCAGCCGCGGTCTTGGCGGTATCCGCGAGTTCGTACTGGGCAGTGTCAGCCATAATGTAGTGCAGCATGCAAAGATTCCGGTGCTGGTTGTAAAATAATGTTGTTGGGACGCTTAGGCGTCCCTTTTTTATAGAGATTGGTTCTTCCGATTTTGCATCCGCAGCTGCGGCTTCATATTTATCGTACGCGATTTGGGCGTATCTTTCGAAGCGTCCGTTAAGACGATAGGTGTTTTTTGTCAGAGGAGGTTCATATGGAAATTATTCTGCTTATGGTCTTGGTTGTTCTGGTCGGTCTTATGGTCTCCAGTCGAATGACGGCAATGGAGAAGCGAATGAGGCAGCAGCAGAACACGTTAAATCAAATGGCAAACCAATTAGGAATACCTGAACCGCCGGTTCATGAGGAAGTCAGACAGCTGCTGGCGGATGGGCAGGACATTAAAGCGATTAAAATCGTAAGGGAAGAGTTAGGGTTGTCTTTGGGTCGAAGCCAAGCAATATGTAGATGCTATCAAGCATGGGGAGCGGTAGAACCGGGTCGTGGGAAGAAATGCGGTTTCCCGATTACAAATGAGGTGCTGCATTCTCCAGGGTAAACTCCCAGCGCCCGCCCCGGAACTCCACCCTGTGCAGCCCGGTGTTCGCCGCCGGGAAGAGCGGATTCTTATTGCTCCATGCCATATCCTTGATTAGATGATAAATGATGTTAATCACTCCCCCGTGAGTGACCACCAATACGTTCTCGTGATCATTTGTTTCAAGCTGATCCTGGCATAATCTCGTGAAGGTTTCCTTAATCCGCTGGAAATTTTCTTGCGGACTTTCACCGCCCGGGTATCTTTCGTCCATTCGTAAGCTGGAAAAATACAATCCAGGGAACTTCTCTTCCGCTAAAGAGTTAGGTATTCCAGCGAGCAGACCGTTATTCATCTCCCTCCAATCCTCGGAACCATGAAACGGAAGGCCAAGCTTATCGGCCAATATGGAGGCAGTCTGATAGGCTCTCTGTAAATCGCTGCATACGATTCGGTGGATATTAAAATCATGCTTGTGTTCGTTTAAGTATTGCCCCAGCTTTTCCGCTTGCCTGATCCCTTCGTCTATGAGCCCGCGCTGGCTCCACCCTCCGCGGTACCCTTCTTCATCTTGACCATGCCTTACGAGATAGATAGCCATTGGTTCCTCCTTAGAAATAGATTCTGCTTAGTAATATTCAAATATAGATATCGAATTAAAGTTCTGTCGTATTTCATACTCATGTCGGATGATAAGATTTCGACACTCGACCCCATCTTCCTTGTAAGTAGCTACAATTAAAGAGCAGAATACGGTCTTATTTTATTCTGCGATAATACTTTTCCCTTACCCTCTATGCAGCAGCAAAAAAGATTCTCGCTCCAGCGGAGCGGACGAATCGTGGATGGAGAAGCGAAGCGTTCGCCTTTAAACACGGGAAACAACCCTATATTGTTCAATCCAGTTTCCCGTGTTTAACAGCGATCGGAATCACGATTCGTCAGCGCAGCGCTGCCATCACTGCCCACACCTTTTTTATGAACGACCGTTGCCCTTGCCTTCAATAAAGCCCGCAATCTCCAAGAAGTTTTTGCTGCAGTATTGCTCACTCCCTAGATACGAACATTATTTTTTATGTAAATCCGATTGTTCGTGTTTAGGTTGACATTTGGTGTCAGAAATTGATAAACTGAGGATGTTGAGGTTCAAAATAACTTATAAAGCGTGATTGATGAAATTTAATATTTCTCGTATAAAGCCGGGGATATGGCCCGGAAGTCTCTACCCGGAAACCGTAAATTTTCGGACTACGAGGGAATACAAACGGTGCGGCTACGACGGGGCTTGGTTTCATGTTTGCCTCTTTGGCGGCGGATGCGCAAGACTCTTCTGCTTGACGCAGGCAGCAGCGTTCGTAATCCTTGTATGTCCGAGACCTGCACAGAATTTGTGTTTACGGGATCGGACTTTTTTTTCAGCAGCAGCCATTATATTGTCGAATTTCGAAGAAAGCGGGGGTAACTCATGACAGCACAAGTAGGAGTCATTATGGGAAGCCAATCAGATTGGGATACGATGTCCCATGCATGCCAGGTGCTAGACGAGCTTGAAATTCCTTATGAGAAAAAAGTCGTATCCGCTCACCGGACGCCGGACTTGATGTTCCGGTATGCCGAGGAAGCGGAGGGCCGAGGACTTCGCGTCATTATCGCCGGAGCCGGCGGGGCCGCTCACCTGCCCGGAATGGTCGCTTCGAAGACGGTATTGCCGGTTATCGGCGTTCCGGTTAAATCGAAAGCGCTGAAGGGGCTGGATTCATTGTTGTCGATCGTGCAGATGCCGGGCGGCATTCCGGTAGCAACCGTAGCGATCGGTAAAGCGGGAGCAACCAACGCCGGATTGCTCGCCGCCCAGATTTTAGGCACTTCGGATGCAGGGATTCAGGAAAGAGTGCAAGCGCGCCGGGACCGTATCCGTGACGAAGTGCTGGAAAGCAGCGATAACCTATGATGGAGAACGGAGCACAGCAGACGAAGGTCTCTAGCAAAAAGCTACTGCCAGGTTCCGTCATTGGTGTACTTGGCGGGGGACAACTCGGACGGATGATTGCGCTGGACGGGATCCGGATGGGATATTCGTTCGTCACCCTTGATCCGACGCCGAACTCCCCGCTTGGCCAGATGGCTGAGCAGGTTACGGCCCGGTATGACGACGTCGAGGCTGCCCGGCAGCTCGCCGTCAAAGCGGACGTCATTACGTACGAATTCGAAAATGTCGATGCAGGCGTCGCCCAGCTTCTGGAGGAACAGTCTTATGTCCCCCAGGGAAGCAAGCTGCTGTATACCACGCAGCACCGCTTGCGCGAGAAGGCCGCAATTGAAGCGGCCGGCGTACCGGTTGCGCCGTATCGTGAAATAACAAGCTTGGAAGATTTACAGTCCGCCGCCTCTGAACTTGGACTTCCGTGCGTGCTTAAGACCGCCATGGGGGGTTATGATGGTAAAGGGCAAGCGGTTCTCCGCAGCGAAGATGAGCTGGAATCAGCTTACAAAGAGCTGGCTGCCAGCGGGACGGAGCTGGTGTTGGAGAAGTTCGTGAAGTTCGCGTGCGAGATCTCCGTGATCGCGGCGCGTACGCCCAGCGGCATCGTGAAGAGCTTTCCCCCGGCTGAGAACGTGCATGTCAACAATATTTTGCACTTGTCGATTGTGCCTGCTCGCGTGACAAGCGAAGTACAGCGCAAAGCATGTCAGCTCGCGGAACGCGTAGCTGAAGGCATGGGAGCTGTCGGCCTGCTGGCTGTCGAGATGTTTGTGACCGAGGATGGGGAGCTGTACGTGAATGAGCTTGCACCTCGTCCGCATAACTCGGGTCACTACACGATGGAGGCATGCTCAACCTCTCAATTCGAGCAGCATGTAAGAGCGATCTGCGATCTGCCGCTCGGGGACACAACGCTGCTGAGCCCGGTCGTCATGGTGAACCTCCTGGGACAGCATCTGGAGGAAGCGGTATGGCGCTTTGGAGAGCACGACGCGCTTGCAGAGTCTCTCGGCGTTGTGCCTAAGCTTCATCTATACGGCAAGAGCGAATCGAAGCTTAACCGCAAGATGGGACATATCAACCTCTTGTGCGGGGATGTCGATGACGCGCTCGAATGGGTAGAGAAAACTAATATTTGGAGGCAGGATTAAACGATGATTGAACGTTACAGCAGACCGGAAATGCGGGCGATTTGGACCGAGGAGAACAAATTCAGAGCATGGCTGGAAGTGGAATTGTGCGCATGCGAGGCATGGGCGGATCTCGGCGTCATTCCGAAGGAAGATACCGTTAAGCTTCGCCAGAATGCAACCTTTAATATGGATCGGATTTATGAAATCGAACAGGAAACCCGCCATGATGTCATCGCCTTTACACGCGCGGTTTCGGAAAGCCTTGGCGAGGAGCGCAAATGGGTTCACTACGGTTTGACTTCGACGGATGTGGTGGATACCGCGATGGGATATCTGCTCAAGCAAGCCAACGATATTTTGGAGCAGGACATCCTGCGCTTTATCGGTATTTTGAAAGAGAAGGCACTGGCTTACAAGCATACCCCGATGATGGGCAGAACGCATGGGGTGCATGCAGAACCGACAACCTTCGGTTTGAAAATGGCGCTGTGGCATGAAGAAATGATCCGTAACCTGGAGCGCTTCCGCCATGCGGCCGACGGCGTGCAGTACGGCAAAATTTCCGGAGCCGTTGGAACGTATGCCAACATCGATCCTTCGGTTGAAGAATTCGTCTGCCGCAAGCTTGGCACGAAGCCGGCGCCGATCTCGACCCAGACGCTGCAGCGTGACCGTCATGCGGAATACATGGCAACACTTGCGCTCATCGCGACTTCGCTCGAGAAGTTCGCTACCGAAGTCCGCGCACTCCAGAAGAGTGAGGTTCGCGAGGTCGAAGAGGCATTCGCCAAAGGACAAAAAGGTTCCTCCGCGATGCCGCATAAACGGAATCCGATCGGTTCGGAGAACATCTCGGGTCTTGCGCGCGTCATTCGCGGCCACATGGTTTCGGCTTACGAGAACGTGTCGCTCTGGCATGAGCGGGATATTTCCCACTCCTCGGTAGAACGTATCATCCTGCCGGACGCTACGATGCTGCTGAACTACATGCTGAACCGCTTCGGCAACATCGTGAAGAACCTGACCGTCTTCCCGGAGAACATGAAGCGCAACATGGCTCGCACGTTCGGCGTTCCTTTCTCGGGCCGGATCATGACGAAGCTGATCGACAAGGGCTTCAGCCGCGAGCAAGCGTACGATACCGTTCAGCCTCGGGCCATGCAGGCATGGGAAGAGCAGCGTCAATTCCGCGAGATCGTGGAATCCACGCCTGAGATCACCGAGGTGCTCAGCGCTGAGGAGATCGAAGATGCATTTAATCCAAGCTGGCACCTGAAGCATGTGGATACGATTTTTGCCAAGCTGGGATTGGAATAGTTAAGAAATTTGTATTAATCGCCTGAAGGCTCTGTGAAGTTGAGAATCACTACAACGGAGAAGGCGGAATTGTTTTGGAGAAGCGCGAGAGGTCCCCTTTGCCCCCGGATTTAAACAAAATTAATAAAATTCATAATAAATCTGGGGGCAACAGGGATCGGAAAAACAATCCGCATTCGTAGTGATGAGTAAGCTGAAAATCTTTAACATGCTACTGAGCATTCTATTTTTCATCCGTCAGAAATATAGGGAGCGACGGTTACTCATGCGTGAGCCACGCGTCGCCCCAAGGGGGAGGAACACATGACATTAACGGCATTATCGACCGCCACTCATCTGGTCAACGTACCGCTGCTGTATAAGGGCAAGGTTCGTGAATTGTACGACCTGGGCGAGCACGTACTCATTGTAGTAACCGACCGTATTTCCGCTTTTGACTATGTGCTGGAGCCGCCCGTGCCGGCCAAAGGAACCGTGCTGAACAAGCTGAGCGCCTTCTGGTTTGAACAAACGGCGCAGCTCATCAGCAATCATGTCGTGCATACAGACGTGAACCTCCTGGGCGATGCCGTCAAGGATAAGGAGCTGCTGGATGGACGAATCATGGTGTGCCGGAGGGCCGAACGCATCGATATCGAATGCGTGGTGCGCGGGTACATTACCGGCGGAGGCTGGAGGCAGTATCAGTCCTCTGGCGAGGTTAACGGCATGAAGCTGCCGGAGGGTCTGCGCAAGAATGAGGCTTTTCCCGAGCCGATCTTCACGCCGGCGGCGAAGAACGATGTCGGTCATGACGAGGACATCCCGCTATCGCGCATGAAGGAGCTTGTCGGCGAGGAGCTGGCGCTGCAGCTGCAGAACAAAAGCCTGATGCTGTACAAGTTCGCCCGCGATTATTGCAGCAAGCACGGCATTATTTTGGCCGATTGCAAGTTTGAGTTCGGTTTAATCGATGGAGAGATCATTCTGATCGATGAGATTTTCACGCCGGATTCCTCCCGTTTCTGGGATGAGAAGAATTACGCGCTAGACATTGAGATTGACAGTATGGATAAGGAGCCCGTCCGCACGTATCTCGCTTCGTCCGATTGGGATAAGAACAGTGAGCCGGATCCCCTGCCACAGGCCGTGGTAGAGGAGACGACGCGCCGCTATACCGATATTTACAGTCGAATCACGGGTGCAAGCCTGTAAAGCTTTTATAAACCATTTCATTCATATATACCGAGGAGGAACAGGATACAATGTTGAAAGCAAAGGTTTACGTCACGATTAAGCAGAGCGTATTGGACCCTCAAGGGGTAGCGGTGCAAGGTGCACTACATTCGATAGGGTACAAGGAAGTGGAAAGCCTGCGGATCGGTAAATATATGGAACTTGAGCTGGGTACGGACAACCGTGAGGAAGCCGAGCTGCGAGTAAAAGAAATGTGCGAGAAGCTTTTGGCCAATACGGTGGTTGAGAACTACCGTTATGAATTGGAGGGCTAAACCAATGAGATTTGCAGTGCTGGTCTTTCCTGGTTCCAATTGTGATATTGACTGTTATAAGGCGGTAGAAGAGACGATTGGTCAGCCGGTGGATTATGTGTGGCATACGGCTACGGACCTTTCTCCATATGATTGCATTTTGGTACCCGGCGGATTCTCTTATGGAGATTATCTCCGGTGTGGTGCGATTTCCCGATTCGCCCCGGTTATGAGCGAAGTGGCGAAGGCGGCGGAAGAGGGCAAGTATATTCTTGGCATCTGCAACGGATTCCAGATTTTGACGGAAGCCGGACTCCTTCCCGGAGCTCTGCGCCGCAACGATTCGATGAAATTCCGCTGTCATGACACGGTGCTCAAAGTGAACAATAATACAACGCCGTTTACGCGCGATTACGCGGAGGGGCAAGAGATTGTCATTCCGATCGCGCATGGCGAGGGCAATTATTACTGTGATGAAGAAACACTTCAAATGCTCCGGGACAACCGGCAAATCGTATTTACGTATCAAAACAATCCGAACGGCTCGATCGAGGATATCGCAGGCATCTGCAACGAGCGGGGCAACGTAATCGGCATGATGCCGCATCCGGAGCGCGCGGTCAGCAGCCTGCTCGGCTCGGATGACGGTAAAGCAATGTTTACATCCATATTACAGGCATGGAGGGATACTCATGGCGCAGCAAACGTCCGTTAAGGAACCGACAGCAGAACAGATCGCAGAGCATCAGATTTACAAGCAAATGGGAGTTTCGGACAGCGAGTATGAGCTGATCTGTTCCTTCATGGGACGCAAGCCGAATTACACAGAAATCGGCGTATTCAGTGTCATGTGGTCCGAGCATTGCGCCTACAAAAATTCCAAGCCGCTGCTTCGTCGTTTCCCGACAAGCGGCCCGCGCGTCCTAATGGGACCGGGCGAGGGCGCCGGGATCGTTGATATCGGCGACAACCAAGCGGTTGTATTCAAAATCGAAAGCCATAACCATCCGTCCGCTGTAGAGCCTTATCAAGGCGCAGCCACGGGCGTTGGCGGCATTATCCGCGATATTTTCTCCATGGGGGCAAGACCGGTAGCGATTCTTAACTCGCTTCGTTTCGGCAAGCTGGAGAGCGATCGCGTTAAATATTTGTTTGAGCACGTGGTATCCGGCATTGCCGGTTACGGCAACTGCATCGGGATCCCGACGGTAGGCGGCGAGGTTGTATTCGACGAAAGTTATGAAGGCAATCCGCTGGTCAATGCGATGTGCGTCGGCGTTATCGACCATGATAAGATTCAGCGCGGCGTTGCAAAAGGGGTAGGCAATCCGGTCTTTTATGTCGGGCCTCCAACTGGCCGCGATGGCATCCACGGCGCAACCTTCGCTTCCGTTGAGCTGACGGAGGAATCCGAAGCGAACCGCACGGCCGTTCAGGTCGGCGATCCGTTCATGGAGAAACTCGTGATGGAGTCCTGCCTCGAGCTGATTGATTCCGGCATCGTGCTGGGCATTCAGGATATGGGCGCGGCTGGATTGACTTGCTCCAGCGCGGAAATGGCAAGTAAAGCAGGCAACGGTCTTGAGCTGTACCTGGACCAAGTGCCTCAGCGCGAAGAAGGCATGACGCCTTATGAAATGATGCTGTCGGAGTCCCAGGAACGGATGCTGTTCGTGGTTGAGCCGAAGCATGAGGAGCAAGCCCGAGAAATCTTCGAACGCTGGGGCGTTATCTGCGCCAAAGTCGGCAAAGTGACGGACGATGGCCGCCTGAAGCTGATCCACCACGGTGAGGTGGTAGGCGACATGCCGGTTAAAGCGCTCGTAGACGAATGCCCGATCTATAACAAACCATCCCAAGAACCGGCTTACTACCAAGAGCAGGCTGCGGTGGATACGCTTCGTTATGAAGAAGTGAAGGATTTGGGCGGTGCCCTCAAGAAGGTGCTCGGTTCGCCAAGCCTTGCAAGCAAAGCATGGGTATACAACCAATACGATTATATGGTTCGCACCAGCACGGCCGTTCGTCCGGGTTCGGATGCTGCTGTCGTAACGGTGCCGGGAACGCGCAAAGCCCTGGCGATGACAACGGACTGTAACGGACGTTACGTCTACCTCGACCCTGAGCTTGGCGGCAGAATCGCGGTCAGCGAAGCAGCGCGCAATATCGTGTGCTCCGGCGCCGAGCCGCTGGCGATTACGGATAACCTGAACTTCGGAAGCCCGGAGAAGCCGGAAATTTTCTGGCAGATGGAAAAAGCCGTGGACGGCATGGCGGAAGCTTGTCGTGAGCTTGAAACGCCGGTCATCGGCGGAAATGTGAGTCTCTACAACGAGAATGCCAAAGGCGCGATTTATCCGACGCCGGTTGTCGGCATGGTCGGCCTGATCCATGATACGGATCATATTACGACACAAGGCTTCAAGGCGGAAGGCGATGCCATCTACGTTCTGGGTGATACCCGTGCGGAACTGGGCGGCAGCGAGTTCCAAGCGATCATGCATGGAGTATCGGAAGGCAGACCGCCGGAACTGAACCTGGATACCGAGAAGAAATTGCTCGGCGGCGTACTGAAGGCCATCCAATCCGGTCTGGTACAATCCGCGCATGATATGTCGGAGGGGGGACTTGCAGCCGCGCTGGCGGAGAGCTGCATCAGCGGCAACGTTGGGGCGAGCGTGCAATGGTCAACCGATCTGCGTAACGACGTAGCGCTCTTTAGCGAGAGCCAATCCCGGATCGTGCTGTCGGTGTCTCCTGATCATAAGAACGCGCTGGAGAAGCTCCTGCAAGAAGCGGACGTTCCATTTACCGCGCTTGGCGTAGTCGGCGGGAATAAGCTTAGCATTAACATTAACGGTGCTTCTGCGCTGGAAGAATCCGTGGAGGCTTTGAAATCCGTCTGGGAGGATGCCATTCCATGTCTCATGAACTGATACCCGAAGGACTGTGGACAGGGGATTACTACAATGAGGGAACAGGTCAGAGCGATATTTTTGATACATTAAAAGAAGAGTGCGGCGTATTCGGGGTGTTTGGGCATCCCGATGCCGCCTCCCTTTCCTATTACGGGCTTCACGCCCTCCAGCACCGCGGCGAAGAAAGCGCAGGAATCTGCGTAGCCGACGGCGAGAATTTCAATTATCACCGCGGGATGGGACTTGTAAAAGAAGTGTTTGATAAAGACAAGCTGGAATCGCTGCAGGGCAGCATGTCGATCGGGCATGTCCGTTACTCGACCAGCGGGGACAGCAGACTGACGAATGCGCAGCCGCTCGTCTTTAAATATCGCGAGGGCAATCTGGCGATTGCTACGAACGGCAACATCGTCAACGAGCCGAAGCTTCGGCGCGAGCTGGAGATGGAGGGCTCCATATTCCAGACGACCAGCGATACGGAAGTCATTGCGCATCTGATCGCGCGTTCGCCGAAGGATTTTGTCGAGGCTGCCAAGGATGCCTTGCAGCGCTTGGTGGGCGGGTTCGCCTTTCTGCTCATGACCAATGACAAGCTGCTCGTCGCCTCGGACCCGAACGGACTCCGTCCGCTCACGATGGGTCGTCTGGGCGATGCGTATATCTTCACTTCGGAGACCTGCGCGCTTGAAGTCATCGGGGCGGAAGCGATCCGCGATGTTGCTCCCGGAGAGCTGCTGATTCTCGATCGGAACGGGCTTCGGGAAGAACGGTATACGGAAGCGGGACGCAAAGCGTTGTGCGCGATGGAATATATTTATTTCTCCCGTCCGGACAGCGATCTGAACGGCTCCAATCTGCATTCGGCCCGTAAACGGATGGGCAGCAAGATGGCCCTGGAATCGTTCGTGGATGCCGATGTGGTTACAGGCGTACCGGATTCCAGCATCTCGGCCGCTATCGGTTATGCCGAGCAAACGGGCATTCCTTACGAGCTGGGATTGATCAAGAATAAATATACGGGCCGGACGTTCATTCAGCCGAGCCAGGAGCTGCGCGAACAGGGCGTGAAGATGAAGCTGAGCGCGGTACGGCGCGTGGTCGAAGGCAAACGGGTGGTCATGATCGATGACTCCATCGTACGGGGAACCACGTCCCGCCGGATCGTTAATTTGCTTCGCGAAGCGGGCGCGACCGAAGTGCATGTGCGGATTACGTCGCCGCCATTCAAGAACCCTTGCTTCTACGGCATCGATACGCCGGACCGCAGAGAGCTGATCGCTTCCGAGAAAAGCGTCGAGGAAATCTGCCGGGAGATCAACGCGGATTCCTTATCGTTCCTGAGCCCGGAGGGACTTATATCCGCCATTGGCGGTTATGATGAGCACAGCCCTAAAGGCGGCTTGTGCATGGCATGCTTTGATAATGATTACCCGACGCAGATTGATTTTAACGGGGAAGAGAAGATGGGCTGCAGCTGCTGATTCTGCAGTGGACAGCCATTTTTTCTCGGATACACCCATTAAATGCGTGTTCAAAAAGGTCGGTTTTCAGCACCGAGAAGGTTGGTTTGAACAACCTCTTTAAGCTGGTTATTGATTAAGCCCATAAATGATGTGTGAACAGATACTTTCGTCATAACGAAAAAGGAGTGTTGAGCGCGTGTCGGATACTTACAAACAAGCAGGCGTGGATATCGCTGCAGGCAATGAAGCGGTAGAGCGTATGAAAAAGCATGTCAAAACGACTTTCAGACCGGAAGTCATGACCGACCTCGGGGGTTTTGGCGCACTGTTCAAGCTGAATAAAGACCAATATGAAGAGCCGGTACTCGTCTCAGGCACGGATGGCGTCGGCACAAAGCTGAAGCTCGCATTCGCGATGGACCAACATGATACCATCGGCATTGATGCGGTAGCGATGTGCGTGAACGATATTGTGGTGCAAGGCGCAGAACCGCTCTTTTTTCTCGACTATTTAGCTTGTGATAAGGTCATTCCGTCCAAAATCGAATCCATTGTCAAAGGGATCGCCGACGGATGCAACCAAGCGGGATGTTCCCTGATCGGCGGGGAAACGGCAGAGATGCCGGGCATGTACAGTGAAGGCGAGTATGACATCGCGGGCTTCACCGTAGGCATTGTCGACAAAAGCAAAATGATCAACGGGTCGAATATCGCGGCAGGCGACGCGGTGATTGGTCTAGCATCCAGCGGTGTGCACAGTAACGGCTTCTCGCTTGTTCGCAAGCTGCTTCTGGAGGACGCAGGCTACTCCCTGCAGCAAGAGCTTCCGGAACTGGGCGGACGTCTTGGCGACGTACTGCTCGCTCCGACCAAGATTTATGTGAAGCCGCTGCTCGGACTGTTGAAAGAGATCGAAGTAAAGGGTATGGCGCATATCACGGGCGGCGGATTCATCGAGAATATTCCGCGTATGCTGCCGGATGGCGTCAATGTCGACATCGAATACGGCTCTTGGCCGATTCTGCCGATCTTTAAGCTAATGCAGGAAAAAGGCAGCATTTCGAACAAGGATATGTTTACGACATTTAATATGGGAATCGGCATGGTGCTTGTCGTCAAAGAACAGGATGCAGACGGAGTGCTTCAATACCTCCGCTCCGCAGGCGAAGAGGCTTATGTGATCGGCCGGGTCACCGAAGGCGAGCGCATCGTAACCTTTACGGGAGCTGAGGTGTAATGATGCCGTTTCGGATTGCGGTTTTCGCTTCCGGCAGGGGCAGTAACTTTCAGGCTTTGGTAGATACGCAGCACAGGGGGGCCCTGGGCGGCGTGATCAGCATCCTGGTATGCGATAAGCCACAGGCTCCCGTCGTGGAGCTGGCTCAAGCGGCGAATGTGGATGTATTCGCCTTTCAGCCGAAGGATTATGCCTCGAAGGAAGATTACGAACGTGAAATTGCGGTAGAACTTCAGCAGCGCGGTGTCGAATTGATTGTTCTTGCAGGATATATGCGGTTATTGAGTCCGTCCTTTGTCGAGTTCTATAGCGGCCGGATCATCAACATTCATCCATCGCTGCTGCCTGCTTTTCCAGGAAAAGACGCGATTGGCCAAGCGCTGGACTATGGTGTGAAGATGACTGGTGTCACGGTTCACTTTGTGGATGGCGGCATGGATACCGGACCTGTTATTGCTCAAAAAGCCGTAGAGATCAAGGAAGGCGAAACGGCAGAAGTGCTGGCAGAACGCATTCATGCCGTGGAGCAGAAGTTATACTCTGAAGTCGTTTCCTGGTTCGCCCAGGGGCGAATTTCGCTGAACGGGCGGAATGTGACGATTACCGAATAGGCTTTTGTAATAAAAGCGGACAAGGTCTTTCGGTGAATCGACATGTTCGATATTTCTCGGGAAATAATTTGCAATTATGGATCTTCGACAGCATCTACGGAATCAAGACAGGCTTACTTAGTTAATTTCATTCATAATAGGGGGTATGAACGTGGGTATCAAAAGAGCTTTGGTCAGCGTTTCGGATAAAACCGGCATCGTGGAGTTTTGCCGCGAGTTGTCTTCATTGGGTGTAGAGATCATTTCGACAGGGGGAACGAAGAACCTCCTCGCCAAAGAAGGAGTTCCTGTCATCGGCATCTCCGATGTGACCGGATTCCCTGAGATTCTGGACGGACGCGTCAAAACCCTTCATCCAGCCGTGCACAGCGGTCTGCTTGCCATTCGCGACAGCGAGGAGCATCAACGTCAGATGCAGGAGCTGGGCCTCGATTACATCGATCTGGTCGTGGTGAACCTGTACCCATTCCAGGAAACGATCGCGAAGCCGGGTGTCGAGTATGAGGATGCAATCGAAAATATCGACATTGGCGGGCCGACGATGCTGCGTTCGGCTGCGAAAAACCATGCTTTTGTGAGCGTGGTTGTCGATGCGGCGGATTATGGCAGCGTGATCGAGGAAATCCGCGTCGGCGGCGACACGACGCTGGAAACCCGCAAACGTCTTGCAGCCAAGGTATTCCGTCATACGGCGGCCTACGATACGTTGATTTCCGACTATTTGTCGAATGTAACGGGCGATCCGCTTCCTGAGCGCTTTAGCGTCACCTACGAGAAAATTCAGGACCTTCGTTACGGCGAGAATCCACATCAAAAAGCGGCATTTTACCGTAAACCGCTGGCACCAGCGGGTACTTTGACGACCGCGGAGCAGCTGCACGGCAAAGAGCTCTCCTATAACAATATCAATGACGCGAACGCAGCCCTGCAGATCGTGAAGGAATTCGATGAGCCAACCGTGGTGGCCGTGAAGCATATGAACCCTTGCGGCGTCGGCATCGGGACAAATGTGCTGGAAGCTTACCAAAAAGCTTACAACGCTGATCCGACATCCATCTTCGGCGGCATCGTGGCGGCGAACCGGACAATTGACGCTCCGACGGCGGATCTGCTGAAGGATATTTTCCTTGAAATTATCCTGGCACCGGATTTCACACCGGAGGCGCTGGAGATTCTGACGAAAAAGAAAAATATCCGTCTACTGAAGATGGGCGAGTTCGGCTCGGCCAAGGAGCGCCAAAGCACACTTGCGGTGACAACCATCGAAGGCGGCATGATCGTACAGGAAAGCGATGTGCATTCCCTGGACGCCGCTGATCTGAAAGTTGCAACGGACCGGAAACCAACGGAAGAAGAGCTGAAGCAGCTGCTCTTCGGCTGGAAAGTGGTCAAGCACGTGAAATCTAATGCGATCGTATTGGCTGCAGACAACATGACCGTTGGCGTTGGCGCAGGCCAAATGAACCGTGTCGGCTCGGCGCGTATTGCGGTGGAACAGGCAGGAGAGAAAGCCAAGGGAGCCGTTCTCGCTTCCGATGCGTTCTTCCCGATGGGAGATACCGTGGAGCTTGCAGCGAAAGCCGGCATTACCGCCATCATTCAGCCGGGCGGCTCCATTAAGGATGAGGAATCCATCAAGGCAGCCAACGAATACGGGATCGCCATGGTCTTTACTGGCGTGCGGCATTTTAAACACTAATTCATGAGCATAAAAAGGGGCTTCGCTGCAACCATGAGGCTGCAGCTGAAGATCACCTTTCAATCAGCAACATATAGAGGCGACGCCGCTCTTTCGAGCGCGCCGCCTTTAAGTTTAAGGGAACCAGAAGGTGAAGATGATCTCACGCTTCGCCCTGTAAATCATTCATGTTATGAAATGTTGACGGTAAAGTTGAAATGAATTGGGAGGGGTAAACCATGGATATTTTGGTTATCGGAGGTGGCGGAAGAGAGCATGCCATCGTATGGGCACTGGCAAAGAGCCTGAAAGCGGATAAGATTTACTGCGCACCCGGCAACGCCGGTATCGGACAGCTGGCCGAGTGCGTGCCGATCGCGGTATCGGAGTTTGAGAAGCTGGCGGCATTCGCCGTGGAGAAGCAGGTGGGACTCATTGTTGTCGGTCCGGATGATCCGCTGGCTGACGGCATCGTAGATGCATTCGACGCTACAGGCATCCCGGTATTCGGTCCGCGCAAAAATGCAGCCGAAATTGAGGGCAGCAAAACTTTTATGAAGGACTTGCTCCATAAATACGGCATTCCGACGGCAGCCTACGCGAAGTTCGACGATTACGAGAAGGCGCTAGCTTACTTGCGCCAGCAAGGCGCACCGATCGTCGTGAAAGCGGACGGGCTCGCAGCCGGCAAGGGTGTTACCGTTGCGCGGACGATCGAGGAAGCCGAGCAGGCGCTCAGCGACATTATGCAATCGAAGGTGTTTGGCGATGCGGGAAGCCGGGTGGTCATCGAGGAGTTCCTGGAAGGCCAGGAAATGTCGATCCTCGCCTTTGTGGATGGTGAAACCGTGAAGCCGATGTCGGCGGCACAGGATCATAAACCGGCTTATGATGGAGATTTGGGACCGAATACAGGTGGGATGGGAACGTATTCTCCATTGCCTCATATTCAGTCATCTGTCATTGAAGAGGCCATTGAGACGATTATCAAGCCCACAGCGAAAGCGATGGTTGCGGAAGGTCGTCCGTTCCGGGGCGTTCTGTTCGCCGGATTGATGATTACGCCGGACGGAAAACCGAAGACCATTGAGTTCAACGCCAGATTTGGCGATCCGGAAACACAGGTCGTATTGCCGCGCTTGAAGACGGATCTGCTTGAGGTATTCCTTGCTGCCGTTAACGGAAACCTGGCTGATTTAGAACTGGAGTGGAGTGACGAAGCAGCGGTATGCGTCATCCTGGCTTCCGGCGGGTATCCTGCATCGTATCCAAAAGGAATTGCCATCAATGGGCTGGATAACGAGCAGGACGGAACGATTGTATTTCATGCGGGAACCTCCCGCGATGCTGATGGAACGTGGAGAACGAATGGCGGCCGTGTCCTGGGCGTTGTCGGACTAGGGGCAGATATCGCATCCGCACGGGCGAAAGCGTATGAGCGTGCAGAAGCGATTTTGTTTGAAGGCAAGCAGAACCGGACGGATATTGCGCTGAAGGCGCTTGTGTAGAGTCATTTTTTTGACTGATAAAATAAATATAATTGAAACAAAAGGAGTCTTCTTGAAGAAGACTCCTTTTGTTTGTATTCATAAATGGATTCACGGGCCTAACGTCTATTCAGACCTCTTTGGTCAGTTGATTATTTTGCATAAACTTAACTCTAACATAAATGTGTCTGTCTGGAATGGGACCATAGGCGCTGTCCGTAATAGGAGCAGATAGCCGTACGCTGCACGATGATGCCTTGTATTAATTTATGCTTCGTTCAGTTTCTGTTTACCTAATGTTAACTTTGCATAGATAGGATGAATAAGAAAGGATAGAGTTGATCCATTCCCAGCACCTTTCAACAGATATTCTGAGTCTTTGGGAGTTGACTCTGTTATATAATAAAAGCAACTGTTTGTTGAAATATGAAAAGATGGAGAAAAATGCTATGGATAACATTTCGGTTTTGCTTGTAGATGATGAACAAGGCTTATGCGATATGTTGACTACCGTGTTGAAGAAGGAAGGCTTTCGGCATATTCGAAGTGTGGGCACAGGGCAGGAAGCGGTGCGAACATTAACGGAGTTTAATCCGGACGTCATCATACTGGATGTCATGCTTCCGGATGAGGACGGCTTCGAGGTGTGCCGAAAAATTCGCAAAATGACCGAAACGCCGATCCTTTTTCTTACCGCCCGGGATGCTGACTTGGACAAGCTGATGGGGTTTGGCATTGGCGGGGACGATTATATTACGAAACCATTTAATCCGTTGGAGGTTGTTGCCCGCACCAAAGCTCGTCTGAAATATAAAACACAGCGGGAACAAGAGGCTCAGCCGCGATTAACTCAAACTGGATTTTGGTTATTTTAGGCTGGATCTTGCAGCCGGGGAACTGATCGTAAATGGCAAGCAAGTGGAGTGCCCGGCACGTGAATGGGAGCTGCTTGTATTTCTGTGCCGACATCCGAACCGTATTTTTAGTACGCGTCAATTATACGAATCGGTCTGGAAGGAGCCCTACCTTGGAGATGAGAAGACGGTTGTAATCCATATTTTCAGACTGCGAAAAAGGGTGGAGCCTGATTCCAGAAACCCAAGGTTTATTGTTAACGTTCGTGGACTTGGCTACAAAATGCTGGCCCCAAGAAAGGAAAAAGAATGAATCCAATGGTCACAATGGCTTTTCGCTTTATCAAGATAACCATTATTTTGGTGATGATGTTTGTCCTGAGTTTTATTTTATGCACGGTGATATTTATATATCTTCAGGATTGGATGAGTCCCCGGGGCACGATATCCATGAAGACTTTTTTAGCTGTTACGGGCATCGTGTTAATGGCTATTTTTTTCATGGCTTTCGGTTGGTGCGTGGGCAAACCGCTTACTTATTTAATACGCTGGATCAACCAATTATCCGAAAGAAATTACAGCCAGCCGCAGGAACATTTCCATCAGCCGAGCGAAGGCTCATTACCTCATAACAACTATCGTTATCCGTATATCTTATATAAAGAATTATTTGATCGAATGACGCAATTATCGAATCAACTCCTGCAAAGTGAGACCGAGCGATTAAATATGGAAGTCAAGAAGCAGGAATGGATTGCGTCGATCAGCCATGATCTCAAGACGCCTTTGTCGTACATCGAAGGCTATGCTCATATGCTCTCAGCCGCCGATTATGATTGGACCGATGAGGAGAAACAGAATTTTAGCAGGCAGATCAGCGGCAAGACCATGGAAATGAAGCAGCTAATTCATGATTTAAACCAAACAGGCCGGTGGTCAGTCGAACAGTTCCCGATGAATAGAAAATCTGATGATATAGTGAATTTTCTGCGCGATATGATGATAGATATCGCAAACCACCCGTTAGCTGAGAATGCGTCATTTATGTTTACTACCGAAAAGGATGTTTGCTTGATGGATTTTGACAGAAATCTGTTAGGACGAGCCTTTCAAAATGTATTAATGAATGCGGTTATCCATAATCCGTCCGGCACCCAGGTTAAATGCAATATCTCTATTAAAGGAAACAAATGTTTCATTGTGATCGAGGATGATGGAAACGGGATCGAGGATACGGTATTAAGACAGGCTTTGGATCAATCCGGTAGAGGAATCGCTATAGCCAATGCCTTTGTGGAAGCCCATGCAGGCTGCATGAGCATTCTGCCCGCAGAGGGTAAGGGCACCCGTGTTGAAATTGTGTTGCCGGTCCGCCTGTAAATTATTATATCGTTCATTCCTTGTTTACCTGTTGTTAATTTTCCGTTGCTAAACTTAAAGTATTAGCAATGCCAAGCAGGAGGAATTAATAATGGACGATTATGCAATCGATACACAGGAGTTGACCCGACGGTTCGGGAAGCGGGAAACGGTTAAGCAGATTAATTTGAAGGTCCCTAAGCGGGAAATCTATGGATTTCTGGGGCCCAATGGCGCTGGTAAAACAACAACGATTCGAATGCTCCTTGGACTGATCCGTTCGTCATCAGGTGATATTCGTATCCTAGGCAAGGATCTGAACAAGTACAGAATGGACATTTTAAAGGATGTCGGTTCTCTCGTAGAATCCCCTTCATACTATGCTCACCTATCAGGATATAAGAATCTGAAGATTATGGCGTTAATCCATGGAATACAAGAATCCAGGATTCAGGAGGTTCTGGAATGGGTGAGACTGAGCCAGGCGGCTCATCGGCCGGTCAAAAGTTATTCTCTTGGTATGAAGCAGCGGCTTGGGATCGCGATGGCGCTTATTACAAATCCCAAATTGTTGATTCTAGATGAGCCCACAAATGGACTTGATCCATCGGGAATTCAAGAAATTCGAGAGCTGATTACACGACTTCCCCGCGATTTTGATATCACTGTACTGCTTTCAAGCCATTTGCTGAGTGAAATCGAGCAGGTTGCAACGTGGGTAGGAATTATTAATCAAGGGGAATTGATCTTCCAAGGACCGCTGCAGGAATTAACGGATCGCAGTAAGCCTTATGTCTGGGTGGAGATGGACCGGCCCCTGGAAGCAGCAGCAGCTCTGAATAGTCAAGGCTTTGATGCGGTGCCGGAAATAACAACAGGTCAGATCCGTACCTCCATGATCGACAGGCCGCAATCAGCCGAAATGATTCGTTTCCTTGTCAATCATCAGTATGATGTCTACCGGGTAACGGAGAAGAAGAAAACCCTTGAGGAAATCTTCCTGGAATTAACCGGTCAGGAGAACAGCTTATGATGCTGGAGCTGATGCGTGCAGAAGGATTAAAACTTAAGTTATTATGCCGGTGGATGCCTGTAATCCAGGGCATAATCCTGATCAGCATGACGGCCTTGGAGTGGTATCTTTATTTTCGTCAAGGTCCAGGTGGAATCTATGCCGGCTTTGCGGTCATGTACATGTTTTTGTCTTTCGTTTTTTTATTGGGGATTACGCTTCTAGCCAGCATTATGGCCGGTACCGAGCACGAAACCAAGGCATGGAAGCAGCTGCTTGCGATGCCTGTTCCCAAAGCGTCTGTGTATCTGGCTAAACTTTTATGGATCCTTGTATTACAGTTATGTGCCGCAATCATTACGATCATGGGGATGTGCCTGATTTGGGTTCTGTATTCGAATGAACCGATACCTTGGGGAATCATGATATTGCAGCCTCTGTTCGCCTGCTTATCGACATTGCCGATGATGGCTATTCAGCTCTGGCTGTCCACGGTGTTTTCGAACCAGGCTTTACCGCTGGCTCTCGGGATATTCGGCTCCATAACCAGCTTGTTTTTAGCGCGAAGCAATTCTCTTATCATTCAAATCCTTCCCTGGTCGTATCCGGCACTATCCAGCCCGCTGATCCCTGGCCATATGCAGTGGATAGGAATCTCACTTGGAGTAGGGTTCATGCTGACGGTGCTGGGAGCTCTCCTGTTTGCCAGAAGAGAATTTGAATAGGGGGTGCTGCCATTATGAGAATGCTGATACGTGCTGAAGGAATCAAGCTTCAATGGAGTGTCATCACAGTGCTCATCGTATTGGACACGCTGATTAACTCAGCGATGGGAGCGATGCAGCTTGAGAGCTTAAAGGAATTTTTCCCGCCCAGCTGGTTGACGCTCTATATCCATAGCGTTAATTTACACTCTATGTTTTTCTATCCTTTGTACAGCGCAATTATAGCCTCCTTATTATGCTTATATGAGCACCGGGACGGGGGCTGGAAGATAGTCATGAGTATGCCGATCCCCCGCAACAGGCTCTTCTATGCAAAATATATGATGCTCATTGGGATTTTGGGGCTGGTGCAGGTCGTTTTTTTACTCGGTTATGTAGCAACGGGATATCTTGTTGAAGCGCCTGGTGAGATTCCGTGGGAGACGTTACTCTATTCCATTATCGGAGGATGGATCGGTATTTTACCTCTTGCTGCCTTACAGCTTATCGTTTCAATAAGAGTTCGGAATTTTGGAGCCTCCCTGGCGATGTCTCTGGGATATGTGGTGCCGAATATCGTGCTGACAGGTTTTCATTCTGCCATTGGGGCTTGGCTTCCATTCACGATTCCCTACTATGTCATGATGCCACAGGCAGCGCTCTACGCGCCGCGAGTTGAACCTTATAGCCTGTGGTTCATCGTGTTATTTACAGGTATCGTATATTTGTTAATGGGGAAGCGTTTTGTTGAAAAAAGAGATTGGTTGTAGCCCATTTGCTAGCATATTGATAATAAATAAGTTTCTTTAGCCCTGGTGCAGCAAACACCAGGGTCTATTATATTCTAAGGCCCCCTGGTCACGGAATAATCAAGCTTATTAACGCATATGAAAGATAAGGATGGGGCTGGGCTACTTTCTAACCGGGGTGACGTCTAATTTTAAGGGCGTCAATGGTATATATATATCAGTGAAAGAAAGAAGCGCAACTATTGCGCAAACGTTTGTGCAACATTGGAGCGTTTTGCAGCCATTCTTGTCCGATTTGGGGAGTAGAATGACTGAATTGCACTGCATATGCACAACTATTTTTATGATAACTTACGAAATACAGTGAATAGTGAAGGTAACAAGAGATTATATGCTTAAAACGGGTAAAAATGATCTGTGCAAACGTTTTTACATTCGATAATAAATGTTGTATGATGTTTTCAGTGAATGAAGCGCTTTCTCGACGGGATTTTTCCTGAGTATCTCGCCAGATGCTACATAGAAAAAGAGACGCTGAAAATTTCTGAAATCGTTTGCGCAGATTTCCAACATTTTCTGATCATTTATTGAGAGGGGTAATCATGGAATGAAGATGAAGAAACTACTTACGCTAGCTGCAACCTTCACGTTGGCGTTCTCCATTACAGCGTGCGGAGGAAATTCACCTGCTCCCGCTGCTGAGGCACCTGCTGAGAATCCACCAGCCCAGGAGACGCCGGCCGAAAATACAGAAGCACCGGAACTTAAGCCGGAGGAAGGCGCTAAATTGATCGTATGGGAAAGTAGAGACGAAAGAGCCTACACCGATGCGGTTGCTAAAGAATTTACCGAGAAATACGGCGTTGAAGTAACCATCGAAGAATTGTCTCCAACCGACCAAGTTACCAAGCTTCAACAAGACGGGCCATCCGGATTGGGCGCTGACGTTGTATTGTTCCCTCACGATAATCTGGGTAAGGCCGTAGCTACCAACCTGGTTCTCCCAAATGATTACTTCGAAGAAAAAACGAAGAGCAGCAACTCGGAAGCCGCTATCCAAGGCGTAAGCTACGACGGTGTTCTGTACGGATACCCGCGCGCTGCTGAAACATACCTGATGTACTACAACAAGGACCTGGTAAAAGAAGTTCCAACAACGATGGAAGAAGTTATTGAGTTCAGCAAAACCTTCACAGACAAATCCAAAAACAAATATGGAATCATGTTCGAAACAGGCAACCTGTACTTCGCATATCCATTCCTTGCTTCCAATGGCGGCTACATCTTCGGTAACGGCGGCGCAGATGTCAACGATATCGGCCTCAACAACGAAGGCGCAGTCAAGAGTATGGAAGTGTATGCAAGCCTGAAAGAAATTCTTCCGGTTAAATCCGGCGACATTACGCCTGATATCAAACGCGGATTGTTCACGGCCGGCGACCTGGCTATGGACATTAACGGACCATGGGAGCTCGGCGGATACAAAGAAGCGCTTGGCGACAAGCTTGGCGTTGCTCCAATCCCAACCATCGGCGGTCAGCCTGCTGTATCGTTCTCCGGTATCAAAGCTTGGTACGTAAGCTCGTTCACGAAATATCCGCAAGCCGCTCGTTTGTTCGCTGACTTTGCGACAAGCAAGGAAGCTCAATTGAAACTGAGCGCACTGGTTGGATCGGTTCCAACTAACAACGAAGCACAACAAGATGATCAAATCAAGAATGACGAGTATGTATCGGCATTCACAGAGCAGTTCAAATCTTCCCAACCGATGCCATCCGTTCCTGAAATGGCTAACGTATGGTCTCCTGTAGGCGCTGCACTGGCTGAGATCTGGGATAACAACAAAGACGTGAAAGAAACGCTTGATAAAGCTGTAAGTCAAGTGAAAGATCTCAACAGTGGTGGAGCTGGCGAGTAATTACGTTCTTATATAATGCGAGATAGATGAAGAAGTTCACCCGCCGAACAACCGGCGGGTGATTCCTCGATTATATGGAGAGGAGAATGGAGGGAGCATGCGTCAACATCGTACGACAGCAGCCGTATTATCAGCCATCTGTATGGGTCTGGGTCAGCTTTACAATCGGCAATGGATCAAAGGCGTTCTTTTACTTATCGTAGGTATATTCAGTCTGTATTACTTCATCAACAACCTGGGTGATGCCATCTGGGGAATGACAACTTTGGGGGAACAGGGAAGCCATTTAGAGAAAGTCAACGGATTAACCCAAATGGTAGCAGGTGACCATTCCATCAATCTGCTGATTGAAGGACTTATCACCATGATTATGTTTGCGCTTTTTCTTATTGGGTATTACGCCAATATCAAAAACGCATATAACGCTGGAAAACTAAGGGGACAGGGTGGAAAACCCAACAACTTCAGACAGACCCTTTACTATATTTTTGAATGGAAATTCGCGCAATCTTTCCTGACGCTGCCGGCCATCGGTATTTTGTTTTTTACGGTCATGCCGATTATCTTCATGGTCATGCTGGCGTTTACGAACTATTCTGCTCCAAACAATCTGCCGCCGGCAAATTTGGTTGACTGGGTCGGTTTCAAAACCTTCACCAATCTCGTTGCATTGAAATCATGGAGCCATACGTTCTTCGGCGTCCTGACCTGGACGATCATCTGGGCAGTGCTGGCAACGGTAACGACGTATTTTGGCGGTGTGCTCGTTGCACTCCTTATTCAACAAAAAGGAATTCGTTTCAAAGGCGTATGGCGTGTCATTCTGATCATTCCATATGCGATTCCGCAGCTGATTTCCTTGCTCGTCATGCGTAATATGTTTAACGGGCAATTCGGACCGATCAACCAGTATTTAAGATATTTCGGTTTGGAAGGCCTGCCATGGCTGACCGATCCGGTCTGGGCCAAAGTGACCGTTATTATCGTTAATATGTGGGTAGGTATCCCGGTATCCATGCTTCTCGTTATGAGTGTCCTGACTACGATTCCGAAGGATCTTTATGAAGCGGCCGATGTGGACGGGGCGACTGGATTCCAGAAATTCAAGATCATCACCCTGCCGATGATTTTGTTCTCGACGGCACCGGTGCTGATTACGCAATTTGCCGGTAACATTAACAACTTTAACTTGATTTTCCTCCTGACAAACGGTAACCCGGTTGTGGGTGATTATCAATACGCGGGTGCGACGGACCTGCTGGTAACCTGGCTCTATAAACTGACGCTGGATCAGCAGCGGTACAGCATGGCATCGGCCATCGGTATTATCATCTTCATGATTATTGCGACCTTCTCGATTTACAATTATCGCAGAACCAGATCCTTTAAAGAGGAGGATATGATCCAATAATGGGAATTAAAATGAGAAATGCGATTCGCCTGACGGCAAGTTACATCACGCTTGTCATCATTGCGATCGGTTGTATTTACCCGGCGCTCTGGATTGTTCTGGCCTCTTTCCGTCCCGGAAAGTCGTTGTACAGCAAGTCCTTGATTCCAGAATCTTTTACGCTCAGTCATTATAAAGAATTGTTTACGTCCCAGAGCTTTCTGTTTGGCACATGGTACATGAACACGTTGAAAATTGCGATATTCTCCATGATTATTGGGACCATTCTTGTCCTGCTCACAAGTTATGCGGTCTCCCGATTCCGGTTTAAAGGCCGGCAGAATGCGCTATCGGTCATTCTCGTGCTGGGGATGTTCCCGGGCTTCATGAGTATGATCGCGCTGTATATCCTGCTGAATTCCCTGGATCTGCTGAACACGCATGCGGCGATGATTATCGTGTATGCGGCAGGGGCGCCGCTAGGCGGAACCCTGATCATGAAAGGCTTCCTGGATACGATACCGCGAAGTCTGGATGAAGCGGCGAAGATCGACGGAGCTACCAACTTCCAGATATTCCGCAAAATCATTCTGCCGTTGTCGAAGCCAATGATCACGTATATGGGCTTGACGCTGTTCGTTGGCCCATGGGTAGACTTTATCTTTGCGAGACTCGTGCTCCGGACAAAAGAAAACTGGACGCTCGCCGTCGGCCTATGGGATCTCGTCAACTCCACCCAGGACAGTAACTTTACGTTGTTCGCGGCGGCATCCGTGCTGATCGCACTGCCGATCACCTTGCTGTTTGTCTTCCTGCAGCGTTTGCTTGTCGATGGCATGACGGCTGGTGCAAGCAAAGGGTAAGGTACGGATAGCTAATCGTATGAATTCATCATAAGACAGATAGATAGAGAGAACAGCGAAGAGACACAGCCGGTAACCGCTAGCTGTGTCTTTTTGCATTCAAACATGCGATGCAGGGGGACATATACATATGAACATGATGAGACGTTTTCAATTCAAAGCGGTTGGGATGAAGCTGTTTGTTATCTTTTTTACCACGATCGTGCTGTTATCTTCGGCGCTCGGGTTATTATCGTATTCCATCTCCAAAGACACGGTGATGGATCAGGTGTCGGAAGCGACTTCGGGGCAGATGATGCAGGCGGCGGACAAGCTGGATTTTCTGCTGGCGCAATATGAAGCCGCTTCCCGCCAATGGGCGCTGGATACGGTTCTTCGCGAGGACCTCGTTACGGTAAGTACGGCGGGTATCGGCATTCGGGACAAAACGCAGGCCGAGAACCGAATCCGGGAGAAATTGAACGGGATGGCTTCTTCGGATAAACGTCTGCAGGGCATGCGCCTGGTTGCGCCCAATCTTCAAGCTCAAAGCTCCTATAACTCAACGGGCTTAACGGGAATGTCTTCCGCAGAAAGCGTGAAGGCGAAGATGGACCGGATTATACAGGCCGATGGCGAACCGGTATGGTTTCCGACCGAGGTTCAAGGCTTTATGGAGAACGAGAAAACCGCCACCATGTCGATGGGGAGATTGCTGAAAAATCTGAAGAATCCGGATGCGCAATATATCCTGTTGATCGATATCAAGGAAGAGGCGGTCGGATGGGTGCTGGCCAATTTAAAAATAGGGAACAACGGCCGGATGCGAATCATTGCCGAGGATAACCGGATCGTACACGACATGGACTCGGCTCAGCTGATGCAGCCGTCCGCCATCACGGTTCCTCAAGATACCGAAGACGGAGGGATTTATTACACCGCCGACGAGCAGATGGTGGTGTATACCCCGCTGAAGACGGCTCCTTGGCATATGGTCGGCTTTGCTCCCGTTAGCGATTTTGTGCAAGCCACGGACAAGCTATTGGTTGTAACGCTCGGGGTTATTGTGGCCGCGGTTCTGGTTGCGATACTGCTAGGCTATTATATGATGCGTTCCATCGGCCGCCCCCTGAATCAGATGTGCCGTCTGATGGAAGAGGGAGAGCAAGGAAATCTGAAGGTTCGGACCGAGTTCCGGCGTGCGGATGAAATTGGCCGACTCGGCCACAGCTTCAACCGGATGATGGGGCAAATTTCGGCTCTGGTCGATCAGACGAATGCTTCCGCGAAGCAAGTGCTGGCCACGGCGGAGGAACTGGCGGGAGTATCGAAGGGAACCTCGCTGACGGCTGGTGAAATTGCATCGGCCATGGAGCAGATTGCACAGGGAAGCGCAAGCTTGGCGATGGAGGCCGAACGGGAGAATCAGCTGGCTGAGAACATTGGCTTTCAGATGAGTAAGGTATCGGATTCGAATCAAGTGATGGAGGCCGCGGCTGATCGCGTGCTTCAGGTGACGGGAGAGGGCGCACGGCATATGGACAATCTGGTGGAGAAATCCACGCGGATTAATCAGGTGAACCGGGCCATTGTCCAGAATGCGGAGAAGCTGAAGGAGAACACCGCGTCGATTCACAAAATATTGGAGCTGATGTCGGAGATCACGCATCAAACCAACGTGCTGTCCATTAACGCGACGATTGAAGCAGCCCGTGCGGGGGCAGCAGGCAGCGGCTTCATGGTCGTAGCCAATGAAGTGCGCAGCTTGGCGGATCGTTCCAAGGAATCGATCCAGACCGTAGGCGCGATGATCAAGGATATCCGATCTGAAGTACAAGGCTCCGTTGATGCATTGACGTCGGCATCACCGCTCTTTGACGAGCAGCTGCATTCGGTTCAGGAAGCCCAGGGCGTATTCGATCATGTACGCTACGAGATGGATGCCCTTTTGGCCGAGATCCGCGAATCGACCCGGTCGGTAGAGGTACTGATCGGTTCCCAGCTTACCCTGACCGACTCGATCTCGGAGGCAAGCTCGATCGTTCAAGAGACCAGCGCCGCCACGGAGGAGGTCGCTTCGATGTCATCCGAGCAGTTCAAAGTGAGCGAGAAGCTGGTTGCCCTGTCTTCACGCTTGGAGGAGCTGTCGGAGGGTTTGCGCAAATCTTTGGTGATGTTTAGGACGTAAATGGTTTTCGATTGCTGCGTGAAAATGATGTGCTTATGCAGCACTCCGCATGCGGATCATGCTTCCGATCCCTGTTACCCCCGGATTTCTATTGGAATCATATTTATGGTTGAAATCCGGGGATAAAGGGGACTTCTGCAGTATAAGTGGAAGAAGGGGACAACATCGTAAATCACCTGCTGTAAAAAGTAATGACAGACATACTGATTGGGGGTACCATTTATATAAATGCACTTTTTTAAACGATCGGTCGTTAAATTATTGACAGTACATTGTTATAATCCTTATAATGGCATTAATTCAAATGAAGGGAGCCTGAGGGTTATCAAGAAAAGAGAGATTACATCAAGTCATATCATCCAAGCAGCATATGAGCTGTTTGCAGAGCATGGGATAGAGAGAACGAGTTTGGGGTTGATTTCAAAAAAAGTAGGCATAACCAAATCCTCTATATACTACCATTTTGCAACAAAAGAAGAGTTGATTAGCCGAACCTTTGAGTATATTTTTAAAGATCATTATTTTGCTGCTTACTTTGATAATGAATCCGTTAATAAAGACAATTTTATAGAGACGATAATTAGAGGCGGTTTAAACATGCTGCCAAGCGATGGCCAAGAGTATCGTTCAACCTTAAGAGTGCTTAGTGAGTTCACGATGCTAGCCGAGCGTGATGACCAATTTAGAGCTCCCTTATTGAAAGTTCAACAAGATTTTGTCAACGGTTTTTATAATTTATTGTCAAAAGGCGCCGAATGGGATCTAGTTGAACCTACAAAAATCGAAGTAAGTTCTAAAATTCTCGCCCTGCTTATTGATAATTTGTCTAGATGCAAAATGATGAAGATGGATTTGGAATATCAGATGATTTGGGAAGAGACTGTTAATCGAATTATGATTCGAGAAAATACATAGTTAGCTTATAAGGAGCGATCCAATTGAAACATATTATTATTACAGGTACATCAAGAGGTATCGGTGAATCTTTGGCTAATCAATTAATCGATAAGAACCACCACCTTATATGCATCTCTAGAACCACGAACCAACGGATTATCGATCTAGCCAAGGAGAGAGACTGCAAAATTGATTATTTTAATTTTGATTTAACAAACATTGGCGAGATTGATCAACTTTTCGAAGACATCTTCAGTCAAATTGAGCTTTATTCCAACGATGAGGGGATTTATCTTATCAATAATGCCGCCATGTTGACTCCAGTGAGCCCAATTGAACGGATAGAAACTGAAAAAATAATAGAGAACATCCATTTAAATCTATTAGCACCAATGATAATAATCGCAAACTATCTTAAACGTAGCAAAGATATGAATGTGGACAAAAGAATTCTAAATATATCCTCAGCATCTGCAAAATTTTTATTACCGTCACAAAGCTGTTACAGTACTGCAAAAGCTGGCCTTGACTCGTTTACTAAAAGTATAGACATCGAGCAAAAGCTCGTGACATATCCAGCAAAAGTAGTCGCTATATATCCAGGTATGATCGACACCAATTTACAATCGGAAATTCGATCCGTAAGTAATGATCTTTTCCCATATGTTAATGAATTCATTCAACTTTCTGAGGAAGGGAAATTACAAACGCCTGAATACACTGCGCACAAATTAATCGAGATTCTGCTAAGCGAAGATTTTGGTAAAGCTGTTGTTATTGAAACCATTGATCAATGATCCAAATAATTGCCTACAGACACAATTAATATTCGGAAATGAATGCCACACAGTATACGACAGACAACTACATACTAAACCATTGAGTGAAGAAAAACAGCCGTCTCTAATAGAGATTCGGCTGTTTTTTCATGGAGTGGACGTTATTCACGGGTTAGTGGATGTTCTAATTCCACATGACCCATTAAGCTTTCAGTTGCATCTCCGTCAACAAGCAGATCAATACTGCTTATTTCTTCAAACTGAAAAAATGTTTCTTTCAGGGCATCGATGGCTAGAAGTTCTCCTCCAGCACCTAATCTTGCTTCATCCGGAATATGCACATCAAGTGTCAATTTTCCTTGATTAAACGTTGATGAGAGTAAATCAATACTATTCCACAATGAGATCAATTCAGTTTGATCGTTACTTTTAAGGGCAGCAAACGTTTTACTGTATTTGTCGGAGTCATCCTCAAAAGTAATTTTCTTCGTACTTTGTTCTAGTTTGTATAGTTGGCCGTCCGCGTAAAAAACCTGAATTTCTTGAGATTGTTCGCCCTCCTCGTCCTGATTAGCTGATGGCACGGGTGCAGTACTTGCAGGGTCAGAACCCTGCACTGGATCAGAAGAAGTAGGCTTGCTACCACACCCCACCGCTAGTATGCTTATGGCACAAATTGCGATAGCAAGATAGATCCCTTTTTTCATAGAAGCACATCCTCTTAAAATAATCGTTGTTTTATAACGTCAGATATTCTTTTATTCCATCAACAATGGCCTGTGCCGCTTTATTTTGATTGGTTTCTGACATCATGGCCTCCTCCTCAGATTTGTTACTTAAAAATCCGACTTCCAAGAGAACCGCAGACATTGTGGTTTCCCGGATGACCTGGTAGTTTCCGTTCTTAACACCACGATCTTGAAATCCCAAGGCCTTAATCAAATTTTTATGAATGAGGTCTGCTAGTTCTTTACTACTTTCACGTTGGTAATAATACGTTTCGGTTCCCGATACTTGAGGAGCAGCCTTTACGCTGTTCCCGTGTATAGAAACAAACACATCCGCCTTTAGATCATTAGCAAGTTTAACTCGTTCCGATCGTGTAGGGTAAATATCCGTTTCACGAGTCATAATCACTTCTATGCTAGGTTCTTGTTGCAAGAGAGCCTGAACTTTAAGGCCTAAAGCAAGGGTGAAAATCTTCTCAGGTTTTTTCGTGAAACTTATTGTACCTGGATCACTTCCACCATGTCCCGGATCAATAACGACTATTTTCTTGCCACTGTTGACAGGAGTTGCAGGTGCAGGGTCGTTTACCATACTCAAATCAAGGATGAATTTGCCGGCGATGGTCTGCTGCTCATAATTGACCGAACGAACATTGTTTAATTCAATCACGATTCGAACTTGAGCAGGGTCATTTTTGAAAAGAGAATAACGTATATCGGTAATATTTGGAGATTCACTAGTATCCAATCTCTCCATGGCTCCGCTAGAGAGTGCTTGTCCCATATCTCCCAAGTTGGTAGATGGGAAATCCACGACGATTCGTTCAGGGTTTTGAAGAGTAGTTATGACTGGAGTAACTTCATGGTCTAACGAAACCACCAGTTGGTTATTTGCATAGTTTATTTCATGAATTTGCTTAGTGGTTGCTTCGATCCCACTTTCATTAGAGGGTTGGGATGGAAGGGATGTATTGCTAGATAGAGTAACAATCTTGTCTTTGTTATTCCAGCCAACGCTCAGACCCATTTCTTCACTAACAAAACGCATGGGTACGACAACCGTATTCTTAATCATTTGAGGAGCAACGTTGAGCGTCACAGTGTTGTTTTCGACTAAAGCCTCATTTTTTCCAACAGTCAATGAAATTGCTTTAGAACCTTGTTGAATATGTACATTTTGTGTTTTTTTGTCCCAGTTCACATTGAACTTTAAATTCTCAGCGACTACTCGAATTGGAATCATGATGTTGTTGCGTACATTAACGACTTCAACAGAATTAGGTAACCCAAGCTCCTGGCCATCTAAAAATATTTTTGTTTGATTTGTAGCCGCTTGAGCGTGCATAGGGTTTAGAAAGAGTAGCAGTGCAGTAAACAGTAGCATCATTATAGATTTCTTCATTTTACACCTCGGTTTAAATTTACGGAATTACTAAACTTCTAGCTGAAAGACATGGTTACCATACGGTTTTCATCTATGAAAAGAAATCACAGGAAAATAACCTAATACTTAAACTAACCAATTCATAAGAGAACTGATGTTATGAAATTGAAAGGTATCAAGTTAGCGGGGATAACCAATCACCTCCTAAGACTCGCGAGTTAGTTCAAAAGCTGAAAGTACAAACTACTAAATTATGACATCATTCTGCAATTATACATATTTATCCTGTGAAAATGTACCAAAATTTGAAAATATCAGTTGAAGCTTATGTGAAAAATTAAATTTTTGGCAATCCGTAATGTGCCTGCATTACGCAATGAATTAAGCTAACGGGACACGATCGTTCAATGCTAAAAGACTGCCTATAGGCAGTTTCAAATAAACTGGATTCATGCGTATTATTGTCGATATCGCCCCTGAACCGCTTCAGGCAGTTCCTCGAAGGCAACCTCTTCCCAATGCGTGACCCCCCGAAGCAGCGTGTGATATAGCTGTACATAAGCTCCTTCTCTTAATTGCTTTCCGGTCGAAAACCCAAGCCTGCGTTCATTTCCTTTCACATTATATGAAGTCAGCTCATAGTTGTAACGTCCATTGTCATCTTGAATACCGAGGCCGGTTATCATCGTATAATAGATGTTTTTTCCTGCAGAATTTTCAGGGGTCAGCTTCTCCGAATCCCAGAAGAACATCCACAAGCATGCTCCAATCACGATGATGAGCCCCAGGACTTGTACTGTTTTTTTCAATATAAAATCCTCCTAAGCGTAATCAGGATGATACAATGTCTTTATTCTTCAACCGGCGAATAGACATCGATGAAAAAATGATAATGAAAGCCAAATTGATCAACCAAAACAGAATGTTCTGCATGCCTGTTAACGGATCTTGACTCATCACACTCATCCCGATGTTGAGTAACGAGAACGGGAAAAATATTCCTAACTTGGCAATATACATACCCAGACCAATAAAGACCGCGCACAAACTAATGCCGATCGGCGTGGCAAAGCTGCGGATCCGCAGCGAAAGCCCCAATTGTAGAGCAGTTATGGACATACACGCATACCATCCACGGATCATCCAACCTATAGTTTCTACAGGGAAATGCCCTGGTAAGGAGAATAAGGTGCCTGCCAGCCAATAGAGTCCCATGAACAGTACTTGTGCGAACAAGATTAATATGCCGACTACCATCCATTTGGCAAGAAACACGCTGGCAATCGAAACAGGAGAGGTCATAACCATATTCCAATTCCGGTTTAAATGCTCCAGCCTACCAATATAGGAACAGCAGATGGAAATCAGAATAGGCAGGAAAAACACACCGTAGAATAGGGCGACTTGGGTCCACAGGCTGTACCAACCATTTTGCAGGGCGTCCTGGTTAAAATAATAATTCGCACATCCAATCAACAAACTTAGAATTGGAAGTACCGCGATGATAAGGCCAATTCGAGAATGACGCAGTTTTATCCATTCAGCAGAAATACTTCGTTTCATAAAAACTCCTCCTCAGATTTCCTGCCTGCTTACTTGGAAGTTCCCCACGAAATAGAACAGGAGAGTCATGATCAACGAACCCAGTATGATTCCAACACTTTCAGGCTGTACGATATAGACACTCGCAGACTCGGCGTATCGATAAGTAACTGGACTGAGATCCAAATAGTAAGACCAAATAAGAAGATGTCGAATAGCAGCCGGAAATAATCCGGCGGTCATTCCGATGAAGCCGCCCAGCATGCCTAAACACAGCGCAAAAGCCTGATTTTTGATAGCAAAAGATATCCACTGTTGAAGAGCTGTAACAGCAAGCGTCGTGAGGAGAGTGCCTCCAACGAACCGGAATAATAAATCGCTAGGCAGCGAGCCGGGGAAATCCTTTGTGAGCCCGATCACGATTATGAATAAAGCCTGTACCCCGATGCCATACAGGACTAGACTATTGGTACATATATACTTCGCTGCGTAGAGCCGTCCGCGTCCAACATTGGTAGCAGCAAGCATTTTCCAGGTCGATCCCTTATGTTCCATATCACAAATACGTGAGACAACAACAGCCGACATAATGGGCATAAACAAACCATTCATGGATGATATACTAAAAAAAACGGATTCCCACACGGCGTGATCCGGGTTGCTCGCAATGGACCGGCTTATGGACATAAAAGCCCACAGCATCTCTATGACAAGAAATAATATCATCATGATCCCTATTTTTTTGCGACGGATTTTATAATACTCCAGCCCTAACAATTTGATCACAAGCTCCGCCCCTTTCCTGTCAGCTCCAGGAATATATCCTCCAAACTTTTCTTCTGCTCTTCGATTCGAGTGACTTCGATTTTATGTTCAACAAGCAGCCTGTTCATCTCCGCCACTTCCGTATCCTGAAGCGTGCAGAGCTCAAGCCGGCTGCCACTTTGTGTCGGGTTGTATCCTTGAGTGAGTAGTAGCTGCTCGGCTTTAGCGTTGTCCCCGGTTTTCATATAAATGGCGTTTCTGTTTTTTTGCTTCAAACTTGCCATACTCCCCTGATACAACAGATTCCCTTGAGTAATAATGCCTACTGAGGTAGCGATTTGTTCGATCTCCGAGAGGAGATGGCTGGAGAGCAATACAGTGATTCCATAGCGTTCAGGCAATGATTTGATGAGCTCCCGAATTTCCCCAATGCCCGCGGGGTCAAGTCCGTTCGTCGGCTCATCAAGGATCAGCAGCTTGGGAAAAGCAAGCAGGGCCATCGCGATGCCCAGCCGTTGCTTCATTCCCAGCGAATATTGTTCCGTTTTTTTGTTTTTTTGATTTTCCAGCCGCACAATACGAAGCGCCTCGTGAACATTTTTATCGGGTACGTTCCGAAGGCGCTGCATAACCTTCATATTCTCAAGCCCGGTCAAATGCCCGTAATAAGAGGGAGATTCAATCAGCGATCCGGTTCGCTGCAGAATGGATGGCCGATGTTTGCTCAGGTCTTGTCCGAAAATATGGATGGTCCCTTCCGTTGGCTTGACGAGACCGAGCAGCATTTTTAGCGTCGTTGTTTTCCCTGCACCGTTTGGGCCCAGAAAACCATAGATTTCTCCCTCTTGAACACGTAAATCCACTTTATTTACACTGTTATTTGCCCCATATGTTTTAGACAGATTTTGCGTTTGCACAATAGCGAGTGTACTCATAAGAAAGTCAGCTCCATTCCAGTCTTTAATTTCTACTTCGTTTCAACCATAAAGAATCTACCTTACTTCAGTCTTTAGACAACCTTACGCTAACCTTAAATAGATTTTGAAAAAGACGGCTCATCCCCTTGTTCATGTATAATAAATTCAGGTGATGGGGCATGGAGAATTTAAAAGACAAAAAAATATTAATTGTAGATGATGAACCGGAAATCAGAATTATGATCGAACGATTTTTAAGAAAAGAGGGCTTTTACCGTATTTCCATGGCAGGCGACTGTACTTCGGCTCTGTCGATCTGCCGAGAGGGTAAACCGGATATCGCGATTCTTGATGTCATGCTGCCTGATGGCGACGGATTCTCGCTTCTGTCTTCCATTAAACAGTTGATAGATATTCCGATTCTTTTTCTTTCCGCGCGAGGTGAGGATGAAGATCGATTGCTTGGACTGGGTTTGGGGGCAGATGATTACCTTGTGAAACCTTTCCTGCCGCGGGAGCTGGTATTACGGCTGATGGCAATACTGAAGCGGGTTTACTCCTCTCCCGTGGCAGAGCGTCTGCCTGTCTTCCGATTGGGGGAACAGACGATAGACCTCGAGAGTGCTGTCGTGCACAGGAATCAGAAGGAACTGTCATTGACGGCAAAGGAACATGCGATTCTTGTGAAATTGTACGAGAACCAAGGCCGAATCGTCACGAGCGATGCCTTATGTCAAGCCGTTTGGGGAGATGACAGCTACGGATACGAAAATACATTGATGGTCCATGTCAGACGGGTACGGGAAAAAATCGAGCGGGATCCTTCTAAACCGATTCATCTACTCACCGTCAGGGGACTGGGATATAAGCTGCTGGTGAAGGAGATACGTTAGTGGAGGGGATTATTCGCATATTACGGCGGTTTGTCGCCTCAACCCTATTGTTCTCGTTATTTCTGCTTCTTTTTAATTTCGTATTACTAGGCACGCTAGTGTTCACGGAAAATGACCAGAACTCGTCCCCGGAAGGCATAGTTAAGCAAGTGACCCAAGGCTTGGAGATGCAGAAGGACAGCTTTCAACTGGACGGGCAAGCTACCGAGCTGCTGCAGCAGAATCATGCCTGGGCCATGCTGCTCGGTGAAAATGGTCATGTGATCTGGGATTATCATTTACCTCATGATGTTCCTGCTTTCTACAATCTAGTCGATGTAGCCAAGTTCTCACGGTACTACCTTAAGGATTATCCGGTTTATACATCGGAACATCAGGAAGGACTGATGGTCGTAGGGTATCCCAAGGAAAGCCACTGGAAGTATCAATTGGACTTCCTTGCAGAATGGATAAGCTCGTTGCCCCTGCGGATCGTGCTGCTGCTACTTTGTAATTTGGCGTTGGCCTTACTGATATCTATTATCATTGGCACACGGCTCATCAGAAAGATACGGCCTCTGGTGGACGGAGTCCACAATTTAGCTAGGGAACAAGAGGTTCAGCTTGACACCAAAGGGATATTTGGTGATTTGGCCCAGAGCATGAATTCAGCATCAGCGATATTCCAGAACAAGACAGCCGCGCTGCAGTCACGGGATGAAGCACGTGCCAACTGGATTGCCGGGATTTCTCATGATATTCGGACGCCGCTCTCCCTCATACTCGGTTATGCCAGCGAAATGGAGGATCAATCGGACTTGTCGGAGGAGCAGAGGCATCAGGCCGGTATTATCCGGAGCCAAGGCGAGAAGCTGCGCTCACTGGTAAGTGATCTGAATCTGGTCTCTATGCTTGAATATGAAATGCAGCCTTTGAACTTGAAGTACATCCGGCTATCGGTTCTGGGTAGACAGGTTGTCACGGAATTTTTGAATCATGGTTTGGATAACCGGTATGACATTGAATTAAAACTAGCGGATGAAGCGGTTCGGATCTATGGGGATGAGAAATTGTTGCTCCGGGCAATCAGCAATCTTGTCCAGAACAGTGTGCGTCATAACTCGCAGGGCTGCAAAATCACAATAGAAACCTCTCTATCCCAAGATCGCTCCCAATATCGCATGATCGTAAGGGATGATGGGCGAGGAATCCCTCAAGAGCAATTGGCGGAGATTACCGAATTGTACTTTTCTGCAAAGAGAAGGCGCCCTGCCCAGCAAGGTCACGGCCTGGGGCTTCCGATGGTAGCAAGGATTGCGAAGGCGCATCATGGCCACCTCCTTCTTGCAAATGGTGAGGACCAAAGAGGTCTAACAGCGATCATGGAATTCCCTGTGCAGTCGCAGAATGAAACAGTGGAAGATTGGCAAGTGGGTAGCCATCGATGAGACCCATAAATCCAATTGAAATGAGGTGGAGATCAAGATGAGCTGGCGCGGAAGATCCAAATTGGAGCGATTTGAGATGGCCGCCACTTTTATAATGGATGTGATACTCTATATCCCGCGTTTGATTATGAAGCTGTTTTAAATGTTCCGCTTCTGCTGTTCATCGAACTTTGACGGCAATCTTTGCACTGATTAAAACTTCCATCAGCATTTCCAGGAATAAATCCAAAAGACATAACCATGAACAAACAGAAACGGACTAGTCACGCTAGTCCGTTTCATTCTGCTTTCATATATCCAAGTTCCAGTAGAATCAAAAGGCTTCAAACCTTTTCGACAGAAAATCAAGAACTACATGATTGAATTGATGAGGTGCCTCGACAAAGGGGAGGTGGCCACAGTCTTGCATGGTTATTTTAGATGATCGTTCTATTCGTTTATGTAGTGTTTCGGCAATGTCGGGGGATCAGAACATGGTCCTATAGAAAGTTTTTTGCTGGTAGGCGTGTTACTTGGGAGTGCTGGGATTAGCGAGGGAGCGTGAGTTTCCTCGTGCGTTTGTTGAGTTACTGCCTGCTGGGACGCTCTCCCTTTGGGAATCGCTCGTGCAGGTGGAGAGGGGATGTTGAGGTGCTTGTGCGTAATGGGCTACTGCCTGCTGGAACTATTAACCTGCATGAATTAAAACCAGCTCCGGGTACTGTCCCGGAGCTGGTTTTGTTAGGTGCACTCTTCGGCAAAAGCTTATGGTCGGCGGCTATACCCATTCACGGTGGTTGTGCCGTTAGCCGGAGCAGCAAAGGAATGGTGCGTTTTTATGGATTTACGGCTGCCAGTTCACGTTAATGGTGGCTGTGCCGCTCGTTGGAGCCGTGAAGGTATGGTTCGAGCCGCCCTCCCACGTTACCGTCGAGCCTTGTTTTTTCAGGAATTTGAATTCGATGGTTTTACCGGCCGGTACGCTGACGTCATAGTACCAGGTTGGGTATTGGTAGATGACCTGGTTGTACAACGGTCCGATGGCTTTGGCAGGATCCCAATTGCCGAGCTCGCTTACGCTGCCAGCCAGGTACACGTTTTGTCCGAGCGCAGTGGTGGCATTGTTCACCACAAACCGGACGCTGACTTGATCCCCGGTCAGCACTTCGAAGTTGTCGTGTACATTGCTTGAAGTGCCAGCGCTATTGGCGACTTTGATGTTATATACGCCACCGGCTACCGCAGGGATCTTCACTTTGATCTGCGTGTCCTCCCATGCCGTAATGTTAGCGCCTGTTACGGCCGTTGAGCCGAAGTATACCGTGCCTTTGGTTGCGCCGAAGCCGCGGCCGTCAATGGTGATGGTTGCGCCTGGTTTGGCCATCATCGGTCCTACGTGCCCGATCGTTGGCGAAGTCACGGCTGTGGTATATTGCCATACGGCCGTACCGCCCGCAGCGAGCGTAAAGTTGGAAGCTGCTCCGCCTGTGCCAACAGTCAAGCTGTTGCCGTTCAGAAGTCCGCCCAGCACGTCGGCATAGCTGCCGGCAGGCAATGAAGTCGCTAATCCCGTAATGGAAGCCGGCGTATTCACGTTGCGGTTTACAGCGATAAGCGCCACGTTGCTGCCGAATTTGCGTTCATAGATCAGCACATCATTGTTGATCCAGCGCTCTTGGGTCGTTCCATAGGCGATGGCCGGATTGGATTTGCGTAGTGGCGCCAGCTTTTTAATTACTTGGTAAGCGGTCGTCGTCGTAGAGAAAGAAGGAATTCTTGCCCGGTTGTCAGGGTCGTTGCCGCCGGACATGTATTGCTCGGTTCCGTAATAGATGGCCGGCACGCCGCGGGAAGTGAGCGTGAAGGCCAGCGCTTGCTCCAGCTTACGGCGGTTCGCGCTGTTATTGTGGAAGCGTTCCATGTCATGGTTATCGATGAACGTAACCTGATCCTCCACCTGCGCGTAATCGGTTGCCGAGCCCTCTAACATGGACTTCAGACCGTACATATTGTCGGTGTTGTCCCTGAATACCTGGCGTACCTTCTGAGCGAAACGGAAGTCCAGCAGGCTCATGCCGGATTCGTTGGCGAACTTATGGTTCTCTGCACTTACTTCGTTCACGCCGAGGAACCATTCACCGAAGGTGAAGACCGGCTTGTAGTTGTTGACGGTAGCCATGAAACTCTTCTGCCAGCCAAACGGCATATGTTTCACCGCGTCCATTCGAATGCCGTCAATGCCCAGATCGAGCCACATTTTGATGGCGTCCTTCAGGTAGGTATCCACGGTGCTGTTATTGTGATTCAGGTCGGCAAGGTCGTACAGGTTTTTGTAAATCCCGTTCTCTGTTGTTGAGAAATCGGTGCCTCCGTTATGATGAAACAAATTCTTTGTATCGCCCGTGTATCCGCCGAGCAGGGTGCCGTTGTTGTACAGCTTGCCGTTCTCCGCGAATGAAGGCTGGTCCGAGGAAGCGGGAGAGGTGTGGTTCGGTGCGAAGTCGATGATGACTTTGATGTTCTTGGCATGAGCGGCTGCGATGAGATTCTGGAAATCGGCGATCGTGCCGTAAGCCGGGTTCGTTTTCTTGAAATCTCTGGCCCAATAGCCGTGATAAGCGGTATTGTTCACGCCGGAATAGTTGATGACGCTGTAGATGTTCTCGACAGGCTGGGAGATCCAAATGGCGGTAACGCCCATGCCGGTCAGGTAGCCGTCGTTGATTTTGTTAATGATCCCTTGCCAGTCACCGCCGCAGTATAGCCTCAGATTGGTACAGGTACCGTCAAAGGCAGGTCCGGTCGGGTTGTTGGCCGCATTGCCGTCGGAGAAACGGTCCGTAAAGATTTGATAAATGACATCGGTGCTGAAATTTTGTTTATTGGACACCGAAGTATCCGGGGCCGCATGAGCAGGGCCGAGAAGGCTCAAGGCCAGGGACAAGCTAAGGGCAAGAGAAGTTGTCAGTTTGTAAAACTTTTTCATCGTAATTCCTCCTATGTAGCTGATATAGAGAAGGCTGGTTTTACTAGCTTATCGGCTGCTTGAGTTTCACCTCCCATACTAAATCGGGCAACAAAAAACCCCGGAATCTCCTGTAGAGAAACCGGGGTTGTTCCATACCGGGTGTGCGGTGACGGAATGCATGGCCCTTAAATTATGCGAGTGTTTGATTTCAACATTATTGTAAATGGAAGCGTATTCAAGTGTCAATATGTTATATCCAAATAAAAGGGAAATTTAAGTGGGAAGCGATGAAATTAAATTTTATAATAATTAATTAATATTGAAACAAAATTTTACAGATCATATAATAGGTTTAGGAAACGTTTACATTTTCAAAGGTGCTGTGGAGTTAAATGATGTGTCTGTTATTTAGTATTCCAAACTTAAGGACTTGCAGCAAAGGAGGGAAGATGGGATGGCGAGCAGCGCGGAAGCCGGTGCAGAGCAGCTGGGCTTGGGAATCAAGGGAGTGAAGGCGGCGTGCACCGCCATTGAACGCGAAATAGCCGCGGGTACGACGCCGGGTGCCGTGTTGGGTGTCATGCATAAAGGCAAGCAGTGGTTTTATAGTGCCGGTTATGCCAACCCCAGACCAAAGCAGGGTCAGCCTGTGCCGGTCAGCAGGGATACGTTATACGATTGTGCGTCTTTAACGAAGGTGGTGGTTACACTCCCGTTGATTCTGCAATTGATCGATGAGGGAGTCTTGACCTTAAGCACAAAAGTGAGTAACATTCTGCCTCCATTCGGAACGGCCGGTAAAGAAGAGCTTACGGTAGGACAGCTGCTCACGCATACCTCCGGGCTCCAGGCGGACATGAACCTGCATTCGCAGGGCTGGGGTAGGGAGCAGATGTGGGATGCCGTTCTTTCCGCACCGCTCGTGACCAAGCCGGATACCGAAGTGATTTACAGTGATCTGGGATATTTGGCGCTTGGCTGCATGATTGACAAGGTCCTGGGAATGTCTTTAGAGCAGGCAGTAAAGCAACGGGTGTTGGATCCGCTCGGCATGCGTCATGCGACGCTGACTCCTGCGCCGGAACAGGCCGGCCGCTATGCAGCAACGGAGTATGAGGATACCATCCAGGATCATCTATGCGGAATTGTGCATGACGAGAAGGCACGGGCCTTGGGTGGTGTATGCGGTCATGCCGGCCTGTTTGCGACCGCAGGCGATCTGCTGCAATACGCCCGAATGTGGCTGGCACAAGGGGCGATCCCGGCAACGGTGAGGCCAGAGACAGGAGGCGGCGAATTCCGCGTCTTATCTAGGGCGGCGGCGATTACGGCTACTCGTACCCATACGGGGCATATTCATGGCTCCAACCGTGGCTTGGGGTGGGTACTGAAAGGGGATAAGATGGACGCTTCGGGTGATTGGATGGGTCCGGGCTGTTACGGACATACCGGATTTACCGGAACCAGCATGTGGATCGATCCCGAGCTGGATCTCGCGGTCGTACTGCTGACAAACCGCGTATACGGAGGACGGAGCAGCAGCGTGGCCCAGCTTCGGGCCCAAGTCCACAACGCATTGACGGGAGCCGTGACATGGTGAGATGGGAATGAGTCGTGTTCGATTCGGCATCGTTTCGCGGCAATGGAAGCGAATCCAAGCAAATCTGAAGCATTACGACAATAAGGAGGGAATATGCAATGACGAGTTTAGCCTACAGGGCTTACCGGCCTGGAGACGAAGACGCTATCACTACCCTGTGGAATGCCTGTCTACCGGGAGATCCCATGACTCGGCTTCGCTTTCGGAACTTGGTGCTGCTTGATCCGAACTTTGATCCGCAAGGACTGCGGATTGCGGAGCAGGAGGGCCGCTTGGTAGGCGTACTGTATGCGGTACGCCGGAGGCTGCCGATGATCGGAACCGAACTGGAGCCGGATCGCGGGTGGATCACCTTCTTTTATACCGATCCATCGGTTCGGAGACAGGGGGTGGCATCGCGGCTGCTGCAGGACGGCGAAGACTATCTTCGCGATCATGGACGCAGCAAAGTCTTTTTCTCCTCGTATGCCCCGAATTATATCGTTCCTGGAATCGATGGCGAGCGCTATCCGGAGGGCTTGGCGTGGCTTGCGGCAAGCGGCTTTACCCGCAATTATACGGCGGTTGCGATGGATCGCTCCCTGGTCGATTTTCGTATGCCGCCGGAGGTTGCGGAATTAAAGCGGCAGCGTGAGCAAGAAGGCTTCACCTTCATGCTGGCTCAGGACAGCGATTTGGTGGAGCTGATCGATTTTGCGACGGACGTGTTTAACCCGGATTGGGGCCGGGCGATTCGCGATGGATTGCTGCAGCGATTAACAACAGATCAGATCCTGATCGCGCGCGATCAAGGAAAGCTGGTGGGATTCTGCCTGCATAACGGATATGAAGGCGTGGCTGAACGATTTGGTCCGTTTGGCGTGGACCCGTCGATGCAAGGGAAGGGGTTGGGGAAAATTCTGTTATATGATTGCCTCGCCCTCATGCGGGCGCAGGGGCTGCATGGAGCCTGGTTCCTCTGGACGGGCGAACAAAGCCCGGCAGGGCATCTGTACCGCAAGGCCGGATTTCATGTGACGCGTCGGTTCGATATTATGAGCAAAATGCTTCAATAGACTCTACTATTTTCCATACAAAGGGGAGATCCGATTTGACGGAAGCAAAGCAGCATCATATTTTGGCGATTGGCGGACATGCGGGCGATATGGATCTTACGGCGGGCGCCGTGATCGCCAAATACACACAAGCTGGCCACAAAGCAACGTTTCTTCACTTAACGCCAGGGGAGAAAGGACACCCCCGTCTGACGCCGGAGGAGTACGCGAAGCAGAAGATTGACGAAGCTCACCAATTTGCCGATATCGTTGGCGCGGATGTCCGTTTCCTTGCTTACAAGGATGCCGAGCTGCCGCTCAATGAGGAAGTGAAATATCAGGTAGCGGACGTCATACGGGAAGTGAAGCCCGATATCATCATCACGCATTGGAAGGAGAGCATCCACAAGGACCACTCCAATACCCATTACATTGTGGAGGACGCCCGCTTCTATGCAGGGCTGAAGACGATTGAACGAGAGCTTCCGGCCCATTATGCCCAGCAATTGTTCTATGCGGACAATTGGGAGGACCCGTACGATTTTCACCCTGAGGTGTTTATCGATATTCCGGACGAAGCCTATGAAACTTGGGTGAGAGCCATGAACGTGTATGCTTATGCGCGTGGGGAAACGTACGGCTTCCCGTTTATCGAATATTACAAAGCGCTCACGATTGTGAGGGGGGCTCCGGTGAACTTCAAGCGGGCACAAGCCTTTGCCGTGCCGAGAGGTGCGTTGACTAAACGATTACAGTTTTTCTAATTATATGCTTTTACATCCAGACAACTGGAATAATACCTAATGAAATCACAAAAAAATTGTGAGAAATGCCAAAACATCCACTGACATTATACCTATCTTTTGATATAATGAGTGATGTTACGGGGGAACACGTACGGAATCATATAGAGAATACAAACAGGAGAGGAAGTCTTCCATATGGAGGCTTCCTCTCTTTTCATTTGTCAAAGGCTGAGGAAACTGGCGACAAAGCATGTCCGAGTGCAACTCTGACCGGGATGCGGAAGGGATGCTGTTGCATTTTTATAATTCCGTGGTATTATGTATTTAAAGAATCTTAAATTTAAGATATTAATAAGGGATTCCAGCGCAGTCTCTAGAGGGATTGCAGCCTAGTTTATAATGTGATTTTTAGGGTAGCCTATGGTCCTATTGGGCTATTCAAGGGAAATCTAACATTCGTTGTATACGGAATCTAACCATATAACCAATCGAAAGGAGACAATACACATGGAACATACGCATATTTACCGCCAAGGAACTTCTCCGGAGGCACCAACCTTACTATTGCTGCACGGTACCGGAGGGAATGAGGAGGATTTGCTGCCGCTGGCCGAGATGATCTCGCCCGCATCGAATGTGCTCGGCGTCCGCGGAAATGTTCTGGAGAACGGCATGCCAAGGTTTTTTCGTCGTCTCGCTGAAGGCGTATTCGACGTAGAGGATCTCGTGAAACGCACGCAGGACCTGAATGAATTCCTGAATTGGGCAGCCGCCGAATACAGTTTTGACCGCAGCCGTATCGTAGCGGTTGGTTATTCGAACGGCGCCAACATTGCCGCAAGCCTGCTGTTCCACGAGGGAGATGCGCTGCAAGGGGCTATCCTCCACCATCCGATGGTTCCGCTGCGGGATAAGGCCTTACCGGATTTGACTGGCATTCCCGTCTTCATCGCGGCCGGTCGTCACGATTCGATGTGCACCCCGCAGGAGAGCGAGGACCTGAATGAAATGCTAAGTGCAGCAGGGGCGGACGTGAAGCTGCATTGGGAGAACGGGGGGCATCAGCTGAGCCGTGCAGAGGTTGGGATGGCCGCTGCCTGGTTTAAGGAGAAGTTCCTCTAATACCAAGGATGCCATGATATACAAGCACCATGCATTCCTTACCTAATAAGTAAAAATGAAAGCGAATATGATCAAAATACCGTCAAAACGCTGGCGGTATTTTTTTTATACTTAACCCATCGAATAAGAATCGAGGGGGGTCCGACATGGCACAGACAATGGAGACGATGAAGAAGCATGGCACCCAGCCTGCGCGGGGACACAGATCCCGGGGATCCTTGCAGCGGGGTGAGAACCTATGGGGGATCGCATTCGTAAGCCCGATGCTGATCGGCGTCATCATATTGGTGCTGTTTCCGATATTGGCTACGCTCGTGCTGGGTTTTGCCGATTGGAATTTCGTGCAAGGCTGGGATGGCATCCAGTGGGTCGGGTTTCAGAACTTCCGCCAGCTGCTGGAGGATGACATGTTTATCAAGTCGGTGCGCAACAACATCTTGTTTCTCTTGACGGTTCCGGTCTACATGATAATCTCGATGGTGCTGGCCATCCTGATCGACCGGTTTGTCTATATGAAGGGCTATTTTAAAGTGGCCTACTTCATGCCCTACATATCCAACATCGTGGCGGTGGCCGTCGTATGGCAGGTGCTGTTCCAGCCGTCCTACGGGCCGATCAACGAAATCCTCCGGACGCTCGGGATGTCCGATCCGCCCAAGTGGATCGCAGATCCGAATTTCGCGCTGATTTCCATCATGCTGATATCGATCTGGATCTCCATCGGCTTCAATCTGATTATCTATATCGCCGGACTGCAGTCCATTCCGAAGGATCTGTACGAGGCGGCGGATATCGATGGAGCGAACGGGTGGACCAAGTTCAGACGCATTACGCTGCCCCTGCTGTCGCCAACGTCATTTTTCCTGCTGGTGACGGGCGTCATCTCCACGTTTAAGGTCTTTGATATTATTGCTGTTATGACCCAAGGCGGACCGATTGGATCGACAACCATGATGGTCTGGTATTTATACGATACGGCATTCGTCAACCTGAAGGTTGGTTACGCATCGTCCATTGCCGCGGTTCTGTTCGGTTTTGTCATGCTGATTACGCTGGGTCAGTGGGCTGCTCAGAAGAAGTGGGTCAACTACTAGGAGGGAGGGCGCTATATGGGGACAAGAGTCGGCGTCGACGGGCGCAAGCTCATCGTTACGATCGCGATGTTCGCGGTGAGCATTCTGTTTCTCCTTCCTTTTATATGGATGCTGGTTACATCCTTTAAGGTGGAGAAAGACGTATTCGTATATCCGATCCAGTGGATTCCGCGGGAGTGGAACGCCATCGAGAATTATAAGGAGGTATGGTTCGGCGATTATCCTTTCTATCTCTATTACTGGAACTCGATCAAGGTCAGTATACTGACCACAATCATCTCGGCCATGGTATCCGCCCTGGCGGCCTACGGCTTCTCCAAAATCCGGTTTGCCGCCGGCAATTGGCTGTTCATCATCGTGCTGGTGACCTACATGATTCCCGGCCAGGCCATCCTGATCCCGCAGTTTATTCTGTACCGCAACATCGGGCTGTTTGATAACCATTTCGGCCTCATTATGCTGGGAAGCTTCAGCGTGCTCGGAACGTTTATGCTCAGGCAATTCTTCATGGGCGTGCATCAGGAATTCATCGAATCCGCCAAAATCGACGGCGCGAACCATCCGCGAATCTTCTGGTCGATTGCACTGCCACTGGTGAAGCCCGCTGTTGCCACGTATGCGATCCTGCGTTTCATCTGGACGTGGAACGATTATCAGAATCCGCTCATCTTCCTGCGGACGGACAGGCTGTTCACGATTCCGCTGGCGATGCAGAAATTCACGTCCTTGAGCGGAGAATTCTATTCCCTGATTATGGCTGCTGCCGTGTCGGCGATCTTCCCGCTGCTGATCGTTTTTATCATCGGCCAGAAGAGTGTCATCGAGGGCATCGCGCTGGGCGGGGTCAAGGGTTAAGAGCCCGGGAATGAATGGGGTAAAAATAGTTCCAACATCAGTAAAGATTGTTTTATGGTTAAGATGTAAGCGCTCTATATAATGGGGATAGTCACAGCTAGAATCGTCACGACCTTACATACCGATATTGATATCAATGGGGAGGGTTATAGACAATGATGAACAAGAAATGGTGGTCAGGCGTTCTTACGGCTGCAATGGTGATCGGCCTGCTGTCCGGCTGCGGCGGAGCGAAGGAGAATGCGGCGCAAGAGGGTTCCGAACAAGGCGGGGGCAAGACCAATCTGAGGCTGTACACCTATGGCACGGAGGAAGCTTACAATTGGAAGAAAACGATCCAGGCCTATGAAGAGGCAACGCCGGGCGTGACCATTGAGCTGGTCCAGCTCAGCGAGAAGGGGGATACGCAAGAGGCGTTCAAGAAGCTCGACCTGGAGGCGGCATCTTCGGCCCAGATGGACATTCTGATGTTCAGCGATCCGGCGGGTTACGCGCAGAGGGTGGCGCTCGGCATGGCCGAGCCGCTGGATGACTTCATTGCGAAGGACGGCTACAGCGTGGAAACGGATTATAAAGTAGATACACGCCTCGACGGCAAAGTCTACGCGCTGCCCGGCAAGTTCAACCCTTGGTATGTGCTGCTGAACAAGGATCATCTTGAGGAAGCGGGACTGCCGGTTCCGACGGACTGGACCTGGGACGAATATGCGGATTATGCCAAAAAATTGACCCAAGGCGAAGGAGCGTCAAAGCGCTACGGAACATACTTCCATGGTCCGCAAGGGGGAGGATGGCTGGAGTTTCTGAAGCTGATGATGGCGAATCAGCCCCAAGATACCGATTATTTGAAGGCCGACGGCTCTTCCAATCTGGATAACCCGACCTTCAGGAAGACGCTGGAGCTGCGCGTGCGGATGGAGAAGGAGGACCAATCCTCGGTGCCGTACACGGACATGATCTCCCAGAAGCTGAATTACCGGACGCAATTCTTCAATCAATCCGCGAGCATGATCACGATTGGCAGCTGGATGAACACGGAGATCGGCGGAACGGATAAAGTGCCGCTGGACTTCAATGTCGCCGTTGCCCCATTCCCGAAAAACGAGAAAGGCGATCCAACGGGGCTTACGCCGGTAACCACGGATTACGTGGCGGTGGCGGCCAAGTCCAAGCATAAGGAAGAAGCTTATAAATTCGTCCGCTGGTACACAACGGAAGGGCAAATCGTGCAGGGCAAGAACATTCCGGCCTGGCAGCAGGTGAAAACCGAGCAGGTGGAAGAGATCATCGACACCATTCTGTCGGCCACGAAGAGTCCGGAGAAGGTAGACAAGAAATCGCTTGTGGACACCTTGGTCGCTTCGAAGGCCTCTGCCATCGTGCCTCCGGCACCTTATCAGGCGGAAGTGTACGAGGCGGTGAACGAGGAGTATGAGAAGCTGATCCTGGGCAATCAGGATATCGACCAGACCGTTGCGAATTCGCAGGAGCGAGTGAACAAAATTATAGAATCCAACAAAAAATGATCTGGTATAATAGACAAAAAAATCGGGACGGAATTCTTCGTCCCTTTTTTTGAATTCGCGTACATCATTCCCGTCACGCCATACCCGAGGTGGATCCTATGCCCGCACGACTCAAGAGCCTGATCCCGAGCTCCATCAGGCATAAGCTGATATTAGCTGCCATCACCTGCATCGTCGTTCCCGCCATCGTCAGCTTGATTCTGTATAATTCGTTAACGAAGGAAGCCTTGAGGCAGCAGGCGGTATCCAACGCAAGCGATGCCCTTCAGTTGGTCCGCGGATCGGTGACGAATCTGCTCTTAAGCAAAATCAATATCGCCAACTATATTCAGATGAATTCCGGGTTGAATTCTTACTTCAAGCAGGTGGTCTCCGGCAACGAAGACCCGGATCCTTACCGCAGATTTATGGACTCCAACCGAGTTTTGGAGCATCTAGACAGCTTGACGGTCGTCGGAGAGAAAAGTTATGTGACCGTCATCCTAGAGAACGGCTCCTATTACATGAATTATTCCGTAAGCGATTACAATCCGCTCGATTACAGGCAGCGCCCTTGGTTCAGCCGGATTTCGGAGCTGCAAGGCTTGGAGTCTCTATGGACGGAGCCGGAGGCCACGATGTTCCTCCCCGACCAAATCGATCATCCGACGCAGCTATCGGTGGTGCGCACGCTCAGGCTGCCGGATTCCGAGATATACGGCTACGTGATCGTAACGTTCATGGAGGATCAGATCAGCGGGATCTTCAACTCCCTTTCGGAAGGCAACGATATGGTGCTGCTGGATGCCAAGGGAACGATCGTTTCCGGCAGTTATCAGAACCAGATCGGAACGACCTTTGCTTATCTTGATGAGTTGGATCAAGATAAGCCGTATTCGATCGTACCGATGAAGGGGGAGAAACAGCTGATGGTACACCAGGACATTCCGTTTGCCGGATGGCGCCTGGTGCTGATGCAGCCGTACAAGGATGCGATCGTCAATATCAACTCGATTTTTAACCGGGTGTTCTGGTTTCAGATGTGCTTCTTTCTGATCTTTCTGCTGCTGCTCATTGCCCTTGTCCGCGCGTTTACGAAGCCGTTGGTCAAGCTTGGCAAAGTGGCAACCGCCGTGCAGCGCGGAAATCTGGAAGTAAGGTCGAATGTTCATGGCAATGATGAGGTTGGTCGGCTCGGTCATTTATTCGACGACATGCTGGACCGGTTCAAAGCCATGATTTCGGAAATATCCGAGAACCAGGCGAGAAAACGAAAAGCGGAGCTCCGAATGCTACAAGCCCAGATCCATCCCCACTTTCTGTTCAATGTCCTGAATTCGATCCGGATGAAGGTCATGAAACGGGGCGATCCCGAAAGCGCCAAGATGATCGGCTCCCTGTCCGTGCTGCTCCGCATGACGATCAGCCGCGAGGAGGACGAGATTGCGCTTCACGAAGAAATCGACCTGATCTCGCATTATGTGGCCCTGATGAACCTCCGGCAGAAGGAGGAGGTCAGGCTGGAGCTGGATATCGCGCCGGAGGCTTTCCTCTTTAAGGTGCCGCGCTTTTTCCTGCAGCCGATCGTGGAGAATGCATTAATCCATGGGCTCAACCAGCAGGCAGGGATGATCCGGATTGCAGCCGTCATGAAGGGCAGGCACCTCGTGCTGGCGGTGAAGGACGACGGCATCGGCATGGATGAAGCCATCAGGGAGTCGATTGCCCGCAGAATCCAAGGCGGCTCCGCCGGTTCCTCGACGCAGGAAGAGGCAAGCGGAGGCAGCTTCTCCCATATCGGTCTTCAAAATGTGATGGAACGGATGAGTATGGTGTTCGGCGAGGCTTTTCAATGTCACGTTTACAGCGAGCCTGGCCAGGGAACGGTGATCGAGATGTTTATACCGGAAAGAGGGAATGCGGATGTATAACGTGATGCTGGTGGACGATGATTATCCCGTCATCGAGCTGTTGTCGGAGGCCATATCGTGGAATGAGCTGGGTTTGAATCTGATGGGAAGTTATGAGAACGGCATGAGTGCCTGGGAGGATGCGAAGTCTTCGCCTCCGGACATCCTGATTACGGATATCGGCATGCCCAAAATGAACGGGCTCGAGCTGTCCGCACGCATCAAAGAAGTGAAAGCCGATGTGCGGATCGCCATTCTGTCCTGCCATAACGAATTCCAATATGCCCAGCAGGCTATGCGGCTGAACGTGCAGGATTATCTGCTGAAGGATACGCTCGACCCCGAGGAGCTGGCACAGCTGCTGAGGCGCTTCAAGCAGGCAATGGACGAGGAAGCACAGAAGGGCTGGGAACGGTCGCGGATGATCCATCTGGTGGACGAATCCAAGGAGCTGCGGAAGGAGCAGAGCCTCAAAAATTTCATACACCAGCCCCTGCTGTCACCCGAAAAATGGCGGCATGAGCTGTCGGAGTACGGGATATTGAAGCCGGGTTCCCACTGCCTTCCCGTCGTCGGGCACCTGGAGGATGTCCGGGATATCAAGCACCGCTTCGCCTCCAACCAGACGCTGCATTTTGCCCTGGGCAACGTGCTGCGGGAGGTGCTGGAGCAGCTGAATCCGAGTGCGGTCCATGTCATATACGATGCAAAGTCTTCGCTGCTCCTGTTCTCGTACCGACCTGGCTTGGGCAGCAACATTTACGATGATGCCGCCGCCTGCCTGAAGGAGGTGCAGCGGACGCTCGAGCGCGTGCTGCGAATCCGCATGTCGTTCCTGATCGGCCGGGGGTGCGCTGATCCAGAAAGTTTAAAGGCAGGGCTCAATGAACTGTTGGCCAGCCGGCAGCAACGATTCTATCTGGAGCCGCAGGAGATAACGAAACTGAACGGAGCGCTTGAACAGAACAGTCTGCATAGGGATCCCGATCTCTTCGTTTATTATGACCGGGCCAGCTCGGAGCTGCGGGAATCGCTGCTCGGCAAAGGCTCCGGCGCGGTGCGCGATACGGTCGATCGGTGGATCGCATGGATTCAAGGCAAGCGGTACGCACCGGAATCGGTCAAGGACTGGGTGTTGAAGCTTCTGCTGGATCTGAAGCTGAGGCTTCATCTCCTGCATTCGCTGTCACCCGCTTATACGGCCGATGCGCTGCACAAAGAGATCATGGACATGGATTCCTTGAACGAGCTGAAATCCTGGCTTCACGATTATTTGGAATCCACCATGCAGGCCATGGATCGGGGATTCGGGGGCAGCAGAAGATCGGAAGTGGCGGAGGCTTGCAAATACGTGTCCCTTCGGCTTGATCAGAGGATCACGCTGGATGAAGTTGCGGGCTGTCTGCACCTGAATCCGAGCTATTTCAGCCGCATGTTCAAGAAAGAAACGGGGGTCACCTTCATCGAATACGTCACCCGGATGAAGATGGAGCGAGCCAAGGAGCTGCTGCGGCAGACGGACCGCACGGTCGGGGAAATCTGCGAAAGTCTGGCTTACGACAATGTGAGTTATTTCAGCAAGACATTCAAGGCTTATGCGGGGGTGACCCCTGTAGAGTTCCGGAACGGTTGAACGGGAGATGAAACGGGCGTCTGAACGGGCGCCGAAATGGGGAGGAGGCCTTAGTCCGATGAACAGAATGCAGGAGCTGACAACGATTGTGAACGGGATGGCTCCCGCCGATCGGCGGATCTATTACCAAGGCAGGGACCAGAGATCCTTCTGGGAAGGCATTCAGCGAAGCGGGGATTACGAGCAGGACATATCCGAGATTCGCGAGGAAGGGGAACGGCTGCTGTCTGTCCCGAATCCGCCGCTGACCTATGACTTATTCACCCGGTTTGCCCGGCATGGAACGAGGCTGGACTATGAGAAGGTTTATTTCGAGCGAAGGCTCCGGCTGAATACGTTTGCCCTGCTGACCCTTCTCGAGCCTGATAAGGAAGCGTACCGGACGGCTCTCCAGGAGATGGTCTGGTCCATCTGCGATGAGTATACCTGGTGTTTACCGGCGCATCTGAACGCGGAATCGCCGGGCGGCATCAAAGGGACGATTGATCTGTTCAGCGCCGAGACCGGGTTTACCCTCAGCGAAATCCGCATGCTGCTGCGGGACCATCTGCCTTCGCTGCTGATCTCAAGAATCGAGGAGGAGGTTGAAGCGCGGTTGTTCACCCCTTTCCTAAGCCATGAGCACGGCTGGGAGACCGCGACGCATAATTGGTCTGCCGTCTGTGCCGGTTCCATCGGCTCTGCCGCGCTGCTGCTTATGGAAAGCGGGGAATCTCTTGCAAAGATTCTGCTGAAGACGGAGCGGTGCATGGACTATTATCTGCAGGGCTTTGGCCCCGATGGAGCTTGTCTGGAAGGGCTGGGATACTGGAATTACGGGTTCGGGTATTTCGTGTATTATGCCGATTTGCTGCGCAAGCGCACCCGAGGCGAGCTGGACTGGTTCCGTGCCGAGAAGGTAGGCCGCATCGCCTTGTTTCAGCAAAAGGGCTTTTTGGCAGGCAAGGCCGTCGTCAACTTCTCCGATTCGCAACCGGAAAGCAAGGTGCACATCGGCTTGTCTCATTATCTGACCGGATTGTACGGAGAATTCGAGTCTCCGCCGCAGTCTCTCCGGTCGGCTTACCGCGACGACCATTGCAGCCGCTGGGCTCCGGCCTTGCGCAACCTGATCTGGCGGAACCCCTTGCTGGCGGGAAGCGATTGGGGAGAGGCGAGTTATTATTTGCCTGATGCCCAGTGGCTGATCTCCCGCAGCTCCCATGGAGACGAAGTGTACGCGTTTGCCGCCAAGGGCGGCAGCAACGGCGAGCCGCACAACCATAATGATCTCGGGCATTTTATCCTTTACGGCGCCGGGGAAGTATGGTGCTCGGACCTCGGCTGCGGCGAGTACACGGCGGAGTATTTCGGCGAAGGACGGTATGGCTATGATTGTAATGGCTCCCAAGGACACTCCGTGCCGATCATCGACGGCCATTACCAGCAAGAGGGCCCGGATAGCGCCGCGGTTGTAAGGGAAGCCGTGACGGGCGAAGCCGTGGATCGGCTTGCGCTTGAGCTGACCTCGGCCTACCGGGTTCCGGCGCTTCAGTCATTCACGAGGACGCTGGAGTGGAACAAGAAGAGGGATCGGCCAGAGCTGACGCTGAGCGACCGGTTTACGTTCGATTCACCCCCGGAGAGTCTGGTGGAGCGGATCGTCACCAGGAAACAGCCCGAGCTGGTGCTGATGGATGGCCGGCAGGTTGTTAGGTTGCGGGCACCGGGTACTTATGAGCAAGCAGAGGCAGGAGGATCAGAAGTTGTTCAGGCCTTAGATGACAGGCCAGGCCTGCTGATCCAATATGACAGCAAGCTGGTGGAGCCTGAGCTGACAAGCCATGTCTTCCGTGACCACTTCGGCCAGGAATCATCTTGGTATGCCGTTGATTTTAAAGTGAAGACCCCTGGTTTCCATGCGAATATCGACTTTAGATTTCAATTCATATGAACAGAGGAGTGGAGAGGAATGAAAACAGAGATCGCTTTGGATTGGTTGACGGAGGCATGGGAGAAGTCGCTTGCGAAGACGCGTCGAAACGTAACGCGGATTGGGGCGGGGTTTCCGCATGCCAGCCAGAATGGAGTCTACCAGCTGGAGCCGCCGCATTGGTGGACGGCCGGCTTTTGGCCTGGGATGCTGTGGCTTCTGTACAATGACAGCGGCCGGGCGGAGTTTAGAACGACCGCCGAGCAGTGCGAGCTCATTTTGGATGACGTGCTGAACCAATATGTACGACTGGATCACGATCTCGGTTTCATGTGGACGTTAACGAGTATGGCTTCCTACAAGCTGACCGGCAGCGAAGAGTCCAAGGTACGCGCGCTCAAGGCGGCTAACTACCTGGCTGCACGCTTCAACCTGAAGGGCCAATATATTCGAGCCTGGAATCCATGGTCGGAAGGGGAGGATAACGCCGGGCTTGCCATCATCGATTGCGCCATGAATACGCCCTTGTTGTTTTTGGCCTCCGAGCTCAGCGGCGATCCCCGCTACCGGCATATTGCCGAAGCCCATATGGACACGGTGGTCCGGGACTTCGTCCGGCCGGACGGTTCCGTATATCATATCGTTCGATACGATCCGGCTACCGGTGAACGTGTGGAAGGGATCGGCGGGCAGGGCTTTGCGCCCGAATCCGCCTGGTCCAGGGGGACGGCGTGGGCGATCTACGGCTTAACGCTTGCCTACCATCATACGGGCAAGTCGATATACCTCGATACCGCCAAAACGGTGGCGCATTTCTTCCTGGCGAACCTTCCGGAAGACCATGTGCCATACTGGGACTTCCGCGCGCCGGATGAAGCCCGCATCTACCGGGATTCGTCCGCCGGAGCCTGCGCCGCCAGCGGGCTGCTGCTTCTGGCCGACAAGGTGGATCAGGGACAGGCAACCGTATACCGGGAATCCGCGGTCCGGATTTTGGAATCGCTGTACCGGAATTACGGTACATGGGACAACGATGGGGAGGAAGGCTTGATTCTTCATGGGACCAGCCATTATCCGGAAGGACGGAATATCGACGTGCCCTTAATTTATGGCGACTTTTTCTTTGTGGAAGGCGTGGCGCGGCTGAGAGGGAAGGGGCCGTTTTACTGGGAATGACGTAAAAAAAGTACATGCGTGTAAGAGGATAAGAGATGTAGAAGTACAGGTAATGAATAACAGAAGCATGCCGGAAATGGAGTGAGAATGGAAGATGAGCATAAAGGCAACGGGGAATCCCGATGGCGGCTTGACCCATCCGGTTGCCCGGAATCCGCTGCGAACAAGAGACGATGTGCAGGAAGCACTAACCCAACTGCTCGAGCCTCTGAATAAAAGGTACAGCGAGGGGCGAGCACGATTAAGCCTTGAACGATCGGGAGCCGACGCCTATGCCGATATTGCGGAGATGGAGGGTTTCTCGCGAGTCCTGTGGGGACTCGTACCCGCCGTTGCCGGCGGATCCCATGGGGATCTGTGGGAGCTGTCTCTCCAAGGGATACGTTCAGGGACGGATCCGACGCATGCGGAGTATTGGGGAAAGGTGAATGATTATGACCAACGGCTGGTGGAGATGGCGGTATTCGGATTGGCTTTCGCCCTCATTCCGGAGCGAATCTGGCAGCCGCTGAACGAGAAGGAGAGGAGCAACCTCTATCAGTGGCTTGATCAGATCAACTATCACCCTTGTCATGATTGCAATTGGCTATTTTTCCATGTGTTTGTCAACGTTGGCTTCCTCAAAGCAGGCTTGCCGTACGATGCTGAGCAGCTGGAGAACAATCTCCAGCGCATTGAGGAATTCTATCTGGATGCAGGCTGGTACAGCGACGGAATCGGGGGGCACAGCGATTATTACGTGCCGTATGCCTTTCACTTCTACGGTCTGATCTATGCGCAGCTGATGGGAGAGGAGGACCCGGAACGCGCCGGGCGCTACAGGGAGCGGGCAGCGTTGTTTGCCCGCGATTTCGTCCACTGGTTCGCCCCCGACGGGGCGGCCGTTCCTTATGGGCGCAGCTTGACGTACCGCTTTGCCCAGTCGGCGTTCTGGTCGGCTGCGGCCTATGCCGGGCTGGAAGGGTTTCGTCCGGGTGAGCTAAAAGGGCTGATCCTGAGAAATCTCAGATGGTGGTTTCAGCAGCCCATATTCGACCGGGACGGCGTGTTGACGATCGGCTACGCGTACCCAAACCGGATCATGTCGGAGAATTATAACGCGGCCGGCTCCGTGTACTGGTCGCTGAAGACGTTCCTGATCCTGGCTTTGCCGGACGAGCATCCGTTCTGGACGGCCGAGGAGCAGGAACTGCCGGAGACGGGAGATATTTCGGTGCAGGAGCAAGCGCATCTGGTGTTTTGCCGGGATCAGCAGACCGGCCATGTGGCCGCGTTCAATACGGGCCATCCGTCTACGAACGAGCATACGCATACTTCCGCCAAGTATGAGAAGTTTGTTTACTCAACCGCCTTTGCATTCAGCGTTCCGAGGGCGGAATGGGGACTGGCCCAGGGGGCTTACGATTCCATGCTGGCGCTTAGCGAAGGTGATCGGCTGTTCCGGGTCAAGCGCTTATGCGAAGAAACATGGATTCAGGAGCACGTGCTGTATGCACAATGGAAGCCGTGGAGAGACGTGGAGGTACGGACCTGGGTAGCGGCGGGGCTCCCTTGGCATATTCGCATCCATCGGATCAGCACGGGAAGAATGCTTGATGCTGCAGAAGGCGGGTTTGCTTTAGGCTTGGGATCTTTAAACAGCTCCATGGCGGGAGAAGGGGCAGCATCGGCTTCCGGCACCTTCGGCACGAGCGCCATCTATGGCATGCTCGGTTACGATACAGCAGAGCTCATCTATCCCCATGCCAATACCAATCTCCTGCGTCCCCGCACCGTCATTCCTACGTTGATGGCGGCGCTCGAACCCGGAACCCATTGGCTCATATCGGCTGTGCACGGCGATCCAGGTCCTCACGTCGTCGAGGAGCCTTCCATGGTTGCCGTAACAAAGGGTCTGGGTGTAGAAATCGGCCAGCGTGAGATTAAAATAACGACACAGACGGGGAAAGTCATCGTGATTCCGATGGACTAACGGGCATGCCGTCATTCGCCTTCATATAAATCTAAACCACAAAAGCCGGGGGATTGATAACCCCGGCTTTCATGAGCTTCATATAAGCACCTCATCCTCCCTGATCGTGGCGATGGGCTGCAGAAATTGGTGATTAAAGGGCCGCAGCTCTGTCCCTGTCCGAGCTTTATTCACCCAATCCGGGTTGACCAAGGCGCTGGTGCCGATCGCAGCGAAATGCGCATGGCCAGAAGCCAAGATTCGTTCTGCGACCGCCGGCTCGCCGAGTTTGCCGTTCGCGATGACGGGAAGACCGCCGTATGTTGCGGCAAGCTCGGCTAAGGTGGTCTCGCCATCAGCGAAAGCGGGGGCGTAAGCTTTGTACTCCGTCGTGTGAATGTAAGATGGTGAGGCCCCGCTCAATTGTTCGAATATTGTCTTAGCATCCGCAACTCCCTGAGCCCACTTATGATGGAAATCGTTCACCTTGCCCTGGGAAATCCGCACGCCAACGGTATAATCCGGGCCAACGGCTGCCCGAATGGCTTCCAACACCTCAACGACAATTCGAATCCGATTCTCCGTGGACCCGCCGTATTCATCCGTTCTGCGGTTGGTGTAATCGGTTAGGAATTGATCGAGCAAATAGCCGTTTGCCGCATGGATTTCAACCCCGTCGAATCCAGCAGCCTTGGCGCGGAGTGCCGCTTGCGCAAAATCCTGGATCGTTTGTTTAATCTGAGGCTGCGTTAACTCCCGAGGGGTGGCGAATTCTCCGCTTCCTCCATGGTCCTCAAGCATGGCGCCCACCGGCTTCACCGCTGAAGGCGCGACCGGGATGAATCGCTCATGCTGAACCAGGGCCCCGGCGTGCATCAACTGCGCAATGATTTTACTTCCCTCCCGATGAACAGCTTCGATGACAGGCTTCCAGGACGCGGCCTGCTGGTCATTCGCCATGCCGGGTTGGTTGAGATAGCTTTGGCTCTGAACGTCATCCGGATAAAGGCCTTCCGTAATGATCAGACCGAACCCGCCCTTTGCGAATCTCTGATAGTATCGAACCATTCGGTCGTTTGCCAAGCCATTCGGCTCCGCGCTCGTTCTAGTCATGGGCGAGAGTACGGCCCGATTGGACAGTTTCAAAGATCCTAATGAAGCTTCGGTTAGCAGGTTGGGATATGAATGCATGGTTTTGTCCTCCTTAATGGTTGATCACTCTTATGGCGACCGACGCTTGTTAGTGGGTATGTTCTGATTGTATTTCGCATGGTCTATACTGTAAAATGATAGAAAATAATACATGTATCAAAAAAAATGATACCAAGAAGGTGTGCTGGATGGACTTAACGGATCTGAGGACGATCGCCGTCATCGTGGAGGAAGGCAGCGTATCAGGTGCTGCCGAGAAGATGGGGTATGTGCAATCCAACGTGACGGCGCGCATTCGCAAGCTGGAGTCCGAGCTGGGTGTTCCTTTGTTCGATAGGCATCCCAAAGGAGTCACTCCCACGGAAAGGGGGCTCGTTCTCTATCGATATGCCAAGGAGATTCTAGACATGGCTGAGGAAGCCGTTGCCGCCGTGAAGGAGCCGCCCTATCCATGCGGTCCGCTTGTGATCGGCGTCGTGGAGACGATGGCGACATCGCCATCCTTTATTCAGGCCTTGTCCCACTTTCAACGAACCTATCCGGAGGTCGCGCTATCTCTCGTTAGCGGAACATCTCCACAGCATTATGAAGGCATGCTCAGCCGTAGATTGGACGGTGCGTTCATTACCGGTGATTATGATAAGTCGCTGCTTGTGAGCGAGCTGGAAATCCGGGAGGAGGTGTCGCTGCTCGCTTCGTCGGAGGAATCCGAAGAAGAGGGGGCATTCAAGGCATTCGAACTAACGGGTGCTTCTTGGATCGTATTTCCCAAGGGATGTCCGTTCCGGAGGTCTAACGAAGAATGGCTTAGCAGCGAAGGGATCGCCGCAGCGAACATGATCGAAATCAGCACATTGGAGACGATGCTCAGCTGCGTACGGGCCAAACTGGGCTGCGCGCTTCTGCCGGCATCGGCGATTCCTTGGTCCGATCCAGGATTAAAGGCCTACCCCGTACCGGAAGAGTATCGCAGTGCCACGACCCGGCTACTCCGTCGCAATGAATCATTCCGCAGCAAGGCGTTTGCCGCTTTCGCGGAATGCGTCAGAGAAGCGGGCGGTCTGAATTCGACTGGAATTCAGGCCTCCTGATCTTGAAAACATCTCCAGTTTCCGAAAGCTTGCCAGAAAAGGGCGGGATATTTTCATGAAAAGTGATACAATGATAGAAATACGTAAATGAGGGTAGCGGAAGGATCAACGTTTACCTGGCAGCGAAGTGGGAGTGTGATCGAGAGAATGGAAGAGACGTATACGGCAAAACGGGCAGTCAGCATGGAGGACATCGTACGCGCACACCACGTGCTTCGTGAAGTGATCGTGCGGACGCCACTGCAGCGCGACGCTGTGCTGTCAGCCAAGTATGACTGCGAAGTGTATTTGAAGCGCGAGGACTTGCAGGTGGTTCGCTCCTTCAAGATCCGCGGCGCTTACAATATGATTCGCAGCTTGTCAGACGAGGAACGTGGTAACGGGATCGTGTGCGCGAGTGCGGGAAACCATGCGCAAGGGGTGGCTTTCTCCTGTAATGCGCTGAATATTAGAGGCAAGATTTATATGCCGAGTACAACCCCGAATCAGAAGGTGAAGCAGGTGAAGCGTTTTGGCGGGGGCAGTGTCGAGGTCATTTTGACAGGCGATACCTTCGACGATGCTTATGCTGAGGCGATCAAGGCTTGTGATGAGTATGGCATGACCTTTATTCACCCGTTCGATGAAGCGAAGATCATCGCGGGCAACGGCACGATCGGGATGGAAGTTATGGAGGAGCTGGACGCTCCGGCTGATTATATGTTTGTCACCATTGGCGGCGGCGGTCTTGCCGCAGGCGTGGCAACATATGTCAAAACCGTCAGCCCAACGACGCAAGTGATTGGCGTTGAACCGCTCGGCGCAGCGTCCATGATCGAGGCCAAGAAGCAGGGTGAGGTGGTCACCATGCACGAGATCGACAAATTCGTGGATGGCGCAGCCGTTAAGCGTGTCGGGCAACTGACCTACGATATCTGCTGCGAGCTTGTCGATGACATCGTGACGGTACCGGAAGGAAAAGCCTGCACCACCATCCTGGAGCTGTATAACGAAAATGCAATCGTTGTAGAGCCTGCCGGGTCGCTGGCCGTGGCGGCGCTGGATATGAACCGGGACCGGATTCGCGGAAAAACGGTCGTATGCATCATCAGCGGCGGCAATAACGATATCGACCGGATGCAGGAAATCAAGGAGCGTTCCTTGATTTATGAAGGACTGAAGCATTACTTCATGATCAATTTCCCGCAGCGTGCGGGAGCACTCCGCGAGTTTTTGGAAGAAGTGCTGGGTCCCGACGACGATATCGCACGCTTCGAATACACGAAGAAGCATAACAAGGAAGACGGGCCTGCCCTGGTGGGCATCGAGCTGTTAAGGCCCGAGGATTACGGTCCGCTGGTAGAGCGGATGCAGCGCAAGGGTCTGGATTATACAGAGCTGAACAAGAACATGAACCTGTTCAATCTGCTGATTTAAGAGGTACACAGACCGCGATAAATAGGCACAGACCACGTATAAAAGCCGGATTCTCCTACAAACGGGAATCCGGCTTTTTTTCATAGCTATTCATTAGGTTATCGGTCTTGTTTAACGTTGGTGAATTTGTGGCTCGTTCCTCTAGTCAAGCGGAACCGCCTTCGCACGATACTGCTCCACTTCCTGGGTCAACTTGTCCTTGTTGCTCTCAAGCACTTCAGACCAGGACTTCAGCTTTTTCAGGAGAGCGCTTTTGGAGACGGCGTCGCTGTCCTTGAGCACGCTATCGAAGGCTTGCCGCACTTCCGGATCAAGTAGATTGTCCTCGTACTTGAATAGCGGCGTATTGTTATAACCGTAGAATAAGCTCAGCTCCGTAAAACGAAGCTTCAGCTTCACGTCAGCGGTCCGGTTTGATTTAGGATATGTCGTGATAAAAGCCTCCTGCGCGAGTCCACGTTCAATGACCTCGGACCAAGGGATGACCAAGGCGGCATCACTGACCGCAGGCTTCTCGGACTCCACAATCATGATGTCGATGTAGGCTTGAAGATCCTTATTGATGTAAGGCTTGTATGGTTTCAGTGTTGTATAGTCGATAATCGGGAAGATGACGCCTTCGGTCGTATACAGTCTGTAGCCGCTGTCCCGCAGGTTGATGAGCACCTTCCGAAGCGTGTCGTCCTTGGCTTTGTTAATGGTCGTGTTAATCGGCTCCCCGAATTTGTACAGGTTCATCAGCTTATCCTGAATGCCGATTTCATACACCTTATCGGTTTTTGCCGGGAGTGCATCATTCATCGCATTCTCCAGTTTGAGCACCAGCATGGTCGCCTGATACGGGGTTACGCTGCGGATATGCTTGGTGATGTAGGCCTTGGCATAAGCCACGTCAGTTTCCTTCAGAAGTTTACTGGCTTTGTTGTACACTGCATTGCCGAAGGCGGTAGCTTTGCTTGAAACTGCGGTTGAACCAGCTTGGGATACGGATGCAGGTGCTGCGTTAGCGATGACGCCGGTCTGGGTCGTTAGAATAAGTGCAAGGATGGCAGCAATCGCGGATTTTTTGGATTTTGACATATATATTCCTCCCTTACCACACATTACCCTTATCCTATCATCTTCTACAGAACATTAGTTTACAATGTACGAAAAAATATTAAAGATTTTGTTATGCGCAAGCCGCGAATTCATGACGAGTTTGTATTATTTGCTCGAAAAAAGAAGCTTCGTCCCGGCGATTCCGACCAGGAATATGACGAGACTGATCCATGGCGCTATCGTCAGAACCGGCAGCAGCCGCCCCAGCCACACGCCGGCAACCAGAATCAATACGGTGATGGCGACATAAATCCCCATATTGCGGACATTAATCTTGCGCTTGTCCTCCTCCGGCTTGAAGGTGTCGCTCTTCATGGATCTTAACAATGCGTGGATCAGCACATAGGAACCGCCTGCTATCAGAATCAGGGTAGAAATACGGACCTGCGTCATGCGTTCAACCGGTCCCCCGGCCCACATCGTGATGAAACCGACCAGCGCTTGGACGAAGAAAAACCAGGTTAAAGCAATCCACGGGATCATGAGATGATATTGGAGACTGCTGAGGCCCTTCATTTTTGGCAGCTGTTCTACCAGCTCTTTGCAGTAGGATTCGGGATCGCTTCCGAATACGTCCTCGGCGCTTTTGCCTTTGGCTTGGGCGTCCAGCAGGTGCTGGGCGATCTCGAGCAGCAACTCCTCGCCTTTTTGTTCCTGCACCGAGCTGCTGCGGATATAGACCACCATGTCCTGGTAATAGCTCAGGTTGTTTGGTTTCATGGCATCCTGGAGTCGATTGTTCTCTTTAATCATCTGTTTGGTATTCATGTTCACTGTCCTCCGCGGGTTAGAATGTGGTCCACACTATCTTTAAGCGTTCCCCAATGCTCCTTGAATTGTTGAAGAACCTGTCGGCCTTTATCGGTCAAATTGTAGTATTTGCGGGGGGGCCCCCCGGCACCGGGCGCAGGCCGAAGTGTCCCTTCGATTAACTGCTCTTTCTGCATGCGAAGCAGCAGGGGATAAATGCTGCCTTCGCTCACAAACGTTAGCCCGCTGTCTTCCAGCAGCGTGCTAAGCTCATAACCGTATACCTCCCGATGCTCCATGAGCGAGAGAATGCAGCCTTCGAGAATGCCTTTTAGCATCTGACTTTGGGTGGTCATGAATAGGATTATCCTCCTTCAAGTATATTGCTATGCAAGGTAGTCGGGCAAATGGAGGCTGGGCTGCCAATTGAAAATGATAAATGACGAGTGACAAACTGTCGACTACCTTGTTATGCAATATATCATACCAACAACATACTTGCAATGCAAGGTAGTCCGAAAATTCCATGTCGTATTCGTGAACTAGGTATAATTCCGCCGTTCCTATTTCACAATAATAAGCATTCTGAATCTATAGACGACACCCTAATCACTTTAGGGATAAGAAGGAGGAGTTCTCAGGTGAGTGCTAACTTTTTTGACGATGAATTGCATGGGGGAGACGCTGTGCCGGCCAATGGGCAAGAGGTTGTTGCAGGCAGCAGTACAGCGGATGGGATATTTGGCCAGCCTGAAGGGGGATACGCCTCCGAGGGTGATGAAACAGATCTGTCTGCATCAAGCTTATGGGAGAACGACCCCATCGGGAAGACCTGGATGAACGATTGGAGCGGGCGCGAAGAGACCCATGCCATGTTCCGCCAGAGCTACGAGTAAGGCTGAGGGTGCGGTGCGAAAGCTGGAAGGAACAATTAATTCAGCGTGAAGAAATATGCCGCGTTTGTCGATCTGCCATGCGTTGACAATCCATAATCACGATGCTAAGATAAGTTTAATTAATTCACATTAAACTTATCGGAATTATTTATTTTATGATTACGGCGTGTTATCGCAAGGAGGAATCGGCATGGAGCGGCAAATTACAATCCGGCATAATCAAGAGGAACTTACGGCAACCATCCATTACCCGTTGAAGGAATCGGCTCACGGAAGCCGGTGCAATCGGGTCCCGCTGGTCATTATCTGCCATGGCTTTGTGGGAAGCCGTATCGGCGTGGATCGGTTGTTTGTCAAAACGGCGCGGGAGTTTGCCGAGGACGGGTACATGGTGATCCGCTTCGACTATATCGGATGCGGGGAAAGCTCCGGCAATTACGGCAGCGAAGGTCTCGATTCGATGATTGCCCAGACGCGTTCCGTCCTTGATTATGGACTCAGCTGCACCGATGTCGATCCGACGCGCATCACTCTCATCGGGCATAGCTTGGGCGGCGCTGTCGCCCTGCAAACCGCCGTTCGGGATCGGCGGGTGAAGAATCTGATCCTGTGGTCTGCGGTAGGATATCCGTTCAACGATATCGTCAAAATCACCGGTCGCGATGTATACGACACCTCTGTCAAGTCGGGATCCGCCGATTATTTGGGATACTCGTTTACCCCGGTCTTTTTCGAATCGCTGGCACAGGGTCAGCCTTTCCAGGAAGCAATCAAGTTTACGGGCAATGTGCTGGTGATACATGGTACCTCGGATGAGGTCATTCCGGTGGATTACGCATTTTTGTACCAAAAAGTGTTCTGGATGCGCCAGGAAGGCCGCTGCGATAAGGAGATTATCTTCCAGGCCGATCACACGTACTCTGCCGGACCCCAGCGCGAGCTGCTGCTTCAGCGGACACGGGATTGGTTGAACGAGCAGGAGAACATTCAGCAGGAGTGGCAGCACTGGATGATTTAAGGGAGTTATTTGGCATAATGGGCGATTTAACGGTACAATAGAGTTGTCCCTTGATTTTGAAGCTGGGAGGTGGCATCGATGACGTTACCTGCTTTATTTATTGCCCATGGTTCGCCGATGATGGCCCTGGAGGACAACGAGTACACCCGCTTCCTTGAGCAGTTGGGGCGGGAGCTGCCTACGCCTAGGGGCATAGCTGTATTTTCTGCCCATTGGGACGATCCGGATCAGCGGCTTACTGAAGACGCCGAGCATGGCACGATGCATGATTTTTATGGATTTCCCGAGGAAATGTACCGAATCACGTACCCTGCCCCAGGCAGCGCAGAGCTGGCAGCTCAGATTCGTCAGCGTTTTGAGTCTAACAATCTGCATGCCAAAGCCGAGACCGGCCGTGGTCTGGACCATGGGGTATGGGTCATTCTGCGCAAAATGTACCCCGATGCGAATATTCCCGTGGTGGCCTTGTCCGTGGACTCCAAGCGCTCGCCGCACGAACAATATTCCATCGGTACGATGCTGTCCGATTTGCGTGAAGAAGGCATCCTGATTATCGGGAGCGGCGGTTTGGTGCACAATCTGCGGATGGTGCACGAGAGCGATGAGCCTGATGAATGGGCGGCTGCATTCGATGAATGGATCGCGGAGCAGCTGACGGAATGGAATCTGAATCATCTGTTTGCGTTTGACAAAAAAGCGCCTCATGCCAGCGATGCTGTCCCTTCTTATGGACGGGAGCATTTTGTCCCTTTGTTCTACGCAATGGGTGCTGCCGACAACGGCCGCAAGGCAAAGCGATTGTTTCAATCTTACCAATACGGCAGTTTGAGTCTGAACTGCTGGTCATTCGAATAATGAGAAGCCGAGCTTGGATAACAAGCTCGGCTTTTGTTGTGGGCCGATAAAAATGAGATGTTCAGGCGGGGTAGTGGGATACACCTTAGCTCGATTGATTTTGCCGGAGAATAAGAACGTAGCGCCATAGGTCTTATACACACGCCCATGCAGTCTGAAATAAGACTGCATGGGCTCTTTTTTCTGTATTCAACCAAACCCCAAAAATTTTTCTGCACAAACCGTGTTGACATAATTGAACTACAGTTGTAGTATTGATTTGCAACTACATCTGTAGTTTGTGGATAAAAATTAATAGGAGAGGAGTATTACCAAATGAAAGCAGCAACGAAAGTAGCAATCGCGACACTAAGCAGCATTTTATTAATGGGTTCTTCCGTAAACCTCGCGGCGAAGGCGCAATCCTACGAAAAAGCCCCAAAAGCTACTGTCAAGAAAGCAGCCGAAACAGCCAAGTCTATCTCTGCAGAGGAAAAAAGGCTTATCGAGGATGAGATCCAGAGAGTGAAGGAGTTGACCCAAGAGTCGGGTGATATGTACGTTCTGTATCATAAGTACCCAAAATTAAATAGCGGATTTGATATTAGCTTTTGGGGAGGGATACATGAATTCACTTCATACGAGGACTACTTGAAAAAAGCCTCAACTCTGAAGGGGTCCATCTTGAAGCAGCCTGCCAACCTGCCAAAGGGATACAAGTTTTTATCAGCGGTCATTGAAGGTCCGACCGAAGGAAAGTTCGTTGATGAGGTAAGGGCCGAAGGCAAGAAGAGCGGAAAGCCCATCTATGTGAAAAAGATCGATTGGAAAGAGGCGGCAAGCATCCGTCTTAAATATGCGAGCGGAAAAGACACGCTGGGCTTTTCCAAGTATGCGGCAGACTCGGAGGGAAGCAAGAAGAAAGGTTTCTTTAATGATAAGCTGCCGGCGCATGTCTTTCCAAAATACGTTTTTTGGAATGATGGCGGCAAATTCGAATACAGCATTTCAACCTCCTCTTTGGATATGTCCAGAAAACAGAAGGTCGAGATTTTGAAAGCAGCGGTGAAAAAATAACATTTGCGTCAGCTTCAGGACTTGCGGACAGGCCCATACAGCTCTGGAAAACAGGATGGCATGAGTTCTTTTGCAGATCAACATTCCCACAAGCGGTACAAGTATACTGCATGTAACTAAACCGAGAAAATTTTCTTCACCAAACATGTTGACATTATCAAACTACAATCGTAGCATTAACATAACTACATATGTAGTTTTATTGAATTGACATTGGAGGTTTCATGCATGAATCAAATACCACCGATTACGGATGCAGAGCTGGAAATTATGCGCGTATTGTGGGCTAATCCGGACTGTCCTTCCAGCGAGGTCGTAAAGAAAATGACGGATCTGATGGGGTGGAGCCCCAATACAACTCGGACGCTCCTCAGTCGTCTGGTGCAGAAGGAAGCAGCGGGTGCGAAACTGGAAAAGGGTTCAAAGCGCACCCAACTATTTTATCCGATCATCAGCGAGCAGGAGTATCTGCAGTCTGAAACCAAATCCTTCATGAAAAAACTTTATGGGGGAGCTTTAAAGCCGATGCTGGCCAACTTTTTGCAGGATAAAAAACTGAATGCGCAAGAAATCGAGGATCTGAAGGCTTTGTTTGACGAGAACAGCAGCGACGGGGAAACAGAAAAGAGAGAGCCCTGATGAGTCATACATTGCATGAAAATTTATTGTTGTTTTTCGGCTGGGTCATTCGCGGATCGTTCATGGCCGGCATCATGATCGTCCTTGTCCTGATGCTGCAATTTCTACTAAAAAACAAGATTGAAGCCAGATGGAGATACTGGCTTTGGTTTCCTGTGGCCATTCGCTTGCTGCTTCCTTGGGCACCGGAATCCTCGCTTAGCCTATACAATGTTTTGTCTCTGGAGGCCATAGTGCCCGGCATTCATCAACAAACCCAAGTTTCACCGCTTTGGAAGGAAACGGGGAGAATAAGCGCGGCCATTCATGTTGAGCGCTCTATACACCCGGAGGCAAGCGGAACTTCGGAAGTACCTGCTCCATCCCTTGAATCGGGACCCGTGCAGGACAGCGGTCATTGGTGGAATGGGTTCAAGCAGATAGGCTTCACCAATATACTGATGTCGGTTTGGCTTGCGGGTGTGCTGCTTCTTGCCGTCAAAACGGTATACGACCAGCTTCGATTGAAACAAGCCCTGCGCACGGGCCGAAAAATAGATACGCCTTTTCTATTGGCCGTGTTTCACGAGACGAAACAGCAATTAGGCGTGAAGCAAACCGTGCAGTTTGTAGCCAGCGAGCGAATTCCTGGACCTGCCGTGGTCGGTTTTAACAAACCGGCGATCGTCATTTCGCCCAGTCTGCTCATCACGCTGCAAAAGGATCAACTTCAATACATTCTGGCGCATGAGTTCGCACATATTCAGCGGCGGGACGTCGCAGTGAACTGGTTAATGCATATCATCCTGATCATCCATTGGTTTAATCCGTTATTATGGCTAGCCGTACATAAAGCGAGACAAGACCAGGAGATGGCTTGCGATGCATGCGCCTTGAATCGGATGAGCCCGCAGCAAAACAATGCATACGGACAAACGATCATCCATGTGCTGGACCATTTTTCAGGAAACCAACGTCAGCCGGGACTTGCCGGCCTGTCCGCCACGCATAAACAAATGAAAAGGAGACTTACGATGATTAAACATTTTCACAAAAAATCTTATCGCCTGTCCATTCTGGGGATGGGGATGATTCTCGCGCTAGGCAGCGTGACATTGGTTAATGCTAAGGAAAGCGATGCAGGGAACGTAACGTCAAAGGCTTCCGTGCAGTCAGAACAGGATGGAGCTGTTGTCAATAACGTGCCGGATATTATCTATCCCAAGGGGGATATTGACCGCGAGCTTTACAAAAAAGAGCTGGAAAAGGCCGAAAAAAAAGCAGAAGCAGCAGCCAAGGCTCTAACTCCAGAGGATAAGAAGTATATCGAAGCTGAGACCAATAGAGTGAAGAAGCTAAGCGAAGAGACAGGTGATATGTATGTTCTGTATCATAAATATAAGGATCTTAACAGCGGATTCGACCTAAGTTATTGGGGAGGTATAGAAAAATTCACTGCTTACGAGGACTACTTGATTAGAGCTTCCACGCTGGAGGGTTCTATTCTGAAGCGGCCTGCCAACTTGCCGGAGGGATTTAAGTTTTCCAAAGCGAGAATTGAAGGTCCAACCGAAAGAAAGTTCCTTGATGAAGTAAGGGCCGAAGGCAAGGAGAGCGGAAAACCCATCTACGCGAAAAAGATAGACTGGAAAGAGGCGGCAACCATTCGTCTTGAATATACGAACGGGAAAGATACGCTGGCCATTTCAAAATTTATGTTGGACTCAGAGGGAAGTAAGAAGAAAGGTTTCTTTGAGGATGACTTCCCGGCGCATGTCTATCCAAAATACGTGTTTTGGCATGAAGGCGGCTTTGAATACAGCATTTCAACCACATGGGATATGTCCAAGGAACAGAAGATCGATATTCTGAAAGCAGCGGTGCAGAAATAGTGTTTTGAGCAAGCTTTGGTCTTGGGTAAGCCCGTGCAGTCCTGGAAGTAGGATTGCATGGGCTCTTTTGACGAAAGAAGACCTGATTCCATTGGCTAAAACAGCGGTCAAAAATAGAGCCCACTTTTCAATTTTGCGGAATTTAGCGGTTCGTAGATCATGATTTGCAAAAAATCGATTACATAAATAAGCCTGGCTTTCCAGGCAGCACTCTGAGTGAGTTCGTAGGCTCCCAAGTTGTATGTCAAACGAGTTACGGCCTGGCCGTAACGGACCTCAGATCCGCTATTTTGGCAATCGGCACGGTATTGCAGGAGTTACCGGACACAGAGCCCGATAAGTTGCCGATCATGACTTGGTCAGTCCTTAGGCCCAGCAGTATCGGACCTCAGATCCGCTATTTTGGCTATTGGCACAGTATTGCAAGATTTATCGGACACACGATCCGTTAAGTAGCGGATAATCGGCAAAATGAGGACCTAATTCGGTGAAAAACGGATCTGTGGTCCGTTCGTGTTAAAAAAAGGGTGCCTTTGGACAAAATAAGGTCCGCTGAGTCCGCTAAAATTGCAAGTGACTAGTCAGTGCCCGTATGGACTACCCTCGAACGTAAGTACGACGCTCGAACGTAAGTACGACACTCGAAGTAAGTATGACGCTCTTGGACCTCAAATCCGCTATTTTCGCTATCGGCACGGTATTGCAGGAGTTACCGGACACAGAGCCCGATAAGTGCCGATCAGTGACTTGGTCAGTCCTTAGGCCCAGCAGTATCGGACCTCAGATCCGCTAATTGGCTATTGGCACAGTATTGCAAGATTTATCGGACACAGGTTCCGTTAAGTAGCGGATAATCCGTAAAATGATGACCTTATTTGGTGAATAACGGATCTGTGGTCCGTTCGTGTTAAAGAAAGGGTGCTTTTAGTTAAAATAAGGTCCGCTGAGTCCGCTAAAATTGCAAGTGACTAGTCAGTGTCCGTATGAACTACGCTCGAAAGTATGAACAACGCTCAAATTTATGGCACTCTCCGGACCTCAGATCCGCTATTTTCGCAATACGCTCGCTTTTGATGGGGTCATCGGACACAGGTTCCGTTAAGTAGCGGATAATCCGTAAAATGATGACCTTATTTGGTGAATAACGGATCTGTGGTCCGTTCGTGTTAAAAAAAGGGTGCTTTTGGACAAAATAAGGTCCGCTGAGTCCGCTAAAATTGCAAGTGACTAGTCAGTGTCCGTATGAACTACGCTCGAACGTGAGTACGACGCTCGAACGTAAGTACGACACTCGAAGTAAGTATGACGCTCTTGGACCTCAGATCCGCTATTTTCGCAATATGCTCGCTTTTGAGGGGGTTATCGGACACAGGTTCCGTTAAGTAGCGGATAATCCGTAAAATGATGACCATATTTGGTGAATAACGGATCTGTAGTCCGTTCGTGTTAAAAAAAGGGTGCTTTTGGTCAAAATAAGGTCCGCTGAGTCCGCTAAAATTGCAAGTGACTAGGCAGTGCCAGTATGAACTACGCTCGAACTTATGTACGACGCTAGAAGGTAAATACAACACTCAGATGTATGGCACTCAAATGTATCACAAAGCTCAATGCATGACAGTGCTCAATGTAAGACAAAGCTCAATGTATGACAGTGCTCAATGTAAGATAAAGCTCAAATGTATGACAAAGCTGAAATGTATGACAGTGCTCGACCCATATGCCAGAACTCCAACGTATACCCCAACAAAAACAGCCCGGCTTGATTGCTCAAGTCGGGCGTGTAATCAATAGGTTAGTTTTTTGGTGGCAGATGCTTACCATGTTTATGCCGTTTGTTTTTTGAAAGGTGTGTGCGTGGTGCCATCGCCTTTAGTTGTTCTGTGCGTCATTTTGTTCCACAGGCCGCGGAGGTAAGGGAGAACCCAATAATCGAGGCCGATTTTACCGGCGTTGGCAGCAGCGACGATGATCAGCACTTCAAGCAGTAACATCTGGGCGTTGGTGCTCACCGTACCCGAGAAGAGGAATGCGGCGTTCATCACAAGTCCCATCAGAGCGGCGAAGGTAGTGAAGGTACCGAGGATCAGCCCGACCCCTACGAGGAACTCACCGAGCGGGATGATAAAGTTGAAGAGCTTCACTCCCGGCAGTGCCGCATGCTCCAGAAACGCCGCCCACCAGCCTTGGACTGCGGGGTGATCGCCGGCTGCTTTGGCGATCGCGCCTTGCAGGAAGCCGCCTGCTTCAAATCGGCCCGTCAATTTACCCCAACCTGCTGTCATCCACTCATAACCGATGTAGACCCGGATGAAGGTCAGCAGCCACATTGCCAATTTGTTTGTTCTCAGCCAGTTGTTAAACATATAAACCACTCCTTAAAAGTATGATTTCTTTTTTATGAAAGCTTCCTTGCCAATTGTCGGATGATGTGCTGAAGTTCTATGATGTTGTTCTTTAGGAAGATGATCATCTCTTTCATGTCTTTATTATAAGTGAAATAAATCACAATATATGTGATTAAAATCACATTCGTGATAAAAATCATAAAAAACTTTTAATTTGTGAGTTGGCAGGGGGAAGTGACAGATGATAATCGAGAGGGCGAACAGATGCAATATATAGAGGAGACGTAGGAGAAACACGGGACAGTGAGGGGAAGATGCGCACTAGGATATGTGGTGGTAAAGCATGGTGTGTGGAGGATTGTGGGAGTAAGCAAATGGGTAGTAAGCAGGTAATTAGTAAGTATGTGTTGCTAAATCATGTTGTCTGGAGTATTGCTGGAATAAGCAAATGGGCAGTAAGCAGGTAATTAGTAAGTAATGTGTTGGTAAGCATGTTGTCTGGAGTTTTGCGGAAGTAGGCAAATGGGCAGTAAGCGAGTAATTAGTAAGTAATGTGTTGGTAAGCATGGTGTCTGGAGTTTTGCGGAAGTAGGCAAATGGGCAGTAAGCGAGTAATTAGTAAGTAATGTGTTGGTAAGCATGGTGTCAGAAGTATTGTGGGAGTAGGTTAAATGGGCAGTAAGCAGGTAATTAGTAAGTAATGTGGTGGTAAAGCATGGTGTCTGGAGTATTGCAGTAGTAGGCAAATGGGTAGTAAGCAAGTAATTAGTTAGTAAGTAATGTGGCGGTAAAGCATGGGGTCTGGAGTATTGCAGTAGTAGGCAAATGGGCAGTAAGCAGGTAGTTAGTAAGTAATGTGGTGGTAAGCATGTTGTCTGGAGTATTGCGGGAGTAAGCAAATGGGTAGTAAGCAGGTAATTAGTAAGTAATGTGGTGGTAAAGCATGGTGTCTGGAGTTTTGCGGGAGTAAGCAAGTGGGTAGTAAGCAGGTAATTAGTAAGTAATGTGGTGGTAAGCATGGTGCCTGGAGGATTGTGGGAGTAAGCAAATGGGTAGTAAGCGCGTAATTAGTAAGTAATGTGGTGGTAAGCATGTTGTCTGGAGGATTGCAGGAGTAGGCAAATGGGCAGTAAGCGAGTAATTAGTAAGTAATGTGGTGTTAAGCATGGTGTCAGAAGTATTGTGGGAGTAGGTTAAATGGGAGTAAGCAGGTAATTAGTAAGTAATATGCTGTAAGAATATTCTGTGCAGACGTGCAGAGTGAGTAAGCAAGCATGGTCAGTAGGTAATTAATAAAGCTAGTAAGTACAAAGCCAGCAAAGAAAATCTAGCAAGCTGTAAGCAGTGTGCGCAAAGCAGCATCTAGTACCTGGTGCGTGTAGATAAAGATGCAACGCATTGGGAGATAGCATATCGCTAGGCCGCTGGGTTCGGTGGTGAAATCGTTACTTGGGGCAAAATGGTGATAAGACACGGATGACCGGTACCGGTGGCATCGGTCACCCGTTGGTTTATAAAGGTAAGCCAAGCTGTAAGAGGTCGGAGAGAGGAGAAGCATCAATCATTCCTGTTTAGACTGACGTAAGAGTTGTTCTCAACTTAGGATCTGAGGAGTCAGCAGCCCCATTCATATTACTGGGGAAGCAAGCGCCATTCGCTTGATTTTTATTCTGTGATTATACTGCCCCTAAACTCCCACATCCCTTGTAAAATCAGACCGCCTGATTCTGCAGAGAGGAAGGGTCACTGCTGATTTTTGCTTTGCGCGTGAATTTATCTTGGAGGTAGGGCATGAGCCAGCGGTCGATCCCGATCTTTCCGCTGTTGGCGGCCGAGAGGATGATCAGGAATTCGAGCAGCAGGAGCTGACCGTTGATGCTGATGGCACCAGAAAAGAGATACGCAGCGTTCATCACGAGCCCCATCAGCGCAGCGAACACAGTGAATGTGCCGAGAATGAGGCCAAGTCCGACGAGGAATTCGCCCAGTGGAACGATGACGTTGAACCATTTGACGCCGGGCAGCGCGGCATGCTTCAGGAATACGGCCCACCAATCCTGAACCGCAGGGTGCTCACCCGTGGATTTGGCGATGGCCCCTTGCATAAATCCGGTCGCATCGAAGCCTCCCGTTAGCTTGCCCCAGCCTGCCGTCAGCCACTTATACCCAACGTACACCCGAATGACCGTCAGCAGCCACATTGCGATTTTGCTTGATTGCAACCATTGAATAAACATCAGCACCACTCCTCCAATGAATAATCATTCTCTTTTTTGTTTTCAGATTTTTGCAAATTTGAAATTCGTAATCACGGCGGAAGCTGAAAAAACAGCAACGATCTATATAATGTCGCATCATAACAAATTATTCATATTTGCAAAAATCTGTATTTAAATACAGTATTCGCATAGGCTGCGATTTGGCATAGGTTCTTGGCACGAAAAAAAGACGATGGAGAACCGGAATTCTCCAACGTCTTTTTATGGTTGTTATAAGGTTAAGCTGTGCGCTTTTTCAGATGAGTTGTCGGTGCTTTGGGTTCATGATCACGGTGGGTCATTCTATTCCACAGGCCGCGAAGGTAAGGGAGAACCCAACGGTCAAGACCGATTTTACCGGCGTTGGCCGCAGCGACGATGATCAGCACTTCAAGCAGTAACATTTGGGCGTTGGTGCTCACGGTACCCGAGAAGAGGAACGCGGCATTCATGACCAGTCCCATCAGGGCGGCGAAGGTGGTGAAGGTACCGAGAATGAGTCCGAGACCTACCAGGAACTCACCGAGCGGGATGATGAAGTTGAAGAGCTTCACGCCCGGCAGTGCCGCATGCTCCAGGAACGCTGCCCACCAGCCTTGGACGGCAGGGTGATCGCCGGTTGCATTGGCAATCGCGCCTTGGAGGAACCCACCAGCGTCAAATCCGACGCCTGTCAATTTGCCCCAACCTGCTGTCAGCCATTCATAACCGATATAAACCCGGATGAAGGTCAGCAGCCACATTGCAACTTTGTTCGTTCTCAGCCAATGGTTAAACATATAAACCACTCCTTATATGAGTTTTGATTTTTGGGATTAACGGGTTATAACGTTGTTTCTGATGCGATGTTGTCGATTCTTGTTGCCTTGGGAAGTGATCACCTTCTCTATGTCTTTATTATAAGTGAAAATATTCACATTACACGTGATAAATATCACAAAGTTGTGAACGTTCAATCGAATCCTCCCACTGACTAGATTACTCAATCGTTTTCGTTTTCAGGAGTGCAGGGATTCTCACGCTGTGGTCATTCGATCCGATGTGCCCGTTTTGAGGGTCAAACTTCAATCATTTTTGATGCTCCGGCTCCAGAAAAGCTCGAAGGGCGCTGCTCAGCGGCACGTCGCGGTGATAGATAAAATACACCACGACCTCGCGGTAGGACTCCGGCAGTGTCATGGCTGCAATGTTTTTCTCGTTGGAAAGCGAAACGGCATTGGACCTCGGGAGAAGCGCTACGCCGAGACCCGAAGCAACCCCGCCTAACACGGCTTCGAGCGAACCGAACTCTATGATTTGCGGATGTTGAACGCCAGCCTCGGCCAGCAGGCGCTCCACTCTGGATCGGTGGGTGCAGCCTGTCGACAAAATAAGCATCGGCTTCTGCAGCTGCTCCTGCTGGCTTGCCGCTCCGGCTTCGGAGATGAGCACCAGTTCCTCATTATACGAAGGGATCTGTTTCAGCAGAGGATGCGTCAAAGGTCCGTACACGAAAGCGCCGTCCAGTTCGCGGTCCAGCACTTGCTGCATCAGCACGCTGGAGTTGCCCGTGGTGAGGGACAGGCTGACCTCGGGGTGACGGGCGTAATAGTCGGCCAGGCGTCCTGGCAGATATGCAGCGGCGGTGGATTCAATCGCACCGATTCGTAGCGGTCCCCGCGGCGTATCCTCTGCCTGTACGGATTTCTCCGCTTCATCTAGCAAATTTAAAATTTGACGCGTGTATCCAAGCAGGCGCTCGCCGGCCGGGGTCAGTTCCATCCCTCGATTGCTTCGGATAAACAGGGCCGTCTGGAGCCTGTCCTCCAGCTGGCGGATCCGGCCCGTGACGTTGGAGGGAACATACTGCAGGCGTTGGGCCGCCCGCGTAATGCTGCCTTCCTCCGCTACTGCTCGGAATATCCGTAAATCTCCGCTTTCCATTAGTCTCACCTTCCTGACTTCATTCTGACTGAATGCCATATTCATTACTACTCATTTTACATGCTCCGAGGCGAACTATACAATTGAACCTAACATGGCCTACACAAGCCGGAAGAAGGGGAGAGATTCATGTGAAAGCAGCCATTCATCACGGCCGGAGCGGTCTGGACGGACTTCGGGTCGGCAATATGGAATCGAAACAACCGGGTCCCGGTGAGATCCGGGTCCGTTTAAAGACGGCCGGACTCAATCACCGCGATCTGTTTCTGATGAAGGGACGTCATGCGGCGGATGCACCGCTCATTCTTGGCTCAGACGGAGCAGGCATCATTGATGCCGTGGGTGAAGGAGTGGGGGGTCTGACAGCCGGCACGGAAGTCATCATCCATCCGACGATCGGTTGGGATAACACCGAAGAGGTCCCGGTGGTGCCGCAGATCCTGGGCGGACCCACGGACGGTACGTTTGCTGAAACGGTCGTCATTCCAGCGGACAATGCCTTCAGAAAGCCGACATACCTGACATGGGAGGAAGCGGGAGTACTGTCTTTATCCGCGCTAACGGCCTACCGTGCGCTGTTTACGAGGGCGCATATCAAACCTGGCGAGCATGTGCTTATACCAGGTATAGGAGGCGGGGTTGCAACCTACGCCATGCTCATGGCCCAGACTGCGGGGGCTGTCGTCAGCGTCACTTCCCGAAGCCAAGCCAAGCTCGAAGAAGCGCGGCGCTATTCTGTGCATAGGGCTTTTTCGAGCAGCGGGGATTGGAACAAAGAGCTGCAAGGGGAGAAGGTGGACGTGATTCTGGATAGTATCGGTCCGGCTACCTTTCCCCAATACTTGGAAGTGATCAAGCCGAATGGGCGGATCGTCAGCTTTGGGGCCAGCTCCGGCGACGCGGTCGAGGTTCCGCTGAGAGCTTTATTTTTTCCGCAGCTGTCCTGGATCGGTACGTCGATGGGGAGCCGCGAGGAGTTTGGAGAGATGCTTCGGTTCATGGAGGAGCACACCATTGCGCCCCTGATCGACCGGATGTACCCGCTGGATGAGATTCTGGATGCGTTCCGGCGGATGACGGCGGGCGAGCAGTTTGGCAATATTGGTTTGCGGATCGGATGACCATCGGCATCTCGTTTCCCTTCGGAAACTTCTGCGTCTAAATAAATGCATGGAAGCAGGAAGTCTCTTAAAGGCATACACACTATACGTATGCCTTCTAAGAGACTTTTTTATGTCACAAACCGGGTCGTTAAGAACCTCACCATGGTTTGAGTTGGAACTGCTGCCAAGGTTATTCATGAAAGGATTGGATCCCTTCTATATACAGACAAAGCACGGATTTTGTGATTAAATGTAAACTAAAGTTGATTGTCGGTTGGAAATTTTGGGGAAATTGGTTGGAAATTTAGGGTAATAAGTAATGGGAGCGTTCATAGGGGGAAACCATATGTTTAGCAAAGGGTCTTTGTCTTTTCAAAAATTCGCGTGGAGGACAAGCTTAATGTCGATGGCGACAGTTCTTATGCTGTCGGGCTGCGGCGGAGATAAACAGCAGGCGGAGCCTGCTCCGGCACCGGTGGTGGAGGCTCCGATCGAGCAGCCGGTAGAAGCGCCTCAAGAGGAAACGTCCTCTCCATATAAGGCACCGCTGACAGGAATGCCGTTAGAAGCGTCACTGACGCAGCGGCCGCTGGCCGTTATGATCAATAACGCACCGGCGGCAAGGCCGCAGTCGGGTCTGGGACAAGCGGATATGGTGTATGAAGTGCTGGCGGAAGGAGGGATCACGCGACTGATCGGCATTTTCCAAAGCCAGAGCGGCATTGAGAAGATCGGGCCGATTCGCAGCATTCGTCCTTATCTCATCAATCTTGGCGAGAGCTACGGCGGCGTTCTGGTCCACGCGGGCGGCAGCCCTGAAGCTTATAGCATCATCCAAAAGCAAGGCAAGCAGGATATGGACGAGATCGGAAATGCCGGCTCCTTCTTCTGGAGAGACAAGGAACGCAAAGCGCCGCATAATCTGTATTCCAGCGACGAGAAGCTTCGTGAAGGAGCGGCCAAGCTTAATTATGGCAACGACGTGAAGGTGCCGCAATATTCGTTCTATTCGGAGCCGACGGCAGCAAGCGGCGAAGGTGCAGAAGGAACGGCGCCTGTGGAGGTTATTTCCGGTGAACCCGGGGAGAAGGTAGAAATCAAATTTTTACTAGACAGTTATGTGGTGGCTTATCAGTATGACGGTTCGTCCAATACGTACAAACGGTGGGTCAATGGATCGCCGCATGTGGATCTTAACGATAATGTCCAGCTTGAAGCCGCGAATGTCATCGTGCTGGGGGCGGATCATAAGGTGCTGGATGATGTGGGCCGGCTTGCCGTGAATGTGGAAGCGGGCGGGAAAGCGATGCTGTTCCAGCGCGGAGAGGTCATCGAGGGGCAGTGGGTACGCGCAGCGGGCGATGCGATCCGTTTTGTGAAGGACGGCAAGGAAGTGCCATTGGTGCCGGGAACGACGTATTTCAACATTGTGCCGAATTCGCCTTCATTTGAAAGCCATGTGACCATTACGAATCCTTGATGTACAAGAGGTGGATGTTGGATGCATATCGGGATAATTTGCACGCAGACGGAGATGTTAATAGGCAAGGGAAATGAAGCGATATCCATGCATCTTCTATTTTGTTAGTTCCTTACATTTTTGAGTGTTACTTTTCTATACACACCCTGCCATGGATGTGATAAGATAGTCAAGGTTGTCTATCTTATAAGGGCGTTCGCGGCAATTTATCGAAAAAAGGGGTTAAGAGTATGAAATTGAAGAAGAAGGATATATTCTTCCAAACGTTGGAGAATATGGCCGATACGGTGGTACAAGCCGCAGATTATTTTTCGCAGCACGTTTCCAATCTTCAAGATGTGCTTGAATTTGCCAATGAAATGAAAAAATACGAGTCCCAGTGTGATACCTATACGCATACCATCATCACTGAGCTCAACAAAACGTTTATCACGCCAATCGAACGCGACGATATTATGGACCTGACAACCAGCATGGACGATGTGATGGACGGATTGGAAGCAACGGCATCCCGTTTCTATATGTACAATTTGGGGAAACCTGACGAGTACATGGTACAGTTTGCCGAAATTTTGCGTCAATCGGCTTACGAAATTCAGAAGGCCATTCATTTGCTCTCTCAGAAAAAACTTCTGGCCATTCGTGAGTACACGATCCGCTTGAACGATCTGGAGAACCAAGGCGACGAGCTGCTGCGCATCTGTATCAAGGATCTGTTCGCCACCGTCTCTGACCCGATTCTGCTGATCAAGAAAAAAGAGATTTACGAACGTCTTGAAACGACCACGGACACCTGCGAAGACGTGGCAAATATGCTGGAATCCATCATTATGCGCAACTCGTAAGGGAGTCTTTGAACAATGGATACAACGATGTTAGTATTAGTAATTGTTGTTTTTTTGGCGCTTGCATTTGACTTCATCAACGGGTTTCACGATACGGCGAATGCTATCGCAACGTCGGTTTCGACCCGGGCCCTGAAGCCGCGGGTAGCCATACTGCTTGCAGCGAGCATGAACTTCGTCGGCGCGATGATGTTCACAGGGGTTGCCAAAACCATCGGCGGAAGCGTCGCCGATCCGACCAAGCTGGATAACGGGATCGAGGTAGTTATTGCAACATTGCTTGCAGCCATCATCTGGAACCTGGTTACCTGGTGGTTCGGATTGCCTTCATCTTCTTCCCATGCTCTGATCGGGGCATTGGCCGGTGCGGTATTTGTCGGCGCGGGAAGCGACATGCTGAATTATGGCGGATTTAAGGATATCGTATTAGCGCTGATTCTGTCGCCTATCCTTGCGTTTGTGATCGGTTATGTGGTTATGCAGCTGCTGAAGTTCATCTTTGCCAAGCGCAGTCCGCATACGGTGAATAAAGGCTTCCGCACGATGCAGATCTTTACGGCAGCACTGCAATCCTTCACGCACGGTACCAACGATGCACAGAAGGCGATGGGGATTATCACTTTTGCTCTGGTTACCTCCGGTCAATTGACAGAGATGGAAGTTCCGCTCTGGGTTAAAATTTCGGCAGCGACAGCGATGGCGCTCGGAACCTCGGTGGGCGGCTGGAAGATCATCAAAACCATGGGTACGAAAATTTTCAAAATCGAGCCGATCAACGGCTTCGCAGCGGATTTCTCGGCTGCATCCGTCATCTTCTCGGCTACGCTGCTTCACTTGCCAATCAGTACGACGCATGCCATAACGTCGGCGATTCTCGGCGTAGGCTCAGCGAAACGCTTCTCCGCCGTGAAATGGTCCCTGGCAGGCCGCATCGTAGTGACCTGGTTTATTACGATTCCGATTACGGCTGTACTGGCAGGAGTCATCTTTAAAATTCTTTTCTAAAAACGTAATTACACATAGATCATGGATAGTTGTGGGGCCAATCAGGAATCGATTGGCTTTTTTTATTGAACGAAACCGAAGGTGCTGGAAGGAGAGCTTATCATGATTCGCACGTTAGCCATTACCCCAAGCTATGAAGCGGTAATCGGACTTCCACTCGAAGAGATTCGAATGGAGGACTATACCTGGATCTGGGTCGATTTCAGTGAGCCGACGCCGGAGGAGGCGCGGATGCTGGATAGCTATTTTCATTTTCACCCGCTGGCGGTGGAGGATTGCATGCACATCCTGCAGCGGCCGAAGCTGGATTATTACGAACAGATGCAGTTCTTAGTCTTACATGCCCTACAGCCGGATACGCTGGGTGTCGTCGAGGTGGATCTATTTCTAGCACCTTCGTATATTGTATCTTTTCACGAGAAAGCCATGCGCGAAATGGATGAAGCTTGGGACCGCGTGCTCTCGGTCGCCGGCAAGGGACCGCTGGGTCAAGACGGCCCAAGCTTCACGGCCTATACGATCATGGATAAGCTGGTGGATCAGTACTTTCCAAGCTTGTTTGCCATCGAGGATGAGCTGGCCGAGCTGGAAAGCCATGGGGAGAAGGATTCGGTCGAGGATCTAATGAATCAGGTGTTTGCGCTTCGTTCCAGACTGCTTCGCCTGCGGCGGACGGTCGTGCCGATGCGGGATCTGCTGTACCGGATCGTGAATTCGCAGCATTTGCAGCACCACGCGCACCATGCTTATTTTTCCGACATTTATGACCATCTGCTGAAGCTGGCGGACATGATCGAAGCCGACCGCGAGATGACGGCGGACCTTCGGGACAGCTACATATCGGTGAATTCGAACCGGATGAACACCATCATGAAGACACTGACGGTCATCACGACCATCTTCATGCCGCTTACCTTGATTGCCGGGATTTACGGGATGAATTTCGAGAACATGCCGGAGCTGGAGTGGCATTATGGATACTTCTTCGTGCTCCTTCTCATGTTCGTGCTTGGCGGGGGCATGGTGTTGTGGTTTATGCGCAGAGGCTGGTTTAAATAGAGAGGTTCATTGTTGAGTATAGGTCAACGTGAAAATTGATGATGCGATTCGTAAGGTAGAGGATGCCAGCCGGGAGTATTTGTCGGCCCAAGTCCCTGCCATGCGGTTACCTATAATGAGGTAAGGTTGTCCTGCATCATAAGGCGAATGCTAAATAACTGTCGTTTCTTGTTCCTTCGTAAGGGGTAAAGGCTTGCAGAGGAGGGACTGCATATGAAACTCAGGCTCAGACCACATCCCAAGAAGCGTTCACCGCATCAACCAGATGAGCCTTTGCGTTCCCGGCTGCTGCGCCGGATGCTTCGCTTGGCTTGGAAACGAAAACGAAAGCTCGCCGTGACGAACCGCTATGAGGTGGGCATGGTCATCAGCGAGATTGCGACCGGCCTGTTGTTCATCACTGGCAGCATACTCATGTTCTATCCCCATATGAAACGGGTCCCGACCGTGCTGTATCTGATGGGCAGCATCATGATGCTGCTGCGTTCCGGTCTGCGCGGATCCTATTGGTTTCGGTTAAAATCACTCGAAAGAGCCGAGAATAAAGAAGCCGGTCCCGAAGGGGACTGGACGCGCTGATGAGGATATCATAGGTTGATAAAAGGCTATGGCTCCAGTCTTGGGTAACCGACTGGAGCCAACTGCATTGATGTATGATGGTTCGGATGATTCCGCCTATGGTGAGTTTTATTAACGTATCTGCTAAACATCGTGTCGCTATATCCTTCGATGATCAGAGGCTGCCGTGTTTTGTGAAACGCACGGTAGGTTTAAAGTTTATCCATTTACATAGATCAACGGCGACGTTTTTTGCCAGAGCCGGATGGTCTGCGCGAGCCGGAGCGGCGTCGGCTCCCCGAGGAACGGCGTCTGCGCGGTTTATATTCGTAGCCGTCTTCATTCTGGTCCGTAAATGCGCTTGGAGAGGATCCGCCGCCGCCGCCTTTCTTCTTGCCGAGTGCGCCTGCAAGCAGAGAGACCATAGGCGCAAGCTGCTGGAAGCCCTGCATGACCTTTTGTACCTTGCCAATGTTGTTGACGATACCGTCTATGCCGCCCATCCGATCGATGAGGCCCTTGATGTCGCTCATATTGTTGACCCCGAGTCCGCCGAGGAGCTTGCCTAATCCGCCTCCACCGCCGCTGCTGCCTCCTCCGCCAAGGAGACCTGCCAGACCACCTCCGCCGGAATTCGTGGATGGAGCCAGAGCCGAAGCTGATGCTTCCATGTCGGTTACGCCGTCGGTATATGGATATAACGCGGTTTCACCCACATCCGGATAATCGGTGTATGGAGTAATGCCAGGGTATGGCGATGGCGTCTGCGGCAGTGATTCATATTCATTGAGGGAGCGCTGGTTATTAGTGGGTCGGCGGTGATAATAGTGAGAATGACGCGTCATGATATCACTTTCCTTTTTGAGTTAAGATACTATACTGTATGATACGGGCGGGCGATGGGTTTAGGCGGATGTCCCGATTTTCGGGATAGGAGCGGAATCGGGCGATAGCCCAGGAAGATTTTGGCGAGCGCTGGAGCGGTGAAATGTGAGCGTGTATAAGGGATGCTGCCTCCGGGTAATGGTTGTCCTGTAGTGCGTGAAATCGTTAATGCTTGAAAATACTAGTTCCGCTCGGGTACAATGGGAGTGCGAGTGTTATACACAGTAACAATAGGGGATGATCATCCAGTGCAATTAAAGAAGCTAAATGATAAAAGCATCGATCAATTATTCGAAGCGATATTAACCCTGGGCAGTGTGGAAGAGTGCTATGTATTCTTCGATGATCTCTGCACCGTTAACGAAATTCAGTCCTTGTCGCAGCGGCTGGAAGTGGCGCGCATGCTGGGCAAGGGATGCACATACAACCAGATTGAAGCAGAAACGGGAGCCAGCACCGCAACGATATCGCGCGTGAAGCGTTGCCTGAACTACGGCAATGACGGTTATAAAATGACGCTGGAGCGTTTAGGACGTTAAACTTATGACGAAGCCGGGTGTGCTGGTTATTAGTCATGGTTCGCGTGAACAGAAATGGGTGTCGCTTGTGGACGAAGCCGTCCACAGTCTGGCGTCCCGTATGGATATACCGGTCGTCTCTTCGTACCTGGAACTGGTAGAGGGCCGTCTGATTCAGGACGGCATCACGGCCTTGGAAGACCAGGGTGTCACCGACATTGTGGTCATTCCTCTATTTGTCTCGTCCGGCAGCACACATGTCGACGAAATAGCTTATGCTATAGGAGCGAAGGCCGTTCCGGACATGGAGACGGACCTGGCGCCGTTTCGGGTCCGGTCCCGGGTTCATTTTGGCACGCCGATGGACGACGCCCCCGAGATTGCGGCCATGGTATGGGATAAGGTAAAAGAGCTGTCCGTGAACCCTGCGAAGGAGGTTATTCTTCTTGTCGGACACGGCAGCCGGCATGATCTGTTTCGCAGCCGCTGGGAAAAGGGTATTAACTCTTTGGCACAGCGAGTTAGCGAGATAAGCGGAACAAGCGCGGATTATGCTTTACTCAGTCCCGGCAATGTTCGGGACAAGGTGACAGCATGGATGGAGCGCGGCTGCGATGTGATCGTAGCTCCGCTTTTTTTGAGTGAGGGGTATTTTACGGAGAAGGTGATACCTGATCGGCTCGAGGGGCTGGAATGCCGATATTCCGGCAGAACCTTGCTTCCGCACCCGCTGCTGCCGCAGTGGATGGAGTCGCAGGCCAAACTTCTTCTTCTATCCTTGAAATCATAAGTAGGTGGCGTATCGTTAATGAGAAATGCAAGGTTAATCTATAACCCAACCTCCGGCCGGGAGGAAATGAAGCGTCGGCTTGCTGATATATTGCACCGTCTGGACAGTGCTGGCATCGAAACCTCCTGTCATGCAACGACCGGAGAGGGGGATGCGACCCGTGAAGCGGCGGATGCCGTCGAACGCGGATACGATCTTGTGATCGCAGCCGGCGGAGACGGTACGCTCAATGAGGTCATCAACGGGATGGCCGGCAGGGATAATCTCCCTCCGCTCGGTATTTTCCCGCTGGGGACCACGAACGATTTTGCGCGGGCGCTCGGCATCTCGAAGAACTGGGAGGAGTACTGCGATCTGGTCATTCGGGGCGAGACGCGTCCGATTGACGTGGGCAAAGCGAATGATCGTTACTTCATTAATATCGCGGGCGGCGGTACGCTGACCGAGCTCACGTATGAGGTGCCAAGCAAGCTGAAGACGATGATCGGGCAGCTGGCGTATTATTTGAAGGGGATCGAGAAAATGGTCAGCCTCGCGCCGCAGGAGCTCATCATCAACGCCAGCGGTCATCCGGCGATCCATGACGAATTCATGGTGTTCCTCATTGCGAACAGCAACTCGGTTGGCGGCTTCGACAAAATCGCGCCGGGCGCGAGCATCGACGACGGCTTGTTCGACGTCATTGCGCTGCGCAAGTGCAATCTGGCGGAGTTCGTGCGTGTAGCTACGCTCGCCCTGCGCGGCGAGCATATCAACGACAAGCGGGTCGTGCATTTCCGCACCGACTATATGGAGGTCGTCTCTCCGGGACCGGTTCAGCTGAACCTGGATGGTGAGTTCGGCGGCGTCCTGCCGGGCACGTTCCGTGTCCTGCCGCAGCATTTAAGGATTTTTGGCTGAGATGGGGCATTTTAAATGATGGAACAGGCCGAGGATATCGCCGCTTAGGCTCCGGGTTGTTGTAAGTAAATGATTGGATTTGCACGCTGAATGGATTGAATAACATACGAGGCTCCCGTATAATGATGGACGTGAGCTTGTGCGCTAAGCTCCCTTGGGGGAGCTTTTTGTTGTTTAAGCGAATGAAGGTTAACGGAAGATCATCCATTTCGATTATGGATGGGTCTCCGATGGGGAATATAGAGTGGTAAGGGACAAGTTGAACGGAAAGAAGTGAACAGCACATCATGAAGAAGAACCGCAAGGGAAGCGACACGCGCCGCAGCGGCAAGCCGTCGGCTTCGGCGGCTTCGGCGGCTTCAGCGGCCCTCCTGGACCTGCCGGTGGCCAAGAACGACGAGGTCGTGATCGATATTATAGGAATGAACCATGACGGAGAAGGGGTCGGCCGTGCCGACGGCTACGCCCTGTTCGTTCAGGGCGCCCTGCCAGGCGAGAAGGCACGGGTGAAGGTGCTCAAAACCAAGAAGCAGTATGGCTACGCCAAGCTACTGGAGCTGGTTGAACAGAGCCCAAACCGCATCGCGGCCCCCTGCCCGATCTACGACCAATGCGGCGGCTGCCAGCTGCAGCATATGAATTATGCCGGTCAGCTGGAGTGGAAGCGCCAGCTGGTGGTGGACAATCTGGAGCGGATTGGGAAGCTGCGGGTGATGCGTGAGGCGGAAGATGATGGAGCGATGCGTGCGGGCGATGAGCAGAGTGCCACAGATGGTGGAGGGGACATTGAGAATTCTGAAACCAATGGGGCGAATCCTACCGTGTCCGGCCTTGAATCAGATCAAGAGGGGATCCTCGTGCGGCCGACACTCGGTATGAGCGAGCCTTGGCGCTACCGCAACAAATCCCAGGTGCCGATCGGCGTAACGGAAGGCGGCCTGGTCGGCGGCTTCTATGCCCGCGGCAGCCACCGGATCGTGGACATGGAGACATGCCTCATCCAGCACGAACAGAACGACGAGGTCGTAAGCCGCGTTAAAGCCATCGGGCGGAAGCTAGGCATCACCGCCTACAATGAAGAGACAGGCCAAGGCCTGCTTCGCCATGTGGTGGTTAAGATGGGTTTTGCTACCCGGGAGATGATGATTGTACTCGTCACGAACGGCGAGCGGATACCGCGCGTGAACGAGTGGATCGCTGCGATCCGTGAGGAACTCCCGGCTGTGGTGAGCATCTGCCAGAACGTGAATACACGCAAGACGAACGTGATTTTCGGTGATGTGACTCGTGTCCTGTGGGGGCGTGAGGTTATCCATGATTATATCGGAGATGTGAAGTTTGCGATTTCTGCACGTTCCTTCTACCAAGTGAACCCGGCTCAGACCGAAGTGCTGTATGGTAAGACGGTTGAGTATGCGGGATTGACCGGGGAAGAGACCGTGATCGACGCCTATTGCGGCATCGGTACGATATCCCTGTTCTTGGCCCAACATGCCAAGAAGGTGTATGGGGTCGAGATCGTGAAGGAAGCGATCGAGGATGCGCGTGCGAATGCGGAGCTTAATGGTATGAAGCATGTGGAGTTCGAGGTCGGCGCGTCTGAGGATGTGATTCCGCGTTGGAAAGAGCAGGGCATCGAGGCGGATGTCATCGTGGTCGATCCGCCACGTAAAGGGTGCGATCCGCGCCTGCTAGAGACGATTCTTGAGATGAAACCGGAGCGCGTGGTATATGTGAGTTGTAATCCGTCTACGCTGGCAAGGGATTTGCGGGTGTTGGAGGATGGCGGGTATCGCACGGTGGAGGTCACGCCGGTGGATATGTTCCCGCATACGGTGCATGTGGAGAGTGTGGCGGTGTTGGTTATGAAAGACTAGTAGTTGAGGTGTATTGGCGTATATAACAACGGAGCGGGAGAAGTCCCGCTCTTTTTTTATCTCTTCGACTAGATCCGGGTTGTATCCACTCTGTGAACCTGCGCTCCAGTATAAACCGGGTTGGTTGGGTACCTTTGATAGAGTTCTGATGGCATTTTGTTCCCCTTTTAGTCGCCCCGGACGTTACTCTTGGAGTTGGAGCTCTTCTTAGCATGAAAATGTAATTTTGGGCATACCTCATCCTTCATGAAGATAAAGTCTGAAAATCTCCGGGCTGGCGCCCTGATTTTCAAATATTTTTTATGTGGAATTGGTGGGTAAGGAAACATTATTCCCCTTAATAGGGTGGAGGAAAGGAAAATACATGTGGGTTTAGGTTTCCTACATTACATCAAACGTGCTCAAGTACAGCTTTACAACGTGAAATCAATCCCTCGCCATATGGCGACCGTGACGGGGCTACAAATGATTTGCAGTATCTGAGGATGAAGCACAACTTTCCCCACCTACACCAATAGTTATTTTGTTTCCAAATCATGGGGAGGATGTTGTAAAATATTGTAGAATAGTACCTAATGGCTTGAATCACCCCCGATGGGAGGAACTTTAAGTGCAAAACATACTTGCTTTAGAATTAAGAGAACAAGCAGGTTCGAATAGTTTTAACAGGTTTGATTATCAAGCCCATTGGATTGTGTTTCATATGATTACTGAATATAAGAAGAATTCACAGTTTTTGATTTTTTGCGAGTTTCATGATGATATGGCAAAAGTTTCAGACCCATCAAATCCAAATTGTGCTGAGTTCTTTCAGATAAAAACCACTGCTAAATACAATAAGTGGACACTTCCCTACCTTACCAAGACAACTGTCAAAAGAAGTGGGCAGTTAAAGAACAGTTTTTTAGGCTTCCTATTCTATAACTTTATGAAATTTAATAGCGAGTGTAGTAAGTGCCATTTTGTTTCCAACGTTGGTATTGATGAAGAAATTAAGACATGGCAATCTGTTATTGAAGATGAGAAGCAATTGAAAGTTGTAGATTTTGACCTTTATTCAAAAATTAAAAATTTAATAAAAAGTGAGTTTCAAGATATGGATTCAAATGTATTTGATACAGTGTTTGATAGATTCGTTCAGGAGACTTATATCTATGACGGAGAACTTCCTCTGGAAAACTATGAAAGAGTTGTAGCGGGCGAGTTCTTTAGAATGCTTGAAAATGATGATTTGTATACTTCTAATAGTAATAAGATTCTAAAGGACATCATTGAAGATGTGCGAAAGAAGAGCAAAACGCAAATCGATATGCCAATAAGCTACAGCAAGTTAGTCGAAAAGAAAGGAATATCGTCAGATGTTTTCTCTGCACTAAAATCTTCTGTTAAAAAGATTTCCTCTCAAACTCACTTTAAAGAATATGAAGAATTCCTAAATGAGTTAGGATTGTCTATACAAAAAAGACGATTGCTTGTTAGAACATTAAAAGAACATAAGTTAAAAATACTAGACATTAGCAAATTATTCTATCAAGACACTAATTTAAAAATTTTAGAGACAGTAGATGATATTCTAATGAGAAATTACGAAAAAATTGACGATACTTCTTATTTATTGCATGAAATAGGAAAGGGCTGCAAACAAATTATCGAGGGTGATAATGAATTTAATCTTCCTCTAGTGGAGGCAATATTTTATGAAAGACTCATATCGGAAGATACAGGAATTTAAGAGATTAATACGTAAATTAAGGCTTTTACACGAAGGGGAAAAAAATGAAAAGACTTCTGATAAAAAAGCTGATAGTAATAAGTGATGTTGAAGAGTCGTCAAGAGAGGTAAGTTTTGAAGCGGGTCTTAATTTATTGATTGGTGAAAATAAAACAGGAAAATCATCACTAATAAAAAGCATTTTTTACTCGTTTGGTTGCGAAATGATTTTTGAAGATGATTGGAAAAAGTTGGTGCAAAGGTACATATTGTATTTTGACTATGGTGATATTAAGTACTGTATTATTCGAGAGAAGAAATTCATTAAGTTTTTTAGAATGATAGAAGAATCATCACCAATTGTCTTAGCGGAAACCGAACATTTCCACGATTATTGCGCGGCTCTTATGCAAGAATTTGAAGTGAGTATGGATTGTCTAACCACCGCGGGAGTTAAGATTCCTCTTACTCCTCCATTGTTGTTTAGATTTCAGTACATTGATCAGGATTTAGGATGGTCAAAAATTGGCGAAAGTTTTAGCAACATGAAATACATTAGAAATTGGAAAGAAAATACAAATAAATATGTAGTTGGTTATCAAGGCGAAGAATACTACAAAGAGAAACAAAATCAACTAATAATTAAAAATGTGGTTCAAGAATATAATGTTAAGCTTAAATATTTCAATGAACTCCTTAAAGCAATACAAACTCAAAAATATGTAATAGATAGTAATCAAGAAGAAATTAATGTAGATAAAAGCCAATTGAAGGCTATATTTTCAGAATTAGAAGAATTAGAACGAAGAAAAATAAAAATTGAAGACGAAACTTCTGTATTGAAAAATATCCTATATGAAAGGAATCTTCAATTAACTACTGTTAGGTCATACATAAAAGAACTTGATAAAGACCATGAATTTGCATTGAATCAAGAAGAGGATATTATCTGCCCAACATGTGGCACGGTTCACAAAAATACAATGTTTGATAGATTAGGGATTGTCAAGGATATTCAATCAGGAAACGAACTAATCAAACAAATAAGAAATGAAGTAAAGGAAATGGAATCTGCTTTGGTTCAATTATCAGTAGAAAAAAATGAACTAAATAAAAGATATGTTATTTTAAAGAAAAAAGTAGAGCATAGTAAAGAGTCAGCTTCAATAGCCAATATTTATCGAAATGAAGGTAAACAAGAACTTGTTCTGACTGGAAAGTTTGAAAGGGATAAGATAGTAAATTCGATACTAGAAGAGGAACGTAAGGCTAAACTTATTGAGGAAAAAATTAAAGAGCTAAATTCACCCAAAAGGAGAAAACAGATATTAACCAGTTTTAAAGCAATTTATGAAAAGGTACTAGATGATTTGAATGTACCTCTACACACATTAAAACTTAAAGATTTTGTACAGGAGCTTACAAAAACGGGAAGTGAAAAGCCACGAATAATTTATGCTTATCACGTTTCCCTATATTTGTATAACTTAAATCGAATAGTAAGTCCATTTAATTTCTTAGCTATAGATACACCTAATCAACAAGGTCAGGACTGGAAGAATCTGAAAAGTATTGATGAAGTACTAGGACAGCTTTTAGATAAACGTGGACAAGTTATAATTGGGACTGAAAGAGAAACAGGATATGAAGAACAGGCAAGCAAAGTTATTCGACTATTAGAAGCAAGAAAAACTCTTATAAAACAAGATTATCAAAATCATAAAGAGCTATTCATTGAATTAGAGAAATTATCAATAAACAAATAAAACAATTTGTATCCGCTATCTCTATATTACTTGGATTTGTCTTTTCATTCATATCCTTGAAAAGCGCTTTAAAAGAACATTCATTAAGATTAGCATGTTTATTATTATTGCTGGGATTGAGTCTCTTCTCAAATAACGCATGGTGTTATTTTGCCGCAATATTTATCATCGCAACTGCTTTCCTACAAAATTTAGCGGCTATTATTAGAGGGGACAAGGACTATTTTGATTATAGGAAGGAATTCATTTCTAAAGATGAAGTATTAGAAAGTAAAACAAAAGAGATAGAGACTGACAAAATGGAGACAATTCTTAATACTTCCGAACCAACAGATTCTAAACAAGAAGCTGGGACAGAAGAGAAGAAAGGTAGCGATACAACGGAACAGACAATTAACTTGGAATTGAAAAAGGATAACCAAAAACCTGTCCATTTTGCATTAATCGCTGAAGAACTAGTCTTTAAAAATATTGAAAAGCAGTATCAGAAGCAGGTACAACGACATATAAGAATTTATTGGTAGGTCAGGAACAATAATTGAGTTAGATGGATTATTAGAACTTGACACAAGGGATATTATTTTTGAGATTAAGATATTTCGACAATCGCCATTTCCTTTAACAGTAATCAAGAACTCAATAAAGAAAAAAATAATCCAAGTAGTTGATTGTCAATCAATCACCAAGAAAATAAAGAAGTACAGTAACTTATGAAATTATAAGTTCATTTGAAAAGGAAACAAAGGAAAACCTTGACGAAAGACTATCAAAACTTTCTAATGATATGAATATTTTACCGTTGTAAATAGATAGATAGTGAAAACAAATGCCATTCATTTCGATAGCGATGGTATTATTCATTATATCACAAGGAAAAATCCACTGTGTCTATGAGCCTGCAATTTATCGTAGGAAGCGCTCTCAATGAAAAGGTTCGGAGGGGAAAAATGAATAAAGGAAACATTAAATATCAAAATCATTTAACAGTATTTTTTGATATCTTAGGGTTTGCAGAATTGGTTAACAGGACCCAAGATGCATTGGACATTTATGATATTGTTAACAAGCTGAACTTTATCTCAAGTGATTTAAAGAAAAATATGAAAAGAGCTACATTTTCCGATTTGGTTGTTTTAGCTACTACACAAACTACTTCAACTCGGGGATTTGATTCTCATGTAATTTTAAACAATATTTTTAACGAAATTGCAAGAATACAGGCACAACTAATAATAAATTCAATTTTAGTACGTGGAGGCGTAACATATGATAAACTTTATGTCGACAAAAATTTTATTTTTGGCAAGGGATTAAATTATGCCTACCAATTAGAATCAAAGACTGCAAATTATCCAAGGATTATCATTGATCCTATTGTTTTTGATATCTATAATTCGACATACGAAAATCATTCTCAAATTACTATGGATAACGATGGTATATATTACGTGGATTACTTAAAATACATAACTGCAAATCACAATGAGTACCTTTCGGTAGAAAATTTCTTCAAATCTCATAAGGAATTTATTGAACAGCAAGTGGAGCAAATTAATAATAGCGGTATATCATCAAAAAATCTAAAGTATACATGGCTAATTCTCAAACACAATCAATGTCTAAGTCAATTACCTGATAATTACTCTACCGAAATCAGGAATAGATTTAACGAATATAAGATACGACATGAATTAATAACTCGTCTCACCAAGAGAAGTAATTAGAGTTGCTACGGGCCAGAATATCAAATAGCCTATCACTTTTCAATTTCCAAAACGTCTATTGGCAGATAATATAGATAACATTTTTATTTCATCTTTCGAATCGAAGAGAAGCAACAGAAAATGCTGTACTCATATAATTCCAAAAATTAAACATCAAAGAAGAATTAGATCAATCCTTAATCCCCTTCATTATTTACTGATGTGTAATGGTATTGTGGAAACTGGAGAGAGATGAATGAATTAATTAACCTGTCCTCCTTAATTATAAAAGTAAACCTGTGATAGGAACAAAGCGTGCTTTAGAAAAGGGAGTTAATTACACAGATAAAAGCGAGTGCTAGCATCAGCAACATCAAGATATTCCTTAATAACAGATATTTCACGTTATTATCCAACAATCTATACCCAGAGTATACCATGGGCAATCCATGGTAAAGAGTTCGTGCAGTTCATCACTGTAATTGAAAAAATAGAGGCAGAGTAATAGGAATCAATCGCCTTACCTACCTGAAAAGGCTTAGACATGGCGATTCCCAGACCAAGCCTCAGTATCAACTGAGCTATTTAAAATCGTTAAAACTCATGGTCTGCTTCTAAATTAGACTCATGAGATTTATTGATTCTCTTGAATACATGAAGTGCCTTGTACCTGTCCTTGCAGTTCTACTATGTGAAAATTAGAAGCAGTGACGAGGGGTAAGAGTAGACTGATATATTTTGCAACGGATGAAGACATTGGAGCTGTTATTTCTTATCGTGGAAATTACCGATAGAAGTGGCAGCTCGTTATATTTTTCGTAGGTATCTGATTGAAACTATATGGGTAAAAAGACCTGCTCGTAAAAGGAGTTTCAAGTATAAATGTCGAATTCAAGATGTTGTTTGAATGTGATAGTCTGACGAAGAAGAGGTGAGATAGAAGGAAGGCATCAATAATATTGATCAACTATTAGACCAAAGTATGTATTCAATCAATGGTCCAAGTTGGATGCGTCTGATCGAACACTCCTACTCTCCTTGTATGTTTGATTTTGATTACTTTGAACTATTAGATAGTCTGGCCATAGCCGTTCATGCAAACATGTTCAAAAGTATTACAAAGCGGAAGAAATCGGTAAATTTCCTAAAGGGGATACAGCCTGTTTCCAAGTTCTGTGACAACACAGACAGAACGAATGTTATTGGGTATAATGATATTTTTATAGAGTTATCGAGGATCACTCGGCATATGCGCTCCATTTAAGTACATCCTGCCTAGTCATTTGCGTTTATATGAAGTAATATATGACACGAGCGTAAAGGGAACAAATGGATCGTGAAAAAATGAGGATTTCAGCTGCTCATGTGAATTAACTTGCGCATGCGACTGGAAAGTTCGGTGGAGTCATTTCAGGTTGATGCACTCTAAGATTAAAAATATTTTCAAACTCAACCAGATGAATTCGGCATATTGAACTACTATCAAGATTGATTTATCAGACATTGATGTGCTTCGGTGGAAAGAAGATTTGACGAGTGGTCGTAATTTTCTATTTGCTCTACATGAGGAGATGCATAAAGTAACGCCAGAGTTTGAGTTGAAATGAATATAGATTTGCAACATATGCGGAAAGAATTGAAACAACTTCTTAAATAAGGTACTGGAGGTTAAACAATGAACCATCTGACAATGAAATCGGTCGATTTAACACAAGTCAATATAGACAAGATTGCTGAACTGTTTCCAAACGTAATTACAGAGGCTCGAGATGAATATGGAAAGGTCAAGCGAGCAGTCGATTTTGATTTATTGAAGCAGGAGCTATCCGATTTTCTTGTTGAAGGTGACAACAAAGAGAAATATCAATTGACATGGCCGGGTAAGAAGGAAGCCATTCTTAATGCGAATACTCCTCTGGACAAAACGTTAAGACCAGTCAAAGAAGATAGTGTTGATTGGGATAATACTCGAAACATATACATCGAGGGTGATAATCTTGAAGTATTAAAACTCCTGCAAGAATCATATCTCAATAAAATAAAGTGTATATTTATTGACCCACCTTATAATACGGGAAGAGACTTTATTTATAATGACGATTTCAAGGAGTCAGTAGAGGAATACTTGGAAGAATCAGGACAATATGATTCAAATGGTAATAGATTGATTCAAAATAGTGAATCGAACGGACGTTTTCATAGTGATTGGCTAACAATGATGTACTCACGTATTAAAGTTGCAAGAAATCTACTAAGAGAAGATGGAATAATCTTTATTAGCATTGATGATAATGAGGCAGATAATTTAAAAAAAATATGTGATGAGATTTTTGGGGCTAACAACTTTATAGAAAAAGTAATTTGGAAGAATAAGTACAATGCGGGAGCCTTGACAAAAGGATTTTCAAACATTCATGAATATGTATTATGCTATTCAAAAAATCCTCTTCTAAATATTGAAGTTCCACTTGATGAAGAAGCTATGAAGGAATATGAAAAAAATAAGGACTCAAAATATGAAACAAGAGGGGGATACATTACGCAACCCCTTGCAACTAATAGTAAGGATGACCGACCTAATTTAGTATATCCTTTAATTCACAACGGAGTCGAGATTTGGCCAGAAAAGCAATGGATTTGGTCTAAGGAACGGCTGTACAAAGCTTATGAGAACGATGAAGTAGTAATTAACAAATCAAGTGGAAAATACAGTGTTCGAATGAAACAATACTTGAAGGATGAAAACGGAAATGTAAGGAAGATTAAACCACTTTCAATACTGACCGGACCATTTAACCAAGAAGCTACAAAAGAGATGAAAGAGTTATTCGATGGTCGGGATCCTTTTGGATTTCCCAAGCCGATGAGGTTAATAGAATATTTTTTTAGTTTCTCATTGAATAATTTAGACGATAAGGAAGGTATTTATTTAGATTTCTTTTCTGGATCAGCAACATCTGCCCAAGCAATAATGAATCTAAATTCGAAGGATGGAGGGAAAAGGAGATATATTCTAATTCAGATACCAGAAATAAATAAATCAAATAGTCAGTTTCCGAATATTTGTGAACTAGGTAAAGAACGCATTCGCCGTTCTGCGAAGAAAATCAAAGAAGAAACCGGAGCGGATATTGATTATGGTTTTCGGGTGTACCGCGTAGACTCCAGCAATATGAAAGACGTATACTACACACCAGACAAACTGGGTCAGATGAATCTAGAAGATGTTTCTTCTAACATCAAGGAAGACCGTACCAGCGAGGACTTATTGATCCAAGTGATGCTTGAATGTGGACTGGAGCTTTCCTTGCCAATGGAATCAAAAGAGATTGCGGGCAAGACAGTTCATTATGTTGCGGGTAATTCCTTAATTGCTTGCTTTGATGAAGAGATATCGGAGTCGGTCATCAAAAAGGTCGCAGAGGATCAACCTCTTCGCGTTGTATTCCGTGACAGTTCATTCAAAGATGATTCAGCTCGAATCAATGTAGAAGTACTGTTTAAGCTGCTCTCTCCAAGCACAGAAATTCAAGTGGTCTAAAGGAGGTGAGAGGGATGAAGATTAAATTCAAACACCAGCAGTTTCAAGAAGATGCAGTTAAAAGCATCACCGACGTCTTTAATGGGCAACCGAACGAATTCTCTCGTTTCACTCTTGATAAAGGACGGCGGCAGAAGACGGAGTATCAAGTGGATTTATTTCAATCAACAACAAATTATGAATCGGATTATGGGGTTAAGAATAATCCTGTCAAGCTTATCGATCAAGAAGTACTGAGAAACATTCAAACGACACAACTCCAAAACGGCTTGAAATTGTCGGAACGGCTTGAGGGGAAATTCAATCTGACGGTCGAGATGGAGACTGGTACAGGTAAGACCTATACCTATATCCGTACCATGTTTGAGCTCTATAAAAAGTATGGGTGGAGCAAATTCATCATCGTTGTCCCTTCCATTGCGATTCGGGAAGGCGTGCTCAAGACGTTCCAGATTACGGAAGACCATTTCATGTCAGAGTATGGCTCAAAGGCTCGCTATTTCGTTTATAACTCAAAACAATTGCATCATATCGAGAAGTTCGCAAGTGATGCGGGTATCAACGTGATGATCATTAACTCGCAAGCGTTCGCTGCTAGAGGGCAAGATGCTCGACGCATCTACAACGAACTGGATGACTTCAATAGCCGGAAACCTATTGATGTTATCGCCAGTACGAATCCCATCTTGATTATCGATGAGCCACAATCCGTTGAAGGTCCGAAAACAAAAGAGTCGTTAAAGTTGTTCAAACCGTTGTTTACGTTGCGTTATTCAGCCACTCATAAAGAGGACTATAACAAGGTCTATCGTCTTGATGCTCTGGATGCGTACAATATGAAGCTGGTAAAGAAGATTAGCGTTAAGGGTATTTCGGTTAAAGGAACGAGCGGAACCAACAGCTATGTATATCTCGAAGGTATTGATGTCAGCACCAAGCGGGCTCCCATAGCCCGGCTTGAGTACGAAACGAGGACAAAATCCGGCCTTAGCAAAGTTTCCAAAAAAAGAGTAACCGGCGATGATCTGTATCAATTATCCGATCATCTGGAGCAATATAAAGGTTACAAAATATCCGAAATCAACGGACAGAATAACAGTATCAGCTTCACCAATGGGGTTACTTTATACGCAGGAGACGTACAAGGTGATGTCAATGAGAATCACTTCCGCCGAATTCAAATTCGGGAAACGATCAAGTCACACTTCGATAAGGAGCGGATCCTATTCCATAGAGGAATAAAGGTGCTCTCTCTCTTCTTCATCGATGAAGTCGCGAAGTACAGGCAATATGATAAGGACAACACAGAACTGAACGGAGTTTACGCTGAAATATTTGAAGAAGAGTATATGGAACTTCTGAATGAACAACTTTCGTTGTTTGAGGATGACCCATATATTCAGTACCTGACTTCAATTCAAGTACGCGGTACGCATAAAGGTTATTTCTCCATCGACAAGAAGAGCAGCCGACTTGTTGATTCGAAAGTGTCTGCAAAAGAAACTGATTCAGATGATGCCGACGCTTACGATTTGATTATGCGGGATAAGGAGCGTCTTCTCAGTTTTGAGGAACCAACCCGGTTTATCTTCTCCCACTCGGCGTTGAAGGAAGGTTGGGACAATCCAAACGTATTCCAGATTTGCACGCTCAAGCATAGCGACTCAACGATCAAGAAACGGCAGGAAGTCGGGCGTGGACTAAGGTTGTGCGTGAATCAGTACGGTGAACGGATCGATTCCAGCATTCCTGGCATTGATGTACATGAGATTAACTCCTTAACTGTCGTTGCAAGCGAATCCTATGAGCAATTTGCTAAGCAGCTTCAAAACGAAATTGCTGATACATTGTCGGATCGACCACGCAAAGTGAATACTAGTTTCTTCCTAGACAAAGTGCTTACCAATGCATGTGGTGAACAGATGAAAATCGATGAGAGACTGGCAAGTAAGCTACAATTTGCATTCATAAAGAATGACTATGTCGATAGCGACTTCCATCTGACAGATGATTACTTCGCCGCTATGGAAGGGCAGCATGTAAAACTGCCTGATGAATTGAGTGCATATCAAGAGGCGCTTATCGAGTTGGTAAAATCCATATATGTCGAAGGCAAGTCAAATATGACGAATGATGATCGGAAGAATACGATTTCAACCATCACGGTAAACGATAACTTCCACAAGAAAGAGTTCAAGGAATTGTGGAATCGGATTAATAAGAAATCGGTTTATACTGTTCAGTTTGATTCGGAAGAACTAGTACGGAAGTGTGTCTTAACATTAGATATAAACTTGCAGGTGCCCTCCATCCGTTACTCCATTAAACATGGGGAGATGAATCAAGTTGAGTCCCGAGAGCAACTGAAGCAAGGAGAGGCGTTCGAACAGCGGGAAACACAAACGGAGTATGTACACAGGGCTGCAACATCAAAGATCAAGTATGACTTGATTGGTAAGTTAATGGATGAGACGCGTTTGACTCGGAAAACGATTGTCGCCATTTTGAAAGGCGTTAAGCAGTCTACTTTTATGTTATTTCAGAAGAATCCAGAGGAATTTATCATTCGGGTTTCCAAGCTGATTAACGAACAGAAGGCGACGACCATCATTGAGTCCATTACTTACGATGTGGTTAATGATACGTTTCAAACGGATGTTTTTACTAAGAACACACTTAAGGGACAACTAGGACAAAACGCCATTCCCGTTGATAAACATATTTACGATTATGTTGTGACGGATTCCAAGATCGAGCGGGCATTCGCCAAAGAGTTGGATACGAGCAAAGAAGTGAACATTTATGCTAAGCTTCCTCGCGGATTTTACATCCCTACTCCAGTCGGCAACTACAACCCTGACTGGGCGATTGTGTTCAAAGAAGGCGACGTTAAGCACATTTACTTTATTGCTGAGACGAAAGGTTCTATGGATTCTATGGAACTGCGTGAAGTTGAGAAGGTGAAGATTGAGTGTGCACGGAGGCATTTTGCCAAACTAAACTCAGATTATTTGAAGTACGATGTAGTTAACAATTACGAAAAGTTGTTGGAGATCGTAAAGGGATGATCTAATAATAACAAGAGCAGAAGATCAACAATGATGGAGCTTCTGCTCTTTCTTTGGCTTATTGGATAGATAGCAAGTGAATTATGATGTATGCATTAGAAATTCTGCAGTATTTCACTTACCCCTTCGCTTCAATCCAGGAAAGACAGTATCTATAGAAGAGATGATATGGGTAAGTATTTTTTTAATTTCTATCAATTTGAATCATATTATAATACATATCTTCTACCATTAATATTGGAAGCTAACAGCTATACGGGTCCTAGCTCCTTTCATTGTATCTCTAATACCCTAGGATGTCATGAATATATGAATTCATCTCATTTCTTGGACAAAAACATGCTCCATATCAGTTTATTGCTATGCAACAGGACACTAGAATCCATGTTAAACGCTTTATATATAAGGCAGAGAGAAGGCAGCTTATTTCAAGTTTTTACTAAAATAATTAGCATTTAATCGATTTTATAATCTTTGGTATTAATTCTAAAAAAGCTGATCGGAGTCCGATCAGCTTTTTTAACTATTTCCATCAATCCGCCGAAAAATTTCAATTATATTTTTCAACACATAGACTCCTCGCAGCTTCAGAAGCTTCTGAACCGCGTAGACGATGTGCTGATTCATCTATCAGGTAGAGTAGCATCCAATCCTTCCGAGTTGTATCGTTCGATTTTTTAAAGATATGTCTTTAAATAATGAGCATGTTGAAACAAGATGTCATTATGCGTAGATACTGGTGGTATCTTCATGATCATCCAACTGGGCAATTTGAAGTGAATTTCGGACAATTGGTTCTGGGTCTTTTTATTTCTACACTAACTTTAAATGATAGGGAGACAGTTTAATGAAGTTCCTTTTATCTATCGTGATGCTATATATGACGGCTCTATTAACGTGTTGCCAGAAGGAACCCGGATTACGGCATTCGAGACATGGGACGAGACGAATGGATGCGAAGGCTGTAAGTGTATTTGAAGAAGCGATAATGCTCGCAAGCCGAAAGAATGGGACCGGATTACGAAAATGATGATCATCTTACAGACCAATTCCCCGTTCAACGTGTTTATTTAATAAAGATTGAGAGACTATTGTCGTTGTATTTTGTGAAATTGGGTCACCATTTTTAATTTAAATGAATTAGGTTAACATGGAAGCAGGATCCTGTTGGAGACGAAAGATTGAACCGATTCCAGTGGGACCTGTAAGGAAATGAGCATCTACTCTACACTTCCTTCGGTATGATACAATGGTCGAAATTAACCATGTAAAGGATGAGATACTATGCCGGTTTACAATAAGCTAGTTCGAGATCTTATTCCCCAAGTAATTGAATCTAGAGGTAAAGAATTTCGCACACGAATCTTGGATGAAGAAGAGTATACGAAAGAATTGGTCGTAAAGCTCAAGGAAGAGTCTGAGGAATACTTTGCCGCTCAAAGTTCAAAAGAATCGTTGGAAGAGCTTGCAGATATGCTTGAGGTTATTCGGGCGTTGGTCGTCGTACATGGTGCAACATGGGAAGAATTAGAGATCTTGAGAGAGAAGAAGGTGGAAGCTCGAGGTGGTTTCCAGGAACGGGTGTTTTTAATCGATGTCCACGACAACGCTTAATATCAGTCTGATTACAGAATTAAGCAGATATTTTAATCATCAGGATGTAAAATACTTCTGTATCTTTATAAAATATCCATTACATTACTTACATAGTTGGCTGCTTCGTATAATAATTAAAATTTTGATTTATAGGGGCATTGGTATTGATTTGTATTAAGTAGCAATCAATTCAGCTTAATTCCCTTAAGGTTTAGCTTTTTATATTAAACCAAGCTTTTTCATGACCGATATTAACTATAAGATATTAGTTCCCTTGATATTTGTACTACTGATGTCAATAGCACCTCTTAGTCTATGCCACTGTTTAGAATTAATTTCTTTTGAAATAGTTATAACCTTGCTAAATCCCTGGAGGTCCTAATGCTACCAGAACAACTCTCATCCATATTTCGCACCAAACAAAAATCCTACAAAATGGTCCTAGTTCTTTCACTTATCGAACATTACCAACAGACCCATTCGCTCTATTTCCCGCTCGGCATGATTGCTGAGCGGTTTTTGGCATACTTTCAAGAGAATAGTAAGCTAGGTGAGAGAGTAGATTCACCTCCCCCTGGCAAGGCAAGCCACTGGGATGATTTTACCTTATCTCAAACCATAACCTTGCTTAAAACACCATTGGAGGCGCTATCGGCCATCTTAGAAGTTGATCAAAATCAGCAAACGGTAACGTTTCGTCCTGATATAGCAGACAAAATAGATGACCACGTCTTGCGAGAGTTAAAGGAGTATGCTCTGACGGAGCTACAGAACTATAACGATAAGCTAGGGAAGCTAGCATTCTCCCTTCAAAATGCTCTGTCTGAAATCATGAACAGTTACATAACAGCTAGAAACCAAACATTTGCAGGTCACCCATTAGGTACTCTGTTCAGACAGACAATTCCTGAGCAAATAAGATCATTCTCTTTTATAGATCCTAAATACAAAATTCAAGGTTCTGTTGGTATGGGGAACTGGGCCAACATTCCTTGGATCGCGGTGATGGATAAGCGGATAACGGATACAACACAGCACGGCGAATATATCGTTTATTTATTTTCAGAGGACATGGAATCTGTCTATCTTACATTAAACCAAGGGGTTACTGTACCCAAAGATGAGCTCGGAAAGAAAGAAGGGTACCACTACCTAGAACAGAAGGTCAATGAGCTCCGTGAACTCCTTCCACTTGAAGGTATGCAGAAGGATGAAGGCATTAACCTTACCACGAGAAGTGGTCTCGGCCGCGATTACCAAGTCTCTACCGTAGCGTATATCCGCTATGATCGAGATACCATCCCAAATGACGATCAATTACTGGCCGATCTAGAGAATGTGATCTCTAACTATAAAATATATGTGGACCATGTCATTAACAATAAAGGCGTAGATGAAGTGATACCATCGAAAGAAGAGAAGGAGAACCCGTCCTTGAGTTCATTAACTGTGCCAGAACAAATCGAGCAAATCCAATCATACATCTCCCACCGAGGATTCCATTATCCGCACGGCCTTATCGAGAACCTGTACCTCTCTCTAAAAACCAAGCCTTTCGTTATTTTGGCGGGAGTATCGGGTACCGGAAAAACCAAGCTTGTTAAGCTTTTTGCTGAAGCACTAGGTGCTACAGGAGACAATGGACAATTTACGCTGATTCCGGTTCGGCCTGACTGGAGCGATCCTTCTGATTTGCTAGGATATAAAGACTTGTCGGGAGTGTTCCGACCAGGACGCTTAGCAGAAGTTCTTGTTGAAGCTTCACGGCCTGAGAATCAGCACAAGCCTTATTTTGTCTGTCTGGATGAAATGAACCTAGCGCGAGTGGAGTACTATTTCAGCGATGTGCTTAGCGTGATTGAGACACAGGAATGGAAACAAGAGCGGATCGTGACGACCAAGCTCATTAACCGGGAGTCCTTGCTACCGGAGGATCAATCGGTATATGGGGACTTGTCCATTCCAGATAATGTGTATCTGATTGGAACGGTGAACATGGATGAGACGACGCATCCTTTTAGCAAGAAGGTACTGGATCGCGCGAATACGATCGAGTTTAATTATATTGATTTGCAGCAATATCCGAGCTTAGAACTGCAAGATGAGGGGACGCCTTTGGCCGTGCATAACTCGTTCTTACGAAGCGAGTATCTGCAACTGGTTGACGTGTATTCCGAGTATACGGATTTAGTTCATGCTACGACGGAAATGCTTGTGAAGATCAACAACATCTTAGAAGAGATCCATTCTCATGTCGGATTTCGGATCCGGGATTCAATCTGTTTTTATATGGTATACAATCAGCGTCATGAGCTGCTATCGAATGATGAGGCCTTTGATCTTCAGCTCCTACAGAAGATCCTTCCTCGCGTTCAAGGCAGTAGCCTATCAGTGAAGCGGGTACTCCTTAAATTACTACAAGGGGCACTAGGGAGAACGTTGTCAGTATCAGAACTTATGGATGATGCGTCGGAGATCTATCTAAAATGGAATGACAACGAAGAGGAGAACAAGGCTAAACATCCTTTAAGCGCTCGGAAAATCGCCTTTATGCTACGGAGGTTAGAAGAAGATGGATTCACCTCTTACTGGCTCTCTTAACCAGAGCGTGGAACTGCTGCGAGTCGAGACCAACCTCTTCAATCTTTACATTCAAGGCAAACCATATCATCCTACAGTGGAGTCTATGCAACTTCATCACAGGAAAGATGGGGAATGGATGGATACAAGCTTACAGGTTCATTCCCTTTCGGGTGATTTAAAGATCGAGCAGATTTCGGTGTTCTCAACGGAAACAGGAGCGCTCACCCCGTGGGAGGTGGGGGAGAAGAGCTGGCCGCTATTTTTCGAAACGCAGTCGTATGAGCTCGTTGTGGAGAAGAAGCAGCCACTGGCTCTAACCTTCCATCATGAGAATGCTAGCGTAAGACAAGCGATTAAGCCACTTGGCCAATCTATCCTGTCGGGAATCTTGAACTTTCAGAACGAGGTTGGTTTATCCGATCTGGGGCTCCGGCTAAACGGGCAGATTGTTTTTCAGCTACAACTGGAGATTTTTCCTTCCAAAATGGATTACAAAGAAGATTATCAAATGATACTAAACGATGTGAATCGGCAGATTTATAATTTGTCTTTTGACTTTCTTCGCAAGACGTATCATTTAACCGGATTAAAAGAAACGAAACATCAAAGTCTTACGGAATTTTTTGCAATTCTCCAGCATGTGTTTGAACAGCTTGTTCAAGCGGTGGAGCGAATACAGACTTCTCCTAACTACAAGCTAGAGAAAGAGATGAGGAGGGTCGAGGCAGCAAGAGTTAAGAAGACAGGTAAAGAAAACATAGCGTACCTGACCAAACATCCTCATTTACTTAGACAAGACGATAAGATTGGTTTTATTCCAGTTAACGGTCAAACCTTATACCCTACCCAAGCTTTGGAGATGAAACGTCGAATCCAATATGACACGATGGAAAATCGGTTTGTACGGTGGGTGCTGGAGCGCATATCAAAAAAATTAAAGGAATTGAAATCAAGACTATCCGGAAGTGCTCGGATGCAGGATCCCCTCCTAATGAAGCGGATGAGCTCTATGCAGAATCAGCTACAGCGATTGTTAAGGCTGGATTTTCTAAACGTTGGTGGGATGAAGCAGCTTTCCGTATCTTTAGTATTACAAATGGCACCTGGATATCGGGAAGTATATCGTAATTATTTGATGCTCATGAAAGGGTTATCGATCCAAAGCGACTTGTTCCGTCTCTCGATGAAAGACTTAGCGCAGCTGTACGAATACTGGTGCTTCTTGAAAATCCATGATCTCCTCAGTCAGAAATATGAGCTTCTCAAGCAAGATATCATCAAGGTTCAGCGCTCTGGAATTTTTGTGACGTTGGACAAGTCGGCCAGCGCTAGGATGGTGTACAGGAACCCGAGTAACGGGGAAATATTTACACTCTATTACAACGCGCTTCCCAAAGGGGATCGAAGCGCTACGCTCGGTCAGAAGCCGGACAATGTGCTGACGCTAAAGAAGAACGATGCTACGGTGGAGTATAAGTATATTTTTGACGCGAAATATCGGATAAATCCTGCATACGAGGGAACCCCTTATTATGATAAATACAAGCAGCCAGGTCCGGAGGAAGACGATATCAACACGATGCATCGGTATCGGGACGCAATCGTTTATTCAGACAAGCAAGAGCAAGAGTATGAACGGAGTATGTTTGGAGCGTATGTACTCTTTCCATATCATGATGAGGCGAAATTTCGGGAGCATCGTTTTTATAAGAGTATTGAGCTCGTCAATGTAGGAGCCTTCCCGTTTCTACCCAACTCAACGGAGCTGATGGAGGAATTCTTGGATGAGCTCATTAAGGACAGCCCGGAAAAAGCGTACGAACGCTCGACGAGACCTCGAGGTACGAAGAGTTACTACCAGGACAAAATGGCTGGCAAAAATGTATTGGTAGGTTCACTAAAAGAACCTTCCCAGCTGGAACAGGCACTGGAATTAAACTTTTACCATATCCCTCTTGAAAATGTGACGGACCACAAGATTCTAACGCAGATCGAATATATTGCCCTCTATCAATCGAAGGGAAAGTTCGCTTCTACCGGAGAAACAGGTATTCACTGGTATGGACGAGTTACCGATTGGAAGGTACTGCGCCGCAGAGAAATTATGGAGCGTCCCGCGAGACGGGGATCTGAGGAAAAGCTGTATGTGAAATTTACGATCGACAGGTGGATGAAACGGGATAAACCGATTGTTTCAGGTGGACGAGGAATCTACACGGCTCTGTATACATCGAAGTATATTTTCGACCGGGCCGCAGAGATAGCGGAACTGAAATTAGAGACGGAAGAAGATCTGATAAAGTGGCGTGAGGAGAGACGCGCTGGTACGGTAAGGGTGGAACTGGATCATGAGCAGGTGGATTTAGCTAAGCGGGTGCTAGGAGTTCATGGTTCAGGTGAAATGATATAAGGAGAAGTTAAAACGCATGGCGAAAACTTATAAAGCCGAAGGGCAACAGCTTGCTTATGTATTAAGAGGTTTGTTTACGATTGCAGCCCTCTCGTTATATTTTATTAATCCTAAATTACATTGGGGTGTATTTGTAGGTGTGTTTATTTTGGGGTTGGTCGTTGCCCAATGGGTGGGCGCTGCATGGACTAGAAATAGACGAGCAAATAAGAAATCCATGAAACATCCCGCAACCAGAGCAGCCTCTACCACAACTTCAAACAATATGAAATCACGATCACATCAAACGAAGGCACTGACAAAACTTACAGACGCTCAGCTTATCACTAGAGATGTCCATAATCTATCCGGACCGGATTTTGAAAGACTGATGGAGTTGTACTATAAAGATCAAGGATATGCCGTTGAACGAGTTGGTGGATCGGGGGATAGCGAGGTTGATCTCATTCTTCGCGGTAAAGAGGGATATAAAATTGCAGTACAGTGTAAACGGTGGAAGCAGAATGTTGGTAATGATATTGTTCTTCGATTGAAGGCAGGAAAGCAAGTGCACGGTTGTTATGATGCCTGGGTGGTCACGACCAGTAATTTTACCAAGGACGCTAGAAGAGACGCTGAGCGATTAAACATTCAATTAATTAACGGTATTGCACTTGAGAACAAGTTGAATGCCTGGAAAAGGAAGAAACGGATCGGATGAATCATCATTACATGTAGAACGGAGCTCTCTTATGTTTGAAAAATTAAAGTCCTTGTTCAAATCCGCTGATAAGCCAAAGAAAAGGGAGGCAAATAACAGTAGCAACAAACACTCCAAATAAACAGCCACGGCCAACTTCATCTACACTGGCAAAATTACTTAGACCCCGATCCCATAAAGCCTACTCTTAATGATGAACAAACATCCTCCTTTCCATATTTCATCTTAATTACCTTGATTATAATGCCTTTAGCTTATAAAAACGGAGAAGTGTAATCATGATATAACTTTTTCGTAAAAAAGTGTTATCATGATATCACAAATTGTGTATAATATTATTAAAGGAGGTGAAGATATGTGAATAGCGAAGATATGCTTAAGGAAGCAATACCACTCATGATTCATGAGGACACGCGGAAGTTTATATTTCGTAAAGGTCGAAACTGGAGACAAGATTTTATCGATTTAGGGATGCCTCCTGATGTGGGTAAAGCATGGAAAGTTATGATGACTTTAACTAAGGACGATGAAGAGAAACATCCTGAATTAGATAGAGATGGTTCTGGTGAACTGATTTATGCATTTCAGAAAGAAATGCCTAATGGTGTTTGGGCCTATATCAAAATTAAGATTAAGGATTACAGCAATACTAAGAAATGCGTTTCGATGTCGTTTCATCCTTGTGAGTATGGCCCGAAGGCCGAAATAAACAAAAAAATCTTAGGAAATTAAAGTACATAAAGGGAGCATCTTGCTCCGGCTCCCTTTAGGCACTTTTATATCATAAATGAATGTTGTTTAGAACCAAAATGGATTGAATTTTTGATTACTTCCCCTATGGACGGGTGAGTAACACATAGGCAACCTGACCTCAAGGATTGCACCAAAACTTATTAACACTCTAAAAACTTGATTAAAGGCTTAAACAAAACTTAATAGTAAGGAGCGAGAAACTTATGTCAAGGGAATTCCTAACGTATTGTGATGACTGCGGTAAGGATTGCAATGCTGAGGAAAAAAAAGAGCGACAAACAATTAGAATTCATGGAAAATTAATTGATGTAGAAGTAATAATGCTTGTTTGCAAAGAATGTGGATCTGAAATATCTGATGAAAAATATATGAATGAACAATTAAAAGCCATAAATGACGCTTATATAAAAGCAACTTCCGGATTAACTTCTGAACAAATTAGAAATGTTAGACTTCAATACAAAGATTTGGGGATTCGCCCCTTTGCAAAGATTTTAGGAATAGGTTCCGCAAGTATAGCAAGACACGAAACTGGAGAGTTGCCAAGTGATAAACATATAACCATTTATAAAGAATTGAAAGAAAATCCTCGATCTATATTTGAATATTTTAATAAAAATAAAGAGAATTTATCTCCTAGGGAATTAAAGAAGGTTGAGAACGTATTAAGAAATTGGAGCGATGAACAAGAAGGCCGAATTAGCACACCATTTGTAGAAATAATGCAAGATGATGAAGAAATAATTGAATCGATTCACAAGCCATTTGCTTTTACTGAATTCACTGGTTATAGAGATTTCAATCTAGATAAATTCTTAAATATGGTTCTGTTCTTTTCAAAATGGGGAGTTAACAAAACTAAGTTAATGAAGCTTCTATGGTACTCGGATTTCCTTTACTTCAAAAAGTATACTGCATCAATAAGTGGAGCTGCTTATGCTCGCATTAAATTCGGGCCGGTTCCCAAAGATCATGAGATAATACTTGCTCATCTGCAACATATGGACGTTATAGAAATTGAGGAGTCTTTATTGAACGATGAGGGATGGGTAAAAATGACTATTAAGGCAACACAAAATTATAATCCTAACGTGTTTGAGAAAGAAGAAATGGTTACATTGGAAAGAGTGAATTATATTTTTGAGGGTTATGGTTCCCGTAAAATTAGCGAATATTCTCATAAAGAACGTGCTTGGATAGAGACTCCTGATGAACAATTAATTAACTATAAATACTCTCGAGATTTTGAACTTGAATTGAATTCGCGGTAAGTTATTTGCACCAATAATCTGGTTTTATAGCTAGATCTATCCTCAGGGCCCAGCATACATTACTGTTCCGGTTCCCTGCATATTTTTGGTAAATCGAGAACCCCTCTGTTTTTCAGGGGGTTAAGATTTGCCTTAATAGTCTCAAAAGTGGGGGCCTCAGGTTTAAAAATGAGTCTCCCATATAAAATGAAGTGTTGATAAGTCTTTACATGGGCTCTATTGGTTAAAGGATGGTTTCTTTTCTGCTTCAATGTAATAAGGATTGTATCTAGATGCGATACGAAGCCATACTTCTCAACTTTTCCATATACAATATTCTGATTATTGCAGAATCCTGACATTTCCTAGGTTTTCTTTGCCTACGACAGACTTGTCAATTCATACTCTCCCCTAGAAGAAATAGTAATTGACGGATAAGGTGGGCTGACACCAAAATGTCATTATTCGTTACCATCACCCGAACGCATTTTATCCGAGAGCTATGTCCTACACTTATCTCATGAGAGAAATTCAGAAAATCCTCTAGTCTAAAAAATTCCCCAGCTTGAGAGGATCATTCTAATTCTCCAATTCCCTCTCATACGTCTCGATCAAAACCGAAGCCTTAACATGAAGCGCCCTTGCTAATGCAGTAATTGTTAGCAGAGTAGGCGCTTTTTCTCCGTTCTCTAGCTCACTAATATAAGATCGGTCGACACGGGAATAGAGGCTCAGCTCATCTTGAGTGAGCTTTTTTTCTTTGCGAATATTTCGGAGAGCTCTGCCGAAGGCTAGTAACTCTATGGATTTATCATTATGATTAGCCACGTTATAACCCCTTATATAGATAGTTAAATTCATCTTATGCGGTTCTATAAGGGAATTTCCGTAGGCTATTGCCTACAAAACTGTTTGGATGATACAATACAGATACTGGAAAATACTGAATTGAATAAATAGAGTATGTTCTTAGTGAAAAATGGGAGTGAAGCTAATTATGAAATCGACGGTAACAAGAGATACTGACCTGAATGTGAATACATCCTCCCAACATGGGGAAGCAGGCGGCTTTTACCAGGATATGATTGTTCTTCATGCCAGCTGCTCTCAAGAATATATGAATTTATCTTTGCATTTCTTTGACAAAAACATGCATCACGTCTGTTTATTACTATGCAACAGGGCATTAGAATCCATGCTAACTGCTTTATATATAAAGAAGGAGAGAATGCAGCCTATTTCAAATATGTTGCTAGAAGAAATACTGCGGATGTTCCCCAAAGACTCGGAGATGAATGTGGAGCCGTTGATATTTATACAATCCATATCCTTTTTATCACAGGAGAACTCCCTCATCAGCAAAATGCAGCCCACACATCTAATGAACCTGATTAAGAAAGCGGATGAGTTCATTCTTCAGATATCTAGCCAACTAGAGTTACCCAATAAAACATACCATTCTGTTTTTGAGAAATAAAGCTAGCCGTTATCTTCATTGATCATTTTTGGATACATGGTTGTCGTGTAAATTAAAAATATGAGGGATGATTTCGATGAATGTCAGAGAGTTCATGAAATGTTTTCAAGAAAGGTATTCTGATGTAGATAGATATGAGCTTGCAGAACATCGAGATATTAGAGATTTTGAAGATAGATTAGGGGTGAAACTACCACTATCGTTTTGTACTTTTCTAAGTGAATTCTCTAATGGGATTTTTTTACTTGATTGTGAACCTATCGGCGGGATTAGTGAGAACTCGCCTTGTGGGGCAATAAGTAAAAGTCATGTGATTCTTCCGGATCTCCCAGATAAAATATACATTCGAGAGACAGATGAGCTCATTGATTCCAATCGTCTTATTTCCTTTACTATGTTTGATGCTGTTGAGAACTCTAATGACCACTGGGTTTTCCTATGTGCAGGAAGGAATCCCTAATAACGAGTACAGATTAGGGTTTATCAGTCAAAATTCAAAGGTCATTGTAAAAACTTTACCTTGTTTTGAAGAATGGTTAACCGTATTGTGGAATCATGACGACTACGATGAACATGCTGTGCCGGTATTCTATACGTTTTATCCAACGTTTGATGAAAGATTCGAAATCTTAAGTAATTAAGTACATGTCATATTAAATTAAGAATTAACGGAAGTCGGTACCGTCAAAATCGAGGACTTAACATGAAGAACCTAGGCTATACAACAATCATTAGCCTAGGTTCTTTCTCCGTTCTCTATTTTTCTATAACAGATCAATCAACTCGGGAATAGATGTTAAATTCATCGTGGGAGCACACGGCTGCAGTTTAGCTACCATAACACAAGAACTCCTGCGAATCTACGGATGGATAAGAGTACCGCTAACTTTTAACTTATCTCGTATTGCAGCATATCTTTCTAGATCGTCATGATCCAGCTTAGATTGTATATGCTCAATGGTTGTACAGCATCTTACGATGTTGATTGCATTATTGTTGGTATAAGAGAATTCTAAACTATCCAGTATATATTTTGAGCCTTTTTGAATATTATCCTTCCGTATGTAATACATACCAACATCGGTAAGGAAATTAGCAAAGCGGTCATCCATTATATGTTCGGTATAACTACCAACTGATTCTCGTCGCATGAGATGATCCTTAATCAGATTCTCAAATCTATCGAGATATTCATCAAATTCAAAATGATACGTGTTAGCGGCTTGGATGATTTTAAATAAAGCTCTTAGTATTTCGTTCTCCCTGGAAGAGATATACTCGATGTATGATTCAAGTACTTCTATGTTGCCTTTCATTAGTTCATATAGATAACGGTTGCCTCTAGCCCATTCCCTGAATTGTTCTTTGGTACGTTCGGCAGCTTCATCGGATTCTATAATCCAGCTTTGATCCTCATAACAGGATAAATAATTAAGGGCTTGATCATAATCATCGTTATCTGCAGCTATGGAGCCTAACAGCAGATCGGAGTATAAAATATACCCAAACAACGGTTTGGCTGGCTCTATAGGCTTCCTGTGAGGTCTGTTTTTATTATGTTTTTGTGCGTACAGCATTCTAGAGATGCGTCCCATTTCCTGAGCATAGTACTTTGCTTTATTCCTTTTACTTAAGGACAACAACGTGTTAGTTAAATCTTTTAAAGCATCTAATTGTACCCCTTCAGGAAGTCGCTTAACATAAGCTTCAAATTGTATGGTACAGTTCAGATTATGTTCCTGATCCGAGTTTAGGGAGCAAGTAAATATTCTGTATTGACATAAACCTAATCTTTCAGCATGCTGGTGTTTTTCACTTTCGGCGACTTTTTTGTATAGGATCAGAGCAGCCTCCCGATTACCCTTGTGAAATAGTGCTTCAGCGCTATCAAAGAGTAGGGATGAATAAGCTGGGTTATCGATGATCAAATCAACAGCCTGATCGATGCAGTAGAGTTTCCCTAGCTCGGCACATCGCATGATAAAGGGGCCAAGTCGCCTCCAGTTCGGAGTTGACTCATTTACATATAGAGAATAAAAATAGCCTTCTTCCAGATTCATGGCTTTCGTAATTAAATCAAGACTTGAAACGGAAAGGGGCTGGTTCCCATTGATAAAGCGGCTGAGGGTTCCCGAATTGATTCCCGATTTAATTGCAAAAGAGGAAATGCTGAGTTTCTCCTTCTCCAAGTAACGTAATAGCTCCGTACTGATCGTTCTGTCTGTAGGTACCAAAGATACTCGCCTCCAGATCCACATTCCATATTTAGGGAAATGACTTATATAAGTAAGTTAATGTATAAATATACGATGGGTCAATAACTTTGTAGTATGATTAGGGAGGCATTCTAAAATAAAGGGGAGAACGCAGCTAGTAATTAACTCTACTGAATGGAGTATGCAGAGGAGTCATCGCCTCTTAAGAGATGGATCGGATGAATCATCATTACATGTAGAACGGAGCTCTCTTATGTTTGAAAAATTTAAGTCCTTGTTCAAATCCTCTGATAAGCCAAAGAAAAAGCCGGCTCAACATACGAATAAAGCTAAAACATCAGGAAACAACGCCAAACCCAAGGTTCAGCCTACTCGAATTGGTGAGCTGGGTGAGCATAAGATTAATATTCAACTAGACCAACTCCCCAAAGGATGTAGATATGTAAATGATTTAATGGTGACGAATTCGAAGTCCCGAACGGGTTATTCGCAGATCGACCATGTAGTGATCACGCCGCAAGGGTTGTTTGTCATCGAGACGAAGAACTACACGGGAGAGATTAAGGGAACAAGAGAGAATAAGTCATGGACGGTCAGTAACCGGTTTAAAATGTATAATCCCTTTATGCAAAATTATGGCCATATTCAAGCGATTAAAAGTTTGCTCCCTGACTACCAAAAGAGCCGGTTCATCTCACTGGTTTCCTTTACGATGCGCTGTAGGTTCAGCGTAGATCCAGAACTAAGAAAAATCCAATCGGACGAACTGATTGTGTACGATGTTGAGCTTTCCGAATATATTCAGCGCAAAATGAATCGGATTCAAGCGGAGAAGGTGGATACCGTTTTATCGGAAGCTGATATTCAGAAGATCTATCAATCATTGATCGGGGCGAACATCACTGATCCGAAGATTCGAGCTGAGCATGTGGAAAGGGCGGGGAGTTCTGGGAAGGGGAAATAACTGTTCAGGATGTAAAGCCAATGCCCAATTTTCGTGACCGACCTATCGCAAGGATAGTCTTTATATTATTTATAGCTATTATATCGCACTTGAAAGAGGTAATAGAGGAATGACAATAGATGAGATAAACCAAAGGATTAAGAACAGTGTTGCAAATCAAGTATATGTTAAAGGAAAAGAGACTCGCTATTACATCTTGACCTTTAAATATAGTGAGAACCATTATGGAGTTAAGCTTTTAGATCATCACAAGGAGGTTGAATCAGCAGATATTAATGGCAGATTGGATGCCGCTAAGCAAGCTGGTATGAGAATGCTTCAACGTCACTTTTCCAGTGCTAGAATTTCGGATATAACCATGGTTCACTATAAAGATGATCGTCCAAGCGGAATGCCTTGGCAAAAAGATAGTGATGAAGTTTTATTTGAACTTTTAAAGAAGATAAAGTCAACGGATAATAATGAATGGCTTGGAGGTAAGTCTGACGATATGAATAAAACTGTAGCAAAAAACCGGATTCTTTATGGCCCTCCGGGTACAGGAAAGACCTACAATGTTATTACTCAAGCATTAAAAATTCTTAATCCAGATGTAGATTCTGATTTAATTACTGATCCGGCAAGACGTGATGAGGCTGTTCAAATGTATAACCGGTACATTGAAAGCAATCAAGTCGTGTTTTGTACATTTCATCAGTCGTATAGCTACGAAGACTTCGTAGAAGGTATTCGTTTTGTGAAGGAATCCGAAGGGTATGAGGTTCGGGATGGCGTGTTCAAGCGTATTTGTAATGCAGCAAGAGCTGTAGTAACCAATAGAAGGCATACATATGATTTTGATCTAAGCACTACGAATTTTCATAAAATATCGTTGGGTAACACGAAAGATGCCAATGATGATATTTATGATTATTGCATACAGAACAATCAGATAGCTATGGGCTGGGGAAACCATGTTGATTATAGTCTGTGCAGCAATAAGGACGAAATTCGTGAAAAATATTTTGACTTTGCTAATGATGAAAGGAAATTTGGTGTAGATGCGGTTGATCGATTCAAACATGGAATTGATATTGGCGATATCGTTATCGTTTCCAACGGTAACATTAAAGCTCGAGCGATCGGCAAAGTCACTGGCGAATATGAATATGATGAGGAAGGAGTCATTGACTATCATCACTTTCGCAGCGTAGAGTGGCTATGGGTTAGTAAAGATGATGCTGACATCGTTCCAGTAGAACGGATTCTGATTGATAAGATATTTTCACAGCAGGCGATTTATATGCTGGCAAAGGAAAATTTGAATATTGAGAGCCTTCGAGAGTTAATTACCGGCAGAAATGAACAGGGGACTGGAGAATCCCAGTTTGTTATCGTGATTGATGAGATAAACCGTGGTAATATCTCTAAAATATTTGGTGAACTAATTACACTTATTGAACCGGATAAGCGCTTAGGGCAAAAAAATGAAATATCCGTTACATTGCCTTATTCAGGCTCCAAATTCACCGTTCCTTCTAATGTTCATATTCTTGGTACAATGAATACGGCAGATCGTTCCATCGCCTTGCTTGATACCGCACTTCGCAGACGGTTTGAATTTATCGAGATGATGCCCGCTTATAATGTGCTGCCATCAGATGTTGAAGGCTTGGATGTACGACTTCTGCTTCAAACGTTGAACGACCGAATCGAATATTTATTTGATCGAGATCATGTCATTGGACATGCTTACTTTATTACTGAGGAACCAACACTAGACTTCTATATTAGCGTAATGAAACAAAGAATCATTCCATTGTTGCAGGAGTATTTTTATGATAACTGGGAATCTATTGAGCTTGTGTTAGGTGGAGCCGGAAAGAACGAAAAGGACACCGAATTTTTGATTATAAAGAAAACTGTCTCTGCTAAGCAATTGTTTGTCCACACATCTAAACTGCCAGAGTATGAGAAAACTCGTTATGTCATACAAACGAATCCAACCCTGAAGGCATTGACTCGCATTTATAAACAGAATGGAAATGCTGATAAGCAGGAAGCAGTCGAATGAAGCATTTTGCTGTAACGGAATGCTACGGTTCAATTCCCATATCCGATTATGATAGCGAAGCCTTATCTACATTACAGGCGGATGAACTATCCAGTTATATATCAATGAATCGTTTGGATCAGGATCTGATCCGAATATCAAGGAAGAGTGTTACTTTCATTAATTATGTTGGCTTCATTCAATTATCTTCTTGCTCTATTGAAATCCTTCCGAAAGTATCTAGCAATGAACCCTCACAATCACGACGGGTATTATTGCATATGCTGGAACGAACAGGTTACCTAGATATTCACGAGAGCCAGATTGGGCAAATTGAATATGAGAAAATGAACTTGTTTGAGATTCTTGCCTCGCTTTTTACAGAGAAGGTTCTTAGAGAGCTGACACGAGGGGTTCTTCGAACGTATATTACCCAGCAAGATGAACTGAACACTGTGCGAGGTAGAATTGATACAACCTCACAAATGAAGCGTGCTCATCTTAAATCGACAGCAGTAAGTTGTATTTACGATGAATTCCATCCTGACCACATACTGAATCGAATTCTGAAAGCTACACTAAGAAAGATTATGAGGCAGTCGAATCAATTGAATACTCGTAAACGGGCTGGTCACGCCATGATGTATCTAGATGAAGTGACTGATTCCATTGACCAGAGAATTTTCCGTTCGGCTATTTATTTTGATCGTAACAATCGTAGATACGAAGCGTGCTATCGACTTGCCATACTCTTATTGTCACAGTCTGCTCCAACACCGCAAATGGGAAATAAAACGGCGAGTTCAATTTTATTTAAGATGAATGACCTGTTTGAAAGTTACATAGCGCATCTGGTTCGAAAGTTAACATCTCATGTTGTTATAAAAGATCGTTCGTATAAACTGTTAATCAAGGAGAGCACTGATCGAGGTGTATTTCAATTAGAGCCTGATTTATTGATCTCTGGAACCCATGGCCTGTCTATGATTATAGATACAAAGTGGAAAGTGATTGATAGCTCGTATAGTCGCCATGGTGTGAAAAGGGAAGACTTTTATCAGATGTATGCCTATCTGACTCGCTATGAGCATGTAGAGACTGTTATTTTGCTCTATCCTAATCACGATGGAATCAATCGGACAGATGACTCACCATTGGAGTCATGGTATGTAGAGGGGCGATCAGATAAAAGATTGCTTGTTTACGCTATTAACTATGAGGATGAAAGTCTTGCACTTCTAGAGTTAAAGTCAATAATGAATGGTTATTTAGCTTAGGATCTATTTAAGATATGATAACACCGGAAATGAGGGCTTATATATGAAAGGCAAATTCTCAACAATGGCATTATTACTTAGCTTCGCAGTTTTCTTTGCATTTACGGGTGATGTCTCTGCTGCAGCAATGAAACCGAAAGATATCCTTGCTGAAAAGTACCCTAATGAAGTGGTTAAGATCGTTAAAACCGATGACATTAACAATGACAAGAAAAAAGAATCGTTTATTCTCACTGAATCAGGTAATTTTTATCTGATTAACGCAAAGGGACATGTTGTTTTAATTAATACTGGCATTATAAGTGATGAAGGCTTTGAACCACCGACGATCCAAGTGTTTACCGTATCGAAGAATGAGAAACATGTGGCTGTTACATTCTCTTATTTCCCATCGAATACCCAGTTATATGTATATCGACTTCAGCATGGGACCTTGAGTAAAGCTCTTCAATTAATGGGGGATCAGGGAGTTTACATTGATTCAAAAGGTAAAGTACATCAGTACTGGAAGAACCACAGGATCGAAGGTGGCTGGGATCTGGCAGAGGGAATATTCACCTGGAATACAAAGACCAATAAGTACAAAGGTTCAGGAAAATACGTGCGACAGAGTTAATCCTATGGAAATATAGGGCATATGGAATGTTGCGCACTGTTAATCAGGAAAGCCTAAGGCGAAGCCCTTGGGCTCTTTCTGTTTTATAACTAAAGCCTATCCAAAAATTCCCGTGCAACTACTTCTCCATCTATTTTTGTCGAAATATCTCTTCACGATACCCTGTATTACTATCGTGGTCGCTCCGATTGTAAAGAGGATATTGGAAAGTTTTGTCGAATAGTTCTAAATAACTACACACATATATCAAAAGGGGGTCAAAAGAAGTGAAACAGGACACTAGAACTACTACATTCAATCAGCCCAATAGGACACAGCCCGCCCAAGCTAACAGGACCGTTAGCAGTAAATCTAGGGCGGCTAGTCCTCCAGTAAACAGGACAGTAATCAATAAAGCGGGGGGAGCGGATGGTCCTTCCGGTAACACGAGTACAACAACAAAAGCCGCCATGAAGAATCAGCCAAAGGATAGACTAGGACAAGCTGTAGTATCGTTAATATTCGGTATATTTGGAATATTATTCTTCATAGTAGGAATGTTAAAGTTGGGCTTTGATTCCGAGTACAGCTACATGCCTTCGACAGGTACTATGGCCACAATTCTCTTTGCTTTTATACTTAGTGTTGTAGGTTTTTTCTTAGGTATTATTGCAAGAAAATCTTCTAAAGGAAGAGGTATGGCGATAGCGGGAATTACCCTAACAACATTACCCGTTGTCGTCATGATAATAATTATTGGCGCGGGACTGGTACTAGTCTATAGGCAGTGGTAAGGTGGGTTAAATTTTGATACACCCCGTCAATTATTGAACGGACTATCTATCTACATATGACTAAATTGTTGATAGAACGGAGAATTTTGATATGCAGGGGCGAATAGGCTCCTGTAATTTGTTGTCATTGTCTACTCGTTACATGTGGAGTGTTGCCACTGTTATTGCGTTAGGTGTAGAACGCAATTAAAATCATCTCAAAGCCTATAAAGTCGTGTTAAAGCCTAAAGTTGTGTTACAAGCCGGGCGAAATTCAGGTATCCACTCCTGTTTTTCCTCGGTTTTTTTATTGAATCCGTCCCCCTTCATTTTTCCATAGTCTTTCTTCTGTTTTTGTGGAATTAATTTAGAATATGGAAATAAAGTAAGATAATAGTGCGTTAAAACCTGTGGCATGTCCCATGGGAGCGCTACAGATAAATAAAAAAACAAGGAGGTTTGAAAATGACTAATAAATCTTTTAAGCCCTTATCACTTTTGGTAGTTTTAGCAGTATTTCTATCCACTTTTTGCGCAGCCTTACCGTCAGTAAACGCAGCCGCTAGAGGAGCGTGGGCTCCAAATACCGCATATGCAGTAAATGACACAGTAACCTATAGTGGAAGCACTTATACCTGTCTTCAGGCACATACTTCTCTCGTAGGTTGGGAACCGTCCAATGTTCCTGCTTTATGGCAGAAAGACGGTAGCGGCGGAACTACGCCGCCAACCACACCACCGACAACGAACGGAGTAACATTCTATGCAGATATAAACTATGGAGGAAAAGCAGTGACACTCGGGATAGGCAATTATACACTGTCTCAGTTGAACGCAAACGGAATTCCGAATGACTGGATGTCGTCTCTTAAGGTTCCAAGCGGTTGGACGGTTGAAGTATATGAGAATGATAATTTTGGAGGAGCCAAGTGGACCTTTACTTCAGATTCTTCCTGGGTTGGCAGCACGATCAATGACAAAATGTCATCGGTCAAGATTTATACGGGTTCACCACCTCCTACAGTAACTAAGCCTGCCGAGGTTCCAAGCCATATATGGACATATGTCATGAATGCGGACAATGCCTATGGGAAAGGCGGAGATTTTGCTTTATTGTTAAGTGCTGTTATCAAAAAGGAAAGCAGCTTTGGCGCAGGTTTACCAGGTAGTCCATCGGCCGGCGACGGATTGATGCAGGTCGAACCAAACACACGCAATGCGTATTTATCTCAATTCAGCTCAAAATTTGGCCGTGCGTATAATCATAGCAGTGAACAAGATCAGGTATATCTGGGTGCGTTAATTTTAAATGAGAAGATTACGAAGTTTGGAAATATCTACAACGGATTATTACACTACAACGGTGGAGATAACTGGTATCCGGGAGCTACGGATTCTTATGGCCGTCCTATTCTGGCGGATCAATATGCAGATGCCGTTTACGCTACTTATAAGGGCTATGGTGGTAAGAATTAAGGTGTTTCATTGATAGGTAAATTGAAAAATAGCGACGTGGAAGGATTTCCTTGTTGAGTGGAAGCGACTTATTTAATTTGAAAGGGCATGAGTTACCAAGCAGATCATTGCTTGCATAACCCATGCCCTTTTTTTCTTTATCAGGTTTTCTTCGACTACTAAGTTACGCGCCAAGGAACATCTTCATATCATCTTCCACATTCGTAATGCCGCCGATGCCGAAGTTTTCCACGAGGACTTTGGCAACGTTAGGCGACAGGAATGCAGGGAGCGTAGGGCCCAGATGAATATTTTTAACGCCAAGATATAGCAGGGCAAGCAGCACGATCACCGCTTTTTGCTCATACCAGGCAATGTTATAGGAAATCGGCAAATCATTAATATCCTCAAGGCCGAATACTTCCTTCAGCTTCAATGCAATCACGACCAGGGAGTAAGAATCATTGCATTGACCAGCGTCCAGGACCCGCGGAATACCGCCGATTTCGCCTAGATCCAGTTTATTGTATTTGTATTTGGCACAGCCTGCAGTTAGAATGACCGTGTCTGTTGGGAGTTCGGCTGCGAAATCGGTGTAATAGCTGCGGGATTTCATCCGTCCATCGCAGCCGGCCATGACGAAGAAGCGGCGGATCGCCCCGGATTTCACGGCATCGACGACTTGATCGGCCACGTTCATCACAGCGGCATGAGCGAAACCGCCGATGATCTCACCCGTTTCAAGCTCCGTTGGAGCGGGGCATCCTTTCGCTTGCTCGATCAGGGCGGAGAAGTCTTTGGGAGCACCGTCTGTTCCTTCTGGAATATGGCGGACACCCGGAAACCCCGTGTTGCCTGTTGTATATATACGGTCTTTATAACTGTCTTTCGGCGGGACGATACAGTTGGTTGTCATTAATATCGGGCCGTTAAAGGCTGCGAATTCGCTATTCTGCTTCCACCAGGCATTCCCGTAATTGCCTACAAAATGCTCATATTTCTTGAATGCCGGATAATAGTGGGCAGGCAGCATTTCACTGTGCGTGTACACATCCACGCCGGTTCCTTCCGTCTGCTTCAGCAGCTCCTCCAAATCCTTCAGATCATGGCCGCTGATCAGAATGCCGGGCTGGTTGCCTACCCCGATATTGACCTTCGTAATTTCCGGATTTCCGTAAACCGAGGTGTTCGCTTCATCCAGCATCGCCATGGCGTTTACGCCGTATTGACCGGTTTCCATCGTCAAAGCGACCAGATCCTGCACTTCAAGGCTGTCGTCAAGCGTGGCGGCAAGTGCACGGCGCATAAAACGGTTTAATTCGTTATCATCCTTCTCCAGATGAAGCGCGTGGTACGTGTAAGCAGCCATCCCCTTCAAGCCGTACGTAATCAATTCGCGCAGCGAGCGGATGTCTTCATTGCGGGTCGAGAGGACACCAACCGTACGTGCTTTTTCATCAAAAGAAGCTTCGTTATCCGCTTGCCAGACGGCAGCATCAGGGAGATTGGCGGTTCCTTCCGGATATTGTTCGTTATAATAGGTGCGCACCTCGCCGCGGAGCTCGATCGCTTCCCGGATTCTTCCCACAAAAACCTCGCGGTCAAAGTTGGCGTTCGTAATCGTTGCAAACAAGGAGTCCATCATAAACAGTGATACGCGCTGTTCAAGCTCCTCCGGCAGCCGGACATCCAGACTGAGAAAAGAGATACCTTTTAACAGATAAATCAGCAAATCCTGCAGGTTTGCCACATCATGCGGTTTGCCGCATACTCCGACAATGGTGCAGCCTGTTCCTTTGGATGCTTCCTGACATTGAAAGCAGAACATGGACGGCTGATGCTCTACGGTCTCTTGGGCGTTGTTATTCATTATTTTCTCCTCCAATTTCGTGATTTTTTGCCTTAAGGTCAGTATAAAATTGCCTCGCAATTGGACTGTCGAAGACAGTATACTTCGCTCCCACAACCGACATAGTGATTGGAATCACAATTTTTTAAGTTGTGAGTATAATCACAAACCCGGTCCGTTTCTTCTTTTAAACTGGAATTAATGACCTAAGAAGAAATGAGGAGAGAACATGTCGATTTTACCTCAAAAGAATGAACTGGGATTTTTCGAGATTCGTCTCGAATCCATCGGCGGGCTTGGCGCCAATCTGGCGGGAAAAATGCTGGCCGAAGCCGGGGTGACCGGCTCCGGACTTAACGGTTCGAATTTTTCCAGCTATGGTTCGGAGAAAAAAGGGTCGCCCGTGAAGAGTTTCGTAAGGTTCTGCGATTCCGAGGTGGAAATCCGCGATCACAGTCCCATTGAGCAGCCGCATGTCGTCGGTGTATTTCATGAAGCATTGTATAAGACGATCGATGTCATAAGCGGATTACAGCCTGATGGAACGGTGCTTGTGAATACGGTGCGAGCCCTTTCCGAAGTGGCCGTTGATCTGAACATGACGCAGGGAACGCTGGCCGTAGTTGATGCGCTGAAGATTTCCGTTGAGGAAAAAACCAAAGTGAATACGGCCATGCTGGGGGCTTTGTTCCGGATTTGTAGCTTCCTAAACCCGGACGATATGCGGCAGGTGATCCGCACAACATTTGAGAAAAAGCTGCCCCACCTCGTGGAACCGAATGTGCGGACTTTTGACAGAGGATATAACGAAGTTCAGTTCCTTTCCTTGGGAAATGGCTCAGAGCTTATAGACAAAATTTCCTTCGCAAGACCGCAGCCGATGCTTGGATATGAAACGCAGGAGCTGGGCGGGATTCTGAACGTTACGGCGAACAGTGTCCTGAAGGATCTTAGCAGCTCCCGGCAGGGATATTTGCCAGAGTACAAGATCGAGGACTGCATTCACTGTGCCGCCTGCGATACGGTATGTCCGGATTTCTGCATCGTGTGGGAGAAGAAACCGGATAAGCGCGGGAATATGCAGATGTTTATGAGAGGTATCGATTATCAGTATTGCAAAGGCTGCTTGAAGTGTATCGAAGCTTGTCCGACCACCGCTTTAGCTGCCATGTTAGAAGAGCCGCATTATGCGGAGCAGCACCGTGTGCCGCAATCATTTCCCTATATAACCGCGGAGGGAGTCCGATCATGAATATGCAAATTCAAGAAACAACAACGGAGAACAAGCCGGCGGCTGCTCAAACGGCAGTCTTCGAATCGGGCAACGAAATGGCTGCCATGGCGGCTGCCCAGATTAACTATCACATTATGGGTTATTTTCCGATTACACCTTCTACGGAAATCGCCCAATATCTTGACATGATGCGTACACGCGGCGAACATGACATCAAGCTGATTCCAGCTGACGGCGAACATGGATCGGCGGGGATTTGCTACGGTGCGGCCGCAGCCGGAGCACGGGTATTCAATGCTACCAGCGCGAATGGTTTCTTGTATATGATCGAACAGCTTCCTGTGCAGGCGGGCACACGTTTCCCGATGGTCATGAATTTGGTGACGCGTGCGGTCAGCGGACCGCTGGATATTCGCGGTGACCATTCGGATCTTTACTACGGTCTGAATACCGGCTGGGTCATTTTGACCGCTCGTTCACCGCAGGCCGTGTATGACATGAATATCATGGCGCTGCGTATCGCGGAACATGAAGACGTACGCCTGCCGGTCATTGTAGCTTATGACGGATTCTTCACATCGCACCAGAAACGCCGGGTACACATATTTACGAACCGGGAAACCGTTCAGGCGTTTGTAGGGGAAAAGGCGCCTGAATATCCACATGTACTGGACGAGAACAACCCGATCGTTGTTGGGGCTTATATGAATGGCGACGATTTGATGAATAACCACTTCCAACAGTCCAACGCCATGTACCGTGCGGGCGAGGTGTTCAAGGAAGTGGCAGAGGAATACGCGGCTTTATCCGGAAGATCCTATTCGCCGCTTGATCTGTACCGAATGGAAGATGCAGAGGTGGCTTTATTCCTGCTCAATTCGGCGGCCGAATCCTCCAAAGACGTCGTGGATCGGCTGCGGGCGAAAGGAATTAAAGCGGGCATAATCAGCCCGAATATTCTCCGTCCGTTCCCGGCAAGAGAAATCCGCGAGGCGCTGACAGGTGTCAAAGCGCTGCTGGTTGGCGAACGTGCCGATTCTTACGGTGCACACGGGGCCAATCTGACCCATGAGGTCAAAGCGGCCCTGCAGGAAATCCGTGGTCCGCAGCCTATTGTGCTGTCCCGCATATTTGGTCTTGGCGGGAAAGACTATTATGCGGATGACGCGGAAGCTTTTTTTGCCCTGACGATCGAGGCCATGGAGCTCGGTTATGCCAAAGTGCCGTTTGATTATTACGGCCAAACACCGGGAGCTGAGGAGCAAAGGCTGCAGCCGGTCATTGCCCCGATGAAGGGAGACAGCTTTAAATCTGGATTGATCACCGTAAAGGTGGATGAAGAGACGAGTAAACTATCCGTTAAAGTGCCGCCGATGCGGGCGCTTGCGGCGAAACCGAAACGGTTTGCTTCCGGCCACGGAGCTTGCCCGGGCTGTGGTATTTTCCCGGCGCTGGAGCTCTTTTTCAAAGGGATTGAAGGCCATGTCGTTACTTTGTTCCATACCGGCTGTGCTTATATCACAACAACGGGTTATCCGTATAACTCGCATAAGCAGAGTTTCATTCATAATTTGTTCCAGAACGGACCGGCGACTTTATCCGGCACGGTAGAAGCGTTCCTTGAGAAGAAACGCCGCGGGGAAATCGAAGTTCCTGAGGATTTCACTTTTGTGATGGTGACCGGCGACGGCGGCATGGACATCGGGATGGGTTCGGCCATCGGGACGGCGCTGCGGGGCCATAACCTGATCATTCTGGAATATGATAATGAAGGCTATATGAACACCGGTGCCCAGCTTTCGTACTCTACGCCATTAGGACACATGACCAGTACGTCCGGTGTCGGCAAACAGCAGCAGGGCAAAGCGTTCCATCACAAGGATACGGTGCAAATGATGGCTGCGGCACATATTCCGTATGTATTCACGGGGACGGAAGCATTCCCGCAGGATCTTGTGAAAAAGGCGGCAAAAGCTCAGTGGTACGCCCAGAATGTAGGTACCGTCTACGGCAAGCTGTTGATCACATGCCCGCTGAACTGGAAATCGAGCGACAAGGATGGGGAGAACATCGTCCGCGCGGCCGTGAATTCAAACTTCTTCCCATTGTATGAAGTCGAGCAGGGAGAAACGAATATTACGTACGATCCTGAAGCGAAGAAAAAACAGGTGCCGCTCAGCGACTGGCTGAAATACATGGGCAAATCAAGACATCTGCTCAAGGAAGAAAACAAAGACATGCTCGGCGAATTTGAAAAAGAAGTGGAGCGGCGCTGGTCGATTCTAAAAGCGAAACATGAGAACCCGCTGCTATAAAATATTCAGCATACTAGGATTTGACCCTAGCAGCTAAATATACCGCATCCTGAATCTGGAACAGATATAACCGTCTTAAAGAGTACCTGCTCAGCCTTTGAGCAGGTACTCTTTGTGGTTCCGATCGATAAGATTTTTTCTTTTCTATATAGAGGAGAAGCAGATATTCCATTCAATATGTGGGACATGTTATGGGTTGTTTTTTGGCAGAGGTTTATTCATACTGAATGAGATGTGCAGATGGATACCGCGCCCCTCAGGGTTCGAAGACATAGGAGGAACCATGTCCTGGAGTAAATTGAAGCAACAGCTGGAGAGTTTTCTCAGTCCTGCATTAGCTGGAAGAGTTGAATATCGCGCAACCGGTTATCGTTATTTACCTGATAAAGCAGGGCTTTGTTATATTTCGTTAGATAAAAAGAACGTACTTCATATGAGTGATAAAACCAGCTCAATAAGATGGTATCAGACGGAGCTGGAAATTAAGAATGATCCTAATATCCAAATTCCGATCAGCGATGATGAATTGGAAGCCGTCAGAAAGGAAACGAAAGGGACTGTTCCAGAGGATCGTCTCAACGTCATTGCAAGAAATAGAAAAGTATCCGTACTCGCAAAGGAGCTTTTGTCAGCACAGGCTGCATTAAGTAAATCCAATTTTGTCGCTACAGCGAATAAGTTCTTATCTACTTCTATTGAAGAAAGCATGGAGAGCGATGATATCTTATTGAATATTCTAGCCTTGGTAGACAGACGAGTTGGCAAAAAGCGGATTGTAAACATGGCAGATAGGATGAAGCTAAAGCATCCGATTGTGCAATATTTTTATGAACTGCGGCGCCGTGCGTGATGAGCATAAATCATTTTCGTTGAAAGAATCATATTGCACTTGTGGAAGAGAGGGAATAGCATGTCTGAACAAACAAAGTCGGAAAGAGTTCATCAGGTATTCGAAAAGATATCGGATCAATACGACTCGATGAACTCGGTTATCACTTTTAGAAGACATATCGCATGGCGCCATGATGTTATGAAACGGATGAATGTGAAAGAAGGTAGTAAAGCTCTTGATGTGTGCACGGGAACCGGGGATTGGGCGATTGCTTTAGCAAATGCTGTTGGAACGCATGGAGAAGTCATTGGATTGGATTTTAGCCAAAACATGCTCAAAATAGCACAAGATAAGCAGGAGCAACAAGCTTTAAAGCAGCTTACCCTTATCCAGGGAAATGCCATGGAGCTTCCTTTTGAAGATGATTCATTTGATTATGTAACCATTGGTTTTGGTTTAAGAAATGTACCCGACTATTCAACCGTGCTGCGGGAGATGTATCGAGTAACGAAGCCAGGCGGACAAGTCGTTTGTTTAGAAACATCCCAACCCACATTAATCGGTTATCGACAAGCTTCCCTCTTTTATGTTCGCCATATCATGCCTTTGCTTGGAAAGTTTATTGCCAAAAGTTATGATGAATACTCATGGTTGCAAGAATCAGCCCGTCATTTCCCCAATAAAAACGTACTGAAACAAATGTTTTTGGAAGCGGGATTTTCCAAGGTAGATGTAAAAAGCTATAGCGGCGGTGTCGCGGCAATGCATAAGGCGATAAAATAAGTGTCTACGATTAACATATACTGCCGTTTGATATACGCTGCTTAAATATGCTATAAGTGAAGAAAAAGCAAGGACATGAAGAGGTTGTATTTCCTATTTCGGGATCAAGATTTGTCCTGGTATGTATAGAGGAGTTTTTAATATGAAAGACAATTTTTGGCGTGATTTACCGCGGCCTTTCTTTATACTGGCGCCCATGGAAGATGTGACGGATGTTGTGTTTCGCCATGTCGTAAGTGAAGCCGCCAGACCGGATGTGTTTTTTACGGAGTTTGCGAATTCCGAGAGCTATTGTCACCCGGATGGGAACCATAGTGTGCGCGGACGTTTGACTTTTACAGAGGATGAACAGCCGATGGTAGCCCATATCTGGGGAGATAAACCGGAATTTTTTCGTCAGATGAGTATCGGCATGGCGAAAGAAGGGTTTAAAGGCATCGATATTAATATGGGTTGTCCTGTAGCGAATGTAGCGGAGAATGGGAAGGGAAGCGGCCTGATCTGCCGTCCCGACATTGCAGCGGATATTATCCAGGCGGCCAAAGCCGGGGGACTGCCCGTCAGTGTAAAAACAAGGCTCGGTTTCACGGCTGTAGACGAATGGCGCGACTGGTTGACCCATATTTTGAAGCAAGACATTGTGAACCTGTCCATTCATCTGCGGACAAGAGAGGAAATGAGCAAAGTCGACGCGCATTGGGAACTGATACCAGAGATTAAGAAGCTTCGTGATGAGGTGGCGCCCGATACGCTGCTAACCATTAACGGGGATATTCCTGACCGTCAGACCGGCCTCAAGCTCGCTGAACAATACGGTGTCGATGGCATTATGATTGGGCGTGGGATTTTTCATAATCCATTTGCGTTTGAGAAGGAGCCGAGGGATCATAGCAGTGAGGAATTGCTTGATCTGCTGCGGCTGCACCTGGATCTCCATGATCAATATTCGGCACAGATGCGGCGCTCCTTCAGCGCACTTGTCCGCTTCTTCAAAATCTATGTCCGTGGATTCCGAGGGGCAAGTGAACTCAGAAATAACTTAATGAACGCAAAATCAACAAGTGAAGTACGTGCGCTGCTTGATGAATTTGGAAGCAAGAATCATGATGAGGCAGATGAACGAGGGAATTAAATGGACAGGCTTGAGAAACAACTGCGCCCCATGAGAACAAATAACTTTTTGGAAAACATGGCCGACTTGGCTGTGTTTTTTCTTTTGGACAATCTCAGCCGTCATTCTTGCTATAGCTTTTAGCTATAACTAGTTATGAGATTTTGGTATGCCTTATAACTCCTCTAGTCGTGATATGATATCGCTATACAACGAGGGGGTTATGTACATGACTGATAAGTTTCAGATCGTAGGAAGTTTGTTGCGGCCCGAAGAGCTGCTGAAATATAAAACGCAAATAGAACATCGTGATGATATCCAGTATCCGTTCTATGAAAACTTTGAAGGGTATGCCGAGTGCGAGACCGAGGCGATCAAACAGGTCGTGAAAAAGGAAATCGAGCATAACCTGTCGGTTATTACGGACGGCGAATTCTCCAAATCGATGTGGCATCTTGATTTTGTGTGGGGCTTTGGCGGAGTTGAACGTTATATCGCGGACCATGGCTACTTTTTCCGGGATGTGGACGGAACCTCGAAATATGAAACACGCAAAGATATTGGCCTGCGGATTACTGGCAAACTGAGCGGAAAGAATCATCACTTCATTAAGCTGTTCAAACAGCTGCAAGAAACGGCTGGCGACCAGCAAACGAAACTTTGCGTACCATCGCCTTCCCATATCTACGGTGAACTTTCCTGGTCGGATAACATTGGCGGTACGGATGCGGTTTATCAGAACAAACAGGAGCTCAAAGCGGGCCTTGTGAGCGCCTATAAAGAATTCGTGGCTGAATTCGCTGCGGCAGGCGGCAAAATCCTGCAATTCGATGATTGCTTGTGGGAGCTGTTTGCAGACGACAACCCGAACTCTCCGTTTACAGGGGAGCATATTAATCAAGCGGAAGTACAGGGTCTCGCCACCGAATTTATTGAGATTAACAATACCGTGATTGACTTCGGTCACAGCCTCGGCTTGAAAATGTGGACACACAACTGCCGGGGCAACTACGATTCTCGCAACATGGGCGGTGGATCTTATGCGAAAATCGCCAACCTGTTCCTGAAGCAGTTGAAATATGATCGCTTCTTCCTGGAGTGGGATGATGATCGTGCGGGTTCGATTGAAGCACTGGAGGTTTTCAAGGACAGACCGGAAACGGAGATTGTTCTGGGCCTGCTGTCATCCAAAACCAATACGCTTGATGATGAAGCACGAGTCATCCGTCTGCTTGACGAAGCATCCAAAATCATTGATAAGGATCGTCTGCTGCTCTCGCATCAATGCGGCTTTGCGTCCTGCGATGGCGGTAACGAGCTAAGCGAAGCCGAGCAATGGGCGAAAATCGATCAAGGTCAACAGATTGCCAAGCAATACTGGAATAACTAAATCGGATAAACATCGTCTTGAGCTAATAGGGATGACTCAAAGGGCCGCTTATGGACCCTGAGAGTCATCTTTTTTTGTATGCAGCGTTTCCCGCCGTTCAAAGGAGTAGCCTTCGCTTATGAAGAAGTTATATACTTCCAGGAGAGCTTGTGCAAATCGATTGCGGAGAAATTTTGATCGGTTATAAGAACATGAGGGGAGAGGGAATGTTGACATATGACCATGATCTGATGAACAAAGAGCAATTGCTCATGGAGCTGGATTCGCTGGGTTACTCGGACAGGATGAAGAGGATGGCGCTTCTGGGGCGCCAGCATGAAGGAGATGCGGATTTTTCCGCGCTGCTCCTATCCTTCCTCGAAAGCGGCACCGCCTATGAGGCGCATTTGGCATTGACCGGAGCAGGTGTAGTGAAGGATGCCCGTGCGGTTTTGTTTGCCCTGAAGCATCCGAAGGCAGGGGTCAGAGGACGGGCGGCTAGATTACTGCCGGAAGTGGTGACAGATCCGGACTTTTCGATTGAATCCGAAATTGCTCTGATGTCGTATCATTGCCGTCACCAATTGCTGCGGAGCATCGTGAATACATATCGTCAGGATTGGGCGGAACGGCTGCTGCCGCTCGTGCTTGGCCAGTGGGGCGCACAAGAAGCTTCTTTATTATTGGCCGTGTGCAGTGAAGAGACAGTAAGCAGTAGGCTCCCGGAGCTAGGGTATGCTTTACGCAATTGGCGGCTCTTAACGAAGCACTACCCCGATTTGGTTGGAGCGTATTTCAAGAATGCTTTGCAGAACGCAACGCATCGGGAAAAGATCAGTGTATGGTGGACGCTCTCTTCCGCGATTGAGGTACTGAGTGTTTCAAGACCGGCAATCGTGTTGGAATGTGCGCTTAAGCTTGGGCCGACGGATATGATTCATCCCGTACTCAAACAGCAATTGGGCATTCTGATTCAGGCCAGCCCTGAGGACGTATTCGAGCTGCTGACACGTGTGGACACACGGGAATATCTTCTGAATCACGGCGTTCCGGCAGGCGTGTTGAAGAAGAGAAAATGGTTTACCGCAGCGCAGTGGACCACGCTGGCTGCATTGCTCGCAGATCAGCCTGAGCATCTAGCCAAGGTGCTGGATACCCTTGCGCCGTCTTATCGCGAAGCAATGTTTGATGCCGCTTATAAGGAAGACGAGCGGAAGACACGCATTTTCCCTATGCCGCTGCTGGATGTACTGCCGCACCGACTGCGCGACAAGGAAGCTGCCCGGATGCTGGAGCTGCGCGACATTCGTGATCATCGGGATGACATGCTCAAAACGACGGCGCGCCGTTTCATTGGTAACGCCAGGGAGAAGCTGGAGCAAGCCGTCCAGGTGTCTAATAGCGATGAACGTGCTGCGGCCTATGCCCACCTCGTTCGGAGTACAGCTCTATCCCGAAGCGGAATGGATGAGACGCTGCGCTTCCTGACTCGAATCAAGAACGACCAGGATCCGGTGCGCTGGGCTGTTATGGCCGAGCTCTCAAACTGTCCTGCTCCCATGTTTAAGGAAGAGCATGTGAACGATCTGACTGTGCTGGTGGATAGCGTGGTGGAAGCCAGGGACACTTCGTACGGGACAAGGTCCGCCACGGAGGAGCTGGCGTTTGCCATCCTGCGTGAACATGCATTGGAGCCGAAGGGCGAGCTGTTCAAATTCGCTTTGAGAACGTTTGGAAGATTGACGATGCGGGACGGTCAGTTTGCGCTCTTCTCGATGGATTGGGATAGCATACCAAATACTGCACTGGAAGCATTGTTCGATGAAGTTTATGCCTTTGGTGTAGAAGCGAACAAGCGAGAAAACACAAATGTGGTCCTGCGTATGGCGGATTTGTTCGGAAAGGCCGTGGATCGGTTGCCGAAGCTTCAGCTTCTGCTGGAGGAGTTGCTGGAGGCCAAAACGGTATCGCCGCAGGCTGTCCATTATTGGCTGGCACCGTATAAAACCCGGGATGCGAGGGTTAGAGAACTGCTGGACAGGGACCCATCCTTCATCTCTTTCCATGACGTATTTATGCATCTGCATCTGAAGCGCCAAGAGTGGTTAGACCCGTTCATCTCAGGGACAATCATCGATGGCAAGCATTTATCGGGAAAAACGATTTATGTTGTGCCTGCCCATAATGGGTTTCACCGGTGGCTGCCGCGTCAGCAAAAGGCACTAGCTTCCCTATTGGAACGGGTGGCCTTGGATGCCAAACGAAGTTTCCATGAACGTGCGGCTGCGATGCGGAGCTTGGCCGTCATGCCGGATTATCTCTCCGATCAACTGGAGATTCTGCTGCAGGTTCAGGCAGTGCATGTCGTCGAGGCTGCGCTCTACGCCTATTCGTTATGGGAAGAGCCGGAGAAGGCACTGCCTGTATTATTGGACAACCTGGATGGGGACCGTGCTCGGGTGGCCATGTACTCGATCCCCAGATGCATGCGCAGGGTGAGCCCGGTGATGTTGACATCCATGTTGTCGGACCTGCTGAACCGCGAGAAATTGAAAATCACGGTCAGAAAAGAGGCCATCCGATTGCTTGGGGCTTATAAAAGCAGTGAGGGCATGGCGCTGCTCATCCGTGAATACGAGAAACCGAATGTACACAAAGACGTGATGATCGCCATAGGACACGCTGCCAGACAATGGCTTGATGATGAACGCAGCTGGACTCTGATGCGTGCCATGGCTGCTTCACCGCAGCGTGATATCGCAAGAAGCCTGCTTAACCAGTATGCTGGCGGACTTCCGGCGGAGGCTCGGCCAAGGTATTTGCAATTGATTATCGAGATTGCAGGGCACGCCGATCCCGTTGTGGCCAAAGAGGCTTTCCAAGCCATGAGCCGTTGGGTGAATGGAAGTGAGGAGAAGGTAGCGTCTTCCGCCTGCCGAGCGATTCTTGATTTGGAGGATAACACCAGATGGAAGGCGGCGATGGATACCCTCATTGTGGCTTGCCGTGACGGGAAGGTGAATGAGCAGGTCATAAAGGTTTGCACACAATTGGTGTACACGGAGACGAAAGCCGAATGGAATGCTGCACCGGAGAGGGACCTTCCAGAGCGGCAGCGTCTGGTGGCATTGATTGACAAGCTGACCTCGTTACCTCTCAATGCAAGGCGGATGCTAGTTCCTTTATATACGGGCATGATCGATGCTCTTAAGTCCAAAGAAACCATGAAACCAGCCGTGATCAAGTTATATTTGGCGCTTGTCGAATGGAACCAGGCGGATCAGGCTGCCCTGCAGTTGGACCCTGTGATTCAAATGGCGGACACGTACCAGCATCTGTTGGATTACGCCTACAGACAGATCGCTCGGGCAGCCAATGCCAACCAGGCGTATTGGAGACCGGAGACGATTCTGGAACTGGTGGATCATTTGAGAGATCGGCAGTCGTTTGCGGCCCAATATATCGGGCTTTCTTTGCTGAAGGTTGCGGGAACATCGTTATTGTGGAACCAGGCTTGTACCGACCGTTTAAGAACGTACCGGAATCATGAGTTTGAGGCAATTCGTCTGGCGGCCCTAGATATTTGGACCGTGCTGGAATGAGGTGAGCAAGGGCGATGCTATATTTAAGTAACTTCAAACTCTCTCCATACATTTCCAGCAACCCGAATATATATCCCGATCATGTATTCAGACACATGGCAGGGGAAGTTCTGCTGTTTGATCGAATCACGGTATTATACGGCAGTAATGGCTCCGGCAAATCCACCTTGCTGAATCTGATCGCCAACAAATTGGGGATTGCGGGCGCTGAGCGAATGACAAGTTATGGTCACAACGTGTACGCGCAGCGGTTTATCGAGGAGAGCAGCTATCAACTCGGGCATGATGAACAGGAGCGTCCCATATATAAGCTTCCCGACGGGAGCCGGTACATCAAGTCAGAGGATCTATTGTATGAAATCAAGAAGATACAGCAGGAAAACGTGCTTCGCGAGGGGCTGCTGCATGAGCAGCTCGTTCAGGGAAAGAGCAAGGCCGAGGTAGAAGAGCTGGAGCAGTCGTATGAATTCAAGAAGAAGATGGATATCATTCAATTCGCTCAGGAGAAGTATTCGAACGGGGAAAGCTCGATGCAGTTTTTTGAGGAATATTTGCTTCCCGGGAAACTGTATTTATTGGATGAACCGGAAACGTCGCTTTCTCCGGCGAATCAAATCAAACTGGCCGAGCAAATGAACGATCTGGCGCGTTATTTTGACAGTCAATTCATTATTGCTACGCACTCCCCCTTTGTTCTGGGCACGCTTCATGCGAAGATCTACAATCTCGATGCCAAGATTTTGCAAACTGCAGAATGGTTTGAACTGGACAATGTCCAATTCTTTTACCGATTTTTTCATAAACATCAAAGATTGTTTGAATGAATGGTTCATGTTTTCAGAAGAGGTATCCTTCGAGTAAGGATATCTCTTTTTGTGGTATGAGGATTTTATCCACCTTAGTACATGGTCCCGCTTGAATGCTAAACGTATAAAGATTGGAAGATCATTTGGCAGAGTAATCAAATGGATTGATTTTTATGCAGAAAGTTGTATAATCTACTTAATTAACGTTAATTAATTGGTGAAAAGGGGATGAACATGACCAGAACGAAGCTGAAAGAAGCTGCGCTGAGGTTATTCGGACAGAAGGGCTACGACGGAACGGCATTATCGGAAATCGCGAAGGAGGTCGGCGTCAAGACACCGGCAATCTACGCCTTTTTCGAGAGCAAGGAAGATCTGTTCATGACGGTCTTCGAAGAATCGATGAGCGCTTACAACGAATATATCCAAGCGATGGCAGAAACCAGCAAAGGAATGAGTACGGAGAAAAAACTGCATGCGCTGCTGCTTCGCCAATACGATTTCCACCGGGACAAGCAGGAGCTTGCTGCATTTGCGTTCCGATACTTAATTTTTCCGCCGGATTTCTTGCTGGAACGGATGCAGGAGGCGTTTGGGCGTTTCGATACGCTGTTGAGCAGCATTATCGGCGAGATCATGCAGGAAGGTCTGGATCGCGGCGAATTGGCCATCGTCCCGATGGAGACGCTGGTGGATTCGTACCTCACCTTGATGGACGGGCTGGGCATGCAATATTACTACTATAAATCGCCGGAGCTGTTCGAACGGAAACTGAAACATGCCTTTGAGATGTTCTGGAGATCTGTCGAAGCTTAAGGCAATCAACAAGATGGTACAGAAAGCAGAGGGTGGAACATGAGCAATGATACGAAAATAGAAGATTACGAACGGGAGCCCGTACCCCAGCATTTGCGGAAATCGTGGCTCTCGATGGCATTTGTCTGGATTGCGATCGGCATTGACCTGTCCGCGATGTTTTTGGGTGCGCAGCTCGGCGCTGGCATGAGCATCGGCGACTCGTTTACGGCGGTCATCGTCGGTTCAGCCATATTGGGCATAATCGGGGCTGTCTGCGCATATGTGGGAGCCAAAACGGGCCTGTCGACGGCCATGATCAGCCGGTTTCTGTTCGGGAACCAAGGAGCACTAATCGTCTCGGTCATTCTCGGCATTTCATCGCTGGGCTGGTTCGGCGTTCAGGTCGGCTTCTTCGCTTCCAACTTCCAGACGGCGTTAAGCGAGCTATGGGGTTGGCATTGGTCGCTCTGGGTACTGTCGATCATTGGCGGACTTCTCATGATGTCCACGGCGATCTGGGGCTACAGGGCGATTGAAAAATTAAGCGTCTGGTCTGTACCGCTGCTCGTTGTGTTTATTATTATCGCGCTGGTCATGGCGCTTAACGGGGAAGGCGGAAGCACCGTCTGGTCACCGTTCGAGGGTGAGGCCCTGCCGATGGGGACGGCGATATCGTTGGTCATCGGTATCTTTATTCTTGGAACGGCGCTGTCCCCTGACATCGCGCGCTGGGCCAAAACGCCAAAGCATGCGGTTACCGCCGCGTTTATCGGTTTCTTTGTCGGCAACAGCTTCATGACCATCATTGCGATCTTCCTGTCGCGTGCGATGGATTCCGACGATCTGACGGGCATTCTTCTGACGCTCGGACTGGGTATTCCGGCGATTATCGTGCTGACACTGGCACAATGGACGACCAATACGAACAATTTATATTCCGCGGGGCTGGGTTTCTCCGTCGTCTTCAAACGGGTGCCTAAATCCGTGATCACGATTATTGCAGGGTTGATTGCGACGGCACTTGCTTGCTTTGGCATTTATGACCGTTTCATGACGTTCCTGACGTACATTACGATGCTTGTTGCACCGCTGGGCGGCATATATACGGCTGAGTATTTGTTGGTGAACAAAAATAAATTCTCGTTTGACGGGCTGGACAGCAATCGGAGCTGGATTCCCCGCTCCATCGTCGTATGGGTCATCGCCACGTTCTTCGGGTTCATGACAACGATGGCCCCGGATGGGCTCGGATGGTTCCATGTGACGCAGGTTCCGGCGCTGGACAGCTTCTTGATGGCATTTATCGTACAAGCAATCATAGGCAAATGGGTAGTAAAGAAGGGATGAAAGCATGAACAAGGCAACCAGATTAACCTCATTGGACGAACAAGCCATTGAATATATCGCGATAGGAGCTGCGGTGCTTGGCACGGGCGGCGGTGGAGATCCTCATGTCGGAAAATTGATGGCCATGGAGGCGATCCGCAAGTATGGCCCGGTTCGAATCGCCACTCTCGAAGAGCTGGACGATGAAGGGCTTATCGTGCCGGTATCGATGATCGGAGCACCGACGGTGATGCTGGAGAAAATCCCTTCGGCAGAACAGCTGACGAAACCGCTTGATCTGATGGAGAGAGAGCTTGGGCGCAAGGTGGATGCTGTCATGCCGATCGAGGTCGGCGGCGGCAACTCGCTCGTTCCGGTCATTGCGGCGGCGCAGCGCGGAATTCCGCTCGTCGATGCCGATGCGATGGGGCGTGCGTTTCCCGAATCGCAGATGGTGACGTTCCATCTGGAAGGCATCCCGTGCAGCCCGGTGGCGATGGCGGACGAGCGCGGCAACAGCGCGCTGATGCATACGATTGACGGCGTGTGGGAAGAACGGATGGCGCGTGCGCTGACGGTGGAGATGGGGGGATCTGCCTCCATCTGCGATTATCCGGTATCCGGCGCGCAGGCGAAGCGGAGCGCGATCGGCGGGACGCTGACGCTCGCCTATGAGATCGGGCGGACGCTGTTCGAAGCGAAGCAGCAGAAGCTGAATCCTGTGCGTGAGCTGCTCACGAAGCTGAACGGCCATGCCCTGTTCCATGGCAAGGCCGTGGATATCCGTCGCCGCATGGACGGCGGTTTTACGCGCGGTGAAGCCGTATTCGAAGGTACCGGCGAGAACAAGGGAAAAACGATGCGGCTGTTTTTCCAGAATGAGTTCCTGCTCGCCACCGTTGACGATCAACCGCTCGCCATTACGCCTGATCTGATTACGCTGCTGGATCAGGATACGGGTATGCCGGTAACGACGGAGAACTTGAAGTATGGTGCCCGGGTAACGGCAGCAGGTTTGCCGTGCGATGACAAATGGCGCACGCCGAAAGGCATCGAGACGGCCGGGCCGAGATACTTCGGTTATGACTTTGATTATGTGCCGATCGAGACGTTGGCTTCGAAAGGAGGTGCGGCGAAATGACCCAGGTAACTACGACTGACACAAACCAGGTTTACCGTATTGGGATTGACGTAGGGGGAACGAATACGGACGCCGCCCTGCTGGACTCCGACTTGCGCTGCGTGCACAAGGTGAAGGTCCACACGACGGCCGACGTGAACGAAGGCATTGTGGAGGCCGTGCGTCGGCTGCTGCAGGAGAGCGGCGTGAATGGAGCAGACATTCGCTATGCGATGCTCGGCACCACGCATTGCACCAATGCCATCGTGGAGCGCAAGCATCTTGGCCGGGTCGGCCTGATTCGCATCGGCGCTCCGGCAACGACAGCCGTTCCGCCGCTCGCTGGCTGGGACGAATCGTTGCGCGCGGCAGTTGGGCCGCATAGCTATGTCGCCTCTGGCGGCTATGAGTATGACGGCCGCAAGATCGCGAATCTGGACGAAGAGGAGATCGCCGAACTGTGCCGCCGGATGAGCGGAGAAGTTGATGCCGTGGCGATATGCGGCGTATTTGCCCCAGTGAATCGTGAGCAGGAGAAGCGCGTTGGAGACATCGTGCGCGAGGTGTTGGGTTCGGACATGCCGGTTACCTACTCCAGCGAGATCGGCAGCATCGGATTGCTGGAGCGGGAGAATGCCTCCGTGCTGAACGCGGCGCTGCTGCAGGTCATTGCGGGCGTGGTGCGCGGCTTCGAGGAAGCGCTGAACGGGTTCGGTATCCATGCCCAGCTGTACATTTGCCAGAATGACGGCACGTTGATGAAGAGCGAATATGCGCTTCGATACCCGATTCTGACGATTGCGTGTGGACCGACGAATTCGATTCGGGGCGCGGCGCATTTATCCGGGCTGAGCGACGCGCTGGTCGTCGATATCGGCGGCACGACGACGGATATCGGCGTGCTCGTGCAAGGCTTCCCGCGCCAGTCGTCGGCAGCGGTGGATATCGGCGGCATTCGCACGAATTTCCGGATGCCGGACATTTTGTCCATTGGCCTCGGCGGCGGGACGATCGTCCGGCTGGACGACGCAGGCGGCGTGACGGTTGGCCCGGACAGCGTGGGCTACAAGCTGACGACACGGGCCCGCATCTTTGGCGGAGATACGCTGACGACGACGGACGTAGCCGTAAAGCTGGGCCGTGCCGTATGGCCGGGCACCAACGCGGATGCCGTGGACGAAGCTGTATGCGGTAAGGTGGATGCCGTCATGCAGCAGATTCTGGAGGATGCCATAGACCGGATGAAAACGAGTGCCGACCCGGTCGATGTCATTCTGATCGGCGGCGGCAGTCTGTTGGTACCGGATACGCTGGCCGGGGCAAGCCGAATCATCCGGCCGGACAACTATGATGCGGCGAACGCGATCGGCGCAGCGCTGGGAGAGGTTAGCGGCGAGTCCGAGCGGATCTATTCGCTGGACGACTGGAGTTATGACGACGTCATCCGCGATGCGAAGGAAAGCGCCATGAACGAGGCAACGGCAGCTGGCGCGAATCCGCAGACCGTACAGATTGTGTCCGTCGAGGACATTCCGATTGCGTATTTGCCAGGCAATGCGCTGCTTGTGAAAGTGAAAGCTGCGGGTAAGCTGTAACGGGCTAGGCATGCGCCTAGCTCGGCAGCATTAGCGACCACATGAGGAGTGTGTGATAGCCATCGGGGGTCCATTTAATGGTGCTCGGCGGCGAATGGCATTAAACAGAGTAACATGAAATGGTGGTACGGAACGAATCCCGTATCGCCATTTTTTTATTTCCGAGAGCATGACCTTCCCTGATGAACTTGGTGCAAGAAAAGCAGGGAACCACCCTTAGAGCGATAATCAACCGGCTTGTCTTCCTTTTTTGATATTTTCCATAATTCTGCGTGTCCGGAAAAAGGAAAATCACACAATGAAGTCAGATGTTTATTTCAAGGAAATGTCCTCGACTCGGGTATTCAAATATGCAACAATAGAGGATCAGGGCCGCAGGAGAATGGACCCAAGGCGCAGCAAGGCAATCCGCAAGATCGCTTACCAATTTACGATCAATAATTTATACTAGATAAGCCAGATTATATTGAAGGAGCTGCCGAATCGGATATGAACAAAAAAGAAGTCGCCAATATACGCAAGCAATTTAAGCTGGATCACGATTTAATGAATATTTACGATATTCTCAATGTCTATATTACAAAGGAAACGAATGAAATCTACCACTGGGAGCGCCTGCCGTTCGAGCTGGTGGATCGGGAGAAGCAAGAGTTATACATGGGGAATTTCAAAAAACTGCTGACCGGCGAACTGGATCAAAAATTGTTCGAATTGAGGTTTCAGGAAGCAGCGGAGGAACCGGCGCAGGTCATGCTTCACCAAGCTCTTGTGTCGGGTGATCCGGAAGAATGGCAGGACTTGATGCTGATGCTGGTGGATCGAATGCTGAAGGATGCCCAATATGAGCGGGATATGGTGGTCACGTTCGTTCGGGGACAGTATTATTTGCCGACCAAGGCGAGAAACGATGAAGCGGAGGAGAGCGAGAAGAACGAGGTGTTCGCCCATCCGTTCATTTTATGCAGCGTGAATTCTACGGAGAAACAACGGAAGACGCTTTTGTTCGATTATGTGGAGCGGGAGTTCAAGTACAATGTCATTGTAGATCCGATTATCAAGTTAAGTACGCCGGAGCAAGGATTCCTGTACCCTAGCGTGACGGACAATTATTCGGATGTGAATCGTATTTTGTATTGTACGGGAAAATCGAATTTTCCGGATCCGCATTTTGTCGAACAGGTCTTGAACGGGGAAAGATCCGTGACGGCACTAGAAGAGCGAGCGATTTTCGAAGATATCGTCAAGGAAGTGGCCGGCGAACAGCTCGATTCAGCCACCATTGCCCAGGTGTACGAGGAAATCAACCGGGTGATCGAAATGAACGAAGAGACGAAGGAGGAAGAACCTCCGAAGCTGGATTATAAAGATCTCGAGCGTGTACTGACCGCAAGCGGCGTAGAGGACGTGACGACCGAGAAGGTGGAGCGGGCATTCGAAACCATCGTGGACAATAAGAACTATGAGATGAAAGCAACCAGCGTCATGCCGAAGTATACTTCCAAATCTATTAAGATCGAAACCAAGGTAGCTACGATTTCGATTAGCCCGCAGGATTTAAGGTATGTCAAACAGGTGAATTTCCAAGGTAAACGCTGCATCATGATTGAAGTCGACGAAGATGTCGCGATTGAAGGGTTTACGCTGGCTTCAGAGACGCTTTTATAGACTCGTTCATCGTACAAGCTTCGGCGCGGTGCCGGAAACCTGAGACTATATAGGTATGCCATAAGTAAAAGAGGCTTGTGTTGCAATTTCGGATGGGAAGCATAAGAGTCATGTAGGCGTTGTTAACCTATATGGCTCTTTTTGTGTTAAGCATGCTGCGGGAGAAGCGGCGATAAAGACCATAATGTCTGAACCCGCTTTTGTGGTTAAAAAGCATGTTTTGGCAAGAAAAAAGACCCTAGAGGCTCTTAGGGTCTTGTAGGAACTTTGGCTTTAATCCATCGATACACTAAAACGTGTAGGATTCCCCGTCATTTGGAATCAAAACATTAGAGGAGATTCCTTTTTCGTTAGTAAAGATATTTAATTCTTCCCTCGATAATGTCCAATGATTAACTGCTTCCATATGGACAGATATAATTTTCGCCTCAGGGGCGGCTTTATAAACATGGTAGATATCCTCTTTCCCCATTACTAGAGATCCGCCTTGAAGGAATTGATTATCTCCCCCATTTACAACAATGATTTCCGGTTTGTGTGTTTCGATGGCTTCCCCAACAGCTTCATACCAAACCGTATCTCCAGCAATATACAATGTTTTCTCGTTAGGGTGCTTAAAGACAACACCGCACACATGTCCGGCAAGTTGTAATATTTCTCCTCTGCCGTGTTCGCCTTTAGTTTTAACTAATCGAATATCTCCAAAGGCTGAATTTTCTTGCAGCACTTCTACATTTTGAAAACCGGCGTTTCTGACTTCTGCTGCGTCTTCTTCGTTTTGTACAAACATTTTAATATCTTTTGGCAGCGCCTCTTTAGCCGTATCGTCCCAATGGTCTAAATGTAGATGAGTGACTATCACAGCATCCAAGTTGCTGATAATATGGTCAACCGAGGTTGGCAAGCCAACCAAAGGATTGTTTCGATCTTGGCGTAACGAATTAGGGAAAGGCGGATACGCATCTTTTTCTCCCAAAAAAGGGTCGATTAAAAACTTCTTCCCTGCATATTGGACAACAAGTGTCGCATTTCGAATGAGTTGTATTTTCATGGCAATAGACTCCTTTTTTGATTTGGATATAGTTTACTCAGCGGCCAAGTAACCAATACAGGTTCCCTTTGTCCACTTTGGGATAAGGGTTACTGTATAGTAAAATGATAAAGGACATCTTGAATTTAATCGATGCTTCGATGAAACGCTTTTACATCAAATCATTTCACGGTGAAAGGATTATGGTATGCAACTTGATCAAACGGATTATCAGATCCTTCGGTTACTAACCGAAAATTCAAGGATTCAATGGAAAGACTTAGGGAAACAAATTCATATGACTGGACAAGCAGTAGGCAATCGTATCAAAAAACTTGAGGAAAGCGGTGTAATTACAGCCTATTCCCTAATCATCGATGAAATGAGATTAGGGCTTGCTTATACAGCATTTGTTATTATTCATATGAAAACAGCAAATCACGATTCGTTTATTCGTTTTATTATGGATCAAAATGAGATAGTTGAAGCACATCGAATTTCGGGAGAAGGCTGTTACCATTTAACGATAAAAGTTTCATCCCAAGATCAACTGAACCTTTTTCTTAATAAACTTCTCGATTATGGGAATTACAGCTTGAATCTGTCCATACAAAAAATCAAACAACGCAGTACGTTGACCGCCGCACCAAATGAATAGCAAAAGCTTCATTCGAGGATGCCGTCATCGAAGGCTTTACGCTTACTACAGAGAATAAAAGGATTGTGTTGCAATTTCAGATAGGAAGTACAAGAGTCATGTAGGTGTTGTTCACCTATATGACTCTTTTTGTGTTCATGATGCGAAGCGGGAGAAGCGGCGACAAAGACCCTTCTGAAGACCGATACGTAAATACATCGGCTGCAGGAAGAAATATCCATGAGGCTAGATATGATGGATATAGAATGTAACTTGCGGTTAGTGAGAAGCGGTAGTTTCTTCACAAGTGACCGGGAATGGCAGGCAACCCATTTCTGGAAATTCCAATACGGGGAGATGTAAGAAGTGACAACGTTAATCGAATTCAAAAACGTAACCAAGGCTTATCCAATCGGCGAAGTGACGATTCAAGCCCTTGCGGGTGTTGACTTCTCCATATTAGAGGGGGAATTCGTCGTGATCCTAGGGGCCAGCGGGGCGGGGAAAAGCACGATTTTGAACATTCTCGGCGGGATGGATACCGCTACCTCGGGACAAGTGTTTGTGGGGGATCAAGAGATTACGGGATGGAGCGAGAAGAGATTAACCGAATACCGCGGCGAGCAGGTTGGCTTCGTCTTTCAATTCTATAACCTGATTCCGAATTTGAATGCGCTGGAGAACGTGGAATTTGCGACAGAGGTATGTAAGGACCATCTGGACGCCCGTGATATTTTACATAAGGTTGGACTAACAGATCGGATGAAGAACTTCCCTTCCCAGCTCTCTGGCGGCGAACAGCAAAGAGTTGCGATCGCAAGAGCGGTTGCCAAGAATCCCGCGCTGCTCCTCTGCGACGAACCCACCGGTGCTCTGGATTATGTGACAGGGAAATCGGTCTTAAAGCTGCTTCAAGATTTGAACCGGGAAACGAAGACCTGCGTCGTGCTGGTCACCCATAATTCGGCCATCGCGCCCATGGCGGATAAAGTGATCCGCGTCAAGAGCGGGAAGATCGAGAGCATCACGATCAATGAGCACAAACAAAGCGTTGAAGGGATCGAGTGGTGATGAAGGTTTTAGCGTTGAAATTATTAAGGGACATGAGACAGTCGGTAGGACAATTCATAGCCATTGTATTGGTTATTGCGGTGGGAGCCTTTTTCTACACGGGGCTGGTTACCTTAAGTGACAATCTTAGCGGCTATACGAAGGGGTATTTTCAAGAACATAATCTAAGCGACTTGAACGTTTATTACAGTCAAATTTCCGCTGAGGATGTGGCCGGTTTTCGAGACATCGAAGGCATTCATCATATCGAAGGGCGTTATAGCGTCCAGGCCGAACAGGCTTTTGAAGATGATAAAGCCTTATTAACGGTGCATTCGATCCCTGTACCTAATGCAATCAACACATCCAGGATGATGGAGGGCAGGATGCCAGCAGGGCCGAATGAGATCCTGTTGGACTCCCACTATGCCGAGGCACATCATTACCGTGTAGGTGATACCATCAGCCTCCGTGTGAATGACAAGGACATGACGTTCACGATTAGCGGCTTGAATGAAAATGTGGAGCATGCCAAGAAGAACGAAACCCAGGACCATCAAGCTTATGGAATCGCTTATATCCCCGAAGAGACCATACCTGAAATCGCAGGCAGCATGTTCTACAATGAGATCCTGATTGATGCCAAGGACGGTTACGATATGGACCAGTTAGGCCAAGCCATTGAAGCACATTCCCAGTCCCTCCCTTATATAAGCCAGGTCAGTAAAGAACGGACCTTCAACTATTCCCAGACCCAGCAGACGATTCATAATAATAAGCTGATGAGCAGGGTGATCCCGATCGTTCTCTTTTTGATTGAAGCGGTGATTCTGTTTCTGATCATGTCGAGGATTATCGATTCCCAGCGAAATCAAGTGGGCATTATGAAGGCATTAGGGGTGAAAAAAAGAAGCATCATGCTGCATTACATGGGCTACCCTGTGCTGGCAGGCGTCATCGGCTCCATCTTGGGCTATGCCATCGCCGCCGCTCTATTCATTCCACTCATTACAACGTCGATTGGAAGAAGCTACTCCCTGCCTGACCTGACATTCACCCTCTCGTTCTTTACGCTCCTACCTCCGATGATCTGCTCCAGTGCGTTTGGCATGCTGTCCTGCTATTTCAGCGGCAGAGCGATCCTACAAGAACGTGCTGCCCAGGCGATGCGTCCGAAACCGCCCAAGAAGATGAAGAAGCTGCTCATCGAGCAAGTTCCGGGCATGTGGAGCCGGCTTCCCTACAGCTACAAGATCATTCTACGAAATATATTCCTAAATAAACAAAAAGCATTCGCAAGCTCCGTTGGCGTTGTGGTCAGTACGGTTTTGTTGATCACGGCTTTTGGCACGCAGACGGCCCTGCTCAAGGTAGCCGGCCAGATTGAAGAGGTGAATACGTATGATTTACGAGTCGATTATGCGATAGGATCGTTCCCCGATATGGCAGCACTGCCGTCCGGCATAGCAGAACGTTATGGGTTGTCCACCTACCCTGTGGAACTCATCCGAGGGGAAAACAAAGAAAACGCTACGCTGGTGGTTACGGAGCAGGATAATGAGCTGATTCGCTTTTATGATGAACAAGGCAACCGGCTATCGTTAGAGGATCATGGCGTGCTGGTACCGAAATCTTACGCGGATCAATATCATATTGCTGAAGGGGATACAATCCAGCTTCAATTCACGGCACCGGAGCTTAACCAAACCATCGTCGATATGAAGGTTCTGGATATCTCCACACAATACTCGAATCCATCGTTCTACAGCACACCGAATTATATGAAGAGTGTGGGTATCGACTACGATCCTTCTTCTCTGTTAGTGAGCGTCCATAGCGCTGCCGATCTGGCGGGCGTTCGCAGCTTCTTCGAACAGGACCCGCAGGTGGAGGCCATTGTGGACAAGGATGATCTCAAGAAATCTGCGCAATATATGCTGAAGCAAAACAGCTTTATTTTCATCATGTTTATCATCTGTGCCGTCATTCTGTCCTTCGGCGCCATCTATACGATCTCTTCCATCAATATTTATGAAAGGAATCGTGAGCTTGCCACCCTGAAGGTATTAGGCTATCCCAAACGTAAAATCAACCGGCTGATCTTCTCTGAGAACATGCTGTTAACCGCTTTTGCGGTCATTGTTGCCCTGCCGATCAGCTGTTATGTTTATTCCATCATTATCAAGGCGCTTTCGAGTACGCATCAGCAAATTCCCGATCAATTAAACCTTGTGATTATGCTGGCGTCGGTTGCGCTGGCATTCTTCCTGACCCTTCTCTCCAACCTTATGCTGCGGAAGAAAGTGACGCGGATTCATATGATCGAGTCGTTGAAGGGGGTGGAGTGAATGGAATGCCTGCAAGAAGTACTGAGTACCCCAGACCCAAAAAATATCGGTAGTAAGGTATAAAATTAAGGGATTGGTAGAGCGTCAGCATTTATTGATGACTAGAGAAAGCGCCATGCCTGTTTTCATGAGGCGTGGCGCTTTAATAATCTTTTAGCAGCGATAAGTTTAAGAATGACATCCCCAATAATCATCGCTTTAGTAGAAATAACTACTTTGGGTGAAGCATCATCTCTACCAGCAATGAGATCTTATGGGGGATTAACCATCAACTACACTCATTTGCGCATATCCGGTTGTGCTGTAGGTACTCGCACGAGCTCCATAAGCAGTGTTACGTTTAGGGTTCGTAAGATATATTTTTCCGCCTTGCTTAACGTTATTTACATAACCGAGGTCTGCGCCAGTGTCAATATTCGTGAATCCGCCATTATAGCTTGTCCCTGGCAAAGAGTCAGCTGTCATTGTAACTCTGCTGGCGCTGGTGAAAAAGGTGTAAAACGGCAGTGTCGCTGAAGAATCGGATGGTTCAAATAGATAGACAAACCCTACATAATTCGCGGCTAGGATCTGAAAATCATAAGCTGTCAGCTTAGCTAACTGTTGTTTGCGCACGTCCTCTTTCAATCTAGGAACGTCCCAGTCCGGAAACAGGTCGGAAAATTCAGGAAGTTCTTCAATGGTTCCATCCGGCAGCTCATACGCAACCTGGCCATCAACGGTCCAAGAAGTGCTGTAAATGATAGAATTCCTTGCGTCCAAGATTTCATCCTTCCATTCCTCGGGCGCTACGTCAATATCCTGATACGCAAGTTCCTGTTGTGACAGGGAGTTGTAGTCCTGTTGATCATTCGCAAAAGCAAGGCTAGGTGTGAGTAGAAGGAGAAGAGTCAGTACCGATAAAAATAAGAGAGCGTTCTTTTTCATAGCCGATAGCCTCCATTCTAAAATTGGGAATTTGGATTTCAAAGTGCTGTATTATCAAGTGAAGTATTATGCTGTTCCACGTGAAGATCTATGTTTACGTTAATTGTCCAACGGAATCACCTCCAATTCATGAAGTGTTACATTGTAGCTTTCATTACATATATGTTCTAATGCATCGATCTGGGGACAAGTTTCTTCAATTATTCAATAGCATGTTTATATCAATCCAGATTTTATCTTGATTGTTTAGGTTTGACATGTATATAAGACAAATGTAGAATCTTAGGTAGACAATTGTCTTAAAGGAGTTGATCCATAGAACGATGAAAAAGCTGCCTGATGCGGAGTTTGATATTATGAAAGTGGTTTGGGCCAATGATCCACCTGTAACGACCCATATTATTATGCAACAGCTTGGAAACGAAAGGGGATGGAAAGCGCAGACGGTCATTTCCCTAATGTTACGGCTGATGGAACGAGGTTTCATTCGAACTGAGAAAAAGGGAAGAGAGCGTATTTATTTTCCGCTCATTAGCAAGGAGGACTACCTGAAATTTGAAACAGGTGACTTTATGGAGCGTTTTCATGCGAACTCCTTCTTCAGCCTGGTTGCTACGCTGTATGCCGGTAATAAGGTAAAGGACAGCGACCTAGACCAACTGGAAAAGTGGCTGAAAGAAAAGAGGGAGTGATATGCAGGGATTTTTAGTAACCCTGATTCAATGCTCTGTTTCGATGTCGTTGATAACGCTTATGTATACGGCAGTACGGCCCATTTTATCAAAACGATATGCCGCAAAGTGGATGTATAAGGTTTGGCTGCTGATTGCGGCAGGCTGGATAATTCCCTTTCGTCCACAGATCGACCCGTTAATTTTCCATGTGCCTATACCGGATATTCCTGTAGCTTTTGCCCAATCAATGTCGTTCATGGCTGTAAGGGATATGGAGAACAATTGGGCAACAATCCCTTTGTGGTGGTTGCTTGCAGCAATTTGGGGATGTGGCGTTGTAAGCATTGTATTGTATCATGCTCTGCGGCATGGTCGCTTCATAAAGACGATACGCCGATGGAGTGAGCCTGTTCTCGATGTGAAGGTTTTGGGAATTTTGGACCGTGTGAGATCGGAACTGAGGATAAACAAACCTGTAGGGTTAAGCGTGTGTGAGAGTATTACAAATCCAATGCTCGTTGGCTTTTTCAGGCCTGTCATTTTACTTCCGCCTATGGAACTCTCAGACGATGTATTGTCACTGATTCTAAAGCATGAGTTGATTCATTACAAACGGCACGACCTCTGGTATAAGGCCATGATTCTGATGGCAACCGCGTTTCATTGGTTTAATCCGGTTGTCTATATTATGGCAAAAGCGGCTGCGAAACAATGTGAAATTTCCTGTGATGCATTGGTTTTACAGAATGCAGATCATCAACGGCGAATGCAATACGGGGAAACAATTATTGCTGTCGTCAGGAATGGAGCGAAGGTCCAAACAGGATTATCAAGTAATTTTTATGGAGGGAAAAAAGACTTGAAAAATCGGATATCTTTAATTATGGACCCGAAAGGGAAGAAGGCGGGCATTTTACTCTTTTGTTTGGCTCTGGTGGGGATTCTATGGACCGGCTCCGCGCTGACCGATGAAGCTAATGCAGATGACCCGCAAACATCTATTGCTACTGAGACTGTTACTTGGTATTATGATAGCGATAGTCATATTGATAACGAAGTAACCCGCCTCAAGGAGTCGCTGCGCCGCTACGCAAATAATTTAGACTCAAGTCATAAATAAAGAGAAGGCAACTTTTTTGAACTGATTACCGTAAAGTAAACCGTCATTTAAAACCATCTTCAGCAACCTGAGTCCAGTTTCGTTCGGACTTAGGTTGCTTTCATTTTTTCCTTTCGCCACCGCTTCATTCCCCATCCTGCTTTTCTTGATGTCCCCAGCCTTTTTTCAAATTTTGAAGAAATTGTTAAATTGCCCCTTTTAACCCGCTTATCGAGTAAACCATAAATACCAAATATTATGAAATTATATAAAATAATCCCTTAATTGGAGAATTGGTATGCGGGGAAGGTGGTGAGAGGATGGTTCTAAATGATGATCAACGACGTGTTATTAAAGCATTATATTTAGAAATGTATTTTTTATTGTTTTCATATGCACAAAACATGTTGAGCGACCGTTCACTGGCTGAAGAAGCCGTTCAGGACACATTTAGAATTGCGTGTGCTAAAGCCGACAATCTTTTATATAGCCCCAATCCGAAAGGTTGGCTATTAAATACGCTAAAGTATGTTATTAAAAACAAAGCTCGCAGTCGGGCGTACCTCATTAATTCCTTAAAGTTAGATGAAAACATGATCCCTGGGGATCTTGATGTACTCGATATTGATTTTATGTACTCTGACTTAACCAATAGTGAGGACTATAAATTACTTAAAAAGATTGCTCTGGATAAGTACTCGATGTTGGAGGCGGCTAAAGAGATGAGGATTTCTGTGGAGGCTTGTAAAAAACGAGTTCAACGAGCGAAGAAGAAAATGAAAAAGGTTTTAAAAAAATGATTTAAACAACTACCAACATACAAAAAAAGTGTTGTGTGCTTTAAGCTAAAGAAATAACGGAACAGTAACGTTCTGTATATCTCAGTGTACGGGCTGCAGCACCTTGATCTATATTAGGGGACGTGTATGCAATGGCAAAATTCAATCGCGAATGGAATAGGAGAACAGGATGATGAAACAAAAAATAGCCGTCATCGGCTTAGGGCATATGGGCCGGCATATGATTCACCGCTTACTGCCCCAATATACGGAGAAGATCGAATTGGTCGCCATTTGCGACAGTGATGAATCCAGTCTGCACCGGGAAGTCGCAGAAGCTGGGATTCGTCCAAGGCTGTACACCGACTATCGCCAGCTGCTGGATGAGGTGACGCTTGACCTGGTGTATATCGCGGTTCCGCCGTCCTTGCATTACGATGTGGCCCAGATCGCATTCGAGAAAGGCATTCATATCTTCTGCGAGAAGCCGCTGGCCAATAGCTTGACCGAAGCCCGGAGTCTGGTGGAGCTGGCCGAGAAAGCCGATGTGCTCCATGCGGTTCATTTCTCGCTTCCGCTCGATCCGGCCGTTTTGAAGCTGCGGGGATTGCTAGAGGAGCAAGCGATTGGCGGGATCCAAAACATGGATCTGTACCTGGAGTTTCCGCAGTGGCCGAGGGCCTGGCAGCAGAATCCTTGGATCACGTCAAGGCAGCAGGGCGGATATCTGCTGGAGGTTGGCATTCACTGGATCCAGATGATCCAGCAGGTGTTCGGGCCGATTACGCATGTGAAGAGCGAGATCGAGTTTCCGTCGGATACGAATCAGTCCGAAAGCCGAGTCCAGGCGGTTCTGAGATTACATAATGATATCGAGATTCGCCTGTCGGGAACCGACCAACGGGAAGGGGAGGAGCGTGTCTCCCTGGTGGTCCATGGTGAAGAAGGTACCTTGGCATTGGAGAACTGGTGCAACCTGTACCGAAGCGGCAAGAATACCGATTTGCTGCCTGTATCTGTGGACGACGTCGTCAGCCCGCTGCCGATCCTGAAACAAATCATTCAGATTTTGAACGGAGAGTCCGGCCAGATCTATGATTTCCACGACGGGTATAACGCGCAGGTTGTTTTGGAAGCTCTGCGTAATCCGGGTGAGGGCTTTGCGGATGTAAGGCCGCAATTGATGGGGGACGAAACGGAAGGGTTTATTGTAACGACCTGATGGGTGAATGTTCTGTACGGTGCATGTGGAAATTATGGCGAGTTGGTAAGAAAGTAATACAGGTTGAAATCACTACGCGTTGAGGTGATCCATGGTGTTCGTGCAACTTAGCAGTTTCATCACGCTCGGCCTGTAGAGGATGACATAACCATCTTGGCTCCTTTGCAGGCTGGGCCTTTTCCCAAGGGGCGTGATGGAATGAAAAGCAAAGGCAACAATCGTACTCGTTCGTATTACCGTCATCATCGACGGAGAGTGATCCGGCGTAAGAGCAGGCTTGCTAAACAGCATGGTTGGCATGCCAAGTTTACAGGTGAGTTTGCTAAGGGGAAGATTCATTGCTCTTGTTATTATTGCAGAATGAAATCGAGAGAAATCGGATGGCCGAAGTCTGATCTTGTAAAACTTGCACGTATGAATGAGTTTAGTAGTTTGGAGTAGAGTGTTAGGTTGAATTTGGGAAAGGCCGTAGATGGTAACGTCTACGGTTTTTTGTTTTGCTCAACTATGTTTTTATGGCGAATCTGCTTATTATTAATTTCAAAGGTCGAAGAGAAAAATTGCTTTCTTTCTAGCTAACATATCCTTGAAAAGCTAATAATGACCTAGGTAATAGTTTTATGGTTAAATAGGAGTAACTACATATATTGGAAATAAGTGATTAGTAAAAATTAATTAAACGATTGATGAGGGGAACTATGACCACAATTAAAGTTACTCCAGACCATCTACAAGAGGTATCCAAGCGATTTTTTAATGCCAAATTAGTAATTGAAAACATGAATGCTCACTTGATATCGCAAATGTCATTTATGGTAGCGAATTGGGAAGGAACTACAAAACATCGCTTTTATCATGATTTTCAAACAGCTAAAAGGAACATGGAAAATTTCGTGTTGTTAACTGGTTCTATTTCACAGCGATTAAATGAGCATGCTGAAAAGTTTAGATTAGCAGATGAGTCTCAAAGCGGCTCCATGGATTCAAGGTGTTTGCCACCTCCTCCAAACTCTTGTGCAGCTCCCGCTCCAGACACGCGGAATGCTCTTGAGAAGTCCGGAGACAGCTTAAAACAACTAGGCAGCGATATCAAGTCCGGCTTTGATGAGCGTTACGAGAAGAAGTTTGATTCATTTTGGACATTTCTAGACTTTGCCTCTGCAGGTATCCCAAAAGGGGCATACCAAGCTTATGTAGAGAGAGCAAATAATATGTTTGACTCTCCGAACGATTTTTTAAATGGTATGACTTTTGGTGTACATGGTACCATCAGAGAAGCCATATTTCCCACGAATGCTTGGTCGACTGAACATATGGCCAACATTATTGGAACAGCTGGTCTAATAAGTGGGGGAATAACTACTAAGGCAATCATAAAACCTAAGACTGTAATGGAAGGCTCAATTAAATTCGAAGGAGCCAGTGAATTAAGACAAATCTCTTCGGATGGGTTGAGAAATGAAATCCCATTAACAGAGATTCAACAGAAAGAACTCATGAATTACACCAAATCCCTAGGCTTTCCGGAAGAAAATATTTTTATAAGTAAGCCTGGATTTTATGATGAATGGAACACAGGAATGATGTATGATCGGTTTATCATAAATACAGATGTACTACCTGCGGAGCATACGGGAATAGGTACCCTCAGTGCGAATTCCCGAGTAACAGGCAGAGCTACAGTGGCCCATGAGATCGTCGGTCACTATGAGGCTTACCAAGCGGGAAGAGCATTTGAACTATACGGACTGGATGCAGACACATTTAAAGTGAATTTCGCTCTTGACGAAGCTCAGGCTAGTATTAGAGCGGCTAGGTTTGCACCTGAATTGACATCGACGGAAAGAATAACTCTGCTAAGGGACGCAATTACTAGATTGCATCATGGAGGTTTGAAGTGGCGAGACGTAAAAGATAAATTATACATTGATGAAAGATAAGGAGTGAATATAGATGGATAAAATTATGACGGTTAGTCTCGCATTTGATCATAAAGAAGAGGGAACAATCTTAGTAGGTATTAATCCTGAACTTGATTCCTTATCATATCCCGAGATTGAATCGATGATAGGGGATCGGATTATCTTAAAACATGATGATCATGAAACTATACATGAAGTTCGATCGATACAGATTTCAAATTCGATGGCAAATAAAAAAAACATAGGTATTTCTGTCGGTAAGAATATAACAGCAAAGGATATTCAAGTAGGTTCTGTTGTATATTCACATAAGTGAGTGATCTATGGTCCAACAACCGATGATAAGAAAATAAGAATGGGACTTCATGAGTGGGAGCTGCGGCGCAAAACGGCCGCAGCCTTTTTGTATAGAGAAAAGGATATTCACAGGCTCCCACAGAATAACATGAAGCTGCACACATTTTTTGAGATTTGAAGGAGATTTGAAATGAAGACGAAATTAATCATGGTTGAGGGCCTGCCGGGATTCGGCAAGTCGACGACGTCCCGTATGATTCATGCCATTCTTTCCGAGCACAACATTGAGTCCCGGCTGGTGATGGAGGGGGATACCGACCATCCGGCAGATTATGAGGGAACCGCGTGTCTGACGGAAGAGGAATTCGGGCAGTTGCTGGAAGTCGCAAACCCTTTTAAAGAAATATGGATCGAACGGGCTGTCAAAAAAGGCAGCTGGAACCTCCTGCCCTACCAGAAGCTGAAGAACGAATATGGCGCTTCTTTTCCGGACGACCTTTATCATTCGTTGGCTAAGAAGGATATTTACGAGCTCCCGCTGGACCTCAACCGGTGGCTCATCACCGATCGGTGGGAGGCATTTGCCGAGCAGGCGCTGCATGAGCCCACCGTCGCGATTTTTGAGTGCTGTTTCATTCAGAATCCGGTAACCGTCGGCATGGTGAAGCATGATGCGCCGGAAGATCAAGTGACGGACTACGTGCTGGGGCTGGAAAAAGCGGTCCTTCCGCTAAATCCCCTCCTGTTCTACATTGAGCAGAACGACCTGGAATACGCATTCTGCAAGGCTATCCGGGAACGCCCGGAGGCATGGTCCACAGGGTTCGCCCATTACTACACTGGACAGGGGTACGGTAAACATCACGGCCTGGAAGGCGTCGAAGGGACTCTGCAAGTATTGGAAGCCCGGCGCGAGTTGGAGCACAGGATCTTGGACAAGCTCGGACTGAACAAGGAGTTAATCAATAACTCCCTTTATGACCAAGAGACGTACAGAACCATGCTAATAGACAAGCTGAAGCGGCATGGGATCATCCCATAATATTTTTCATAGATAAGGAAGGACAGTAATGAAGCGCTTATTCATGATCATGATGCTTTACATGATGGCTCTATTGGTAGGCTGCGATAAGGACTCTGGTTGGGAGACGATGCAGCTTCTAGACGAACAGGTTGCCGAAATACGGATTTCGGATTTCGAGACATGGGACGAGATGAATGGGGATACACTGTTGTCCTTTAAGGAAGCGAAAGATGTAAGAGCGTTTGAGGAAGCGATCCGTACCGCTCGCAAGCAGCCGGAAGATGCCAAACGAACGGACCCGGATTACGACGTGATGGTCGTCTATGCCCAGCCATCTCCGATTCATGCCATCAAGCTGTGGTTGGGAGAAGAGGGTCAGGAAAGTGTCTGCGAATCCAGAAGGCACCTTAGATACGATTCAACACACGATGACTAAAATAAGCCACTTCGTTAACGGCAAGGACAATGCCACCGCTGACGGTCCAATTGCGGAACAAGAGACGGAGACCGCGGATCCTAAGATGCCTACCGACAGTATCGATGCGCCAGCTCGCATGGTTTCGGATCCGGTTAACCAACCAGTGTACTGGGGCGAGGCTTCCAGGAAAGAATCCCTGGGGCAGCCTGTAGTCAAGCTGTACAATGCGGCGGGCGAGCCAGTTGGTTCCGCTACTTTAGAGCAGATCCATGACGGGGTGAAGGTGAAGATTACCGCATCCGGCCTCACTCCAGGCAAGCATGGGTTCCATGTGCATGAGAATGCGATTCAGGGAACGGATTTTAAATCTGCCGGAGGGCATTTTAATCCGACCCACAAGCATCATGGCCTGGAGAATCCGCAAGGAAGCCATGTCGGCGACATGCCGAACCTGGTCGTGGGCGCAGACGGCACCGTGGAAGCGGAGATGATCATTCAGCATGGCACGCTGGAAAAGAACCAGCCGAACTCGGTGCTGGGGCGCTCGCTGATCATTCATGCCGGCGAGGATGACAATGTTACCGACCCGGCGGGCAATTCCGGCGACCGTGTGGTGGGCGGGAATATACCGGAGTAATCTGGCAAGTTGATAGTGCATCCGTTTGCAGCATATGAGATTCAGTGAAAAACGCATCTCCACAGGGAGGTGCGTTTTTTTGTTAAATTATGCCAGTTCAAGTGCACCCGGAGAATTAACCCCGCAGGATAAAATTGAATTACTCGCTTCGACACGGTGGGGTTCTTGGTCGTATTCGTTTCTGACGACACATTCTGAAAATATTGAATGATTTTGAGCAATTGTCTCATGTAGTTCCCGGCGGCTCTCCTTCTATACTTAAGGTACTGAAAAGGAGAGTGAATTCATGGAACGAGCAACATCTTTAGCATCCGAAATACCTGTTCGCAAAAAGCCATTTCGCAAGCGCTGGGACTCTCCCCTTGCAGGTTATCTGTTTATTTCCCCTTGGCTGATTGGATTTCTGGCGTTGACAGCCTATCCGATGCTGTTGTCCTTGTACTATTCCTTCACAAATTACACCCTCATGAGGCCGATCGAGTGGGTCGGCTTGGACAATTACGAGCGCATCATTACGGCGGACGACAAATTTGCTCAATCACTCAAGCTCACGTTTTATTATGTACTCGCCTCGGTGCCGCTGAAGCTAATTGCGGCGCTGATGGTTGCGCTCCTGCTAAAAAAGGCCGTGCGCGGGATATCCGTCTATCGAACGGCCATTTATTTCCCTTCCTTGATCGGGGCGAGCATCGCGGTTTCCCTGCTATGGAAAAATATTTTCGGCGTGGACGGCTTCTTCAACCAAGTGCTTGGATTCTTCGGAATTCCCGGAACGGGCTGGGTCACGAACCCGGATACCGCATTATGGTCTCTGATTGGTTTGTCGGTATGGCAATTCGGCTCATCGATGGTTATTTTCCTTGCCGGCTTGAAGCAGATCCCGAATGATCTGTATGAAGCCTCCGCGGTGGATGGCGCGGGCAAGCTAAAGCAATTTTTCAAAATCACACTTCCTATGCTGTCGCCCACGTTATTCTTCAATCTCATTATGGGGGTCATTAACTCCTTCCAGATGTTTACGCCTGCTTACGTCATCACCGGCGGCGGGCCGATGAACTCTACCTATGTATATGCGTTATACCTATATGAACGGGCATTCAGCCGCTATCAGCTGGGTTATTCCTCTTCCTTGGCCTGGATCATGCTGATATTGATTGTGGCTGCCGCCGTGATCATTAACCTGACGTCGAAATACTGGGTATTCTACGAATCCGAGAGCCAAGGAGGGAAAGGAAAATGACCAGACACAAATGGAACCCCGTGATCCGCCATTCGGTCCTCATTATGTTCAGCTTGATTATGGTTTATCCGGTCGTTTGGTGGATTGGCGCTTCTCTGAAAACGAACCAGGAGCTCAGTTCTCCGTCCATCTTCCCGTCCGTGCCTCAGTGGTCCAATTACACCAACGGATGGAACTCTGTTCCGGGATTCACCTTTACCGATTTCTATTTGAATACCTTTTATTTAATTACGGCGGTGATCATTGTAACGGTGATTTCCTGTACGCTTGTTGCCTTCGGATTTGCAAGACTGGACTTTCCGCTTCGAGGCTTCTGGTTTTCCCTGCTCATGCTCACCCTGATGCTGCCGGGCCAAGTGCTCATCATTCCGCAGTATGCGATGTTCCACCAATTTGGTTGGGTCAACACCTACCTGCCGTTTATCGTGCCCCATGCATTAGCGGGAGGGGCGGGAGGAACCTTCTTCGTCTTCCTGCTCGTTCAATTCATACGCGGGATCCCGCGGGAGCTGGATGAATCGGCCAAGATCGACGGATGCAGCTGGTTCGGGATTTACTGGAGGATTGTAATGCCCTTGATGAAGCCTTCTATCGTGACGGTCATTATCTTCTGCTTCCTATGGAACTGGGATGATTTCCTTGGTCATCTCCTGTACATTAATTCCGTCGACAAATATACGGTAGGCTTGGCTTTACGGATGATTAACGATTCGCAAGGCGGCGCGGAATGGGGACAATTGCTCGCAATGTCGCTCGTATCCATTCTACCGGCTACATTGCTGTTTATCTTTGCCCAGAAATACTTTGTGGAGGGTGTGGCTACCACAGGACTAAAAGGGTAGTAGCTAGCCCTACCGATATATTATAAAATGAGGAAACATTGAGGCAGCGGTACGCCGCACAGCTTCAATGTTTTTTTCTGATAGGAATGTAAAGCATGGAGGATGAGAATTATGATCAATCCCTTCAAAAAATACCGGATCGATTCCCTGTTTATTATTTGCTTTGCAGGACTGATCACGATTGTGCTGGCGATCACGGTATGGACCAGTTATGTCATGACTTCGCGGGAATTGGCTGAAAACACGTCGTATTATCAAAAAAGACTGCTCGAGGAGCTGAACAACGAAATTACGGGTCGCCTGACTTCGATCGAGCAGATATCGCTGACAACGTCCAGGGACAACGATTTACTTACGTTTCTGTCGGGAAAAGAAGATGAGTTCAACCACTACCGGAGGTCCAAGGGCATACAGGAAGCGCTGGCTCATCTCACCTATTCGATTCCGCAAATTCAAGCCATCGATTTATACATGGAACAGCCGGAGTGGGGGGATCGGCAGAGCTATATTCAGTTCCATGGATTAACGGAGGCTGCGACAAAGCCATGGTATCCTTTGCTGCAGAACAATGACTTTTCCTGGTCAGAGGAGCATGATTTAACGACCTATAATGGGAACGTGCCTGTGCTGAGCTTTTCCCGCAAGGTGTACAACAACTCCCGGTACTTGGGTATTCTTGTCGTGCATGTGAAAGCGGATTGGATCCGCGGGATTCTCGAGGGATATTCCAAAGATTCCAACCGGATGCTGCTGGATCTGAACGGCAGGGAGCTGCTGAGCGTCGGGAAATCAATGAGGGATGCCGGATTACAGGAGCAGGATTTGCGGTTCACGGACCAATCCGGTGTGTCACGGCTGCATACACAGCATGGCGTCGAGTCTCTGGTCGTCTATTCCAAAGTCGCCGACTCCAACTGGATGCTGGTGGAGATTACCCCATGGGAGAGAATTACGTCAGGCAGCATCAAGCTGGCTGGAGCCATTATTACCATCGGCATCGGAGCCCTATTGCTGGCTTTCTTGTTAACGCTATGGTTAAGCAGGCAATTGTTGAAGCCGATCGCCCAGTTAGTGAGAGCGATGAAGAATTACGATGTCGGTGGGAGACAAGCTGAGCTGGCCGGTGATTACACGAATGAATTCGGCATTCTGTTTGCAGGGTTTCGCAGACTGAATGAGAGAATCCAGGCTTTGTACGCATCCCTTGCGCAGCGTTACGAGCAGCAGCGGAAGGCGGAAATCGAAGCGCTCCAAGCCAATATTAATCCGCATTTTCTATATAACACCTTGGACCAGCTGAACTGGATGGCGATTGCGGAGGGACAGGAGAAGATGAGTCGCATTCTGGAGCTGATGGGCCGCATGTTCCGCATCGGATTATCGCATGGAGAAAGCTTTATTACGATTGAAGAAGAGTTGACTCACGTCGCATGCTATTTGGAAATCCAGCAGATCCGGTGGGAAGACGGTCTGGAATACGAGGTGCATGCCTCCCAGGAAATCCGCAACTTATTCATTCCCAAAATGACGCTCCAGCCTTTCGTCGAAAATTCAATCATTCATGGATTTAATTCAAGGCAAACTGGCCGAATTCAAATTAAGGCTGAGGAAGAGGGCAGCCGGATCCGAATGACGATTATCGACGACGGAAGCGGGCTTGCTCCTCAGAACAAAGGGAGCCATCGCCGCAAAGGAGGTTACGGGATCCGGAATGTGAGAGAGCGGTTCTCGGCGTTCTTCAACGATGATTATGAGATCCTCGTTAAGGATGGAGAGAATGGAGGAGTGGTTGTATCGATCGCCTTTCCAAGGCTTGAGGAAGCACAGCGGTAAAACATAATCAGACGATTTTATAATAAATTGTGCATCTCTCTTATACTCCTGTCATCCTGGAATTGATAGGATACATATTGACCACAATATATTGTTTTTAGGGGGAAGTCGGCATGAACAAATGGAAGCGATTGCATATTGTCGCGTTATGGATGGTGTTCTCCTTGCTGGTGGCGGCATGCGGCGGTAACGGAAGCACCAACTCAAGCACGGAAAGCACAACCTCAACCAAGAACAATACACAGGCCGAGAGCGGTTCGGCGGCGGAAAATGTCAAGCTGCGGATTATGTGGTGGGGTTCGCAGCCGCGTCACGAAGCTACATTGAAGGCATTGGAGACCTATACGCAGAAAAATCCGCACGTTACCTTCGAGCCCGAATATTCCGGGATGGACGGTTACCTGGATAAACTCTCCACTCAGGCAGCGGCGCATAACGAGCCGGATATTTTCCAAATGGACCCGGGCTGGGTTTCGGACTGGACATCCCGCAACCAGCTCGAAGAGCTCGACACCAAGGTTAAACTGGATGAATTGACGCCGAGCCTGCTGCCAATCGGGCAGAGAGACGGCAAGCAATACGGCGTGCCGTTGGGATCGGTTGCTTTTGGGATGATCTACGACAAGGCGGCTCTTGAGAAGCTGGGCGCAACGATGCCGACAGACGGCTGGACATGGGATGATTTCTTCGCATTGGCGGAAGAGGTAAAGCCTAAACTGGCGGAAGGCCAATATTTCACGCTGGATTATGCCGGTAACTACTTTATGTTCAGCGCTTATCACTATGCCAAGGGTAAAGGTCCTTTGATTACGGAAGACGGCAAATTCAATATTGATGAAGCGACTTTCCTGGAATGGACCAAGAAGTTTGAACAGCTGCGCAAGGACGGACTTATACCTCCAGCCGATTTGAACGCATCCGACAAGGAAATGGATCCGACGGCAGACCTGCTGGTCAACGGCAAAATCTTATTCCGCTACTCCTTCTCCAATAACTACACCACATGGGACAGCATGAAGGAAGGGGCGTACGATCTGGTTACGATGCCGCGGGCCGAGGAAGCGGGAGGCTGGCTGAAGCCGTCCATGTACTTCAGTCTTTCGCCTAATTCCAAGCACAAGGAAGAAGCGGCAAAGTTCATCGACTGGTTCATCAATGATCCGGAGGCAGGGGCTATCCTTGGAACTGCTCGAGGCGTGCCTGCCAATGCCAAGATCGCCGAGTCGCTGATTCCGAATCTTCCGGAGGGCGAAAAGGTTGGGATGAAACTGATTGACGCAACGACGCCGGACGGACAGATATTTACGACAGGGCCGGAAGGCTGGGTGAACTTCATCGACAAAGACTTCCCGCTCGTCCGGGATGAGCTGAGCTTCGGCAGAACAACACCGGAGAAGGCCTATGAATCGTTGAAGAAGGCCTCGCAGGAATATGAATAGATCATATAAAATGAGATGAGAACTAGATGGATGCTAGCAAGGGAGTAAAATGATTCCGAAGAAACGGAAGTGGTCGCCTTTGTGACCGGATTTTTACCACTTAATATAAAATCCAAAAATCCGGGAGCAACAGCGATCGTAGGAACATTTTCGTACTTGCCCCCCGCATCCAAATTAATAATTCAGCTTATATGTTCCGGTCTACTCCCGGTTTACGTCATGCCTGAGCGGTTTCATAGCCTATCGGGCATGGCGTATTACCTTTAATGTGAGGCATTGCCTTTTTGCAAATAAGAAGGAGGATCTTCAGATGTGGAAGATAGGAATCGTTGATGACGACCGCGCCGTGCTGCAGGGAATCCGAAAAGCCATCCCTTGGGATGAACTGAATGCAGAGTGGGCGGGAGAAGCTTTGAACGGGGAAGAAGGGCTTGAAATGATTGAATTGGCCAGCCCCGACATCGTGATTACCGATTTATATATGCCTGTCATGAATGGTCTGGATATGATCGAGCAGCTGCGGAAGAACACCGGCTATTCAGGAAAAGTGATCATTCTGAGCGGTTACTCGGACTTCGAGTATGCCCGTCAAGCCTTGCGCCTGAACGTGAGCGATTACTTATCCAAGCCGATCAGCCTTCCGACGCTGAAGTCTGTTTTAAATGAAGCCATATCCGATTTGGAGGAGCAGGAAGAGCTGCGCATGAAGCAGGATGAACTGCTCCAGAAGCTGCAGCTTTACGAGCCCTTCGTGGAGAAGGAGTGGGTCAAATCGGCCGCAGCAGGTGCACTGCAACATTCAGGTCTCCAAACGGAAATCCCCGAGCCTTATCGGTATTGGACCGATTTCGATCATACGGTCATTGGCATCGAGCTGATCTCCGATCAACGGGCAGCTAATCTAAGCTTGCCGGACTGGAGCCTCCTTCGATTTGCAATCAGCAATATGGTGTGCGAAATTACCCAGGCGGCATTCCCCCGCTTCGACCATACGGATCTCCACACCAACCGCTCCGTGGTCATTATTCATCATGGTCGAATGGAGTCTGCCGAGCGAGTGCGGCAGCAGCTGGAGCAGCTGGGTGTCCGATTAATCGACTGTGTGCAGAACTACTTGAAGCTGAAGCTCCGAATCGGCATCGGTGATCGCAAGAGCAGTATAAGGGAAATCGGTATCTCGACAGAAGAAGCCTTTCGTGCGATCGATGTGAATACGCAGCCGGCGGTTCCGGAGTATGAGCTGTATTTCTACTGTGCACAGGAGCCGGGCAATGCGGAGGCCAAGCCTCCCGTGCGCCCTGTTAAGCTTTACCTGGAGCTGGCCGGTTCGATTCGAACCTCGCAAGAACATCAAGCACAGACGATCATCAGGGACTATATGAAGCGATTGGAACAGCAAGGGGGCATCACCAAACCATACGTCAGTATGCTGGCAGGGGAGCTATGGGGAATTATCGCCTTCGCTTTCTATGAGACGGGGACCGTCGTTGACGATTTCTTCCCGAATGACAGCATTACGCGCGAAATGGCGAAACTGCAGCGTCCATCCGAGCTTGCGGAATGGCTGATCACCAAGATCGGGCTCGTGTTCGGCAGTCGCGAATGGGGCGGGAACGGAAAGCATCGCCAGGCAGTCGACTTTATGATCGAGTACATTCACGAGCACTATGCCGAGGATCTCACGCTTGGGGGACTGGCGGATAAGGTATATATTTCGAGAAACTACTTGTCGATGATTTTTAAGAATTTGACGGGAGAAACGTTCAACAATTATTTGACCAGAGTACGGGTCGAGAAGGCCCGGGAGCTGCTGATGGAGAAAAATGCATTGGTGTACCAAGTGGCAGAACAGGTCGGATATAAAAACATTCCGTATTTCAGCACGGTATTTAAAAAATTCACGGGCATGAACCCGACGGAGCTCGTGAAATGATCATGAGGAGGCATTATGAACAGCAGTTATGACCCGGCATGGTTGCAGGTTGATGGGAGCTCGCTGAAGCATGCTGCGGCAATTAAGCCGCTGGAAAGCTATTTGGGCAAGATCGTGACCGCGCAGGCGGTTTCTTCGCAAGTATTTCGTACAGCGATTCAGGAGTTGACCACAGGCATTGCTCTACTGACAGGTGTGCAGCCCTTACTTCGCGAAAAGATGGATGCCGGCCGCTGCTTGGTCGCAGGGACGCTGGGGAGCATAGAGAGAGCTTTGCTTGACGGCTCGCCGGAAGCCGAGGAAGCCGGTCTTGTGGGAGATGAAGGTTACATCATACGCCGCATCGTAAGAGGAGACCAGGATTACATATTCATTGCAGGAGGATCGGACAGGGGACTTCTGTACGGGGTCTTTCATTTTATGCGTCTCCTGCAGACGGGCCAAGCGAACGAAGCGCTTGATATGATCGAACATCCGAAGTACCGGCTTCGCATGGTGAATCAGTGGGACAATATGGACGGAACCATTGAGCGCGGATATGCGGGCCGATCGATATTTTATAAGGACCATACACTCGTCTCCGATCTGACTCGTGTCCGGGCTTACGCCAGAATGCTGGCCTCTGTTGGGATTAACGGAATCACGATCAATAATGTGAATGTGCATAAGACCGAGACGAAGCTGATCACGCCTCAATTGCTACCGGATGTGGCACGCGTAGCGGATGTGTTCCGCGATTACGGCATCAGCCTCTACCTCAGCGTGAACTTTGCTGCACCGATCGAGCTTGGGGATACATCCACAGCGGATCCGTTAGAACCGGCCGTTCAGAATTGGTGGAAACAGAAAGCGGCCGATATTTACCGAACCATTCCTGACTTTGGCGGATTTCTGGTCAAGGCCGACTCGGAGAACCGTCCCGGCCCGTTTACCTATGGACGCCATCATGCGGATGGAGCCAATATGCTGGCAGAAGCGCTGGAGCCTTACGGCGGACTCGTCTTATGGAGATGCTTCGTGTACGATTGCCATCAGGATTGGCGGGATCGCCAGACGGACCGCGCCCGCGCCGCATATGATCATTTCAAACCGCTGGACGGCAAATTCAAGGACAATGTGATCCTGCAGATCAAGAACGGTCCGATGGATTTTCAGGTCAGAGAGCCGGTATCGCCATTGTTTGGAGCGATGGAACGAACGAATCAGTTGCTAGAATTCCAGATTACGCAGGAGTATACGGGACAGCAAAGGCATGTATGTTATTTAATTCCGCAATGGAAAGAGGTGCTGGAATTCGACACGCTGTGCCAAGGAAAGGGCAGCAAGGTGAAAGATATTGTAGCCGGACGGGTGTATCCGTATCAGCACAGCGGCATAACAGCCGTGTCCAATATTGGTGATGACTTCAACTGGACCGGTCACTACCTTGCCCAGTCCAACCTTTACGGCTATGGCCGCTTGCTGTGGAATCCGGAGCTGACGGCGGAGGAAATCGCCGAAGAGTGGAGCCGGATGACCTTTGGACCCGATCCGGATGTGACGAGGACCGTGATGGACATTCTGATGGAATCGTGGCCGGTCTACGAGAATTATACCTCTCCGCTTGGCGTGGGCTGGATGGTCGTGCCGCATGTTCACTACGGCCCAGACGTGGACGGATATGAATACTCCAAATGGGGAACGTATCATTTCGCGGACCGCGACGGGATCGGCGTTGACAGGACGCAGGCCACGGGAACGGGGTACGCCGGCCAATATGTTGGCGCCCATGCGTCGATGTATGAGCGATTAGAGACTTGCCCGGATGAATTGCTGCTATTTTTCCACCATGTTTCTTATACCCATGTGTTAAAGTCCGGCAAGACGGTCATTCAGCATATTTATGACACTCATTTTGCAGGAGTCGAGCAGGTGGAGCAGTGGCTCGCACGCTGGGATGCCTTGGAGCATAAGCTTGATCAGCAACGCTTCCTGCATGTTAAACAGCGCTTGCTGGAACAACTAGAGAGTGCAAAGGAGTGGTGCGATGTCATCAATACGTATTTTTATCGAAAATCGGGTATCGCAGATCAGCATAATCGCGTGATCTATTCGTAGGGGGAAGGGCCTTGAATTTCAACCTAAGGTTGGAATTCGGGGTCTTTTTTTGTTGGGGGTGTAGGAGAGGGTGGGGAGCAGATTTTTAAACAAAATTGTATTCGTCGTATTTCTGTTTTCAGGAAAATAGTAGTCTTTGTTCGAGCGATTCTTTGATATGATACAAATATGAATACATAATTAGCGATGTAAAGGATGAGAATCTATGCCGGTTTACAATAAGCTAGTTCGGGATCTGATTCCCCAAGTCATTGAATCTACAGGCAAAGAATTTCGCACACGGGTCTTAGATAAGGAAGAGTATAAGAAAGAATTGATCATAAAGCTCAAAGAAGAGTCGGAGGAGTATTTTACCGCTCCAAATTCAAAGGAGTCGTTGGAAGAACTTGCAGATATGCTGGAGGTTATCCGGGCATTGGCGATTTTGTACATGGAGCGACATGGGAAGAGCTTTCTCAGACGATATCCTTACTTAAGACACCTTTAAAAGCCTTGTCCACTATCCTAGAAGTAGATGATTCCAGGCATTTAATCACTTTCCACCCAGATATAGCCGATCAACTAGATGATCCGGTTATTCAAGAGTTAAAACAATATGCTCTAATCGAATTGCAGAAGTATAACGATAGATTAAGCGCTCCCGTGTTCTCTCTTCATCATGCATTAAATGAAATTATGGAAAACTGCACTTCTGCAAGAAACTAAGCCTTTGCAGTGAATCTGATCAAGAGAACGGATGAGCTCCTTCTCCAAATATCCAGCCTGCTAGAATTGCCTTACCAATCATACCACTCCGTTTTAAAATATAGGACCTAAGGACAAGTACAAATTTTTTTTCTAAACAGATATTCATTGCAAGCAAGCAGGCTGAGAATAATTAAAGATAAATTAATCCATCTATTCCCACCCCTTTTTTTTCGGTATGTTATGTTCCGTGACTCCCTTCATCCTACAACTTCTATAATAATGGTCATGTTATTCGAATCCTGCTCGTAATAAAGTCCCGCATCTAACTGAGGAAAAGATCCTAGTTTTAAAGTAAAATAGCAAGGTCTCGAGAACCTTTTCCATATAATTCAAGTGGAGTAAAATATTTAAGTTAACTATGATCGGAGATCGGGTTCAATCCCGGAAGCAAGATGGAGAGGTTGTTATGAGTAGAATTTTGGTCACACCGGAGATGTTGCTGCGCGTTGCAGAGCAATGCTCCAGGGCGCATGAACAGCTGGAAGCAATGATACACATGCTGAACCAGAACATCCATATGCTGGAGTCTGGGTGGGAAGGTACGACGAGATCCCGTTTTTACGCGGATTTTCAGCAGGCGCATCGGGAGATGACGCAGACCACGGAGCATATCCATCGGACAAGCTTGGAGCTGAGAGGGATTGCCCAACGATTTAAGTCAGCAGATGAGCGGGGACAACCGATCCAAGTTGCTGGGCATGTGCTGGGAGCATTCCCTATGATGAGGGGACCCGCAGGCCATAGTGCCGTAGAGGATGCCGGGAGAAAAGCGGAGGAAGCCTGGAATTCGGTGCAGCAGGAAGCCGGGAAGGCATGGGACACCGTGAAGCAAGAAGCAGGGGAACTATGGGAGGGCGTAAAGATCGGAGCCGCCCAGTTAGGGAACTCGTTAATGGATACGGCGATATCCTTGTACGAAGATCCGCTTGGAACCGGGAAAGAGATGCTCTATAATGCAACCATCGGGACGGTCGAGGATATTTGGAACACGGGGATATGGGCCGGCAGAATGCTTTTTAGCGATGAGTATCGCGAAAAAATTGCCGAAGACGTGAAGGCAGAAGTCGATTCAGCAGGCGGCTGGTCCAAATATTTGGGACAGGGGGCGGCTTTGATCCTTGGAGAGGCTATCCTCAACCGTGCTGGAATTAGGGGTAGAGGTCCGCTGAATAAAAAGCATGATGATCTTGGTGGCGGTAATGGTAGTGGTAGTGGTAGTGGTAGTGGTAGTGGTAGCGGTAGTGGTGCCGGTGATGATAGCGGCGATCGTGGCGGCGATGGTAATAAGTCGGGGGATGAGGGTACGGGTAAAGCCATGGGCAGCATGATCAACGACATACGAACAAAGACACCAGATCAATTGCTCAACGAAGGCTGGCAGGATGTAACTGATCCAAGGAAAGCCGAGAATACCATGTCTCGGGAATATTATAATCCTGAAACAGGTGTAAAAATTAGTTATGATCCAGGAAAGAAAGGTGCAACAGGATTTGAAGCGGTAGACCATTACCATATCCACAATCCGAATTATACCGATAAAAAAGTCGATTATTATTTTGATATTGACGGAAATCCTGTGGGGAAAGGTTCGAAAGCTTCTCATATTGTAATAAAGGACGGTGAGTAAGTATGAAAATAGCTACTTTTATTGAAGAATACGATCTACATGACAGCCTATTAGAAAATATTAGTATTAACGGCGAGAAACTGGTTCTCGATATCGATCTCTGTAATTGGAGACAAAAAAATTACAGCCCCGAGGAAGATGAAATGAAATTAATTAAGGTTACTTTTGAAAATGTACAAAGGTATCATTTAGATTCAACAAATGATACGGTAGATTCCGATTCAATCTTGGAGATCAGTTGTACGGATGTGGATTCTTCTTCAACGTCGAAAGACATAAAAATCGTCTTTGAAGGTGAAGAAGATATAAAAATAATGACATTTAGAAGTGATAATGTAACCGTAGAGTAATTAGTATAACCTTGATCGAGTGCTCGTCACTCAGTCAAGGTTTTTCTTTTGCCCTATATTACCCTCTTCAAGCTAGATATGTGAGGGAAGTTACTTTAGACTTTAACATAGGAATTGACAAGTTTAGTGGTTCTCCAACAAATATTATGACTGTATTAACCGATAAGCATGGAAATCTAGTTACTGCTACACCGGGAGTGATAAAATGAAACTCAAAGGAAGTAAACAAGAACAAGAATTCAGAAAGGAACTAGAGGGTTCGAATTTGGTTTTGGCTAAAGACGGAAAAGTCGAATTAATAATGAATGTGTTAAAAGATACTTTTGGAGAATTAAAAAGTGCGTATATTTTGAATTGGACACCTGAACAAGGCGAGGATATATACACTATTTTGGTTGACACTGATAAAATCGCTAAAGTTGAAATTAGTAGAGTCAATCAATCGGAAGTTCCTTTAATTGACACTTACAACCTGAAGGATTTCCAAAAACAGTTGAGTAAAGTATTTCAAATTAAACTAGCCGTGGCGATTGATTTAGCGAAAACGGAACATCAGGAAGGTTAGAAAAAAATATTAAAGGTATAGAAGAAGCTCATATTAAAGAGAAAAATGTGAAGTAAGTGGCTAAGAGGACTGGCTACCAGTGCCGAGTGAGATGGGTAGTAATGTTCAATCAGATTTTACAACCTAAATATCACTATTCCGTTACATCAAACAGGTTATTATAGTCAGATGCTACCATGATTGACCTGTTTTTTTGTAATTCCTAGACTATACTTTTACTGCTGAATTTGGAAAAGGAGGGAGTTAATTCTGGCCGTTTCAGCAATAATTCTAGCACCACAAAACGAATTTGAACAACATTTCAGTATTCCAATAGCTACACAAAATTTCTTTGAAACATACTGGATACCTGCAATTGAGTCAATAAATATGGAGTGGATTGTGGGTATTAGGTATGGAATAGATGTCACAAAAGAAGATGCTGTTTGTTTGATACATGAACTTAGTTTACTTAAAGACTGGGCACGAAAAAACTTACAGGATGATGTGCAAAAACAGATGCTATCTAGAATTGAACTTCTTGAAACTAAGCTTCCTACGGCTTTTCAACGAGGAGATGCATTGGTTTTTATTGGGTAAATAAATGAATCCATAGTTTCCCCTGGCCTGTCGAGTTCCGTGGTATGTTTCTACGAAAGATTTATGGTTTCTGGATAGGAAAATGCTAGCAGAGTTACTTAAATTAAAATCTTCTCACTGAATCAAATACATTTATAGTCCTTATCTCATTATATGTAAATGTCGATAAAAGAGAACTTTGAATTTTTGAGAATAATGGAGGGAAGAAATGAGTGATAATAAAATAACCATACTGTCTGAAAAGTTCGAGAATGAAAAAACTGGTGAACAAGTCGAAGGAATAACGATTATGATAGATGGCAAATTAAAAAATATGTTAGACATAATCATTGAAAAAGAGGGCGGATACAATAACTATACAGAGGTAATTAAAGATATAGTATTTGCTGGCATAAATCAATTTGTCGAAAAGCACAAGAGTTAGAACCCCGCTTAGGCACTGCACCTCTTATTATGAAATCTTGATAGGCTACGTGCCTTTCAAGGTTTTTTTCATTGTTGGCGGTAGATGACGAACGATGTCATCATTCAACCAACAGTGTAACCCATGTTACACCCGTTCAAAGGTTTCGCCATTTTATTTGTACGCACATCAAATGCTTTTAGTTTTATAATCTGAATATCGCTATTCCTTTACCTCAAACAGGTTGATCATAGTCTATACAACCGTAATTGACCTGTTTCGGTTATGGTCGTTTCTTCAAATTTCTTAAATCAATCGCAACTGTCAGGTATTGAGGATATTGCCACAGTAGTGCCTGTGAGAAATCGTTCTACATGGAATCCAGATACAGAGGTATTCGATGTTACCCCGTCTAAAAATGCTTATGATAAAGTTATAGCTGACTGAAGACAAAAATTATTTCTGGGCAGCAGATATTGACAATATTAATCATGAGTATGAATTTATTTTTAGATTTGTAATAGAGTACTTTAAGGAAAATAGTGAGGATTACTTATGGTTTGATGATGCCGATTGGTATTATTCTGCTGCTGATATATTAAAATTAAGCCAAATGCCCTATAACTCTGAGTGGTGCAGTAAAAAAATAGTGTGAAATAACCCATATCCAATAAGGTGGCGAATGACTTTGAAGAGACCCTGGAAGATCATAGCATCCGGTTTTATTGGCATCGTTTTTCTTGTCGTTATGTTGTAGGTGCCTATATCAATAATATCGGATTCCATAACTTAAAGCTCATGTACACGTTGAGTACTACGGAGAAATTAATAGTTCCAATGGATAAAGTGGGGCATTATCTGGCAAGAGAGGATCGTTCCGTTGGGCTTCTAAAAGAGCGACTGAACAGTAAAGGATGGAGCTATGTCGAGCAAGAAGGCTCTAATTATTTTTTTGAAAAGGGAAATGAAGAATCATTTGTTACCGTGCAGCAATGGAATCATAAATATGTCATTTATCAGGTTAAAAGGGGAATGAAAAACTAGATAAAATCGTAAGTGACTATTTTAACAGTTAAGAGTGACCAACACTTCTGATGAAACTCAGAGGTGTAAGGAATGACAGAATCAATAAAATAGGTCGTTCTACTCCACCGGACAGAATATGCCTCATACATATCGAAAAGCCGCGGTATTTCGCAGCTTTGATTGTTAGCTCTCTTTGCTGCATGAATTGATGTTCCGCCAACTGCTAACGATAACGTTTCTTGTTATTTCACGAATGTGTCCGGCAGCTTCAGGGAAACGATCGCCTTGTCAGTATCCTGCAACCCCGAATCACTTAGAAATTGCTCGCGAAGCTCTTTTTTATTCTTACCTAATGCATACTTAACACTAATATCAACAACATTGTCATGCGAACGAAATGCGGGGAATTGGTCCAACGAAAAAACAAACGCATCCGCTTGATAAGTCTTCGAACCATCAGCCCCGCAAGGAGATTTGGAATCATCCGGGCATATGTTTACGGTAATGGGAAGGTGCGGCGGATTGCGCTCGGCTATTACCCCATTGATGGAGCCGTCGATGTACTGGACGCTGATTTCCCGATCCTTCCTCGTATTCTCAACCGCAGAAACGACATACAGTCGATCCGGAACGGCTTGATTATTCTGGTTGACGGCATCTTTCACCAAGAAAGCGTATTGGTAGCGGATGCTGATATTTTCTTCGATCTCAGAGATTTCGGTCAAGGGTTCCGTGTTCACGGATCCAGCGGATTTGATCCCTTCCACATCATAGATTACGCTTAATATCGATTCAGGGTCCGTGTTCTGCGGGACGGTTTGTTTGACGGACGTGCTGCAGCCGGTCAAAAGGGCAGCGAAGGCCATGAAGATGGCTATGACATATCTGTTCTTTTTGTGAATCATGCCTTTCCCAATCCTCCTTCAACTGCATGTATGATCATGTTTAATAAATGAAGCTATCAAAAATAAGTTAATGGAATTTATGGCATAATGCAAGCTAGGACGATACTTAGGGACGGGTGAAGGTGAGGACGGAATGCTAAGACAATTGTTACGACCAATCCGACCAGCGTGACAAGCAGCGATAGGTAGAACGAAAATTTTTGAGATTCTATTCGACTTTACTACAATTACAAGGTATCAATATTTCCTGTGGTCTTCCGGTTATAGGATCGATGTTGAATTTATCAATGTACATCCTGCGGAGAGTGGCTAGTTGTGTAGACAATTCTAAACCAAACCGTTGGAACACTTCTTGCTCTTGCTTATCAGTATCATTTGTTTCATCGCTAGATATACATTTAGAATATGCTCTGACTGCTACATGTACAGCTTGGATGCTTTTGATCAAATGATCTCGACAAACCACTTTTATCGCCCCCATATACCATATAGATTGATTAATTCCATTCGTTACTATTTTTTAAATATAAAATGACATATTATCAACTTTTTGGTTTGTGAATCATGTATACTGATCTATATTAAATTCAACAATGAATCGAAAGAAGGGAAATAAAATTATTAAGAAGCCTATCTTGATGTTAAATGCCGTTATTTTGTGTGGTACCTTGCTGACTGCTTGTGGAAATGAGCAGCCCTCAGTATCTCGAGACACTCCGACTCCGAATACTCAGAGCCAGGGGACTAATAATAAAGAATTAACCTCTCAATTTCCCGATAATGGATACAGTATTAAACTGGATTCCATTGCGGAGAACCAAGCTGTCCGAGCTCGAGTGAGTACTGAGCATGGAGAACTCCAGGTTGTATCCAACGGCAAGGAGGAAATTGGACACATTGAGGTGCCTAGCGTTTTTGGAGCAGAAGGCGACTTCACTTTTAGAGGAAATTATAATGTAATATTTAAACATGATGGTTCCGAAAAAGTGATTAAGGAATTAAATGATTTCATATTTGTACAGAAAACCGATAAAACCGTTTCTTTTGAGAAGATCAGTTTTGATAAAGTTGATATTTATCTTCTTACTCCGGAATATACCGCTTCTAGAGGATATAACTCATATGCATTTGGTATAGATAAAGAGAATGGACACGTTTTTCCATTAACATTCAAAACAGGAAATAACGACCGAGAAACTGTTAATTATGCAATTGATACCTTCCCACATAATGAAGATGGCAAGTTGGTTGTGTCTACTAGAAATACTGAAGGAGAGAACGATGAACAAGCTATTGAAAAAATAGTCTACTCATTGGATATTTCCAAGAAGCAGTTCGTATCAGAATAGATTGATTGGAAATGCACTATCAACCTTGATAGTGCATTTTCAATAAGATAATTAATACAAATTCGGAAGTCCGTATACATTAGGATCTGTTTTTTGGATGTACATTAGACTATTCAGACATGTATTATTGCTGTTAGTAATCGTTGTGTCCATGCCAGGGTAAGGATGTTCTGCCCAAATTCGTCTTGTTGCATAGCTGTTAAGAGCAAATACTTGAGTATGACAGAAACCAGAGGCTGGTCCAGTGTAATTCGGATCATAACCATCTTGTAGAGCTTTTACAGCAGCACGAATGCCAGGTGCGTTACCTCCAGCTCTAGAGTAAGCATAGCGAACGTGGATATAACCTTCTATCATCAGTTTGGCGTAAGCAGAAATTCCATCTCGAAGAGTAGAAAAAATCAAATTACGTCCAGATGGTCTGGAATTATCATAAGTTCCACTGTATCCGCAAGCTGAACGTTGGAAGGCGAAATTAAGTGTCGCTTGAATATCTGCGAGTCCAGCTGTTCCCCATCCATGCTCGAATCCCCATTGTGTTATGATCATTGCAACGGGCATTCCGTTAAGTCCACCGCTTTTCCTCCAACTTTGATAAGATACCCATTTAGCTAATGCAAGAATATCGTAACGTGTTTCATTGTAAGTGATCGATCCATTGACAGTATTACTAATGTTTGCTGCACAAGCCATTTTAAATGACCTCCTTGAGTTTTTTATTGAACGCTTTTATAGTTGGCGTTCTACTATATAAAGAGAAATGAACATCTGATTTTACAACCGTTCTCGAATTTTATTTCAATTCACTAATATCAAGAGTTTGCATAACCTCGATCATTTTTACATAGAGTTCTTGTTTTAGATTTTCTCGATGATTGGATGGGACCTGTGACAGGGAGGCTTTTATCTTTGAAGTGAAAGATTCTAGAATTTGTAATGATGCATTCTGATCGTCATGTTGCTGAGTTTTACTAAAATCACTTCTTCACGTTTTTTTGTATTTCATTCTTCAATCCATTAATAGCCTCGCTTAAATCAGATATTTTTTTTTCAAAACGAATAAGTAGATACGAAGTAATTGCAATGGGAAACCCTAAATTAGCTATAAAAGTAGCAAAATCAACCTCCGACATCATTCCTCACCCTTTCGTTATTAACCGACTTAAATTAGCTAGTACTTTTAAGTGGTGTTTCGAGAGATTCTGTTGGGATACTCCGAAATTTATTTAGTTTTTGCATTTAAGCGTAAGATAGAATCAGTTGTTGTTGGTTGGGAAGGATTCATAAGCTTAATAAAGTAAATGATCGGTAATATGATCTGAAGAGATCACGCCTGCCTAATAAAGAGAGATGAAGCCCCATTTTCACAACCATTTCTCAAAATAGAATATGAATTCGCCCTTGCCTTGGAATGATCTGTTCAAATGGCCGTATTACTTGAAGTGATGATAGAGGTTTGTTAACATAAATTTAACTTTATTATTAAATATTGTTATTATTATGTAATTCCTCTTCTTATTTGCTTTGATATAATTTCTGCTAGGTACGATGAAAGGGGCACAAGGAGATTGAAAAAAGAAATTGGTGTATTTATGTTGGTGAGTGCTGTTTTGCTTTCGGGGTGTGGTTCAGATGATAGTGGTAGTGCTAATCAAGGGTTGACGGGTGAGTCTCCCAGTAAACAGGTAACAACGCAGCCGGTACAAAACACTAATGAAAAAGAAAAACTGATTACAGCTTCGGAAAATAAGAACGTAAAACTTTATGCTGTCAACGAAACAGACGGTGAAGTTCAAGGGGTTAGGGTTGATATTAACGGGAAACAGAAAGAATTCGATTGGAACATCGTAGATACAGGAACTAAACCACAGCTACTCTATACTGATCTAACGGGTGACGGTAAGGAAGAAGCTGTAATCCTGATCCAGACCGGTCGAGGGACAGAGTTTAATACTTATGACATTCATGTACTTCATGCGGAAGACTTGTCCGAAATTAAAGTACCTAATGCGTTGGATGTTGCTAAAGAAGAAGTGGATTCTAAAGTAATTCAAAAAGCGGATGCGCTGGACATAACAGTTAACATTCAAGGTAAAGAATATAAAACAACTTATCCTACACAAGATGATAACTATTCCGATAAGCTTATTTTTGGGGCTATAAATATTTATTCAATAGAGAATCAAAAAATTGTTGCCACTGTTGCTGGGAATGTTAAACAAATAGAATTTGTCGGTTCCGTTATAATCACTTATAGCTACGATAGTACAAGCAACGAATTTAAAGCTGAGAAAATAGAATTTGATTCTGAAAAGTAAAAAAAGAAGCTGGCAACCACCAGCTCCTTTTTTTACTTAAGGCTCGACGATGTTGAAGAACATGTGGTCACCAACTTGTATTTTCGAAGTAACCTCTACCACATCTACTCTGGCACCAGGCATTTTATACCAGAGTTTCCCTCCAGAAGTATAAGAGAGTGAATTAAAGAGCTTGGCTACTGTGTAATAACGTTTATCGTTAATAGGGTTCCTAAAGCTGCTTAGGTTTTGAGCAACGTTAACACAGTTTCTCCATATGGCACTGCTTGTGTCTGGCGCAAGACATTTAGCTAAGTTATGATCCCAAAAACAACTAAAAGCACCTTGTTGGAGCACAACTGCTTCGATCGTATTTAGGTTACCAAAAGGTTTCCCCGTATAATTTTTACGGTTCATAATGACGTAAGCAACACCTACACGTGAATCTGAGTCATTTTCCGTTTCACCATACAGTGTTCTTGCCAACAAATCGACACTGTCACGTCCGTAAAGCTGGTCTCTCGAAGTTAGTTTGTCACCAATCGCCATAAATTGTTACCTCCATAAAGTTTTTGTAGATCACCGGCGTCTCACTATATAAAGTGAAATGAGCATCTGATTTTACAACCACTCTCGAATTTTATATCAATTCACTAATATCAAAAGTTTGTATAACCTCGATCATTTTTACATAGAGTTCTTGTTTTAAATCTTCTCGATGATCGGGAGGAACTTGTAACAAGGAGGCTTTTATCTTTGGTGTGAAAGATTCCAGAATATGTAGTGTTGCATCTTGGTCATGAAGTTGCTGAGCCTGTACTAACAATTCGGCCATCATAAAATCACTTCTTTACGTTTTTTTAATTTCATTCTTCAATATCAAATCAGTAACGAAATCAACCTCCGACATCGTTCCTCACCCTTGCGTAATTAACCGGCGCAATTTAGCTAGCGCTTTTAATCGGTGTTTCGAGATATTCTGTTGGGATACTCCCAATCTCCGGGCTATTTCCTTGTCAGTTAGTTTTTGTACGTAAGCGTAAGATAGAATCATTTGTTGTTGTGCTGGGAGGGATTCATATGCTTGATGAAGTAGATGATCTGTAATGTGATCTTTTAAATTTGGTGGTACAGATTCTGAATCGTAAACTGTAAATAATGCTGAATCTTGATTTTCGTTGTTGTCTAGCATCAGAGGAAATCGGTTTTCCTTCATTCGTCTCTTTTTGTCGTAATTAATAGAGTTGTAGTAAATAAGATTGGCCATATACGTGATAAACCGACGATTTATTTCCTCTTTCTTTTTCAAAATAAGACCCCCTTCCTTTTTTGAAGAGAACATTCCTACTTAATAAAGAGAGATGAAATCCCATATTTACAACCATTTCCCAAAAGAAGAACAAAAGTTGCTATATTTTATCATTAAATACAATATGATCAATGAAATAAAACACATATCTTATTTGCAAATACAAAAATCTTCTATTAAATTACAATATATTTCTCTTCTCGATAAATGAAGGTCTCTTAATTTTGGAAAGTAAACTGAGCTACTGCAGGGGGGGATATGGATTACTTAACTGAGGAAATACGTACTTGAAAAATCGAATACTGTTTATGACTACCGCCTAATATCAGCTAATCCAAAATACACATATATAAAAGACTGCCCCCAAAGTCTACGATGAACGTAGTCTATTTGAAGGCAGCCCTGTTAAACTTACATAAGGCTTCAATTACATCGCTCTACAAATACTTTGCACTTGGCAGCAATTTATTCAACAAAATCGCTGCAAGTGAAGCTGCTAGAATCGGTGAACCGAAACTGCTTTCCCCAACTCATTTTAGAGTGGTATCGTCATGGATAGAACAAATGATTTATTAGAGTTGGATAAGCGCCTTATTTCTTTTTGTTTTGGTTCATTGCTAGGCCAATCGTAAAAACAAAAAAAGGACACCAAGTCCTAAACAGACCTAGTGTCCTCAAATGGTTGGATACTGGAATTTTTACCGAACAATGTCTGACGCTCACCGCTCCTCTCAGCTTGCCTCAAGCGGCCTCACTTCAACGTCCTCACATCCACCGTATTGGATAGGACATCCACTTCATTCGGAATAATCCCTTTTTCAAACATATAATCGGCCACCTCTTGCCAACGTTGGCGGACGGTGTCATCAATCGGGTCAAACGGGTATAAAGAGCCTTCCAGCTGCTGACGCGCGACGGGTTCGGAGACGCCTTGGATGTCCTGAATTAATTGGACGGTGTGATCGACGTCGTCGGATAGAAGCGCGGACTCTTCATTCAAGCCTTCGAACACTTCATGGACGAGCTCAGGATGCTCCTTCAGGAAGCCGTTTCGCACAATATACACCGTATCGTTCTCGGATTCGATGTCGCCTGCGGAAATGACCAGCTCTGCACCGAAGTCGACGAGCGCCACGGCCGTAAACGAACCCCATGTCGCCCAAGCGTCGACTTGCCTGCTTTCAAAGGCAGGTCCCGCTTCCGTTGGCGGAAGATAGACGATCTCGACTTCGCTTGCATCGAGTCCGCCTTTCTCCAGCGCTTTATATAGTAGGTATTCGCCCGTGCCTCCGCGGTTTACAGCTATCTTTTTACCCCGAAGGTCGGAAGGACCCTTAATGCCCGCTTCCGGCTTGGCCACAATGCCTTGATTATGCAGATCGCCTTGCTGCTTCGTAAAAATGGTGAATTCCGAGGAGCCTCCGACAAGGGCGCTAATGGCTGCCGTAATCGAGCCGATGGTGATATCGATCGAACCGGCGTTTAACGCCTCGATCGCCGGCGACATGGCGGCGAAACCGCCGGTTTTTTCAACTTTCGCTCCGGCTGCTTCCAGCCTTTTATAGAGGGGACCGCCTTCATCGGATAAACTTAATGGCTGGGCACTGCGCAGTATGCCAAGACGAATGGGCACGGCCTCATCCTCAGCATTGGCTTGTTTCGCTTGACCGGCCTTACCACAAGCCGCTAACGTCACTAACAGAATTGCTAAAAGTAAATGTAAGCTTATTTTTCGCATAGGACACTTCCCTTTTTGCCGGATCATTTAGTGGATTTGATGAGCCCAAGTGAAAACCTTCTCCTGTTCTTCTTGCTTCTGTATGGTTGCGGCCTGACGGTTCACGCATAGATGGGGCAGTATGTATTCTCCTACACGGTAAGCTTCTTCAAGCAATGGAACACCGGAGAAAATAAACGTTGAAATGCCCGCATCCTGATACTCTCTTATGCGTGCCAGAACGGTTGCCGGACTGCCTACGATCGTTGTGCCCGGACCTGGTCGTACCAGACTCATCCCGGCCCACAAATCCGGATAAATCTCGAGCTCCCGCGCGTCTTTCGGGATCTGACCGTTGTGATTGCGAAGCATGCGCTGCTGCCCCACCGAATCGCTGTTTCGAAGAATGGTTTGCATATGCTCCACGGTCTGCGGATCCATCGTCTTGAGCAGCCGATCCGCTTCTTGCCAAGCTTCTTCGTCCGTATCGCGAACGATCAGATACAGTCGGATGCCATACCGCATCGTACGCCCTTGCTCTGCAGCTAAAGCTTGAAGATCTTGAATTTTCTCTGCGACTTGCGGTGGCGTTTCTCCCCAGCTCAGATACGTATCGATATGCTTGGCTGCCGTGAGATGAGCCGCTTGCGACGATCCGCCGAACCACAGGGGCGGCGTTGGTTTCTGCGTGGGGGAGAGCTGTAAGGCTTTGCCTTCGGCGGTAATATATTTGCCATGGTAATCCAGGTTTTCCCCGGCCACCGCTTGTTTCCACACCTGAATCCATTCATCCGTGTAGGCATAACGTTCATCATGCCCAAGCGTTGAACCATAGGCGCGCATTTGCGCCGTGTTTCCGTTCACGATGTTTAATAATACGCGTCCTCCGGAAAAATCATCGAAGGTTTGCGCCATTTTCGCGGCCAGCACGGGTGAAATCAACGGTGGATGAACAGCGATCAGAAAACGCATGTTGTTCGTGCTGGAGATGAGGGATGATCCAAGCACCCACGTATCATGCGGACCCGTTGCCAGCAATGCGCCGGTAAACCCTAATTGGTCTACAGCCGAGGCAATCTGCCTTAGGTAAGGCAAATCGATTTTGCGCGCCCCCTCCGTTGACCAAGGACTTCGGCCATCCGGTGCCGTTAAATACCAATACACTTCAACGTTCTCTTTGTGTACAGCCATGCTACTCCCCTCCAATTTCTACGGGGACAGGTAAAACCGCCTCTGAAACGACTATTTCTTTGGGCAAAATATGCTGTCGTGCTAACAGATCTGCAACCCGCTGCTGTTCAGTTATAAATTCTTCGGTAATCGGCTGCAGCCCCCAAGGTCTCCGCTGAAGCGCGGCTTCCCATGAATCCACGGAAGGCCAATGGGGCAGGTCCCGGGCAAACAGCTCTGCCGCTTCGCGCGTATTTTCCTGAATCCAACCATCGGCCTGCTGCAGAGCTTCGACAACGGCCTTGAGCAATTGCGGCCGATTCGTCGCAAAATCTCGGCTGGCAAACCATACGGAACGATGAGAGATATGGGATTCAAGCGGCACCAGCGTACGAATGAGTCCTTCGTTATGCAGCTCCGTCAGCTGCGGATCGTTGCCGACCCAAGCCTCCACTTTCCCGGCCAGCAATGCATTCGCCCCATCATTGCCTATATCAACTCGAGCGACATCATCATAAAGAAGGCCTTCTTTATCTAGCGCGGTTGCCAGAAAACTCGTATGCCATGACCCTTCGGAAAGCGCAATGCGCAACCCTTTCAAATCTGCAACGGATTGCACCGGCGTTGCTTTGCGAACGACCAATGCTCCGCTAGCTGTACGAGGATTAGATACCGCAACGTACACAATATCGATATCCGAAGCCTGCGCGGTTAACGGCGGCGTAGACCCTGTACCTCCAAAGTCGATCTCTCCGGAAGCAATACGCAGTGGCGTCTTCGCTCCATCGTTGTAGTCGACCCAGGCAACGGATGCGTTATGGTCTTTAAGAATCTCTTCTAAAAAGCCTAAGCGGCGCAATACGAATAACGAATGATTATTGGGATGAACGCCGATGGTTACGTCTGCTTTACTTTGAGTCATGTGAGGGACACTCCTTTGGCAATGTTATATTCAGCCGCGGCTAACGGTTCTGGAAGAATCCAGTCCCATACGTTTACGGGATTCGGGAGGAAACCATGCTCGAACAGGAACCTGCTCTGGGCATCAAGCGCTGTTAAATAGTCTTCGCGTAGTGCCGGTCGAAGCGAAATATTGCGATAAGCGGATGCTACATATTCGGATGAAGCGCCGGTTTCCTTCGTAACGATCCGAATGAAATCATCGGGATGATCTTTGGACCAATCCGCGGCGCGAAGCAGAGAAGTGAGAATCTGTTCTACAACATGTTCCTGCTCCGTCAGTGCCGTATCGACCGTCACGGTTCGGGGCACGCCATTGTTGACTCGCACCAGCGGATCCGGATGGAACCCGAGCTCGATCACTTCCTTTAGGGCGGCCGTACGAGCGGCCTCAAGCCCGGTAGCTCCTTTGACAAAAACGGCATCGATCTCGCGCCGCTGCAGCGCCTCGATTTCGGTATTCCATGAATCCCTTCTTCCTTCATGAACCGCCTCAAGATGAACGATGTTGACATCATCCAGCGTAAGATTCGCCAGCGAGAGCGCATTATGAAAACCGCGAAGCGCTTGGGCCGCTCGAAAATCAATCTCTAAATAACGATGACGAGGAATCCCGATTCGTTTTCCACGCAAATCGCCAGGCTCCTGAATATCCGAGTCAGGGAGGGTAATGATGGCTTGATATTCATCGACCCAGCTTAGTCCGATCAGCCGCGTATCGCTCCCGGTGGAGCGCGCCCATAAAGCCGGAATGTTCCCTCCTTCTCGCACCAGGAAAGGCAAGGTGTGATTAAAATGCGCATGAGGCAAAGCGTGATTGGCGTTTCTTGTTAGTTCCGCCGCCGTACATCCGGACTTTTCAAGCTCCTGTTGAAGAAGTCCGAGGTCAAGGGCCAAACTGGCTGCTGTCGGAACCGGGCAGCGTGTAATCCTGATTTCCTTAACGATTTCTTGCGGGTTATCGATGTTAGGCATGCTTCAGGGCTCCTTTCTTTTTTCGGTTTCACGTCCGGTCATACGCTCGCTTGTGATCCACCTCCTTCAAGAAATGGTGTTTTGGCAATCCCCTCCCAAGCGGGATGGTGTTAGAAACCTATGACCCTTTCTTTAAGGGATAGGGGAGATCTTCTGCTTCATGTCGGCTTGCCGTTTCGGTTATGCCCATGACCCGTTTCAGGATGTGATCGATGAATGCTGCCACTTCGGCATTTCCCCGTTGACGGGGGCGCGGGAAAGGGACGGCTCGATCCATCGCGATACGGCCTTCTTCAATGAGCACCACGCGGTCGGCCAAAACGACAGCCTCTTCGACATCGTGTGTAATCAAGACGGTCGTGAATTGCTGCTGCTGCCACAGCGATTCGATTAATTGCTGCATTTCAATGCGGGTCAATGCATCGAGCGCTCCTAAAGGTTCATCGAGCAGCAATAATTTTGGCTGGCTGGCGAGCGCTCTTGCTAAGGCGACTCGTTGTTTCTGGCCGCCGGACAGCACGGACGGCCATTCATTGGCCCGCGCACTCAGCCCAACCTGCTCTAAAGCGGCTTCGGCTTTATGACGGTCTTCTTTTCGAAGTCCGATCGCTACATTATCGATGACCTTATTCCAAGGCAGCAGCCTCGCATCTTGAAACATCATCCGAGTTTCGGGATGTACTTGCTGAACCGGATGGTCATTGATCCATATGTCTCCTGACGTGGATGGTTCCAATCCGGCGATCACGCGCAATAGCGTGCTTTTCCCGCAGCCGCTTCGCCCGATGATGGCAATGAACTCTCCTGGCTTCACGTCCAGCTCAATGCCTTGAAGTACAGGTTGTTCACCAAAGCTTTTCTGTAATCTTGCTGTACGAAGATGTACACCATGGGTTGAGGAATTCAGGGTCGACACATCCTTTCAGTGCTTACTTTTGATAGTTCGGGTTCCATTGTAAGAACCGCTTCTCTAAGAGCTTAGCGATGGAATCGGCCAGCTTTCCAAATAAGGCATACAGCAAAATGGTCAGCAGAATGATATCGGTTTGCATGTATTCTCTTGCATTCATCGCCAGAAAGCCGATGCCCGAATTCGTAGCGATCGTTTCGGATACGATTAGGGTCAACCACATGATGCCTAAGGCGTAGCGTAGTCCGACTAGAATGGAAGGCAGTGCGCCAGGCAGAACGACTCTCCAAAAGAGCGAAGCGGAGCGCAGCCCGTATACGTTCCCCATTTCAATCAACCCGTTGTCCACGGAGCGGATGCCGTGCAGGGTATTGATGTAGACCGGGAATAACACGCCGATCGCGACCAAAAATATTTTCGACTCCTCGCCAATGCCAAACCATAGAACGACTAGCGGAATCATCGCCAGATGAGGAACATTGCGTACCATTTGAATCGTGGTATCTAACAATTTTTCAGCGATGGAGGATAAGCCGTTCATAAAGCCAAGTACAAGACCGATCCCCCCGCCGATTAAGAAACCAATGAACGCTCTTTGAAAGCTGATCGAGATATGATCGATTAATTCTCCTGACAACAGCAACTCCCTGAAAGAAAATAAAACGTCTTGAGGCAGGGGGAGGATTTTCCTCGATATCACATCAAGATTGGATAAGATGGACCACAGAACGATTAGTAAGATGGGGAGAACCCAAGGCAAACATTTTCCGATCAATGGATTGGAAAGAAACTTTCTCATCACTTCAACTTCACCTAGCTTTCAAAAATAGGATGATCAACAATAAAAGGCCACAACGCCAGCAGAATATCCTGCTGAAGCTGTGACCTCCATTTGAATGGTCGGTATCTTAATGATTAATAATTCCTATGAGTTTAATATGGATTCGATTATACTTCCCGATTTTGGTTTCGTCAACCGGAATTTCGAACGTATTCACGCTATGAAAGTGGAAAGAGCTTGAGCTACTAAAGCGGGGCTCGGTACCATTTGTAATAGGCCCGAAATGACGTTCTATTCCTGGGCACAACCTCAAATCTGCAGTATATTTAGAGAAGTAGATGATACCCAGACGCATCACGAGGAGGTTCACGCAATTAATGGAAGCAAATATAGAAACACTTCTCCGTATATTGGGAGAGCATCATAAAGAGGCCCACGGCATTTCGGAAGCGGGCATTCAGGCTAAAGAACAAAGCCTGGGCTTTTCGTTGCCGACAGAATTGCGGGATTATTATATGGTTTTGGGACGATCCCCGTATATCACCCAAGGGTGCAATAACCAATATGAACCGCTCCAGCTGCAGGACGTGTTCATTCCGGATGATACTTTTTTTACGACAGACAAGGCGTTTCTGGTCTTCTATCAAGTAGAGGAGTCCGTGATCTATTGCGGGATCCGTATTCAGGATCTGGAGGAGGAAGATCCAACGGTCTATTTGTGTGCGTGGAACTTTCCCGACTGGCAGCTGGAAAATCGATCGCTTCAACGTTTTCTCGCTGGCAAGGCACTCGTTCAGTTAGGAGTTGAGGATCGGCTGCCGTATTGGGCCATTTTTGATGAGAGCTTGTGGGACTTATCCGACTACCGTAGATGTATGGGTTTGGAGCGGGAGCATGAGATCGATGAGGGGGCGGAGCTGAACGCATGGAAAATTTACGTAAAGGACGATGTGTTGATCGTATTTGAACTCGACGTATCCGAAGAAGAGACGGATGAACTGTTGGCCGTATATCTGGCGTCCTTTCAGCGAGCAAGTATGGAGAAGCTGCTGAGCGAGATGGGGAAAGTAACCAACTTGCCTGCATTTCGAACGAATTTGTCAGCACAGTGACAGGTTGATGGAGCGAGTACCACAAAGTAACTGCGAATGGTTGATATGGTTATGGTCCAATAGATTGAACGGGGGAAATATATTGTAGATTCGTTTGCATCTCGAGAGAGGTGCTTTTTTTCGTTATAGGGTTCCTTACGATTTCTTCACTAATTACAGCAAGATCTGAAAAGTAAGGGGAGGCTATATTTGTTAAGTTATATTCGACAAACAGATTAAGGAAGGGGCTGTAGCAAAGAAATTTCAAAATATCCTCGTTGGATGGTTAGAGTCGAAAACCTGTCATGTCGAGAAAGATGTGGCGATCATGTGATTAATATCTAGAAGTGGAGGAATCAACGTGAATATAGAGCTCAATACAGAGGTAAGTAAATCAATAATAACGGCACATGTTCTCAACCGGTGGTCAGGATTCATGGCAATAATAGCGGGGATTCTATATATCGTCATTCAATTTATCCATCCGACAGATGATATCTCTTCTGTGCACACAAACTCTTGGGTAGTGGTGGCATGCCTGACTATGGCTATGTCGTTCTTTAACCTGATCGGAATTACGGGATTCTATGTACGCCAAGCGAAAGAAGCGGGGTGGCTTGGCTTGATCGGTTTCCTTTTATTCAATCTGTTCTGGTTAATCTCATTAATCTTTAGTTTCATCGAAGCATTCGTTTTGCCGTTGTTGACAAGTGATGCTGATAAGTTTGTGGTAGGAATGGTTGGGCTCTTTGGAGGAACAGTCAGCGAGGTTCATCTGGGGATCTTCCCAATATTAGCACCGCTCGCGGGCGTATTGTATATGCTAGGAGGTCTCCTGCTAGGCATCGCCGCATTACGTGCCAGAGTCTTCCCCCGCCCAGCAGCAATTCTGCTGGCTTTCGCTGCTGTAGTGACCTTTGCCGCTGCAATTATTCCCCATCCGTTTGATCGGGCATTGGCGATACCGATGGGCGTTGCTCTGATATGGATCGGATATATTATTTGGTCGGAACGTAAGTAAGCATCGAATTAGAGATGTGCAACATTAAATGTCCAGATCGTCAGGAAGTTTCTTGATGGGGGCATAGATATGGTAGGCTGAATCCAGATTGTGGACGTCATTAAAAACTTGGATAAGTTCAATATCCGATTGATCGGACTCTTGCTTGGAAATCTTTAAGAATCTTGCATAGTCTGTTTTGAGCACTTCTCCAATATCAAGCAGGTCACCAAAATAGTTGAACCTCGCACAAAAAATAGTCGGTACATCAATCGTGAAATAAAAGGGTTTATGAATTTGAATGTCACTTGGGATTCCGAACAGCACTTTGAACCGGGTTGAATTGGGTTGACAGTTTGAATAAATGACAAAACAAGAACCATTTATGTTCTCATCAATATGATTCAGCAGCATTGTTGAATGGGAGTGAATCTTCTGCTTGTAATCATCGGTGGCTAGGTCTACTTCAAAGGCAATCCCGCTGATTCGGGTCTCTTTGAACTCTGTCAGTGTGAAGTCCGTGACGATATCACCATGAATATTTTTAAATGGTCTTTTAACTACAGTAGGTATTGGAGTCGGAGTGATTGGTTTAAACCCTGCTCTTAGCGAACTTGGAGCTACGCCGTAATGTTGTTTGAATGCCCGGGTGAATGAGGCCTGCGTACCAAAGGCTAACTGGTAAGCAATATCGGTTAATGACAAGTTGTTGTTATAAATGAGTGATAAAGCGGCATTCAATCTTCTAGATAGGATGTACTGATTTAAGGAACAGCCCATCATGGCAGAAAAAAGCCTATGAAAATAATATTTAGACATATTGAAAGTAAGCGCAACGGATGACACGGATAAAGGTGTTTCTAAATTTTCCTCAATATGAATCAATGCTTGTTCTATTATCCTGTGATGGTTCATACGAACTCCCTTGTCACGCTCTAATTTTTTGTGCTAAGTATACCACACGCGTTATACCGCTTAGAAGGCAATTCGCAATCTACTAACCAAGTATGTCATAAGCTAACTGGAAACGAAGTTTAATAAAAATAGCGGCCGACCAAGATTTATTTCTGACATCTTAGTAGCCGCTTTTTCATTAATTTGTCTTCAAATGCTCCTCAAGATATAACGATGAATCATCTATCTAAGCAAGTACTCTCTCCCAAAATGAATAAGCAGCCCAGACCCTACCGCCCACAAGATAATACTAATGGTCTGCCAAATGATGATATTTTTCTTATCCGCATTGGCCATCGTGCAAATTAATGCGCCTATATGGTTAGCCCCAATGATCGGCCCTAATAGGGAAATGCCAGGAACGCCATATCGATTGAAATACACTTTACCTTTTTGAAAACGTCGATAAACAAAACTATCGCTTCTATCATTGAAAAATCTGGATTTGATCCATGAAGAGGAAATGATTACGGTCAAGACCGAAAGCCAGTTGCCCAAGATGGCCAGAACAGCAATTGGAATGAACGGGAGCTTCAGCAGCACTCCCACAGGCACCGCTACATGAGCCTCGAGGAAAGGGATAAACGAGATTGCGAACACAGCTATAAATTGATAAAGAACTGGAATATGCTCTACTTTTTGCAAAATATCTTGTATCAATGTATTCCCACCTTAATGATGATATGGATGTATTACTCCGACTCCGACATCATGCGCATGGCATCCTTGATGAAGACTTTTTCCTCATCGGTAAATGGATCCAATATATTGAATGTTTCAGCCTCGGGAGCATCTTCTTGAAGCTTTGCCATCTTGATTAGTGTTTGTTTATGGAGAAACATCAATCTCCTCATACATTCTAGCGCTTCTTCAGATTCAGGACTTGTCTTGGACATGACTAAGTGTCTAATTCTTGAGAATAAGCTATAGTACTCTTGGTCGAGCTTGAATCGCTCTGGATCTCGAAAGTTATAGATTTTATACAGGTTCCGTTTGTTTTCATCCAGATTCTCTTCTTCCCAAAGGATGGAGTGCATAATAAAGCAAAAGGATCTGATATCCACTGAGTTTTCATTTGAAATGATCATATCCATATGATTTAATTGGTCGATCATATCCTGTATTCTTTCTAGCTCCGCAGTGAGCTGTTTTCTTTTGAATTGTATCGTGCTTTTGATCTGCTCTTGTTCGATATGGGCATACTGCAATATGTTCGCAATATCCTTCAGCGAAAAACCTATGAATTTCAATGCCTGAATCTGTTGGAGACGTACCAAGTCATCCCTACTGTACAGCCGGTGTCCGCCATCCTTGTAATCGCTGGGTGTTAACAAGCCGATTTTGTCGTAGTATCTTAACGTTCTGACCGATTCGCCAGTGTGGTTCGATAATTGTCCGATAGTCATCATTTGATCTAACATTTTAGCGCCTCATTTCGATGGATCTCTTTATTTTTGATGTAAGGTATTGCCGGATAATGATAAGGTTTCTGAAGAGCGATGCAAAACATAGCATACAATATGATGAAGGTTTCAATCATTAAAAACGTATACTTAAACCACTGGGGCAACCCTAGAACCAGAGAAGTCCCAAGCATGATTTGTACCGTCATTTTTTCTTTTCTTGTGGTTAATTTCATTCTCGTCACCTTTCGTATAAGAAGTCTGAATCATATCTTAAAAGGTGACGCGGGTAGAGGTTCAAGCATTTTTTTAATGGGGGGAATAAGAAAAGACGGCGATAATGACTGACCGATTCTGTCAGGGATAGAGGGTTATAATTAGTTTTAAATAAGTCGATGTGTTATGAGCGTGCTATATATTGTTTAGGAGGAACGATAATGGATTGGAATTACTACGATACATTTATTACCGTTGCTGCAGATTGCCCTGTTGAGACTGGAACGCAGCCGCCGGACAAGAAAGATGGAAAAACCAAGCCGGGCATCGAGTTTGAGTTAATCACGAATAATCCGTACGCCTATACCCAGGAGGAGCTCTTGTACGAAGTGCATATCCGGCACAAAAACATTCCGGAGACGGAGTTAGCCGAGAGAGGGAGCCAGATTCGAGACGAGTTTTTTAGGAAGCCGCAACCATGCTTGAGAGCATCGATGCTCCCGAAGAAATACGGGTGGGGGATTCATTTCAATGCGAAGGGGCAAATCGCGATCGTTCCGGTGGAATCCCCCGACTATCGGCGCTTCGTGGAAGGAGCCAACGGGAAGGTGAAGCTGCTCGCCGCCATGAGAAACAAGAAGAAGTGAGTGCAATCATAGGTTCAGTAGACACAATTACGCTAATATGAACAATCGTTGAATCAAAAAAAGCAGGCAAAACTGGAATCCAGTTTTGGACTGCTTTTTTTGGACTTTTATGATTTTGATCCGTGTAAATGAATTATTCGAAATGTTCGATAACAACTTTCCCAACCATTTTCCCGGATTCAACCATTCCATGGGCTTTTTTTAGATTTTCAGCATTAATCGGTCTAAGTACGTCGGTTAGGGTCGTTACTATTCTTTTTTGATCGATAAATTCTGATAAGGCAGAAAGTAATTGATGTTGTTCTTGCATGTCTTCTGTTTGAAACATGGCTCTCGTAAACATAAATTCCCAAACAAAGGTAGCACTTTTACTCTTGAGTACATTTAAATCTTGTTTCTCAGCTGTTTCAACAATCGAACAAATTTTGCCTTGTGGAAGTATAGAAGCCGCAATTTGATCCCAGTGTTGATCCGTATTATTTAAACAAAAGATATAATCAACACCTTTCAAGTTGATTTCTTCCAATTGTTCAACAAAAGGTTTATAGTGATTAATCACATAGTCCGAACCAAGTTTTTTGCACCAATTTATTGATTCTTGTCGGGAAGCTGTTGAGATAACCGTTAATCCTGCTAACTTTGCCAGTTGAATAGCTATAGAACCTACTCCACCTGCGCCACCTATAATTAAAATAGAACGTTCTTTATTTTTTTGTGTATTGTTCAAGTCGATACCTAATCGTTCAAATAATCCTTCCCAAGCGGTTATGGCGGTTAAAGGTAATGCAGCTGCTTGTGCATCATTAAGTGTTTCAGGTTTCTTACCAACGATTCTTTCATCTACTAAATGATATTCGCTATATGTTCCTGGTCTAGTAATACTTCCTGCATAATAAACCTGGTCACCTGGTTTGAATAATTTACAATCTTCCCCAACTTCTTCTACAATACCTGAGGCGTCCCATCCAAGAATCTTTGGTGTTTCCTCTTGTTTATCTTTAGGCGCCCTTACTTTCACATCAACCGGATTAATCGAGATTGCATTGACTTTAACTAAAATATCGCGTCCTTCCGCTTTTGGCTTCGGTATTGTAATATCGATCAGACTTTCTGAATGATGAATGGGAAGGTATTTATACAATCCTACGGCTTTCATTTCCACCATATGATATCTCTCCTTTATTTTAAGATCATTTCAAAATGATAAGTACAGTTATAATATAGGTGATAATAATATAAAAAATAAGTACGCACATTAATGTTGTATAGTAACATTATGTATACTGTAAAAAGAGGTGTGTCATGATGCGCAATCGAAAAAGTGGTTACGGAAAGTGTACGGATGGTCTTCAGCATGCTTGCCCCGTAGAGGTTACGTTAGATGTAATTGGGGGTAAATGGAAGGGTGTCATTATTTATCATTTACTTAACGATACGCGTAGATTTAATGAGTTTAGACGATTGGTTCCAGGGATTTCTCAGCGGATGTTGACTTTACAATTGAGAGAGCTTGAAAATGATGGGATTATTCATAGAGAAGTGTATAATGTCATTCCTCCAAAAGTAGAATATTCCTTAACACAATTTGGCCAGACATTGTCCAACATCATTATCCAGATGAGAGAGTGGGGTGAAATATACGCTGAGCAAGTACAAACGCAAAAAACGAAAACATCAATATAGTTACAGTCGAGGTATCTAGCAAAGTTAAAATCATACTCTCAAAATAGAAAAAACGCTGTGCTTATCGTAAGAAGCTTACGAGAAGCATAGCGTTTTTCATGAATTCTATTATTTCAAATGTAGGGCTCCGTCAAAAAGTGCCCTGCCTCGCTCTACAACTTACTTCGCACTAGGCAGCAATTTATTCAACAAGATCGCTGCAAGCGAAGCAGCCAGAATCGGTGATCCGAGTAAATACTGCACGAACGTAGGCAGTGTGTACAAGAAATCTTTAGGAATGAGCACTAACGCTAACGTCAAAATCATCGGAATAGCAATAATGTACATTTCTTTTTCCCCGATTTTCACGTTCTTCATGACCTGGATCCCGTTAATCGAGATGATGCCGCAGACGATGGCGAATACGCCGCCGATGACCGCGGTTGGGATCGAGGAGATCAGCGCGGCCAATTTGCCGGAACAGCCGAAGAGGACAAACCATCCGCCTACCGCCAGGAAGACCCGGCGACTGGCCACACCCGTGATGGAGATAATGCCTGCATTCGTGGAATAGCCGGTAACCGGCGTGGAGCCGAGTCCTGAAGCAATCAGGCAGCTGATCCCTTCGCCAATCACCCCTCGGTTAATGTTCTTATCCGTTAACGGTTTATCGATGACGTTACTGATGGCAAACCATGTACCCGTTGTTTCCGCCAGCAGTACGAGGTAAATGATGACCATGGTGATGATCGCCGAGAAGTCGAACGAAAAGCCAAAATCCTTAAACGGAATCTGCGGCATGCTGAACCACTTGGCGTTTGCAACAGCGCTGAAATCCAGCACACCCATAAAGTTGGCGGAGATACATCCGATAATTAATGCGACCATCACGGACGTAACGCGGAATATCGCGCCTCTTGTTCGGAACAGAGAACCCAGGATGACGAACAGGATGAGTGCAGCCGCTGAGATCAGGGCCAGCAGCACATTCTGATTGATGGTGGCGTCCGTGGCGCCGTAGATATTGTCTCGAATCGCAACAGGCAATAACGACAGACCGACAATGAAGATGATCGTGCCCCCGACAATGGGCGGGATGAAGGATTTAACGATTTTATTGAAAACTCCCGTATATCCCAAAATAATGACGAGGATCGCGCCAATCAAGCTCGCGCCCAGCACGGAACTCCAACCCATCTCTCCACCGCCGCTGGCGGCATATATGGCGACAATCGCGCCGAGTGGAACATAGGATGGGCCCTGCGCCATCGGCAGCTTCATACAGAAATACGTTTGCACGATCGTGGCAAGCCCTGCCGCAATAAACGTGGATTGAATCAATGCGCTGGACTGATTGGGCGCTAAGCCGATTAACATGGCAATCAGGAAAGGAACGACATAGACGTCCATCGCGACGACATGCTGTAAACCGAGAATGGCGGATTTCCCGAATGATATTTTGCCGTCGGGAGGTACCGTTAAATGCTGTGACTTCGTTTGCTCGTCATTTTGCTTGTCTGCTTGTGTATTCACTCCGCTGGACACCTCGAATGTTAGGATGAATTGCTTTTTGAACAACCTCTATCTTTCTTAACGCGTATGAACCTTTTCCCCTTGTACCCACACCTCGCGGATATGCTCAGGACGTGCCAGATACATGATCTTCTGAAAAATATCTTGTGTGTCTTCATTCTCATCGAAAATCGGCAGCTTGGCGGATGGAAGTCTCGTATCGATCACCTGCACATCCCATGCGTAGTTTTCTTGTATGCGGCCAATCGGCAGGCTCAGACTTTCACCGCCTCCGGCCGTGGCCAGATAGAATGCCTCATGGACCGTAATCCGCGACTCGGGCACGCCGCGAGCTTCCGCAGGAAGGGAGGTGTTCACGCCATCTTCCAGCATCCTCGAGGACATTACGGCCTGTCTTATATTATCGAAGAGACTCGGTGAGAAGCCGCCGGATAGATCCGAGCCTAAACCGATCTCGACATTGTTGGCGTGGAAGCGGGCGACCGGGATGACGCTGTTGGCGAAATACGCGTTGGATATCGGGCAATGCGCGATCGCGGTGCCGGTGTCAGCGAACAATTCGGCATCCTGATCATCGAGAAAATTACAATGAGCCATGACCGATTTATCGCGCAGCAGGCCAAAATCATGCAGGGCAAACGCATCGTTTTTCTGGAACCGGTCCTTCACATACCCGTGCGCCCAATCGCTTTCGCTGCAATGGGACTGCACATACGTGTCGTATTTGGCTGCCAGCTCGCCTAGCCCCTTCAGCCCCTCATCGGTGCAGCTTGGAATAAAGCGTGGGGTCACGACGGGATACACGCCTTGTTTGGTGGTCTTGGCGAGTTCCTGTACAGCGATAATAAATTCCTCCGTATCCGCCAGTGCCGTGGATGTGTCCGCATCGCGGTAGTAATCCGGATTCTGCTCGGGATCGTCCATGACAACCTTTCCGACAAGTCCGCGCTGGCCTTTGTTCGCACAGATTTGGGCTAACAACAAGCTGGCTTCTTTATGCACCGTGGCAAAATAAAGCGCCGTCGTTGTTCCGTTGGCCAGCAGGGTACTTACCACATCGTCGTAAACCTGTTGCGCAAACGCCAGATCGGAGAATTTGGATTCCAGCGGGAACGTATACGTATTCAGCCAATCGTAGAGTGGAATGTCCAATGCGGTTCCGGATTGAGCCCATTGCGGGGCATGAACGTGCAAATCGACAAAGCCAGGCAGGAAATACTGTCCTTCCTCTAGTCGGTGAAAGCTGTCCGTGCCTTGATACGTATCCAGCAAGGATTGATAGTCGGCGTCTTCCGGTGCCACGACTCGCTCAATCATGCCGCCCGTGTTGATGCAGTAAAGATAGTCTCTCAATACTTGAATTTCTTTGGGAGATTTGCTTGAAAAAGAAGTCCCTTGAAATAATAACATATATTTACTCATTTTTACCGCCTTAATGTTCGTTTTTTGGAGCGCTTTTGTCATTATAGTCCGTTAAAAAAGAGATGTCCATAGTTTAAAGGCGAATAGATATGAGCTTGAGTTATTAACGAAGACTCCATAGTGATGACAGGTCAGGAACACGATTGAGATCATTCGGAGTTACCCGGGGGATACAGGGAGGCTTCTTCATGAGAGATAACGTCCGCAGCCTTTTTTGTATAGAGAAAAGGATATCAGTCGGCCCCTACAGAATAACTTGAAGCTGCAATCATTTTTGAGACTTGAAGAGGCCCGGCGCAGGCTGGAGTACCGGATCTTGGACAGTCTTGGACTGAACAAGGAACGAATGAACAACTCCCATTATGATCAAGAGACGTACAGAACCATGCTGAGGAACAAGCTGAAGCTTCATGGGGTCATCCAATAATACTATTTTGTGAAGAAGGAAGGACGATTTGATGAAGCACTTTTTAACGATCATGCTGCTCTATATGGCGGCTCTATTAACAGGCTGCGATAAGGAACCCGGCTGGGAAACGATGCAGCTGCTGGACGAGAAGGTTGTCGAAATTCGGATTTCGGCATTTGAGTCATGGGACGAGATGAACGGGGATACACTGGTTTCTTTCAAGGAGGCGAAGGCTGTAAGCGCATTTGAGGAAGCGATCCGTACGGCTCGCAAGCAACCAGATGCTGCCAAACGAACAGACCCGGATTACGACGTGATGGTTATCTATGATCAGCAATCCCCGATTCACGCCATTAAGCTGTGGTTGGGGGAAGAGGGTCAGGAAAGTGTGTTTAGCTACGGTTTCAAAGATTGGGGAGAAGATGTATATGTGGTTTCCGCCAAACATACGGATCGGATGAGAGAACTCATTTTGCAAGAGGGGCATTAACGCCGTAGCGGAGGGAATCTCTTTTTTATGTTCAGTAGCTGGAGATGATATAAAAGCCAGTTTAGTAGGTTATTCAATCCGTATATCTGTCTTGGGGCTCATATCCCATAAAATAACGACTTAGACGTATAAAATCAGGGGATTGGGAGATGAATGAATACATCATTCAGGAGGCGATGAAGTGAAGAAGAAGACCAACAAGTTAAAATATATGGCTGGAGCATTTCTTGCCGGAGCCCTGCTGTTTACAGGTATTTTGTTCGCTGCTGGGAATCCCGAAGGAACTTTAGCTGCGATTAAACACACGATGTCTAAAATAAGCTACTACGTGAACGGCAAGGATAACTCCACCGCTGACGGACCATTTGCGCAACAAGGGACGGCGGCCTCGGATTCCGAGACTCCTACCGGCAGCAGCGATGTACCCGCTCGCATGGTTTCGGATCCGGTTAATCAACCCGTGTTCTGGGACCAGGCTTTCAGGAAGGAATCTCTGGGGCATCTTGAAGTCCAGCTGTACAATGCGGCGGGGGAGTCTGCCGGTTCCGCTATCTTGGAGCAGATCAATGACGGGGTGAAGGTGAAGATCACAGCATCGGGCCTTACACCAGGCAAGCATGGGTTCCATGTACATGAGAACACGATCAAAGATAGGGATTTCAAGTCTGCCGGTGGGCATTTTAATCCGACCGACAAGCATCATGGACTCAAGCATCCACAAGGAAGCCATGTTGGCGATATGCCGAATCTGGTCGTAGGCGCAGACGGCACCGTGGAAGCGGAGACGATCATTCAGCATGGCACCCTTGAAAAGAACCAGCCAAACTCAGTGCTCGGACGCTCGCTGATCATTCATGCCGACGAAGATGACGGCGTAACCGATCCATCGGGCAATTCCGGCGACCGGGTGGCCGGGGGGAATATTCCGGAGTAATCCTGCAAGCTACAGGTAACATGTGGTTTGTAGCATATGAATGTCAGTGAAAGACGCATCTCTTTAGGAGGTGCGTTTTTTTGTGATGGTTGTATGGCGGGACATGCTAGAATAGAACCATCATAAACTGCTATTGGAGGTATCTTCATTGATCATTCAACTGGGCGATTTTGAGGTGGAATCTGGACAATTGGTTGTCGCGGACCCTTGTTATGAATTGGATACGAACATTATTATCATGGGTGTGCTGGAAGCCGCATTGAGTGGAACGTGGGTAGGAGAAGTAGAGAAGGTGGAGATTCCGGACTGGGGCGAAGCCAACGCCAAGCTAACGGCTTACCATCACTCGGCAGCTGAACAGGGGGCATTCCTGGAATGGATCAAGTGTCCTTTTATAGCTGGGGTGGATAGCGGGCAGGCCGGGATTTTTGATATTCAAAAGTATACCGAATTCCTGACGCTGATGCGACATCAGATAGCTCGGATACGGATAGTGCTTGGTATCTTGCATGCTGCGACATCACCGACAGCGGAGAAGAAGCGGGTGTCCTGGATGGAGGCGTCGTATCCCGGACCGGCATTGGCGATGGTGCATATGGCGTGTATAAGGCCGTGAATGAGCAGGATCAGGTGGTTGGCGTAAAAATTGTGTTTATTAAGAGCTAGTTGAGTGTCAGTGTAACCAAATAGGAGCAAGCGCGAACAGCCATGGAAGGCATCCTTTTATGGCTGTTTTGTATTAGCGATTTAGTTACTGACGAATACTTTGGTAATAGGTTTTACAATACAACTAGCGCATTTTAAAAGCTATTGAAAAGCTATTATGCAACTTAGAGTGAGTAATCAACAAACCAAGCACACTAAAAAATTGACAGGATTGAATTAAATGAGTCAAACCATTAAAGAGATTTATTCATTGAATCCAAACAATCAGAATCATGAACCCGAGTATGCATTGGATAAATGGTACGATAGTCTAATTAATAAAACAGCGGACGAGATTGATTTGGAAGATGTTTCAAGGATGTTATCTCAGAATGTATTCATTGACCTTGGCATAAAAAGGGCGATGGAAATTTTATCGGAGGATCCGATTGCTGGGGGGTTTTATGATGGTCAATTGCTGGAGTTACTTAGTGCTGTCGATTTAGATGACTTTAAAGATTTGTCTCAGCTTAAGCTTCTTCTACAGAAGATTAATAACAATGTTTCAAATTTAGATTGGTCTAGTGAAGAAGATCAGATTGAGTATAGTGAGTTATTAACCAATTTTATGAATAAGATTAATTTGTAATCTCAATATAAGGTTGGTTTGCAGGTTACACACTTGAGAAATACGTGAAAGTTTCCAAGGTTTATTCTAATCTAAGTATGAGTTAGGAATTTGCCTTTTTGCAAGTTTGCAGGAATGATTATTTTTTAATCAATTTGCGGAAATCACTACTGGCGGCAGCAAATTTTTCTATACTATGATGGAAACGCTACAATAAGGTATCTTTATATATAGCCATTCAACTAAAGGGAAACTTAAATCTAAGAAACGGTGAAGGAAGTTTTGTGGTTGGCAGCTATATTTAATGTCGGACCAAGATCAAGCAAACGTGAAACCAATAAACTAAAAGAGGTAGCCGATTATAATGATCGGCTGCTTTTTGTTAGGTAAAAGAGCAGTAAGTTTAACACTATCCTAACATTTTGAGCATTTTAATTTTTTGCAAATAACCTTGTGATATAATGACTTTTTGCGACCAGAATTTGTGGAGTCTAGCGCCTCTAGTAAAGCTAACTGGAAAACAGGAGGTTTACTGTGAAAATAAAGATTGAACATGTGTTATTTTTGGCTGTTAGTATTGTTTTGGTTGTTATCTTAGGCGGGTGTAGCAACGACAATGAGTTAACTATTGATCAAGTGGACGTTGTGGCCAAGGTAATGGCGGACGGGGACTTATATGTGGAAGAGCTATTCACTTACACAGTACAAGGAGAGTATGAAAGAATTCCTAGATATATGGACAATTTCGGGGGAGCGAATATTGAATTTTTTGAAGCTTATGTAGCACCGAATGACCGAGAGCTCGGTAATCTTGGTTATGTTAATTTGGAGCGTTATCCGGTCTATTTAAGAACTAAATCAGGTTCTTATTACATCGAATTACAAGCTAAAGATGAAACGAGGCAGATCTATTATCGCTATAGGCTTGATCGAGAAGCTGTGAAATATGACGATCGTGGAGAGCTGGATTGGACTGTACTCAAAGATAACAGGTTTGATCATCACAACGTAACCGTTAGGGTTTATACAGAACAGCCTGCAAAAGAGAATTTATCCGGATATGCCTACGATCGCTCAAGAGGCAGCTTGACGGAAATAAACAATCGTTGGATTAGATACGAAAATGCCCTATTACCCGAAGGGGATAGTGCGAGGCTGAAGTTGTATTTCCCCCCAGAGGTGCTGACGGAGAGGGAAACAGAAGAGCCCTCAGCCTCACTCTCGGAACGACTGTTAGATGAACAGAAGCTTCAGCAGAGATTCGAAAAGCGTGAACATTTACTGAAAGCGGGTCAACATATCAGCCACTGGCTGACCTATGTAGCCATAGCGGGTATCGTCTATTATTCCCTTTCGCTGCGTAGGATCTCATCCTGGTGGAGTGGTAGGCGGATCAGCTTCGAAGATCTCGCAGCGATGGATCCAATCGATCTGATTTACCTTTTCCGGAAGGGAAAGCTCCGACTTGCAGATGGGCTGGCCGGTGTATTTTCGCTGCGCCGTAAAGGCATGGTGAGTGTTTCATTAGTGCCATCAGATATGCGATTCCAGGAAGATTCGAGAGCGCCGAAGAGGCTTCCAGAGTTTACATTCAAGGGTAATCGTACAGCCCTGAAAAAACCAGACCGTTATTTGCTTGGTTGGCTGTCTCACGGTACGACTATCCTGAACTTGGAGAGAATTTCTGGCCCTACGAAAACAGAGCGCAGAAATAAAGCGACTATGGGTAAATACATAAAGCGGATGAGAAGTCTTAAAAAGGGACTCAGCCGTTGGCAGGAGCTTGTGGAGACTGAGAATAGCAAAGGGATCATGTACAAGGAATACGCGGCGAGAAAAGTCATCATACCTGCTCTAGCTCTCATACATCTGGTTTTGCTCATCTATCTGTACATTGCAGACGTAACGCCTTGGGGATGGGTAGGAGTATTGGCCATTATTTTGGGCGGCGGACTCATATTGGCTTCTTTTCGCTGGCGCCTCAAAAGATACATCATCATCTTTTTGGTCGTTTGCTTTTTCGTTGCAGCTCCAATTTTGTATGATCCACTGGTCGACGAATACTTGAACTTCGTAATTCTTTCATTTTTATTTGTTGGTTTTTTACCCCGAGGAGCATTAGATCAGCGTTCGGCAGCTTACCTAAGCGCTATAAAGCGGTATCGACGGAAACTGGCAAGAGGCGGACATGGCAAAGGCAGGGGTGAATATGACCGTAATCGGCTTGAAAAGATGAGAGAGGATGCGCTATTGCTTGGTGTAGGAGAACGTTTTATGAGAAAGGTAAGCAAAGAAAATCCGAATTTTATTTTCTCAGAGGCTTCTTCTCTGTTCGATAAAGATGTGGATACTGCTATCGATTATGTCTTTATTCAATCTTGGAAAGGAATATCTGATGGAACATCTTCCGGGAGGAATAGCAGTAATGGTGACGGTGGAGCAGACGGAGGGAGCTCATACGACTACAGTAGTGACGGTGGCTATGATGGAGGTTCTGGAGATGGTGGTGGGGGAGGAGATTGACTAAGAAGTTATGGAATGGTTCCCTTCCCACATCACGAAAAGGGAGGAAGACCAGATGGGACTGCAGTCATTGCGGTAAATAACATCATAGGCACAATCTTAGCCGAGCGAAAACTCAGGGCCGCTCCCTGTATTCGCTCGGTTTTTTCGTTATGACTGCTTTCCTATGAACTTGAAACAAAATTGAGACAGTCTTTATTCCATTGTTATATTACACTTAATTGAAGATGTTGAATTTTATCAGATCACGACGTGTTTCTATGACTCATCGATGACTGTACTGATGCAAAGGAGAAACCTGTTTATGAAAAAAATGTCCATCGTGCTGGCAGTAACGCTCATTTTTTCGATGGTGCTTGCTCCCTTGGCTTCCGCTCAGCCCGTGCTCCGGGCTGGAAACGACTCGGTTCCGGCCGAAACGGACGGTTGGGTGTGGGTCGGGACCGCAGAAGAACTGGCTTATATCAATCGGAATCAAGCGTCTTACCTGGATCGGAATATCCGATTGACCGGCGACATCGATATGACCGGATACGATTGGGTACCCATAGCCGATGAAGCGACCGTCTTTAGCGGTATTTTCGACGGAAGGGGACACCGGATCGAAGGTCTCACCATCGATGGAGGAGCTCTACAGTATGTCGGCTTCTTCGGCCGCGTATCGGGGGCCATCCGTAATCTAAGCATTTCCGCACAAGTCAACGGCGGCAGTTATGCCGGCGGATTGGTGGGACACCTGATAGGCGGCAGCATTCTCAACTCGCATTCGCAGGGCACCGTTACGAGTGGCAATACGGTTTCCGTGAGCGTAGCAGGCGGGTTGGCCGGGGCAGCCAATGGCGATTCGACCATTCTTCGCTCATCTTCATCCGCTGCCGTCAAAAGCGGCGATGCCCCCAATCAGTATGCCGGCGGGCTGGTCGGTTCACAGGGATTGGGCAGCATCAATGATTCGTATGCCACCGGAAGGGTCACGAATACGGAGAGAGGTCAATATTTCCATGGGGGCGGATTGGCCGGACAAATGATATACGGAACAATAGCCAATAGTTATTCTACAACTGCAATCATGAAATCCGGAAGCGTCACCTATTACACGGTGGGCGGTTTTATCGGAATCGTGACGCATTCATCCATCGACGCCTCATATTACGATAACACGACATCGGCCCAAACCGCTGGCGTGGGCGTTGGGGATATCATAGGCTCACCTCAACTCACAGGCCTAACCACCAACGAGATGAAGACGGCCTCCAATTATGGCGGCTGGGATTTTGCGAATATGTGGGCCGTCCACACTGGCGTCAATGGGGGCTATCCGTTTCTGCGCCCGGATATTTTAACAATCGATCTGCCGCGGGCGGCCAAGGACGCTCCTTATTCGATGGTGATAGATGCTTTCGACGGCGCAAGTGGGGGCTTGTCATGGAGCGCCTCCGGACTTCCCAGTGGCCTATCGATGACTGCCTCTGGCAGAATCGAAGGCAGCGCTACGGTGAGCGGCGCGTTCCCGGTAACGGTCTCGGCGACCGATGCGGGCCGGAACACCGTCAGCGCGGTATTGACTCTGTACGTGGATGAACCGGCACAGGACATCGACAGGCTTACTATTAGTCCAGGCAGAGCGAACGGTTCGACGAGCGCGACGGCAGTTCCAGGCGATCCTGGGCATACATTCGCTTATCTGCTCGAGAAGGATGCGGGGATGCGTCCTCTGGTGGGTGATGCGCTGCCTGGCGAAGCGGTCTTGTACTCGCTCGGAGCGGACATTGTGGATCCAATCCCGGGTCAATATCTCCAGGTGTTTGAACTGGATGTACAGAAGCGCATTCAGGCATGGAGCAGCGTACAGGTGGAAGCCGCACATATTCGAGACCAAGTCCGCGTGACGGGAGTGACGCTGGATCAGACGGCATTGACCCTTGCGGCAGGAGGTGCTTCACAGAAGCTGACAGCCGTCCTTATGCCCGTGAATGCGTCGAATCAGACGGTAACCTGGAACTCCAGCGATCCGGCCGTCGCTCAGGTGGATCAGAACGGTGAGGTGGCGCCGATTGCAGAAGGTACGGCGGTCGTTACGGTGACGACCGTCGACGGAGGGTTCACGGCCACCGCAGCAGTGACGGTCCAGTCGGTTCCAGTGGACACGGGGACGGTGATCGGCGCAGTCTACGGTACAGGGAATACGCCTCTGGTCGGTGCGGCGGTATCGGTGGGCGGAATCAAGGATATGACCGACGCCGAGGGGAGATTTACAGTGAATAACGTAGCGGCAGGCAGCCATGCACTCACGGTGACAGCAGCGGCGTATAACGATTATACGACAACCGTAAATGTCTTAGCTGGGGGGACAGTTGACGTAGGGCGCATCGATTTGAGAGCTGCCTATACCCCAGAACCGGTACTCCCATCCTATAGCTGGGTTCCGGTTTCTGCCCCATCCCCTGTACCGGACCCAAGAATGGTCGTAACGATCAACGGCAAACAAGTTCGGGTAACCGCCAAAAAAGAGCAGGAGCATGACGGGCGCACCGTTCTGAGACTGATAGCGGACTCCGATCTGGTTCGGTCATGGGTCGTTGGCGGGGAAGATATCGTCATTGACATTGACAATGAGGATCCGGTGGTGAAGGTCGATCTCCCGGCTGAAGCGCTGCAGGTTCTCCTTTCGGCGAAGCCGAGTGCAGCCATTCGGATTGGGGTGAACGGGGCAAGCTACAGCGTTCCGCTGTACGTGCTAAGTGACCTCAAGAACCGAGCGACCGTAACGGTCGTTATTGCGAAAATGGCGGATTCCGCAAGACGCCAGCTGGATGAGGTATTGACTCGTCAAGGCTATGACATGCTGGCGGAGCCGATGAGCTTTGAGCTATACAGCAACGGCGATGTAAGAATCGAAGGGGAAGACACTTACCTCAAGCGGACATTCTTGATTAATGATGCGGCAGGATCCGATCGTTCCACCGTCGTGTGGGTGGATGACGCAGGAAAGCCGCGCTTCGTCCCTTCCATTTTGGAAGGGGAGACAGCGACTTTTTATAGCCCATATAACGGTGTGTACACTGCGGTTCGCTCCAACCGAACTTTCGAGGATATCCAGGGACATTGGGCGCAAAGTAACATCGAGCGGATGGCGAACAAGCTGATCGTGAACGGATCGGCTGACGGCATGTTTGATCCTAACCGTACGGTGACCCGCGCCGAGTTCGTTGCGATGCTCGTACGTGCGCTCGGACTCACCGAGAAACCGCAGCTTTCTTCCTATTCGGACGTTGGGCCGAACGGAATTTGGTATACCGGTGCGATAGGAGCCGCATCCGCGGCTGGCTTGATTGAAGGCTACGCCGACGGTTCGTTCCGACCGGACGCTAGGATCACGAGAGAGCAGGTGGCGGTTATGCTGGCCAGAGCAGCACGATATGCCGGCGAGCTTCCGCCAAAGGACGCTTCGACTTTGGAAAGCTTCTCGGACTATGCCCAGGTATCCGATTGGGCCAAGGGAGCGACTGCCGACCTGTTGGCCGCCGGCATGATCGAAGGCGTCGGGAAGGCTGCGTTCGCACCGCAGGCGTTTGCCACGCGCGCACAAAGCACGGTTCTCTTAAACCGAATGTTGCTCTACTTGAATTTCATGAACTGATTGCAACTGAATAGATGGCGCGCACATTCCAACCGAGAATGTGCGCGTTTTTTTGCGTTTATTCCGTAATGGAGCCTATTCGTAGACTCGAAACATAGTATAGTATAAAAAAATAGCAGGTTTATTAGTTGAAAGATTCAACGGGCGAGAAGCGGATGGAGTGAGGATGTAACGAATGGAGAAGATTGCAAAACATCGCATTATCGGCTTGGATCGGGAAATGATGAGTTTCACGGATTGGCTGACGGATTCCCGGGCGCAGACATCCATTTTTTCAATATCAGGAATTGGCGGCATTGGCAAAACAACGCTGCTGCTGCAAATGGCCCGCACGGCAAGGCAGTCCTCGGTGCGTTCTCTTTGGCTGGACGGGCAAGGAGGTTTAACGACGTCGGGCGCTTTTCTGGCGAGTCTGGAGATGAGTCTTGCAACTGAATACGGCAGAACCAGGGCTCCGGAATCCGCGCTGCTGCCATACATCGTTAACGAGCTTCAGCTGCAGCGAACCGTTTTGTTCATAGACAATGGTGAGGAGATCGAAAAGCTGGAAGGGTGGCTGTTCTCCAGATTTCTTCCTGAGTTGAAGTCCGCCCGCGTGCTGATCGTATGTGCCTCGCGCAATGGACTGCCGCTCAAATGGCAGACGAATCCGGAATGGAAGTCCCGAATGAAAAGGTTCTCTTTGCGGTTGTTTACTCGAGAAGAGGTCTACGATTATTTAGGCGACAGCGGCTTGTCTGCGGAATGGCAAAGGGCTATTGCCGAGAAGACGGAAGGCCATCCGTTGTCGCTTGCCTTGACCGTGGATATGCTGCTTTCCGAGTCTGTAGAGCAGTGGGATGTATGGCGAGAGGTTCCGGCTGTATTGAGCGCCGAATTTTTGCGGGAAGCGGCGTCTCCTGGCGTGTACCGTGCGCTGACGGTTTTGTCGCTTCTGCCTGTTGCCGACGAGAACATGCTGAACCGGTTGTTGGATACACCTTTGGAAGGGGCGGACTATTACCATCTGAGGGCGCTTTCGTTCGTACGGGATACGGTGGATGGGATAACGCTGCACCAGGTCGTTGCTCGAATGTTACGGGATGACTTTACGCGCAGAAACCCCGAACAATTTGAATCGGTTCGCCATCAGGTGTTCGTCCTGCTGGCGGAACGATTCCATTCGGTCGACCAACGCATGCAGATGCACCTGAGCGCCCACATCTTGGAGCTGTACCGTGAGTTTCTGCCCTCGGCGCATGCGTATGCCAATTTCTCGTCAAGCCTGAAACCCGGCGAGCATAAGCCGTTCGAGCAGGAAGATCTCCCGTATTTGCAGCGCTTTTTGAAGGCGTCTATTCGGGGTTCCGACTGGCAGTCCGAACTGGTCGAATCTGCCGATTACCCGGTTTTGCTGGAGGAGATTGCAGCTCATTTTCCTGAAGGAATCTTTATCGTGCGGGACGAAAAAGGGATACCGCTGGCGTTCTGCGCAGGCGTATGGCTGCATGCCTTGAGCTTGCCCTTGTTGGAACGATATGCGCCTGGGTGCAGGGGGATGCTGGAGGAGGAAGTATCTTCGCTGCATCGGCTGCCACCGGAGGCAGCCGATACGATATTTGTGCTGTTATCCGCGGTAAACTCCGAACAATCCTTGTATCGTCCCGAGGAGCTGGGGGCCATGCTGATGCAGCAATGGCTGGTCCACATGACCGGCGGTTTGCGGGGGATTTTGGCGGCGGGGGATCCACAGTTGAATTCCTTATTGTCGATTCTGGGATTCAAAGCGTGCGGGAAAGCGACGGGATATGCGGGCATTGATTTGACGACATGGGAGCTGGATTTTAGGCAAACGAGCTTCGATCAGTGGATTCAGCGGATCATCCGGCAAACGGAGACAGCAGCAGGACAACCGTCACATCAGCGGGAGGATGAGTATCCCCCGGCCATTGATCGAAGCGTAATGAAGCAAATGCTGGAACGGCTGTTTGATCCCGACAAGCTGGAGGAACTCCCTGTCGTTCGGCAATTGGGTTGGGACGGGATGCAGGTGAGGGACATCATTCAAGGGATTCTGGCCGACGGACGTCCGATGGAACCTTTGACGCTGTTGGAGAAGGAAATTCTCATCGCAAGTTATTTGCGCAAGGATCGGAACAAAAGCCAGCTCGCAGCATCCTTCCATATGAGCAGAGCCACCTTTTACCGTCATATGCGTTTGGCCGAAAAACATCTGGCTTTTGTGTTAAGCGATTTGATGAGGTCCGGATTCTGAGCACGCATAGTAAAGGCGTAATTGTTATAGGATCCCATAGCATCTTTACGCAGGTTGTAGCATAGGACTGCAAGTGAAATACGCATCTCTTTAGGAGGTGCGTTTTTTGAGTTCTATATTTCTAGAGATACACATGATACTGCTAAAACGGAGGTTAGCACGATACAAGAAGCATAGCGCTGTGGGGCTTCTGAATCAAAAGGCACGATTCTTCCAGATTGCATACTCCTATGCCATTGATATGAAGGACTCTGGAGAATAAAACGATTGAGCATCTCAGGATTATCGGCCAGGAATTGAAAGGCATTGCCTTTCGGTTTATTTCAGCCGATATGCATGAAGATCTCATGATGCGGCAGCTGCAGCGAGTGGCGCTAATGAGCCCAAAACGTTCTGGGACCATGCGGGGGACTTCTGGCAGGGACTGCAGACCGGTGCGAAGTCCGTGGCAAATTCGGTGAAGGATACGTCGACATCCTTGGTAGAAGACCCGCTTGACACCGCTAAGGATATGGCCTATAACATGACCATTGGGACGATCGAGGAGGCTGCCGAAACGGTGGTCTGGGGAGGCAAAATGATCTTTGATGCCGATACCCAGGTAAATTCGCCGCAGACGTCGAGGCGTCGGGCGGTGCGTTCAATTTTGCCGGACAGCAAGCAGCCATGGCCATCGCAGGCTTGACCACGCGCCGGTTAGGCGTGAAGACTCACCCGAACCTGAAGAATGATTCGGGTGGGGATGGTGGGAAGGTTGAGGGGCCGCCGAGATTTGCAACATCAAGTGGTGATTTAAGTCAAAATTTAGTTGATCATATTCTTAATAGACATTCTGTGAATAGCACAAAGAATCAGCTCCCATTTTTACAAAAGAAAATGTCGGATGATCAAATTAACGAAATGTTAAGTAAAAAATCTTTCTTTAATAAAGAATGGTCGGATAATAAAATTGCTGAAGCTTCTACGTTGGCTATTAACCAATTAAAACAGCAGGGAGTTACCGATGGATTGCATACTGTTACTGTTTTTGGTGAGCCAATTAAAGTATTTATTAGAAATGGAAATGTGGATTTTGTTTATGGAACAAATATGTATAAACTAAGCGATTTATTAGATTAGGGGTGACCGGACATGTTTACTATTTCCTTTAAAGCATATGATAATTTTGATGATATTAAACAAATGTCTGCTCAACAATTTGACCAGACAAAACAAGATATAGAAGGGATCATTGAACTGAATTTTAACGGCAATAAATACGGATTGTTCTTTGATGATTGTCCTTTTGGCGAGGAAAGGCTTATTCGATGGTTTGTTGACTTATTAACGATTGCAAAAAAAATAAAGGAGCATAATTATGTTGCGTATCGAATTCCAGATAGTGCAAACCTATGGCTTGAATTTATTTTGCAGGGAAAAGAGCTAAGTGTAAGCCTAGTAGAGGATGTTGATCGAAAATCAATAATAGATCTATTTATTTATAAACCATACAAGGAATTTACGTATTCACAATGGAAGGGAAGTATAATCAGCACAGTTTCTTTTGTGGAGGAAGTAATAATAAGTTCCAGCAAGCTGCTAAATTTTATAGCTGTATTGAATCCTCAACTATTAAATAGCGAGAATATTCAACTATTAGAAAATAAAGTGCGTGAGCTAAGCTTATAATGAGTGTTTTTCTAGCTAATCACCTCAGTACAAGGAAGTGGACAATGGACTCGAAAGGGAACTTTCATAAAGAGAATGTCCTAAGAGAAAACAGTCCTCATTATGATGAGTCAATTGCTAATGATACGCATATTCCTTTTACACCATAATATTGAATGAGGTGAAAAAAATGGATATAGAAGAACTAAAGGCAACACTCTCTGGATCGAATACCGAGGAAAAAACGGAGATATTAAGCCACCTTTGTGATATTTTCGAATCCTATAACCATTCGATTGATAATTTCATTGATATTGTTACAGTATTACTCCATTTCGGTATTAAAGAAGAGAATTTAGATATGAAGGAAGAAATATTTAATACAGTACTATCCGCAGCAACTTATAAAAACATTGAGGGGATAAATTTCGATATTTTAGCTGACAATCTTGAACGTCTGCCTGAAGAGTGTCTCCATTCCGAAGCAACTTATATATTTGCTTCTTTGCAAGTAAATCTATTATGATCATTAACCCGACAGTAACAAATATTTGAGGCTTATTCCAACTCGATAATGAGTTTGGAATAAGCCTTTTCCATGTTCAATGTATGGAATAAGTGAAACGAGTCGCTAACGGAAGTTATACAAAGAATAGACAGGTTCAACACTTCAGGAAAGCAAGGAATTTTATTTACACTGCATTAACCTTGGACTGGCTTGATCGTGTCACGTATGACCAAGCTTGTAGGCAGCATGACTTTCTTATTCCCGTAAGACGAGCCTTCGGTAATTTCGAACAGCAGCTTGGCGCTTTCATAGCCGAGGACGTCGAAATATTGCTTCACTGTGCTCAAAGCGATCTTGGCGAATTTGGAGCTTTCAAAATCGTCAAAGCCCATTAGGGATACTTGTTCGGGGATACGAATGTCAAGTGCGGTGAGCTGTTCGATTACCTCTAGGGCCCGCTTGTCGTTCGCGCAGAACAGCGCGGTCAGCTCTCCAATTTGGATAAGGCGCGCAAGCGCGGCGTAGTCCAATTCCTTGTCCAGGAACAAGAGCGATTCGGGTATCGGAAGGGACGCATTCGACATGGCGTTGCAATAGCCGTTATATCTGTCAACCTCCGGGCTCAGGTGGTAGTCGTAAGCAGCAAATCCGATTCGGCGATGACCTTGTTTTATCAAGTATTCTACTGCTTCATAAGCTCCGTCGTGGTTGTTACAGGTGACGACGTTGACCGGATAGCCGGAAGGGGAACGATCGAGCATCACGAACGGAATCGCTTTTTTGCGAATTTCCCCGAGATAGCCCTTCGCAGCTTCGGGATTAGAGGAATAGATGAGTATTCCTCTTAGTTCCGTTTGAATCAGTTCCAGAACAAGCTCTCGTTCCTGTTCGAAGTCGTTCTCCACGAATTCGATGATCAGCTTGCAACCATGCTTGCCCAGAAAGGACTGTATGCCCCTCATGATCTGCATATACGAACTATCGTAAAGGTCGACGCCGGAAATGACGAAGGCCACCAGATTTGAGGTCTTTTCCGAGACGGCTGATTGGTTGGCTACAAAGCTTCCCTTACCTCTGACGCGGTAGATCACGCCCTCGTTCACTAGCTCCGACAGCGCTTTACGGACAGTGATAGAGCTGACATCCAGCAGCTTGGAAAATTCCGACTCGCTAGGAATCCGGTCGTCCTTTGTAAATTCCTGATTCTCGATCTGGGATAAGACATAGTCTTTCACCATCTGGTACTTTGGCAGAGCCACGTCCTTCTTGCTCAAGTAGGTTCACCTCGTATTAACATTTCCTCCAATTATAGCGCACATCGGTTTAAAAAGTATACGTACTTGGGCTGCATTTCAGAAAAAGATTATGTCGAATAGGTGGGTGGTTTTCGGGAATAAAGCAGAAAAGGGAGGAAAACCATATAAAAGATTTGAATTTCGTGAAGGTCTGTATTACTATGGGGTCAAATAAAGTATGTGTTTTCATTCGCTTATCATAATAACTTCGAGATGGAACACTTTGCAAAATGAATGGCACTATATTACACCGTAAACAGACATAGAAAAGAGCCGCTGGGGAATCCAGCAGCTCGATGCTTGGAATTTCATCTAGTACAGGTTGTTCAAAAAGCCGTCTTCCAGGACGAAGCAGATCAGGAAGCGGACTCGACATCGAATCTTCAATCAGCCGGGCCTACCGTTGCTCACGTACCCACTACAGCAGATGCTTTCGAAGGCGTTTTCTGCGAAAACGTGTAGCTCCGCTACTCATTCCCTAGCTTCATCCAACCTTCTCGGTTCTGTAAACCGACTTTTTGAACACGCATCATAAGGTTACAATAGCGCCTTCCTTTTCGAACGGGTAGTCGATGACGATACGCGCTGCTCCGGTATCGCCGATGCCGCTGTACAGATTGACCTTGCCGTCGGGACGCATTTCAATGCCGGCGGTGAACGCGCAGTCGGTCAAATGTGCCTTCTTGGCGGGGCCATCCGGATAACAAGGACGGGTGCCGATGATGTTCAAATCCGAAAATTGATTCGTCTGCGGGTCCAGTACGAAAGCCATGTTCATGTAAGTCGATGTATCTCCCTGAGCATAGCAGATATGGCCGATGACGCCGATCTTCCCGCTTTCGAGTAAGTAGGCCTGGTTGCAGCCGCCCCACTCATCCTTGCGGAACAGTCCACTGATATATGGGGCGTTCTTGATGACTTCCGGTGACAGTGCGTCTAGGCTGTCGATGACAGTGAATCCCACTAAGGATTCGCTTCCGAATTGCTTGCGTACTTCTTCGCTGCGTGGTCTTGAGAAGACGCCGATCCTACCGTCTCGGAGCTCTACGAGCCGAATATCCTTCATATAATCCGGACCGGTCGTGAAGTAGTAAAGATCATGAAGATCGCGGCCTTTGTAGAAATAGCCGTAGAAAGTATCAAGCCGCCCCTGTTTGTTACGAACGTGCGTGCCGCCTAGTACGAGCTGTTTGTTGATCACGCTAATATAAGGATCTTCAAGCTGATAAATCATCGTATTCGGGACGGCTGTCCACTCGTCCGGTCCGCTCTCCTCGAACAGGCGAACCCAAGATCTCGCCCACTCATGGCGTTTCTCCACGCGTCCGTATATGTAGCGCCTGCCGTTCCATTCGAACGGAATCGAAGGATTGTAAACATCGAAGCCTTCGACTCCGCGAAAGACAAGCTTGGCGCTTTCATAAATGCGTTTGTTTGCTTCGAATTGCTGACGCTGTTCCAATAAGTTCATTCGTGGCAAATCTCCTTTCAGGCTTTAATAACAACTCTATCCTAATCGAAAGTGCTGCTTTCAATCTTGCTCTATTTTTGAATGCTTTATGGTGTTTTGACATCGGAGGATCGGAGGAACTAGTCAATATACAAATAAGGAGGGATATCGCATATGTTGAAGCTTCTAGCGGCAGACGGCATTGATTCTGAAATTCAGGCTCACTGTCGACTGATCGCTTCGGTGGGCGATACGATAGGCATGCATACGCACGACTTCTTTGAATTGTTTCTTATCCTGAAGGGAAGCGTTGTGCATGTCATTAATGGCAAAAGGCAGCTGCTGCAGGAAAATACACTCGTGTTCATACGGGACCGGGACGTTCATTACTATGAGCAGACGACGGATAGCGATTGCCAATTCATCAATCTGTCGTTCAATCGAGAGGTCCTGGACGACCTGATTGCTTTCTTGGGAGAAGGGTTCCCAAGCGAAAGACTGCTTGATCCGGCTATGCCGCCGTCGACCGTGCTGTCCAAAATGGAGAAGGAATACGTGCGGTACCGGCTGGACCAGCTCAGTCTGATCCCGCAGGAGAAGAAGCTGGCCGTCAAAGCGGAGGTAAGAGCCATCTTGACCGACCTGTTCTCCAGGTACATCAAGGCCGAAGCGGATCCAATAGATCTTACCGGACAGCCGGAATGGTTTAAGGCTCTGTGCAGAGATGCGAAAGAGAAAGAGCACTTCACACGGGGAACGGCTGCGCTTGTTGAGCTGTCGGGCAAATCGCATGCCTACGTATGCAGAATGTTTAGGAAGCATCTCGGGATGTCCCCGACCCAATACATTAATGAATTGAGAATGTCCTATGCCGAGAATTTGCTGCTGAACACGGATATGGAAATCGTGGACATCAGTCTTGAGATCGGACTTGACAACGTCAGCTACTTCTACGACTTATTCAAGCGGAGGCATAATTTAACGCCGTATCGGTATCGCCAATTCGGAGCTATTCAGAGATAGTATGCTAATTTTCGGTGAGATTATAAACTTTTTTATGTATTGACGATAAAAATAGTATGTGTTATTTTCTACTTAGCATAATAACTTGTGAGACATCATGATGATCATATCTATAGGGGACGGTAGAGAAAGCAAATGTGTTTTCGACGAACGTTAGGATATAGTCTGGGGGTGAAAATGAATGCGCTTACATATGTAGCTAGGCTCATGCTTCCTCGAGCCATAGCACCAACAGAATCCGATCACAACATGTTAACAGTCAGGAGGTGTTCATTTGAAAACAACCAATAACAGGCTGGTGGCCAGAATCGTCAAGCACCGCTATCTCTACCTTATGGTGCTTCCCGGCTTTCTGACGCTGTTAATCTTTCACTATTTTCCGATGTACGGAATATTAATCGCTTTCAAAGATTTCAACGCATCCAAGGGGATTTGGGGAAGTGAGTGGGTAGGGGTAAAGTACTTCACTTCTTTTTTTAACGATCCGATGGCGTTCAGGGTATTAAAGAATACTTTGCTTCTCGGTTTGTATACTTTATTTTGGTCATTTCCGGCACCGATTATATTAGCACTGTTGTTTAATGAATTGAAAAACAAGGGCTTTAAGAAGCTTGTGCAGACGGTTTCTTATTTCCCGCATTTTATATCGGTCGTCATTGTTGCGGGGATGCTTAAGGAATTTACGGCGAGAGACGGTTTGTTTAACCATATTGTCGGCTTCTTCGGCGGAGACCCGATCATGTTTCTTCTCGAGCCTGACTATTTCCGGACCATCTTCATCTCTTCCGGCATATGGCAGGGCGTCGGGTTCGGCACGATCATCTACCTTGCTGCATTAAGCGGAATAGATCCTACGCTGTATGACGTAGCCGAGGTAGACGGCGCAGGCCGATGGAAGAAGGTTTTGCACATTACATGGCCGTCACTCAAACCGACCACCATAATTTTGCTGATTTTCGCCGTGGGGGGAATCCTCGGAAGCGATTTCCAGAAGATTATTCTGCTTTATTCGCCTGAGACTTACGAAGTAGCGGATGTCATCGGATCCTATGTTTATCGGCAAGGTATACTGGGCGCGCAATACGAGTACACGACGGCCATCGGATTATTCATGTCGGTTATTTCCTTTACGATCCTTTACTTGACCAATTGGTTAAGCCGGAAAGTATCAGATACGAGTTTGTTCTAGGTGGTGGAGTGTTGAAAAAGGCTAGCTTGGGTTCCAGAGCTTTCGATGTATTCAATGTTGTTATCATGCTATTCATCCTGATTGTCGTGCTGTATCCGATTCTGAACATTATCGCGACATCGCTAAGCGGCACGCGTTACATCTCTTCCGGGAGCGTAACCATTTGGCCCAAGGGATTTAATCTGGAAGCGTACACGACGGTATTTCAGGATCCGTACATTTTTAAAGGGTATCTAAACTCGATCATTTATGCGACCGGCTCTACGGGCATCATGCTGCTGTTTACGGCATTGATGGCTTATCCACTCACGATCCCGGGATTTGCGGGCAAGAAATTTCTTACCCTTTTCCTCATGATTACGATGTTTTTCGGCGGCGGTTTAATCCCGACCTATCTGCTTATGCGCGGTCTGAACCTGTTGGATACGGTCTGGGTCATGATTCTCCCCGGCGCGATCAGTGCTTATAATGTGTTTCTATTTCGGACCTTCTTTCTGAATATTCCTTCTGAACTGAAAGACTCCGCCTATATCGATGGAGCGAGTGATTTGGTGGTTCTTTTCAAGATCATACTGCCGTTGTCGAAAGCGCTTTTTGCAACCTTTGCTCTATTCGGTCTGGTTGGAAGCTGGAACAGTTGGTTCGAGGCTTTGATTTATCTGCGAGATCAGGATAAGTATCCGTTACAGATGGTGCTCCGAAACTACCTGTTTACCTTGGATACGACTGCGATTCAAGGACGAGTAGGCGGCGGATCCGTTGCCATCAATGCCCCGGGGGAAATGCTTGATCCGAAGGCGGTACGAATGAGCGTCATTATTATTACCATGTTTCCGATCATGTGTATTTACCCGATCTTCCAGAAGCATTTCACCAAAGGGATATTCGTCGGCTCCATCAAAGGCTAAAGCAGCGGAGCGGCGGTGCAAGCAAGCTGAGTGTGCAGTCATTGATGACAGTTAATGAATAGCAGATTTGAAGAAGAAGCGGTTAATTGTGCAAATTAGGGGGAAATGGAATGAACAAATTGGCAAAGAAGCTTGTCCTCGGATTGTCCCTACTGATGGTTTTTTCCGGATGTTCGAATAATTCCAAAAATACGGATACCCATGAAGAGAATCAAGAAGTCATGCGCTTTTCGGTCACGCTGCCTGCGAACGGTGTGGATAATCCGAACAGTCTGGTAGGCAAGGAATGGCATAAACGCATGGAAGCTTATATGGGCAAGAAGGTGGAAATTGAATATAACTATATTCCGTCTTCCGAATATGACGAGAAGGTCAAACTTATGATCGCAAGCGACGATCTGACAGATTTCTTCGTGACGCCTTTATTCTATGATACGACCGAAATGGCCGAACAAGGCCAGCTTCTCGAGTTAGGCCAGTATAAAGATTTGATGCCGAACTATATGAACTACATTGGCAAGGTAAAAAACGGGATGAAGCGGGTTACGGATGCCGACGGCAACATGTTCACCTTTAAAGAAACCTCCACGCCTAGATTCCCCGAGGATCGCGGCATGCTCATCCAGAATACGTCTGCCTACCGCTATGACGTGTTCGAGGCCAATAACATCAAAATTCCGGAAACACTCGATGAATTTTATGGGGCTGCCAAAAAACTTAAAGAGCTATACCCCGACAAATATCCCGTTGCGACAAAGTGGAACAGCTTGAGATCGTTGTTCTCCGCGAACCATATCCGGGATGAAATTTTCTGGGACGGCGAGAAATACGTATACGGGGTTCTGGAAGAAGGGTATAAAGATGCGCTGCAGTTTGCGAATAAGCTCTACGCGGAGAAGCTGTTAGATCCGGAGTACACGATTGATACAGACGATACGTTGAAAAGAAAAGCGTTGAACGGCGACAATCTCATGTGGCTGACGCAGTGGTTTACGACGCCAGCCGAGTATACGAGAACAGCGGGCGACGGCAAGATATTCGCAGTTTCGCTGTATCCCGACAATCCGAAGTACGGAAAGGCCTGGCAGGAGGTTGTAAACGGCAATACGCCTGACTTGGGCTGGGGAGCCTACGGCATAAGCTCAAAAGTGAAAAACCCTGAAGAATTGATCAAATTCATCGATTATCAGTATTCGGATGAGATGATCCAGCTCATCACTTGGGGAATTGAGGGCACGACCTATACGATCGGAGAAGAGGGTGTTCCGACCTTTGTCGACTCGCTGAAAACGGCCAAGGATCCATGGTTGGAGGGCGATAAATACGGCATGCGCGCAAGTCGGAACCATAACCCTGGATTGCAGATGGTGAGCGATGCAAGAGCGTTCGTCGATTTTGCCGCGACAGACTATACGGTATTTAACGGCAAATACGAAGAGGTGCCGATTGAGAAAGCGCAATTCCTGACGAGTCTGCCCATGCCCGAGAACGACTATGTTCCTTCTTGGTTGAGCGAGCCGTCGATTCAACTCACGGGAGATGAAAGCCAGCGGATCTCGGAGATCATGAACCCGATTAAGACGTTCGTTACGGAAGAACAGGCCAAATTCGTAGCAGGCAAGAACAGCTTCGATCATTGGCAGGCATTTATCGATAAGGTCCAAAAAATGGGGAACATTGATGAAGCGCTGAAAATTTATAATGACGCTGCACAAAGAGCTCTAGCCAACTAACAGAGATTGTCCCTCCGTTCCCGACCGCCGCCGGCGGCAGTAAGTCGCAGAGCGATAGGATTAATGATAACGAAACCATAGGATGTGAGAAAGCTTGAGTGAAAAAAAAGAGATTTTATTTCATGCCGAAAAGCTGCTAAACAAAAGACATCGATTTATGATGACGAAGCTTTCCTCTATAGATTTTTCCGGTTTTACAACAATGGAACAACTATTCATCCATGAAATGGATGGGCGGCCGTTTGAGCGCATCGCCCCGGGTCAACGGTGGGGGGAAAAGTGGGGATACGGCTGGTTCCGCTCGATGATCGTCGTTCCTCAGGAGGCTGAAGGCAAACGTCTTGTGGCCTTGCTTGATTTTGGATCCGAAGCGACCGTATATATTAACGGCATTGTGAGCGGCGCAAAGGACCTTAACCATCATTACGTAACGTTAACCCGTTCGGCGCAAGCCGGCGAGCGATTCGAAATTGTCGCGGAAGCGTACGCCGGCCAAACGGATTCTCAGCCGATGTTCGGAGAGTCGCAGCTCTGCATTTTTGAAGAGGAAGTCTACCAATTTTTCATCGATATGGAATGTTTGTACGATCTTCGCAATCATCTCGATGCCAAATCCCTTCGCGTTGCGGAGATTGATCGTTGTTTGACTCAGGTGTTTGCCACGATCGACCTGACCCTGCGTCAGGAATTGTTGGAAGAGAACGTAAAGCAGTGTCGGCAGATGATGGAGCCGTTCTTGGCCTGCATGAACGGTTCAACGGCGCCGACCCTGTACCTTATGGGACAGTCCCACCTGGATGTCGCCTGGCTGTGGCCGATCGCGGAAACGAAGCGGAAAATTGCGCGGACCATGTCCAATCAGTTGGCGCTCATGGACGAATATCCGGAATACACTTACACCCAAAGCCAGCCGTATTTGTTCCAGGTGGTCAAGACGCTGTATCCGGAGTTGTATGGGCGCATTAAACAGGCGGTAAAGGAAGGGAGAATCATACCCGAAGGATCCATGTGGGTGGAGCCCGATACGAATTTACCCAGCGGCGAGAGTCTGATCCGCCAGGCGCTGCACGGCAAGCGGTTCTTCAAGGACGAATTCGGCGTGGACAACGAGATGCTGTGGCTGCCTGACGTATTCGGTTATTCCGGCAACCTGCCGCAAATCATGAAGGGCTGCGGGATCCATTATTTCGCGTCTACAAAATTGTTCGGTACTTATGATAATGTAGCGGACCCGTTCCCGCATAATACGTTCCTGTGGGAAGGGATCGACGGTTCGCAAATTTTGACGCATCTGATGAACTACGGCGAGTACTACCCGATTCGGATCAATCCGTCGTTCTTGATCCATCAGTGGAGCGATCGCGTCCAGCTTGAGGGGATTTCTACGCGACTCACGCAGTTCGGACACGGCGACGGAGGCGGCGGCTCCAATCGGGATGATCTCGAATTTATGCGCAGGCTCGGTAATTTGGAGGGCGTTCCCAAGACGAAGCATGGCTCGCCGATCGAATTTTTTGAGGATCAGATCGAAAAAGGCATCCCTGATGTCAAATACGTAGGAGAGCTCTATTATCCCGCCCACCGCGGGACGTACACGACGCAAGCGATCATCAAAAAGCTGAACCGGAAGGCGGAAATCGGTTTCCGCGAGGCGGAGCTTTGGGGAGCTGCCGCGGAGCTGCTGGTTAATCGGAACTACCCTCACGAGGACCTGGACCGGCTATGGAAGACCCTGCTGTTGCACCAATTTCACGATATTCTGCCGGGCTCCTCCATCCATCGTGTCCATGAAGAGGCGCAGCTTGAGCTGATGGCATTGAATGAGAACGTGTACGACATGGCATCGGATACAAGGAATGCGCTCACGGACGATGATGCCTCCCGGGTTACCGTCTTTAACTCGCTATCCTGGTCGAGAAAGGAATTGGTCGCGTTGCCAGCCGGCGTTCATGGGATTGCGGACGGGAACGGAGCGGTTATGCCGGTGCAATTGTACGAAGGCGTTCGTTATGCCGAGGTAGAGGCGCCTTCCATGGGCTGGTCGACGTACAAGGCTGAAGCGGAAGCGTCGGATGCTCCAGCAGCATCGGCGGTCCTTGCAACGGAATCGAGTCTGGAGAACGAATGGATTGCACTCGAATTGAACGAACAGGGCGAGCTTACTCGTATTTTTGACAAGGAGACCGGCACGGAATGGGCGGCGGATCGCTGCAACGTCATGCGAATGTATCGGGATCAAAATTCGGATTTCGATGCGTGGGAGATCGATCGGCGCTACCGCTTGGCACCCGTCGAGCTGAATACGAGCGCCAAGGTATCCGTTACCGCAAACGGCCCGCTCTTCGCGAATATTCGGGTTGAGCGCGAACTGAACCAATCGACCCTGGTCCAGGATATCCGGCTTCGTGCCGGCAGCCGCCGGGTGGAATTTCATACGACGATTCACTGGCGCGAGAAGAACAAGCTGCTAAAAGTCGATTTCCCTGTTCGCGTTCATGCGAACGAGTCGCTGCAGGAAATTCAGTTCGGTTACGTCAAGCGGCCGAATCATGCTTCGCGTCCGCATGATGCGGATCGATACGAAGTTGTTCAGCATAAGTGGTCGGCGCTTGCAGAAGCGAATCGCGGCTTTGCGCTGCTGAACGACTGCAAATACGGGATCTCCGTCAACGACAATACTCTGAGCCTAACGCTGCTTCGGGCTCCGACGTGGCCGGATGAGACGTCCGATCAGGGGACGCATCATTTTACATATGGATTTACTTTCTGGAACGGAGCGTTCCTGGGCAGTCCTGTCGTACGGGAAGCCTATGAGATGAACTATCCTATCAGCCTCGTGTCTGGAGGAGGCCGGGAGGAGCAATCGTTGCTCTTTGTCGATCAAGCCAATGTGATCGCGGAGACGGTCAAGCTTGCCGAAGACGAATCGGGCGATTGGATCGTGCGTCTGTACGAGAGCAAGGGAGCCTCCGTAGCGTGCGGGCTTCACTTCGGCCTGTCCGTTGCGATGGTTTATGAGGCAAATATGCTGGAGGAGAGAATGGCGGAATTGCCGCACGAGGGCGGAAATGTATTGCTACAATTCGGTCCGTTCGAGGTGAAGACGATTCGGCTCCAACGGAGTGGGAGGAATAAAGGATGAAGCTGAAAGAAGGGCAACGCCTAGTCATGATCGGCGACTCGATCACGGACTGCGAACGTAAATATCCGTACGGGGAAGGGTTGTTCCAGGGCGTCGGCAAAGGGTATGCCGCACTTGTGGACGGGATGCTGCAGGCGGCATATCCCGAGCTCTCCATTCGCGTGACGAATATGGGCATCGGCGGCAATACGGTTCGGGATTTGCAGGCCAGATGGCAGACGGACGTACTGGATCTGAATCCGGATTGGTTAACGGTTATGATCGGCATCAACGATGTATGGCGGCGGTTCGACCAACCTGCTATCCCGGAGTCGCATGTGAGCCTTGAAGAATATGAACAGACCCTGGAAGAGCTGGTGCGATCGGCACTTCCCGGCTTGGAGGGACTCGTGATTATGACACCGTTCTATCTGGAGCCGAATGACCAAGATCGCATGCGCAGCCGGATGGACGAGTTCGGACGGGCTGCCAAGCGGGTTGCGGAGCGGGTAGGTGCATTGTTTGTGGATACGCAGGCTGCTTTCGCCAGCCATTTCGAATACGTGCATCCGACTGCGCTGGCGTCCGACCGGGTGCATCCGAGCTTGACGGGGCATCTGCTGCTTGCGCGCGCACTGCTGGAGGCGATCGGCTTCGATTGGTCGCGCATGCGAGTCGGATCCTGACGTCAACTGCACTTAGTTGTAGCGTTCCTACTTTATATTGTGGGGGCTAGTAGAGCCAGTGCTTCCTTCATCAGCATGGAGCAGGTAATCCGCAAAATGCTTGCAGAGCTCGGTGCGAAGTTTCTTCGAAATTCGCGCCGAAGCTTACATCCGCTTATGCTTGTCGATCCGTATGTTCTGATTGAAAATGTACGTCGCTAGGTCCTTTTTTTATTGCTCGATCCGCGTATGTGTTCCTCTCCAAGTTGAGAAAGGAGGTGGTTATGGAGGCGTTTCGTACCCATGGCTGTAGAAATAGGGTTCGAACAGACGGTATCCGGTCAGCAACGATATCATTCTATCAAAATTACTAGAAGTCGGGAGGTAAGAGTTATGAAGATGAAGCAGTGGAAACGTGCGGGAATTTGGACATGCACCATACTGACGGTCATGACGGCTCCAGGCGCCGCGGTGACGGCGCAGGCTGCGGAAAGCAGCGCGGAGCCACATCTGAGCAATGCAAAGAAAAAGGTTCAGGAGCCGTTCATGATCAAGATCGTGGATGCCGAGACGGGCCGGGGCATTCCTCTTGTTGAGCTGAAGACGACGAACAACATTCTGTATTACACGGACAGTGCCGGTATCGTGGCCTTCAACGAGCCCGGCCTAATGGATCAGTCGGTCTTCTTTCATTTGTCGAGCGACGGTTACGACTTCCCTGCCGACATGTTCGGCAATCGCGGGCAGGCCGTACAGATCACGCCCGGGGGCATGATTACGATCGAGATGAACCGGGTCAACATCGCGGAACGGCTGTATCGGGTTACGGGACAGGGTATATACCGCGACAGCGTACTGCTTGGTTTGAATGCGCCGATTCAGGAGCCGCTGATCAACGGTCTGGTCATGGGACAGGATTCCGTGCAGACGATCGAGTACAACAATAAGCTGTACTGGTTCTGGGGCGATACCGACAGACCGGCTTATCCGCTGGGGAATTTCCGCGTAACGGGAGCGACTTCGAGTATGCCGCAAAACGGCGGGTTGGATCCTGACGTCGGCGTAAATCTGAACTATTTTACGAAAGACGACGGCTTCGTCAAAAGCTTGGTGCCGCCGCTGCCCGACGGCGCCGGTATAGCCTGGGTGTTCGGTTTGATGACCGCCGAGGACAGCACAGGACAGGAGCGTCTGCTCGCCGGCTACAGCACGCATAATCCCGATCTCACCGCCTTCGGGATTCTTGTCTTTAACGACAATACGAAGGAGTTTGAGCAGGTCGTCCAGTTCCCTTCCAAAGACGATTGGCGCCATCCGGGAGGCCAAGCAACCTATTATGAAGAGAACGGGTCGGGTTACTGGCTCTTTACCGAACACCGGATGCCGAATTTGCGAGTTGCCGCCAGCTATGACGCCATCATCGACTATACTCAATACGAATCGTTTACGTGCTTGACGCCGGGAACGGCATACAACGGGGCTCAAACGTCGCTGGAACGAGACGAGGACGGCAAGCTCGTATGGGGCTGGAAAAAGAACACGCCGCCGCTTACCCAAAGTCAAGAGAAGGAATTGATCCAACTAGGGCTGATCCAAGCGGATGACCCGCATTATTATCAGTTGAAAGATGCCGATACCGGCGAAGCGGTGGAAATCGCCTCAAGCTCCGTCGAATGGAACGATTACCGGCAGCGTTACGTGATGATCGGGCAGCAGCTGCAGGGCAAGACGTCGGTGCTCGGGGAAATCTGGTACGCGGAGGCTCCGGCCCCTCAAGGCCCTTGGACTACTGCCAAAAAGATCGTAACGCATGACAATTATACTTTTTACAACGTGGCCCAGCACAAAAACTTCAACAAGGAAAGCGGCCGAATTATCTATTTCGAAGGCACCTACACGAATACGTTCACGGATCATATCCCGACACCGCGGTATAACTACAATCAAGTCATGTATAAACTCGATCTGGCGAATCCGGAGTTAGGGCTAGAGCCGGTTCAAGTAACGACCGGTATATAGCGTTAGAGCGCCAGACCGTTATTGATGAACGAATAAGGACCTTTCCGTAAGCGCTGTGGGGCTTTACCGGAGAGGTCCTTTTCGACTTGAGCTTGTTCCTGCAGAACAGGCATACCTAGCTGCCGCTTCTCCATGATAAGCTGGGAGGAACGATATCTTTAACGGCGGAGTCCCCGTGGATTTCCCGATACTGCTTCGGAGTAAGATTCGTGAACTTCTTGAATGTGGCGAAAAAATGCCCTTTGGATATGAAGCCGCATTGATCTGCGATCTCCAGTACCGAGAGCTGGCTGGATATCAGTTTCTCCTTCACTCTCTCGATTCGTTCCTGAAGTATGTACTCGGACAATGACACGTTCATGATCTCTTTGAAAAGCTGCCGGATATAGCTCACGGAGAAGGAAAAATTGTCGGCTACCTGCTCGATCGACAATTGCGCATCCTGCAAGTGGTTGTCCACGTACTCTTTGATCTCCAGGACGATTTCTTCCTTGCGGCTTGAAGATTTCGGAACCTCGGTCTCGGACGCGAGCATTGTCACGATGCTCTCCAGCCATGCTTGATACTCGGACAGCGTGCTGTACCGCTCGAGTAATTGATGAATGCTGCTGATTTCGTGCAGGACGCTGGATTTGTTGAAGTTCTTGAGCAGATCGTAGGTAAAGTAGGTCAGGTTAAGCTTGCAGTCGCGATAAGGAAGTTCATGGACGTGCTTCATCTGCTGACGCAGCAGAGCGAGCGCGCTCTCCGGGCGGCCGCGGCGGATCGACTTGATGATCTCGGCTGTCTCCAGCGCCTCAGACGCAGAAGGATACCCTGCCATAAACTCTTCATAATCGCTCTCCAGAAAAAATTGCTTCTCTCCGTTAAGAAATCGCAGCTTCGTCAATTCGTAGATATGATCATAGATGTTTCGGATATTGGCGCCGAAGTCATAGGCATTGCTGACTGCGGTGGTTGTATCAACGTTCAGGATACGTGCAACCTGATTCTGCGTCTCCTCCAGAAGACGTTGTAGTTGAAGCCCGCCGGATGCATGGCCCCCAACGACCAGAATGATATGGTCGCCGCCCATATCCAAGCCTTCGGCCGCATAAGAACCTGCACCAATCACTTCTTCGCTAATATTGCGTATGGCGTACTTGATCAATTTCCGGGAAGGGAAATCGTAACGTTCGCAAAAGACCGTATAGGCTTCGATCCGAAGGACGGCCAAAAACAGAGCTTCACAGGAGGCCAGTTTGGTCTTGGTCTGAATATATTCGTAGCACTTGGTACCCGGCGTACCGTGGAGCATCCACTGGGCGAGAAGCTCCGTTCGAACGAGCTCGGATTGGTTTCTCATGGATGCATGAAGCTGTTCCACATTGTTCAGAAGCATATCGATGCCGTCATTGATCCATTGGATATCCGGCCTGGCATCTGACGTGGCATTTGCGAATGCAACCTTTCCCTTCAGCTTTTCCGACAAGAAGGTGATGGAGCGCAAGGAACGGCGAGAACTCCAGAAGAACAACAAGGAGAGGAGTGCCAATAGAAGCAATGTATACGTTATCAATTTTTGCTGGAATAAGGAGATATGGCGTGTCAAAATATGATACTCGTTCGAGTAGTATACCGACCAATTTTCAGTAGTCAGCTTGGCTGTATTAACGAACCATCTCTGATGCGGGAGCCGAACTTGAAAATCGCTGTCCTGCTGCTCCCGGCTCGCTTGATATAGCTGTCCGCTCAGCGCGGGATTAGACACGCCCAATAGAAGTTGCCCGTGCTCGTCCAGAATCCGAATGTCTTGTTCCGAGGAGACCGTTTGGCCGAACAAAAGCTTCGACAGCAGCGGTTTGTCAACGAGCAGCACGAGATAGAAGTCGGACGGCTTCTTGGGGGTTGCAGGCAGAATAAGGGCCAGGGAGTCCGAGCCATCCAGCGAATGATTAAAGAAGCGCAAATATTGGGGGTGGAATGACTCCACACGCTTCAGCATGCTCTGGTCGGCGAAGGATTCATTGCGGACAATTCCGACTTTGGAATCGACGACAAGATCGAGCTTCAAATTAATTAGATAGGATCGCTGGATGAGCGGTTCGGTGGACATGAAATTGGATTGGGCGACGAGTGCAGCATGGTTGATGAGCGGATCGTTGCTTGTATTGAAGAACCAGTTCTGAATATTCTGATCGGCGTACATGCTGAGCCCGTTAGCTTTCAAATTGCCGAGAATCATTTCGGCCTTCGAAGCCAGGTTGTTGACTTCGTTCTGCGAACTGCTGCGAACCTCCAGCATGGTGTATTTTGCGAATTCCGCAGACAGTAGATAGACGAAAGGAATAATGGAACAGATCAGAACGGTGGTCAGTAAAAGAAAGGTTCGAAAATAGGTCTTCTGTAAAATAGGTTTGATCCTCATATAATGCCAGCACCCCTTGCTGATGGATTGACGGTTTAAGGGTATAACGTAACTGTTCGATAGAAGAAACGAACCGGGACCTCCTTACTCAATCATATCCTGACCCTTGTGTGAAGTCCTCATTTTGACAAAGTAGAAATTAAGATGATACCGAAAGTCCGATTACCGCACAATCCTTAAGTTGAGTACCCTTTGTGACACAATGAGGACTATTCCGAAATCCTCCTTCCATACATAATAAACACTGTCAGGATTTGGCCACATCGGACAGACCAGATCGAATGGAGGGATACTATAAATTGAGAATGTTTAGGGATCTTGTAAAGAATCGGAGCTTGTATTCGATGGCGATACCGGGAGTCATCTTTCTCGTTGTCTTCTCCTATATTCCTCTGTCCGGACATCTGCTAGCGTTCAAGGACTTTCAGATCAGCAAAGGTATATGGGGCAGTGATTGGGTGGGGCTGGATAACTTCCGCTTTTTTTTCTCCAATCGGGATTGGATTCAAGTTACGGTCAATACGGTTTATTTAAATGCGCTGTTCATTATTTTCGAGATGGTTTTTGCGCTTCTCATTGCTCTCTTCTTGAATGAGATTCGCTTGAAATGGTTTAAACGTACGATACAATCCGTCGTCTTCCTTCCTTACTTCATTTCCTGGGTTGTCGTAGGGTATATGACATTCATTCTATTCAACAACACGGACGGTCTGATTAACCGCGTGCTGAGCATGAGCGGACTTCAAGCCGTCGATTGGTACCAGACCCCGTGGGTATGGCCGATTATTCTAACCTTAACGCGAATCTGGAAGAGTGCCGGTTACTACTCGATTATTCTGATCGCTGCCATTACCGGGTTCTCCTCCGACTATTATGAGAGCGCTCGCCTGGACGGAGCCACGAGGCTGCAGCAGATGAAATACATTACGCTGCCTTTGCTGAAGCCGCAAATCATCATTCTCGTCCTCTTGGGAGTCGGACGTATCTTCTATGGTGATTTCGGTATGATCTACGGAATTATCGGGGACAACGGGATTCTATTTCCGACGACCGATGTCATCGATACATACTCCTATCGGGCGTTAAGGCAGCTGGGCAATTTTAGCATGTCATCGGCTATCGTGTTCTATCAGTCTATTATGGGGCTTATCGCCGTCGTTTCGTTTAATGCGCTGGTTCGGAAAATCGATAACGACTCCAGATTATTTTAGTTTTGAGAAATCCAATGGGAGGTGAATTCCATATGAATCGTCCGGTTGCTCTGATCACGCCCCCACGAGTTCGACGGACAAACGGGTTCTCCGATAAAATGGCGGTGTTCTTATTCGGACTGTTTTTGATTCTATTTGCACTGGTTTGTTTGTTTCCTTTTTGGCTGATGGTCATCAATTCGTTCTCCAGCACCCGAAGCTTGGCGGTGAACGGATACTCCGTATGGCCGGATGAATTTACGCTGGAGTCGTATCGCTTTCTCCTTCAGGGCAAGCAAATGTTTACCAGCTATGGCATCACCATTGCGGTAACAGCCATCGGAACCGTATTCGGCCTCGTTGTCACCGCGTTGTTTGCATACGTGCTGGCCCATCCGAAGAACCGATACGGCGGCTTCCTCTCGTTCATGACCTATGTGCCGATGGTCTTCGGCTCGGGGCTCGTCGGCTTCTATCTTCTCGTTGTTCAGTGGCTGCATCTGAAAGATACGCTATGGGCGCTTGTGCTCCCCTATGTCATGAATCCATTCTTTGCGTTTATCCTGGTCTCGTTCTATCGCTCGTTGCCTTATGAGCTGAACGAATCGGCTAATATGGACGGCGCCGGAGAGTGGACGATCTTCTTCAAAATTATCCGGCCGATCTCAACGCCGGTTATTGCGACGATCAGCTTGTTCTATGCGCTGCAATATTGGAACGATTGGTGGCTGTCGCTTCTGTTTATCGACAACAGTGATATGTACCCGCTTCAGCTGCTTCTTCGGCAGCTCATGTCGCAGATGCAGCTCACGTCGCTTAATCACGGCAATGTGCTGACGCTGCCGCCGGCGGAAGGGGTCAAGTTGGCAACGGTATGCCTGACGATCGGCCCGATTATACTCGTCTATCCAATGGTCCAGAAATATTTCGTTAAAGGTCTGACCCTCGGCTCGGTGAAAGGTTAAGATTGGGGCTCTACGCAAATGGCTGAGCGCGTTATAGACTGGCCAGCCGCTTATACATAAGTTGATAATTTGAAGGGAGTCATTTACATGGCCAAATCAAAACGCAAATTCTTGGTGACAGCGCTGCTCGGACTAGCCATCGCTTTGTCCGGGTGCTCCGGATCCGGCGGGGGCGCCTCCGCGCCGGGCGATGCCGGGGAAACCGGAGATCCGTCCTTTGAACCGGTCACTTTGGAGGTTGTCATTCCGGGGGCAAAAGGAGCTAATTATGACGAGGTGCTGGCCGAAGTCAACAAGCGATTAAAAGCCGAAATCAATACGCAGGTTAAATTTACATTTGTCGACTTTGCCGATCTAAATCAGAAGACCAACGTCATGCTGGCTTCGGGAGAGAGCGTGGATTTGATGTTTGATGCCCCGTGGCTGCATTTGGACACGATGGCTTCCCAGGGCTATTACGAAGAATTAAGCGAACTGCTGGACGAATACGGCCCTAATGTGAAAAAGACGAGGCCGCAACAAATGTGGGACGCGAACAAAATTAACGGTAATATCTACGGCGTTCCCTTAGGAAGCGCCTATACCCAACAGAGGTCGATCTTCATCCGAAAGGACCTGAGGGAGCAGTTAAACTTGCCGCCCGTAAAGACGTATGAAGATCTAAAAGCTTATCTCTACGCCGTTCGTGACAGTAACTCCGGCATCACGCCGCTCCTCGCGGGCGCAGACGACGTCACCTACAGCTGGGTCAACTGGCTGATCCGGGACGATACCAGCGTCAACATTCGTCCAACGAATTTTGCTGGCGCCAGCTTGATGCTGTATTACAAGGGCAACGATGGCAAGGTCTACAACTTCTTTGAAACCCAGGAACCAAAGATCTGGTCGGGCATCCAGGATGTCCGCAAGCTGTTCGTTGACAAAGTCATGTCGCAGGATGTCTTGACGAATAAAAGCGGTCCGGGGGACATGCAGCTCCAGAACAAAGTCGCGGCCACGCCCCAAATGGCCTTTGGCATTCCCAAGACGTACAACGATCAGTTGAAGCAGGTCGTGCCCGATGGAGAGCTGGAAGCCGTCCGTCTATTCGATCTGACCCCTGGAAAGAACCTATCCAATTACAAAATGGATAATTTCATCTGTATTGTGAAGACGAGCAAACATAAAGACCGGGCGATGATGTTCCTCGATTGGGCCAACCGGCAGGAGAATTATGATTTGTTGGAGCACGGCATCGAAGGCGTGAACTGGAAAGCGGTCGGCGAGCATCAATACGATACACTGAACAACGATGGCGGCATTGTCTCGTTCCAGCTCATGTTGAATCCTGCGTTAGAGCGGGAGTGGGCCGGTATCGACGAAGAGACCCGAGAGTATAGTCAATTCATTACGCAAGCCGACAACTTCACGAAGGATATTATGACCGGCTTCACTTTCGATCCGACGCCGGTGAAGAACGAAGTGGCCCAGTTCGCGACCATTCAGGCCAAATATTATAGCGGATTATTTAACGGCGCGCTTGATCCGGACGAATACTTTGCCAGATTCAAAACGGAAGGCGAAGCGGTGCTGAAGAAAATCCAGAATGAGCTGCAGAATCAGGTCGACGCCTTCTTGGCAAAATAGACCTACCGTTCCGCAAAAAAAATGACCGCTTCTGGTAGGAAGCGGTCAGCCTGTTGAAAAACTTCAACAGGCTTTTTTTAAATTATAAAATATATAAATTTCAGCGAAGCTGAATTCTGTAATCGCTAGAAAAACGACATTCAAAAAGTCTGTCTTCTGTGAAAGTACGTCGATCGACGTTTATCTTATTATTTAGGGATCGATGCGAATTGATTTCCTGCAGATGAGGCCCCCTTAAAGAAAATCAGAACCAGCTTTTGAAGGCTGACTTTACTTTCCTAAATTAGAATCGTTGGGCGACTTCCTTAGCATGTTCGATTGCTTTTTCTTTAATAGCCGGAGCTTGCTCCGATGATGCCGTTCCTTCAACCAAAATCGCCTCAGTCGATATCCCATAGAACTGTAAAACCTTATTCAAATAACTGTATCCCATTTCAAGCGGGGCAAGAGGACCTTCCGAATAAATGGAACCGCTAGCTTGAATTTGCAAGACTATTTAACGGTCGTCCAGGCCAATTGTTCGGCCATTTGCCGATGTTTCTTGGCAGAGGGATGCTGTACAATATTTCCTCGGTGTTGGATATGCCCGAATAATTAGCTTTGAGAAATACGATGCCATAAATTTGAAATTTGGTTATTGACTAATCAATCACAACTTGCTATAGTGTGATCATAAGTTAGTGATTGATCAATCACAAATAAGAGGAGTGTTGATGAACATGAAAAAAGCAATTGTAGTGGGTGCAACGGGTGGTACTGGTGCTGTTATTACGGCTGAGTTGGTAAAAAGGGGGTTGCCTGTGATTGCATTTGGACGGTCGCGGCAAAAGCTGGAGGAGCTTGCAAGAGAACTCGGCAATCCTTCACATCTTACATTAGCAATCGGGGATGCATACCGGCCGGATGACATTGTAACTGCGGCAAAAGAAGCGGAGGTATTGTTCCATTGTGCGAACGTCCCATACCACGAAATGGAGAGTAAATTGATTCCGCTCGGCGAAGCCATCATGGAGGCTGCCAATCGATTAAGCTTGAAGGTTGTCGCAATAGACGGAATTTACCCTTATGGAAGAAGACAGATGGATCGGGTAACCGAGGAGCATCCCAAAAAACCTCATACAAAAAAGGGTAAAGTGCGCCTTGCTTTTGAGCAGATGATCTTTAGCAGCAGATGGAAGAATGTGTCTGCCATGATTGTTCGTTTGCCGGACTATTACGGACCGACTGCAAATCAAGCATCCTATCTTGGAGGGACACTCGAAGCGATCGCCGCAGGCAAAATGGCATTTTTCATCGGAAACATGAAGGTTCCTCGCGAATATGTGTACTTGCCTGATGCGGCAGTTATGATTGTAGAGCTTGCGAGACAGGATCAGGCATATGGTCAAAATTGGAATATTCCCGGGGCGGATATTATTTCCGGTCATGAGATTGTCCGCATCGCCCAGCAAGCCTCCGGTATGAAGAAGCCTGTTATTGCTCTTGGCAAGGCTGGATTGTCGCTGCTCGGTCTATTCGTCCCCGTCATGAAGGAGATTGTCGAAATGCTTTACTTAACGAAGGAGCCGCTGCGCCTAAGCGGGGATAAATATAAGCGTTTTATCGGCCCAATTCCGGCTACGAAGCCGGCGGATGGAATTGCCGCAACGATTCGCGAACTGCAGAAAAAACGATGAACATTTTTATAAATAAGTAATTGATTGATCAATCATAAAAAGGAGTGAAAGCTTATGCGGAGGCTAACTTGGAAAGGGAAGGTCGGTATAGCGGGGTTGGGAGTGGCGATTCTGCTGGGTGCGTTGGTTGGCACGTACTTTTGGCAAATTCGCATGCAAAAACCATATGAAGTAAATATGGGCGAAATGCATCACATGGAAGGGATGGCGGGCCATCAGCATGGAACCGCCTCTGCAGCAACCCACCAGGCTTCACTGGCGACACGGTCATGCGAAGCAATTACAGAGGGGGAGAGCGACGCGCCCGTACGCGAGTTTCGGCTCACGGCCTCACAGAGCGAGAAAAAATCAGATAATGGTGATATCGAGAAGGTTTGGACATTCAACGGCCTCACGCCAGGACCAGAAATTCGAGTTGCCGAAGGTGAAAGAGTCCGTGTCGTGCTAGACAACAAGGACATTCAAGAAGGGGTTACCATCCATTGGCACGGGATTGTTCTTCCTTGTTCGCAGGATGGAGTAGCGGGTGTGACGCAGGATGCCGTAAAGCCCGGAGAGCAGTATACGTACGAATTTATAGCAGACTCTCCCGGAACGTATTGGTATCACTCTCATCAGGCTAGCTCCATCCAGGTTGAAAAAGGCTTGCTGGGGAATTTCATTGTCGATCCTCAGCAGGATCGGTTCGAATACGATCAGGAGGAAACGATACTTATCCAACAGTTAAATGGAACTTATCTCATGAACGGTTCAACAAAGGGAACGCATATCGAGGCGGCTCCCGGAAAGAAAGTCAGACTGAGGATGATCAATGCTGCGAACGAAACGGAAACGATTCACGTCGACGGGGCCTCTTACCGAATAATTGCGATGGATGGCCATGACCTCCACGAACCGGGGATGCTGGAGCATTATAAATTTCTAATGGGAGCGGGCCAGCGTTATGATCTTCTCTTTGAGATGCCGCGGCAAGGTAAAGTTGTCGTCACGAGTGAATCAGGTTTGAAGGTGACACTCGGGACCGGTAGCGAACCGGAGATCCGTTCGGATCACAGCTTATTCAGATGGACCGACTATGGAGAACCAGATCCGAATGCTCCTGTAGACAAATTAACCTACGATCAGTCCTATACCTTAAAGCTCGATCAGAATCTGTTCATCAACTCCATTAACGGAAAAAGTTTTCATGAAATACCACCTCTGGTGGTCAAGGAAGGCCAGCGTGTAAAAATGACGATTACGAATGCTGGCGGAGGGGACCACCCTTTTCATTTGCATGGGCACATATTTCAGGTGCTAAGCCATAACGGCCAGGCTTTGAGCGGAAGTCCCGTATATCTTGATACATTATTAACGCAAGAAGGTGATACTTACGAGGTGTACGTAAAGGCGGATAACCCGGGACTATGGATGATGCATTGCCACAATCTGATGCACGCATCTATGGGAATGAGCATGATGTTCAATTATGAAGGTATTTCGACGCCATTTCGGGTCGGGACAAAATCGGGAAATTTACCGGACTTATGATCGGTATGTTGTTCGAATTTGTGTGAATTATTTCATCGAAAAAATGCACTATCAACCTTGATAGTGCATTTCCTCTAGCTAATCTATTCTGATATGAATTGTTTTTTTATTGCTTTACAATCAAATATAATACTAGTAAGGATGGTGGAGTCATTTCTCATAGAGCCAAGTTGGCTCTAATTATTTTGGACTCACTAATTCCTCACCCTTGACCCTCCAGATATCCGCACCGACTACAAAAGTATTGGATTCTTTATCATATGTCACTTCCTGCGCATCAAGCGCCTCGTTTAGACTCGTTGCAACGATATGAGCATTCTTGATTTTGTAAATTGATGTTTGGGCAGCAGTACCAACGGTAGCAATAATTTCATTGGTTCCGTCCTGGTCAACATCTGCTTCCACCGTATGCGCTTCAATTTGCAATACTTTTGGAGAATTTGTATCCGTTTGAATATAGTAACTAATTGGGCAATTAGCTCCACATGCTCCTGTTACTTTTATATAATTCTTATCAAGTGCATTAACTCGACTAATTGTGTATTGATCGGTATTTTCAGCAGAGTAACCAACTTGACCAATTTCAAAAATATTCGTTCCAATCTTTATAGCTGCAAAAATATTTTCATCATCTTGATTTTTTTGATAATAATAGGTAGTGTAATTATCTATCTCTTGTTTGAGTATGACTTTAGTCAAGTCTGTTTCAACATTTTTTTTAAGTGGTTTTTCTAGGTTCACTTCTGTGAAACTTAGGGAATATGGCATACGATGTTCGCCGATGTCAGATTCATCAATTGTTGAATTAGATACGAGGACATCAGACGCCTGATTGCAACCGGCGAGGAGACAAAATACTGTTAACAACGCTATTCCTATTCTTCTCACGTAGTACCCACCTTTTTTCGTGGTGTTTTAGTTTACAAATTTCATTATATTGGATATATGAATTCGAAAAGTTGATACTATGTATTTCTTTAAATAAATTTTAGTAACAATTTAGGGTCAAATAAGGATTTAACTAAAATATCTCCAGTGGATATTATCCCCTAATAAAGATGATTTATGGGATATCTTTTTAAAGAGTCTCCTAGGTGGAGAATATATAAAGTTCTTAGAGAGAAGTAAACAGTGAATATGTAAGGGGCAAACTAATGAAGAAAATAAAATGGATGCTAGTAATATGCTGTCTCCTCTTTATATTGAGCGCTTGTAATATTGTCGATTCCGATTACCAACAGATGCAAGGAGTCGTAAAAGAAGTCGATTCCCCAAATAACAGAATACTACTCATAGCCAATTTAACAGAGGGGGATTTAAAGAAAGATACGCAAGAAGTGATCAAATCTGGCGAATATAGGGAAGTCGTATGGGTGAGTAAGATTGATCCCTCAAAATTTACAGTTGGTGAAGAAATCATTGTTTACTATGAGACTAGGGAAGACTCTTATCCTGGCAAGATGGCAGCTAAAAAATACGAGAAGCTAGAGATCCAATAATATTGCCGATTTAAGCAGCACATTATAAAAAAAGTCCCAACACCTCCGCCAGCACCAGCTAAAGCTAAACCCTCCGCTTACTATTACGACCTCCTGTGTAGTGGAGGGGATCGAGTTTAAGGTAGACCATGCAAATTATACTGGTCAGAGAGTAAGAATTACCGCTGATACAGATCAATTAGAATCTCAGCCGCCAATTAGAGCAGTTAAAGAAATAGAAATAATCAAATAAAATGAATCCATATACACCCATTTAATGAAATAGGGAATCATGTTGTTAGTTATTCATAGGTAGAGGATTTTGCACGTGCCTTAATCCGAGGCTCAACATAAACGAAAGTGCGGTTCTCCGGTAATTAACGGCTTCACAACGTTATAAAACGCCTTCTTATGCGTAGGACTTGCGCCCAGCTCGATAATACCAGCTGGGCGCATTTTGCGTTATCAAATAGCCGCCAGCCATCATCATGCAATGGAAAGTTTCTTCAATAATATAAAGAGGAAAAAACACCATGAATTCGAATATACTCTAGAAACTATACGAAGAGAGGGATACGCTAATGGATATGCAGACGCTAGCAGAGAGAATGAGTGCAGGCGTGTTTAACGATATTCTGAAACGTGACTTTTCACAGGACATGATTTCTGAATTAGAACAGATGAACGCGGTCCAAATGGAAAACAAACTGAAATACATATTAGCCGTACCGATAGGTATATCCAAGCAGAGGGTATTCGAATATCTTCAATTGTATTATTCGGCCTCTTGGCAGAATCTTTTCATGGAGCTGAATATACCCCGTGCGTTAAGTCTTTTGGAGGTTGGTGCCGGTGATGTTGTTTACATTCCAAAGGCTTTAGATGCTTATTCCAACAACATGGGCACCTATGTGACTGCCAATCTCAACAGGGATCTGACACGAAACTTTCAGGAGAAAACGAAAGGGATGGACGTCAGTATACGGGTTGTTGAGGACGATGCAGCCAATGTCGGTTTATATTATCCGGAGTCCTCTTTTGACGTTGTCGCTTATCACCACGCTATTAACGATATCATCCAGACCATTATCGCGGATCGTGAGGGCATTGATACAGTAAATCAAGATTGGTGGACAATCGAACCTCAAATGTTACAAGCTGTTATGGATTATCACCGAAAAGGCATATTGAAGGATGCAGCATATCATGCGTTTATCCAAATCATTGACACAAGCCGTAAGCAGTTAAAAAGAGGGGGATACATGATATTCGATAACATTACTTATTCTGGATATGATGAAATGGGGTATTCCTCTGAATTCCACAGCAACTATATCCAACTGGCTAGAAGCTGGATTAGCGAAGCGAATCTAGGATTGGAAGAGGTTGAAGTCGAATCGTATGATAAGCAATGGTGGATGATACTGAGAAAAGTGTGATGACTGGTTGAAAAAGGAAATGCGGTCGGCAATAATAGAATGGGCTCCAATTCCAAATCCATATAATTATCATTGTCAGGAGTTGATACAGAAGTGAGTAAGCCTGTTATGCAGGTCGCTCTGGTCGTCGGACCGGATTGCGACATGGAGAGCCAAGCGGTAAGGGCGGCTCTGGAGTATTTTGGGGTGCGCGTCTTTACATACTGGATCGGGACGCCGAATGATCTGATCTCCGTCTTGTCAGGCGTTGATCTATATGAAGGCACCGATATGATCCTGTTGAATTTTCACGGGGATGAAGGCAGCTTGATTATGCCGGAGCTCGGCGAAGAGGTATACGAGGAGGAGGAGCCGAAGGGCGACTTCGGGGCAGATGAGGTTCGGCGCTATGCGAAGCTGGACGGGAAGACGGTAATCGCGAACGGCTGCTCGCTGGGGGATCCAGCACTGGCCGAAGCTTTCCTGGAGCGGGGCTGCAAGATGTATATCGGGCCGGATGACTATCCGGACGGCAACGATGCGCTGATGTTTGTTCTGCGGCTGTTCTATGAGATTGTTCAGCAGGGACGGGACGTGAAGGAAGCCTTTGCCCAAGCTGTAGCGATGAGTGATGAACTATCCATGTACCGTTTGTATGAATGATAGCAATCATAGATAAAGATTCCACACCCCTGCTCATGTCTTGCAGGGGTGTGTGCAAATATAAGTACGATCGAGCACCTCTCGTATCTAGATTACCCGTTCTATCCATTCTTCTCCTCGAAATATTCCTGATACTGGCTCGGCGTGACGTGGGCGTACTTCTTGAAGATGCTTATAAAATACTTGTAATCGCTAAATCCGATATCCTGCGCGATGGTATAAACTTTGTTATCGCCTGACTTCAGTAATTCGATCGATTTCTGGATGCGATAACGATTGAGAAATTCATTGAAGGTATAGCTGGTCTCTGCCTTGAATTTCTGGTTCAGGTAATAGGCGCTTAAGCCGATCTCCTCCACGAGATCATGAATGCTGATCTTCTTGGCATAATTCTCCTGTACATAGGCGATCATTTTGGCCACGTATTTCGAGGTTTTGGTTTCCTTCTCCAGAAACTTGCTGTTTAGAATCTCTTCTTTTTCCTGCGGATGGTTCGAGATCACTTCATATTTGCGGATTAAATCCACTTTAGCTTTGGCCGATTCGAGTGCCGCGACCAGCTGCTCGTCCTCTAAGGGCTTTACCAGAAACTCGCTCACGCCTAACTGGAGCGCCTGCTGCGCAAGGTGGAATTCATTATAACCGGAGATAATAATGCTGCTGAAGGTATGCTGCTTGAGGCCTTCCCGAATCATCGAGATGCCATCCATGATCGGCATGGTGATGTCGGTTATGACGATATCCGGCTTGAGCTCGCAGATCTTCTCGTAACCATCCTGACCATTCAACCCTTCCTCAATGACGATGCAATCGTATTGAACCCAATCGATGCTGAATCGGATGCCCCTGCGAATCATATCCTCATCTTCGACCAGCAGTACTTTAAACATGATATCCACTCCATTCGTAAGGAATTGTTAGTGCCACGCAGGTGCCTTTTCCTTGCGCGCTGTCAATGTGGATGCCGGATTCTTCACCATATAGAAGAACTAAACGACGGTGAACGTTATACAGCCCGATATGCTGCGTCGTGTTCGTCTGGCTTTGCAAAATCTGATTCACTTCCTGCAGTTTCTCTTTACTCATGCCTTGCCCGTTGTCGCGAACCTCCAGAATGAGCTTGCCGTTGGAGGTGTAGATGTTAATCTCAATCAGCACATCACTTTGATTCTCATAGCCATATTTGATAGCGTTTTCGATAATCGGCTGCAGCAGAAGCTTGGGGACGTATACATCCAGCGTTTCCTCCGCTACGGCAATCCGGTATTCCAGCCGATCATTGAACCGAATTTGCTGCAGCTTTAGATAATCCCGTACATAATTCATGTCATTTTTCAGTTGAACATTGCGATCATGTCCGATGCTGTACCTTAACAAGCGGGATAGAATCAGCACGATGTCCTGGGCCTGATTGGCATCGATCTTAATGGCATAGCGCAGGGTTTCCAGAACATTAAAAATAAAATGCGGATGGAACTGCGATTGCAGCTGCTTCACCTCAATAATGGTGCGAAGCTCCGACAGCTCTTTATTTTTCTCGATCAATTCTTTCAGCCGATCCAGCATCACATTGTACTCATCGCCCAGAATTTGAAACTCGTCATTTGTCTGAATATCGACATAGCCATTGAAGTTACCTTCGCGCAGCTGTGCCAAGGCATGAATTAATTTATCGATGGATTCGGAATTGCGCGTCGACATTTTGTTCGCCAGGAACTGGATCAACACCCACAGCAGCAGGCTGGCCGCAAGGACAAAGAAAGACACCGTATAATAGGTGTATTGCTCCGATTTATAGGAGTTCAGCGTAATGACTTGAATCGGTGTGTCAGGGATTCGTTTGGCATACATATAATACTTGCCTTCGTTCAGCAGAACATGTCCCCTGTTATCGAGCTTGGGGCTGAATTTGTTGAGAACCCCTTTGGTCACATTGCTGGTCGTGGCAATAATGGTGTTATGTTCATCCGTGATCATGGCAATCTCATTATTTTGTTCGAAAATCATCTTCTGAATGTCGGATTCATACAGCTGATAGATGATATAGCCTATCGTCCGCTTGTCCTTCACGATGGCTTTGCCAAACGTGTAGCTCGTATCGCGGTCATGCGAATAACGAAAACTGTTCATTTCGGTAAGCGTGTCGCCGGGCCGCTGATCGATCCGATGAATGAGATTGCCGAAGGCAAAATTGGAATACAGTGCATCCGCCGGGGCGGAGCTTGCCAGAAAGACCCCGTCCGTATTGACGATATGAAAAATACTCTTTACCTTCTGCCGGTTGTTGAAATCATAGAAGGCAGAGTACACCTGTTCGCTGCCCAGATGCGAGCTTACATAATTGATCACGGTAGGAGAAACGGCCATCCGGTGAATCTCCTCGTCGTACTGCTGATACACGCCGGAAATGGACTGACTGATGGACTGGGCGGCTTCGGTCGTTTTTTGGGTTAGGTTCATTCTGCCATTAATAATCGTGAACGCCAAAAACAATACGATTAAGATGGAGAACGGGATCATCGTATAGATGCGAAATAAATGACGGGTTGATTCCTTGAAATTACGATAATGTGTTGGTTTCATGCTGCCCTCCATCTGCGATAAGGCCCTCGATCCTATTATACTGACTCGCGGTAACCGCAGATAATCCAAATACATCCAAGCCGGACCTTCATGCTGCAGGTGCCGACTTGGATGTAGTCTTTCGTTATGAATTCTTCTCTTCACATTACATGGAAACTTCCTTTTGTCCGGAGAGCTTCAGGAAGACGAGCAGCGACACGACCGTAATGACGGTAAGAATGGTTGACAGCGCTGCCGCCACGCCGTAGTTTCCGCGGATGACCTCGGTGTAGATGGCAACCGTTACGGTCTTGGTCTTGCCTGTATAAAGAATGATTGAGGTGCTTAGTTCGGTGATGATGGTAATCCAGCTTAAGATCGCGCCGGAGACGACGCCTGCCAGCATCATCGGAAGCGTGATCTTGAAGAACGTCTTCATCTGGGAAGCGCCCAGACTGATCGCCGCTTCCTCGATCCCATCGTTAATCTGATGCAGAATGGCCGCACTGGATCGAATCGTATAAGGCAGCCGCCGGATGACAAACGAAATGATCATGATGACGGCTGTTCCGCTTAGCGCCAGCGGCTTATTGTTGAACGTGATCAATAGAGCAATCCCGAGTATGGAACCGGGAACGATATACGGGAACATTGTGAAAATGTCCAATGTGTTCGTCAGTGCATTCTTCCTGCGAACGGTTACGTAAGCAATCAGTATCGCTAACAGAATGATGGCGACCAGCGAGACGATGGCCAGAAAGAACGTGTTCAGAATGACGCCGCCAATATTACTGAAAGCCTCTTGATAGCTTTGGAGCGAAAATCCTTTTACAAAGATTCTGCCGTTAGATTTCAGGAACGAAGTATAGATGACATAGAGCTGCGGCAGCAGTGCGATTAACGTATACAGATAGATAACGGCATGAGCCGCAATGTTGCCGATCCCCTTCTTCTTCTTGGCTTCGATCGGATGCAGTGCACTCATCGTAAAGGATTTGCGATTGGCTACGAATTTTTGCAGTAGAAATATCGTGGTGGCGAACAGAACGACGATGACACTGATCGCTGCCGCAAAGCCGTCGTCGCCCCCGACCTCACTGATGAACTCGTTAAAGATCAGTACAGGCACGGTCTTGTATCCCTCACCGATCAGCATCGGCGTACCAAAATCGGCAAGCGCACGCATGAAGACGAGCAGGCCGCCTGCCAGCAGGGTTGGCGTAATGAGCGGAAGGAGCACTTTGCGCATTTTGCCTAAGCCTGTATAACCCATGCTCTCGGCTGCTTCCATCAACGATTGATCCATATTCTTCAGTGCGCCGGACACATACATGAAGATCAGAGGAACCATCTGCAAGGTTAAGACCACCAAGATCCCCGTAAATCCGTAGATATCCGGCATCGTAATGCCGAATGTGCTGCTAACGAATTTCGTAATGACGCCGCTTCTGCCCAGCAGCAGGATCCAGGAGTAAGCGCCAATGAAAGGAGCCGACATCGAGGAGATCAGAATCATGACCCGAATGGCCGAACTGCCTTTAATCTTCACCGTTGCCATGATGTAGGCCAGCGGCGTTGCGATAATGGCGGCAAGCAAGGTAACGCTGACGGTAACTTTCACGCTGTTGAACAGCGCGTTTAAATAATAGGGCTTACTGAAAAACTTCGTGAAATAGGCGAGGGAAAAATCGCCTGTCGTACCGTTGTACACACTCTTGAACAGCATCGTAAACAAAGGCAGAGCGAGAAAAAGAATGTAGAATACAAAGATCAGTAACGAAATGTTGGTCCAGACGTCAAATCGTTTGCGCGTCTCTCTCATAGCCGAGCGCCCCTAGTATAGTTCAGTTCGCCTGCCGCATCATAGACATTGATCTTCTCTTTTTTCACTTTGAGATAGATGACTTGGCCAGGTTCGAGGATCTGTGACGTTTTCGATTCCTGCGTGATCTCCATGCGTTGACCGGACGACAAGTCCACAAAATAATGGGTGTTCTGCCCCAGAAATACGCTGTGCACAATCGTTGCTTTCATGCCGGTTTGGTCCTCGGTTAGAATGAACTCTTCCGGCCGAACCGAGATTTGAACGTTAAGTGTATCAGCCTTGGCATCGGATTTCGGAACCTCGATGTTAGACAGCTCTTCCATATAGCCGGAGCCGAAGTGCAGGACATGGCTGTCTGCCAATTTGGTTAAAGTACCGCCAAGAATGTTGGTACGGCCGATAAAGGTTGCAACGAATACGTTTGCAGGACGCTGGTAAATCTCCTGTGGTGTTCCGAGATGCTGAATCACGCCGGATTTCATGACCGCGATGCGGTCGGATACCGCCATGGCTTCCTCCTGATCGTGCGTAACGTAGACGGTTGTAATCCCGACTTCTCGCTGAATGTCTTTAATGGCATTACGCATGTCGACCCGAAGCTTGGCATCCAGGTTGGATAGAGGCTCATCCATCAGCAGGACATCCGGGCGGATGACGATCGCTCTGGCTAGCGCAACGCGCTGCTGCTGGCCGCCGGACAGATTCTTCGGCATACGATCTTTATAGGGCTCAATCTGAACGACCTTTAAGATCTCATCCACCTTGGCGTTAATCTCCGCTTTGGATAATTTTCGATTCTCCAGTCCGAACGCGATGTTTCCTTTGACGGTTAAGTGAGGGAAGATCGCATAGCTCTGAAAGACCATCCCGATATTCCGCTTGCCCGGTTCCACCTGGTTAATGACGCGCTCGTTAAAATGAATGGTTCCGCCTTCAATGCTGTTGAAGCCGGCGATCATGCGCAGCAGTGTCGTCTTGCCGCACCCGGAAGGCCCGAGAAGGGTGAAGAATTCACCCTTTTTAATCTCCAGGGACAGCTCGGGAATGACGGTTGTGTCGCCGTATTTTTTGATTAGGTCTTGAATGGTTATGGTTACGCTCATGGTTGTCACCTGATTCTATAGTTTATTTAACGCTAGTGAACAAATCGACATAACGCTCTACGATCTCGGATTTATGCTCGCTGACATAGTCTGTGTCTTCATCAATCATGTGAATTTCTTCATAAGGCTTCATGTGGTCGCCAAGCTTCGTATCCTGGCGGAGCGGACGATTCGTTAATTGCGTCCCGAATGCATCCTGAGCTTCTTGAGACAGAATGAAGTCGATGAATTTCTTGGCGTTGTCCATATGCGGTGCATCTTTGATAATGGCAGATCCCGCATCCAGGAATACCGCGCCTTCTTTTGGATATACGATTTCTACCGGAGCTCCGTTCTTTACATAGGTGCTGGAAGGGTCTTCATAGGTAAGGCCGACCACATATTCACCGTCTGCCACGCTTTTGTGAACAGCACCGGAACCGCTCGCGATTTTGCCGTCCAGGTTCTCGATCAGCTGACCGACGTAGTTCCAGCCTTGTTCATTCTCATAATCGCCGCCCATCGCTTTCAACATATTGGTTAACTGGGCGAAAGCGGAGCTTGAGCTTGCCGGATCAGCGGAGGCAATCTTCCCTTTGAGCTGCGGGTTCAACAAATCCGCATAACCTTCGATTTTGATGTCGCCGATTAGATTTTTGTTCACGAGCAGCACGCTGCCATCCGAGATATAAGGAGTAGCGAAGCCCGACGTATTGCGGTGACCTTCCATTAAGTTCTTGTCTTCAGGTGATACGGAAGGCTCGTATAAAGCTTCATTTTCACGGAAACCGGCCATAGAACCGCCGAACATCACGTCAGCGTAAGGGTTTTGCTTCTCGGACTGTAAGCGCTTAATAATTTCGCCGGTACCAGCCGTTACAAGCTCAACCGTAATCCCGGTCTGCTTCTCGAACATCGGGATGATGGTCTTGATGATCTCCTCGCTATTCGGACTGTAGATGACGAGTTTATTAGACGAAGCCGAGTCGGGCTCGCTGCTTCCGCAACCGCTTAGCGCCCCCATAATCAACACGCAGGTTAACAGTAAAATCGACAGCTTTTTCATGTATAATCCCCCTTGAACAAAGTTCATTTCGTAATTGCATGTTCATTGTAGCAAGCTTGGTACCGTTTACATAATCCCATAATCCGCAAACATCGTCTAAAATACGCAACCTAATTTGGAGTAGAAGAGATCTGGGCCGATATACTTTTAAAGAATTCTTTCAGACTCGTTAGGGCAAGATATGGTTTGGAACAACGTCTGGCAAGATGGAGCTGTTCCTATCACAATGTCGAGGGAGTGAGATGGATGGCTAATAAAAACGATCGTAATCAAAAGGTTGATTCTGACCGCGACACGACCAACATGGATATTGAAGCTGGAGAAGCTTTAGGAACAGCTGGCGGCGGCGCGGTGGGTGCTGCTGTAGGTTCCGTTCTGGGTCCAATCGGCACGATTGCCGGCGGTATCGCAGGCGCAGCATTGGGAAACAAAGCTGGCGACGCTGTAGACAATGACGACAACGATTCAAAATAAACGGCGTTAACACTTCCATCTGTACGAGTACAAATAAGAGGACCCAAGGAATATAGGTGCCCTCAATAATTTGAGCTGTTATGTAGATAAGAACCGCGCTCTCGCGCGGTTCTTTAATTTTACGTATAAGTTCAATGTAGTAGTAAATTTCAACTTCCTTCGCTTGACATATCACTACGTGATGTAGTAGGTTATAATCACTACATCGTGTAGTGATTAAGTTCGTTATGGACGCATAACGACGTAAAGAGGTGTTCACCGTGAACCAAGTTCAAAAATTATCGGATACCGAAATGGAGCTAATGGAGGTGATTTGGGAGTGTACGCCGCCTGTCACATCCACCGAATTGCTCGCTCTGTTTGCCGAGAGAGGTAGGGAATGGAAGGCACAGACCATCTCCACCTTCTTATCGCGTTTGGTGGACAAAGGGGCGCTCACGGCTACAAGGGATGGGCGGACCAATAAATATACGCCTCGCATTTCGCCTGAAGATTATAAGCTTATGGAAACGCAGCATGTTCTGGACGGATTATATCAAGGCTCGGTTAAAAATCTAATTTCAGCTTTGTATGACGGCGAAAAGCTTTCAGATGAAGATATTGCAGAGCTGAAGCAATGGTTTTCGCAAAAGTAGGGGGGCTTATGAATACGATTCTTGAAACGCTGTTTACCCTTACCGCTGCTGGAAGTGCCGTCGTAGCCAGCATGCTTGTCCTGCGGATCGTATCCGTCCATGCCTTTCCTACAAAGTGGCGTTATGGAATGAACAAAATGGCAATAGGCTTTTATCTTTTACCCGTAGTCCTTGGTATTCAGTGGATCTTGCCGCTTTTTACATTCAATGCAACAGCAACCGTTCCCATCGTGAACGAGCTGCCTTCAACTGTGCAGCATGCGCTGCCCGGTCCATATTCAGGGATTCATCCGGAGCCGCTCATCCGAGATCAGACCATATCAGCAAACATAGCACTTCCCCTGATTGTCCTATGGGCAGTCGGCGCTATAGCTTTTGCTGCATGGCAGATGTATTGTTATCGCAGATTTTTAAAGAAACTAGAACATACACGTACCAACGTTCCGACAAGCAGCGAAGCAGCCAAACAGCTCTCCTTCATTAAGGAAGCCCTTGGTGTGAAAAGCAGTGTCAGGCTTGCCTACAGCTCCATCATTCGGAGTCCTGTTCTTGTCGGCCTATGGAAACCAACCATTTATCTCCCTATAGAGAATACCGTTAACGTGGACATGGTGATCCGACATGAGTTGATCCATCTGAAACGGAAAGATTTATGGGTCAAAGCGTTTACGCTCGGAGCAAGCGCCGTGCATTGGTTTAACCCTTTGGTGCACATTCTTCGCAAGGACATTCATATATGGAGCGAGCTGTCTTGTGATGAAGAGGTCGTAAAAGAGATGTCCTATGCCGAGCGAAAACGCTATGGGGAGACGATCTTAAGCGTCATGGCAGGATCAAGGAATTTACCCGTGCAATTCTGTGCCTCCTTATCCGGTGACGGCAAACAATTAAAGAGGAGATTAATGATGATGCTGAATGTAAAGAAACAAAAAAAGAAAACGATGTATCTCACGATAACAGCAGTGTTTTTGGTTGCTGCAATTAGCACATCCGCAGCGGCATGGGCTTCTAACCATACGCCCAGAGTCATTGGAAATGAGGAAAGTCATGCTGAAGCTCAACGACAAGAAGCTGCCCCTAGGCCGGTACCTCCTGAAACCGTCGTTGAGAGTGAAGGAAACGATGTTGAAACTCAGCTGGAGGAAGCTCGTCCTGCACCTGTTGTAGAGCATGAAGGAAGCAATGTTGCAGCTCTTTCACAAGAAGCTCGTCCTGTACCTGTTGTAGAGCATGAAGGAAGCAAAGTTGTAGCTCCTCCACAAGAAGTTCGTCTTGTACCTGTTGTAGAGCATGAAGGAAGCAATGTTGTAGCTCCTCCACAAGAAGTTCGTCTTGTACCTGTTGTAGAGCATGAAGGAAGCAATGTTGTAGCTCCTCTTCAAGAAGCTGCCCCTTCGGAGGCGGTCGTTGAGAGTGAAGGAGACCAAGATGTAGCTCCTCCAACAGTTCGTCCTGTAGACGATCCACACGAGCTCCCCCAGGTAGTTCCATCACGGTAAGATTTATAACGCCTGAAGAACTTGCCGAGTATGATTTTGATAAATAAGAAACCTCATTTTAAAAAGAGCGCTGTCATTAGGGCAGTGCTTTTTTGTGGCTTGTATCACTACTTATCAATGTTGATAAAACTAAAGTAGCAGGCGATTAATCTAATTTGGCTTCATACAGAATGGCTCAGATAGCATCTGTAGTTGTAGCTGTATAAGCCCGCCTATGGTACGATATGAAGGATTGGCAAGCGACTCAGCTAGCGAATCATGCGATCATAGACATGGGATTGGGGATAACATCTTGAAGACGTTTAAGAAAGTTTACATAGAAATTACGAGTATTTGTAATCTGGCCTGCACGTTCTGCCCGCCGACGGAGCGCAAGGCCAACTTCATTAAAGTGGAAGACTTTGCGAGAAGATTGGATGAGATCAAGCCGCATACGAGTTACATTTATCTGCATGTGAAGGGGGAGCCGCTGCTCCATCCGAAGATCGATGAGCTGCTGGATATCAGCCATGAAAAAGGGTTCAAGGTCAACATTACGACCAACGGCACGTTGATCGCGAAGAACCGGCATAAGCTGCTGGGCAAGCCGGCCTTAAGACAGATGAACTTCTCGCTTCACAGCTTTGATGGTCATGTCGGGTCCACGGACCGTGAGGGATATTTGCGGGAGATTCTATCCTTTGTTCGTGCTGCCGAGGAGCATAAAGTCATCTTCTCGTTCCGTTTGTGGAATCTGACCCAGGACAACCAAACGAACCTGGAGAAGAGCCGCAATCGCCAGACACTCGAAATTTTGGAGCAGGAATTCAACCTGGACTACCGAATCGAGGAAAAGGTTGAACCCGGCGGCGGCGTGAAGGTCGCCGACCATGTCTATCTGAATCAGGATTATGAGTTTCAGTGGCCAAGTCTGACAGCCCCGGAGGATGAAGGCAAAGGCTTCTGCCATGCGCTTCGCAGCCAGGCGGCCATTCTGGTAGACGGGACGGTCGTGCCGTGCTGTCTGGATGGGGAAGGGGTCATCAACTTGGGCAATATCCATCAGAAGTCCTTCTCGGAGATCGTTGACGGGGAGCGGGCGAACAATCTTGTGGATGGATTTTCGCGCCGGGAAGCTGTTGAGGAGTTATGCAGAAAATGCGGGTATCGGCAGCGGTTTGGGGCATAACTGGAACTGGATATAAAGACGTAGTGTACGTTTAGAAAATAGGAACAGTGCCGTCATAAAAAACGATCCATAATATAATTGGATCGTTTTTTGTGTAATGATTTAGTTTATTATGGGTTTTTCGCATATTCAGACTTATAATTGGATAAACATGATTTTTCAAGCTGGAGTTACTCTTTGAATTACTTAAAAACAGGAATTCGGGGAGGCAGTATAAATGAATAACAACTGTGATCATGAACGAGAAGAACTTGAGAACAAACTAAGGAAAGAGTATGAAAAAAATGCAATTTTGAATTTTTCACAATCCATTGGAAAAACAATGATTGGTCATCAAACAGGATGCTTAACTACGCTAATAGCAATATTTATCATATTCCTAATTTTCTTCTTGAATAAGTAAAATCAATGATCCAAAGAAAGGGGGGTTGAATGAAATTTTGCGGTAGATAATAGCCGAAACAAGAGGCGGAGAAAAATTCCGCTTCTTTTTTTATACTAAAGTATGGTATCGTTATATGTTATGACGTAAAGGAACGGCTTGTGGAGACTCTATATGAGATGCCCCATGTTACGTGATGAGACAATATAGGTATTCACCTTAAAGGAGACCCCATGACATTTCAAGATTTAAATATATCCCCCGTGATTCTCAAGGCTTTAGCGAAGGAGAATTACAAGACGCCAACGCCTATTCAGGCTCAGGCGATCCCGGCTGTGTTGGCCGGCAGAGATTTGCTGGGCTGCGCGCAGACCGGAACAGGGAAGACCGCCGCTTTTTCGGTACCGATGATTCAGCTGTTGAACGAACAACCCCCTAAACCAGGGATGGCGCGCCGTATTCGCGCGTTGGTGTTGTCGCCGACCCGGGAGCTTGCCCTGCAAATTTCGGATAACGTGAAAGCCTACAGTCAGTTCACAAAGCTGCGGTCGACGGCCATTGTTGGCGGCGTTTCGCAAAAAACACAGGAGCGGGCGCTTCAGCAAGGAGCGGACATCCTCATTGCTACGCCAGGCAGACTTCTGGATCTCATGAATCAGAAGCGTGTCGATCTGCAGCATGTGGAGATTCTGGTGCTGGACGAGGCTGACCGGATGCTTGATATGGGCTTTATTCATGACGTAAAACGAATTATTGCCAAAATGCCGAGCAAAAGACAAACGCTGTTCTTCTCGGCTACTATGCCTGCGGAGATTACCCAGCTTGTCAAAACCTTATTGCAAAACCCTGTAAAAGTAGAGATTACGCCGGTTTCATCAACGGCCGAACGGATCAAGCAATCGGTGTACCTGCTGGAAACAGGAAATAAGCAGAAACAGTTGAATGAGCTGATGAAGGACCCATCCATCGTGTCGGCCCTGGTCTTCACACGTACAAAGCGCGGGGCTGACCGGGTTGTTCGCGATCTGACGAAGGTGAACATCTCTGCACAAGCCATTCACGGGAATAAATCGCAGGTCAGCCGTCAGACGGCACTCAAAAATTTCAAAAGCGGGGAAACCCGGGTTCTGGTGGCTACGGATATTGCGGCGCGAGGCATTGATATCGACGAGCTGTCGCATGTCATTAACTTTAACCTTCCGAACATTCCGGAAACGTACGTTCACCGGATTGGCCGGACGGGGCGTGCGGGACTGAGCGGAACGGCGATATCGTTCTGCGAAGTGGACGAGGTGCCTTTTCTCCGGGATATCGAGAAGTTAATCGGCAAGTCCATTCCCGAAGTGAAGGACCATGCCTTCCCGATGTCAGGATCATTAAGAGCAGCCAAGGTAGACCGATCGCCGAAATCGGGCTCGGCCAAACCCGGAAAAGCCAAATCAGCAGCAGTTAGACCTGCTAAACCGAAGGCCGATGCCACCCGTAAGCCAAAGACCGACACGGCTCGTAAACCGAAGTCAGACGCGGCTCGCCATTCGAGCACGAATTCGGCACGTAACCCGAAGGCGGAAGTTGTTCTTAATCCGTATTCAGAGATGGCACGTAAGTTCAAAGCGGAAGCGGTTCATAACCCTAAGGACGGTCAAGCCCGTAAACGCAAGTCCGGTGGATTCAACAAGGGAAGCAAGACCGGCAGACCCCAGTAAGAGGAAAAGACGCGTAGGCGTTCCCCGGCCTCCCTGACAATCATCCTAAACTTAAGAAGCACCCTGTTCCACTTGTGATGGAAGGGTGCTTTTTTTTCGGAATGGAATGGGAGTTACGCGCTCTTTCTCCCCGCCAGAAACAGGAACAGTGGAATTCTGCGCCTGCGCTCATAGGTTTCCTCGTGTATGAAATGTTCTCGCACGGGACTGGATTCCCTAAGCTGCTCCACGATAAAGCCGGCTTCCTGCATCGCCCTGAAATAATCCTCGACGGTTCGATGGTACTTGTGAACGGTACCGCCGAGCCATTGCTGCTCCCGGTAGCCTTCGATGAAGTAGTTGTCCACCACCCAATTCGTTCTGGTACCGGACGGCTGAAGCGTGGAGGTAATAACGGGATGCTCGACAGAGAAGACAAACCTGCCGTTCGGCTTCAAGCTCTGATAAATGCATTGAAAGACGCGCTCGATATCCTGCAGATAATGAATGGCGAGCCTGGAGAGCACCAGATCATAGGAATCGCGGGGATATGTAAAGTCCTCGAGCCTCGTGTGTACAACGGTTCCGTTGCAGCCGGCGAGATTGTTCGAAGCGGCTTCCACCATATTACGGGAACCCTCGATTCCTACATATGATGCACATCCTTTTTCCAACAATTCCACGCCAAAGCCAGCATCGCCGCAACCCAGGTCTAATACAAGCTGGTCTGAGACATCTCCCAGCAGCTGCCAGATGATGGGCTTCTCCAATGTATCGTTGGCATTCTCCTGCCCTTGCCGTCGCTGCATGTAGTTCTCGAAGTTCGTATCGTTGTCATAAAAATCGGATCCGTTATAGCTCATAGGCACCTCCTGCTTGGAATGATCCTTACACTCGATATTTCAGAAGATCAGCCAGCCGTGCTAATCCACCTAACACAGCCGTCTGCAAAATCCGGGGCGGTCCCGCGAGGTACCCATCCATAACTCTCCAAGCGGCACCGAGCCATAAAGGGTTCGACGGAATCCCCTTGTTGTTAAGTTTGCCTTCACATTCCAATTTGTGAATAAGCTCAAACATGTTCCAATGTTGTCCCGGAGGGCGAATCTCATGCAGGGCAACCAGTCGGTCTGTGCTAACATTCCAGAATTGGTGAATCTGTGTCGGAAGGATGCGGGCCTGCCCCCCTTGCTCTACGATCGTCTCTTCTCCGTTAATCACAAATCGCATAAGCCCCTCTTGTACAGTAAATGTTTCTTGCAGAACCGGATGCCAATGCGGGCCGTTCATCGGACCTTGCTTAACAATCGTATGTTGTACCAAGAGATAGTCCCCTTGGTCGTCGGTGCCGCTGTCGAGTAAGGTTACGGTTCGACCATCAGGATGAACAAGGGTTTTTCCTGTCACATGACTCACCTCAATCCGTTATTTTGGATAATAGGGGATGATTTCCTTATGGTTCATTATAACGGAACGTTCCTCCCGGAATAATACCTAGGCTATGATTTAAGATATAAAATATCGTGCCGATATGAACCGGGCTATTCCTCCCAAAGTGGAATACGCTTTATAGCGAATCTGCGACACGCTGGTTCCCGTACTCGAAGCGATGTATAATTGGGTACGATTCATAATCAAAAAAATTACAGTTGGCGGGTGTAGAATTGCAAATTCAAAAGATAAAGAATAGAAGTTTCTTGTTTACCAACCATATCCCTACTGGATGGGATTTAAATGTTCAACTGATTATGGGAGACCGGAATAATTACATTATCGATACGGGTCTGGGCTCACGGAACATCGAGCCTGTCAAAGAATACATAAAGCATGACAGCAAGCCAACCATTGTAATCAATACGCACCATCATTGGGACCATATCTGGGGAAATGGCTCGTTCCGAGACTGTATCATCATATCTCACAAGCTATGCAGGGAAATGATGGAGTCGGGCTGGGAAGGCATGATCCAGAAAAACATGAGGTTTGTTGAGGGCGAGGCAGAATTGGTTCTTCCCAATCTGACATTTGATAACGAATTATATTTTCCGGAAGACAACATACGGCTCATTTATACTCCTGGCCATACCGTGGATTCCATAAGTGTGTTGGATGAGTTAGAGCAGGTGATCCATGTAGGCGATAATGTAGGTGACTCCATGGATGAAATTATTCCAAGCATTTATGTTGAACAAGATCTTTATATACAAACGCTTTTGAAATATAAAGAAATGGATTTTGACACGTGTATATCGGGTCATAATGTGATGTTGGATAAGCAGGTCATAGAGCAGATATTGAGCAAGCTTTAGGATCTGGGTAGAGCTATATTGCCGAAAAGCAGATAACCGAGTGCAACGGGAATAACCCCGTTTTCTCTCGGTTTTTATTTATCGGCGGGGATGCATTTATACCTCGGTTATATCACCACGTCGCTCGGACGAATCCGTTGCGTAGTAAACGGATGGAGCTTGGCATGGTGGATATTCCTCCTTACAGAATTAATGCTGGAACCTATTTTGCGGTCTCCTGTAAGGTGAGAGTCAACAGGTTAAAAACAACTAAAGTTGCTTAGTTACATTCAGAGAACAATGTTGGAATATCTGTGTGAATGGAAGTTGGTTCATCAGCGGAAACATCGTACCCCCTTATCAACAACGGTCCGTATCGTGTAAAGTAATAAAATAAGAAGAATCCAACGAGTTGGAGGTGTGTTAATGAGCAACCTGTTGCAGGTTAGAGTGACCGGAATCCTGATTGAAGACGAACATATTTTACTGGTCAAACAGAGCGTTTCGGCAGAACGTGGCTGGTCGCTTAGAGGGTGAGATCCGACTCCCATCGAACGAGTTCGACTCCAATCCCATAGGTGATGTGGTCTTGGTCCCAATCGCAGATCTACCAAGCTACGGGTTCACCGAGAAGTTTATGACGATCGTTCAGCACGGATTTCCCGAGTCCGGAAGCTATCAAGGACTCAAGGTTAATATTGGATTGTAGAGGAGGCACTGGTTCCATGAAAAACGTATTTATTGTGCGGCATTGCAAAGCGGAGGGACAAGCTGCCGACGCTCCGTTAACCGGGCAGGGCATTCAGCAAGCGCTTGAACTTGCGGAGTTTCTCTCGGATAAAGGGATTGATCATATTGTTTCGAGCCCTTACCGTAGAGCCAGCGATACAATAAAACCGTTGGCGGATCTCATTGGCGTGGAAGTCGTGATGGATGAGAGATTAACGGAGAGAATTCTATCGGGTCGCAATGAGCCTGCTTGGCGGGAGATGCTTCGCCGAACTTATGATGATTTGGAGTTGTGTTATGAAGGCGGGGAATCAAGTCGTACAGCCATGCACCGCGCCGTTCGTGTAGTGGAGGAGATCCGGCAGAACTCCAGCCAGAATGCTGTCATCGTGTCGCATGGCAATCTGATCTCGCTTCTGCTGAAGCATTACGACAACCGAATTGGATTCAGGGAGTGGGAGGGCTTGTCCAATCCTGATGTATACCATCTTAGCTTTCTGCAAGATGCACCCGGCATACAACGAATATGGACCTCATGAAGGCTTGAAACGCTTATGTAAAAAAGAATTCATAAGCGTTTATTCCCTATATTTGACGACAGGTCGTCCCCTATAATGGAGTTGCACAGATATCCAGCTTGCTCGCCTCGAGGAGATTACAATTCTCATAACAAAGGATAAACGCAATGTAGAACAGCTGTGTGCATGGGTTCGCAACAACATTAGAGAGATTATGAAATAAAGGGGATACGAAACATGGCCAAAACAAAACGGGGCCGCGCACTCTGGAGTATGCCATCACGTGGCCGCGGCACATGCCCGGTATGCAGCACTTCTCGCATCAAGCTCCTTTACGTCGCCAACAAGTCGGACGGCACGGCGCTGAAGGTATGCAAGAGATGCCAGAATGCCGATCAGTCCAGAGTCGACGCTGCTGTCGTGTAAGACGCGGTTCGTCGGTTAACTGCATGTGAATACGAAACTTGAGAAACGATAGTCATGCAGCAGCCCGCTCCTTTATAACAATGGAGCGGGCTGCTTCACGTTCTGTGAAGTTCAGGCGTTACTGAAGGTTTACTTTGAATTTCGGATGGGATAATATCTGATTTAATGAAACATAAATTAGATGTTCGTCAAATTGTGTAGGGAGTGAACATATCCATGCAATTGGATAAGGTGGTTAGTTATCATAAGGCGCTTGCAGACCCGACGCGAATCAAAATGCTGATCCTGTTAGCCGAAGGCGAATTGAACGGACAGGTGCTGGCCGAGAAGATCGGCGTCACCCCCGCAACGATTACGCACCATGCAGCAAAGCTGCGGGAAGCGAGCCTGATTAAAGAGCGCAGGGATAAGAACACGATCTATTTTTCGCTAAATGATTATTTTATCGCAAATAGCGCGAGAGCGACGGAGAATTTGATCTATCAGAGAGTAAGGCCCGCAGGCGTTCCGGAGCGTTTGGAGGAAGACGATCAGCGGACGAGGGACGCTGTCGTGAAGAATTTTTTCACTTCCGAGGGAAAGCTGAAGAGCATCCCTGCCCAGCTGAAGAAGAAACTCATCGTGCTTACGCATATGGTATCCCGACTTGAGAAGGGACGTAAGTACACCGAGAAGGAAATCAACGAGTTTATTCAGGGTTACCATGAGGACTTTGCGACTCTTCGCCGGGAGTTCATCATGCATCATTTCATGTTCAGGGATAATGGGGTATATGAGCTCAATCCGCAAGAGATGTGGGCACGGTGGGAGGATCTATCCTCATGAAAGAGGATTCGCCGCTATCGGAACAACGGATAGAGGATGCTAAAGCGGGGGATTTTGAAGCTTATCGGATGATTGTCCATCAGTATTCCAATGCCCTGTTATCCGTTGCGTACAGTGTACTGGGGGACTTCCACGAGGCGCAGGATGCCGTGCAGGAGGCGTTTTTGAAGAGTTACCGTAACCTGCATACGCTGAATGATCCTGCCAAGCTTGGCAGCTGGTTATATGCGATTGCGCACCGGACCAGTCTCGATTTTGCCAAAAGAAGCAGGCGAACGCTCCCGCTGCATGAAACGGCTTTATCATCGGACAATATCACGCCATGGCTGGAACAATATGTGATCCATGACTCCGTCTGGGGAGCCTTGCAGGAATTGGAGGAGAAGAGTAAAACCGTTGTCGTCCTGCATTACTTAAGCGAGTGGTCCATGAAAGAGATCGGACAGTTCCTTAATATGTCGGTATCTGCGGTTGAAAGCCGTATACGACGTGCCAGAGAAGTTTTGAAACAGCATCTTGCCCGTGATTTCGAGCATTATTTCCATACCCATCGTCTGGGAAGGGATTTCGAGCAGCAGGTCTCGGAGCAAGTCCTTAAGCGAGCCGGTCATTTCTATATTCCAGTCACGGATAAGAGGCAGGCGACCGCATGGTTTATCCTGCATTTTCATCTGGAAACCAGCAGGCACGGAAATCCGGTACTGGAATCCGGACAGGAATTGTATTTGCTCGAATGTCAGCATCACTCACCGGCCAGCATGCCAGTACTCACGTTCGAAGTAGCGAGCGTTGGGCAGTTAGGGCACCGGCTGCATCAACAGGGGGTTAGAAGCGAGCCGATCCGGGAGGATAATGTATTCGGCAAATGGCTGGCATTTTACGATCCCGATGGCAATAAGTATCTTGCGATTGAAAAACATGGATAAAAAATATAGACCTCGTGACGGAATTGATCCGGCTCCATCGTCTATATATTGAAACCACATTAAACAAGAGGTGAATAGGATGACGACAGACAACCAATTAAACGAAGTGCCCAAGCTCCAATCCGTGAACAAGCCTTTGCTAAAGAAGGTTCATTGCAATTATCTCCCGGTAAGGAATCTTCCGCTGGCGGTAAAATGGTACTCTGAGCTATTTGGCCTTACTGTGAGAAAATGCGACGACACGGGCGCTATCCTGATCCTAGGGGACGGACAGTGGCTATTCCTGCTGGAAACACTCGATAACCGAACAGCCAACTTTGTAACCAACCAATGGGATGGGGAGAACTATGAGATGTTTTCGTTAACCTTCGAGGTCGAGAACATTACCGAGTTGCACAAACGGCTGCGGGAGAACGGAGCAGAGGTCGAGCCGCTGGTTGATCACGGTTCCTGCGGATTGCAGTTCAAATTCAAGGATGTGGACGGCAACAAGTTTAATGTTTGGCAGGATGCACCCACGGGCTGACGGATAGAAGAATGGAATGGATAGGCAAGCGCTGGCTTTCATAAGGCAGATGGCTTGCCTTTTTTTTGTTGTTAAAGCGCCGGGGCCATCCTTGCTGCTGGGTCTGGCGCCTCTAATGTTACTCATAATCACGGGACAAGCGTCGTAAATGTAGGTGGTAGTCTAATTCTCCGGCAACGTTTACAATAGGGGATATAGGGATTAAATGCCAAGTGAGGTGATTGGATGGAATTCTACCGCTGCATGAACCATCCCGAGAGGGAGGCCGTCGCTCAGTGCACTCGCTGCGGGAAGCCAGTGTGTCAGGAATGCCATAATCCGGAGACAGGCCGCTGCCGCTACCGGTGCGGTGAGATGAACCCCGCTCCCGGTATGCCGGGACGGCAAAGGAACGTATGGGTGACCGTGATCATCTCCATACTGGCCATTTTGGGCGGCCTTGCGCTGCTGCTGCTGACGATTTGCGGCGCAATCTTATTTTCTTATTAAAATAACGCGTGCCTATTTCCGGTTAGATTGCTTTTCCAATTCAAGTTTTGATATCAAGGAGTGGACAGATGGAGTTTCCTGTTTATGTGTACCTGGGTTCCTGGCGGATTCATCCGCACGTGCTGTTTGAATCGCTGGCCTACTTTATCGGCTTCCGCGTGTATTTATGGACCCGCAGGCCGAGCGGCATGACGAAGCTGATGAGCCTGCAGATTCTGGCTGGAATCATTGCCGGCGCGGCCATTGGCTCCAAGCTGCTATTCTGGCTGGAGGATCCGGCCGCCACCTGGGAACAGCTGCGCCAATTCCATCTGCTGTGGGGAGGCAAGACGATTGTAGGCGGTCTTCTGGGCGGGTTGATCGGCGTTGAGCTGACGAAGCGCTTGGTGGGATGGAAGCATTCCACGGGCGATGATTTTGTTTATCCGCTGATGCTGGGCCTGGGACTCGGACGGATCGGCTGTTTTCTGACCGGTCTGGATGACCATACCTATGGTACGCCGACGACCTGGTTCACGGGTGTGGATTTTGGCGACGGGGTTTATCGCCACCCGACTCAGCTGTATGAGATCCTGTTCCTGATCGTGCTGGCCTTGCTGCTGCTTCCGCTGTACCGCCAAAGCCGCGGCAGATCCGCTCGCGAGGGCTACGTGTCCGGGCGGATGTTTCAATGGTTCATGGCCGGGTATCTGCTGTTCCGCCTGGTGATCGACTGGATCAAGCCGACGCCGCATCCTTACCTGGGACTGAACAATATCCAATTAGCCTGCATCGCGGGCCTCATCTATTATGCGTGGCTGATCGGCGGCAGAAACCGGCTTCGCCGATCGATGCCGGGTTCCCAACTTCCAAGCTGACCAAAGGAGTCTTGATTATGCCAAAAAACCGGCCTTATCTGTATCATGAACTGACCAACAGCATATGCACGACCTGTTACCGCAAAGTGGAAGCCAAGATCATCGAGGAGAACGGCATGATCTACATGCTCAAAAGATGCCTCGTTCACGGTCCGGAAAAAGTGCTGATCGCAACCGAGGCCGATTATTACCATCAGACGCGAAAGTTCATCAAGCCGTCCGAAATGCCGCTCGTCTGGAATACGCCGATCCGTTACGGCTGTCCTTACGACTGCGGACTCTGTCCGGACCATGAGCAGCACAGCTGCCTCACGCTGCTGGAGATCACGGATCACTGCAACCTGCAGTGTCCGATCTGCTTCGCGGAATCGTCGCCGCATCGCACTTCCTACAGGTCGCTTGCACAGATCGAATTCATGCTCGACCGGATCGTCGAGAACGAGGGAGAGCCCGACATCGTGCAGATCAGCGGCGGCGAGCCGACGACGCATCCGGATTTTTTTGACATCCTGGACATGTGCAAGAGCCGTCCCATCAAGCATATTATGGTGAACACGAACGGTATCCGCATTGCCCAGGACCGCGATTTTGCGCGGAGGCTCGCCGAATATATGCCCGGCTTCGAAATCTACCTGCAGTTCGACAGTTTTGAGGCGCATGTGCTGAAGGAGCTGAGAGGGGCCGACCTGCGGCGCATCCGCCAGCAGGCCATTGACCATCTGAATGAATTCAACATATCCACGACGCTGGTCGTCACGCTGAAGAAAGGCCTCAATGACGGCGAGATCGGAGACATTATTCAGTACGGACTTCAGCAAAAAGCAGTGCGCGGCGTGACTATTCAGCCGATTCAGGCCGCAGGCCGGCTGGAGGGGTATGATCCGGCAACCGATCGGCTGACCGTGAGCGAAGTCCGGCGGATGATCATCGATCAGTCCGAGGTGTTTACGGATGCGGACATTCTGCCGGTGCCTTGCCATCCGGATTGCCTGGCGATGGGCTACGCATTGAAGCTGGGCGGGGAAGTGCTGCCGTTGACGCGGATGATCGACCCGGAAATCCTGCTCGAGGGCGACAGCAACACGATTGTGTTTGAGCAGGATCCGGTCATCCGAAGCAAAATGTTCGAGCTGCTGTCAACGGGCCATTCGCCGCAATCTTCGGCGCTCTCCCTGAAGAGCCTGCTCTGCTGTCTGCCGCTGGCCGCCGTACCGGAGCAGATTACCTATGACAACGTCTTCCGGGTCATTATCATGCAGTTCCTGGATGCCCATAACTTCGATGTCCGCTCCGTCAAGAAATCCTGCGTCCACATCATGCATCCCGACGGACGGATGATCCCGTTCGATACCTACAACATGTTCTACCGGGATGACAAGGAAGAGCTGCTGAAGGAGCTGAAGGCAGAGGTTGCCACGGCCTGGGACCGGTAAGCCGTTCTAAGGCAATGCACTCCATGCCTATGAAACGAAAAGTCGATCCGAGCTTACATAGGGAGGCGATACATTGTGCAGAACAATAGCCCTGAATTTGATAAGGTGTCTCCATTTCAGTTGGATCAGAACATGAAGATTGATAACGCCGGAGCGGACGAACGGTTATGGTATTCCCCATTGGAGGAGCCGTTCCGAGTATCGGGCTTTGCCTGGCTCGACGTTGAACATAAATATCGCAGGCTGCCTACCGTTCCTGATGTTCCCATAGGGCCGGAGGTGGATGCATTAGCGAACTGCACATCAGGTGGTCAGATCCGCTTCCGCACGAATTCGCGAAGCGTCTCGGTCCGCGTGCGGCTGACCGCAGGATCCGGCATGTATCACATGCCGCCAACGGGGGAGTGCGGCGTGGATGCTTATATCGGCGGCCCGGGCGAGTGGAAACATGCAGGAACGGCCCGTTTCCAGCCAGGTCAGGTAGAGTATGAGAGCAGCCTTTTCACTGTCGAGGACCGCAAAGTACGCTCGTTCCTGCTCAACATGCCTTTATACCAGGGCGTCGAGGAGATATGGATTGGACTTGAACCAGAAGCGGAGGTCTGGGCGCCGGAATCCTATGATTCTTCCAAAAAAGTGATTGTATACGGAACATCCATCACGCAAGGCGGATGCGCCTCACGGCCCGGCATGTCGTACACGAATATCTTAAGCCGCAGGCTGCATCTGGAGTTTGTCAACCTGGGCTTCTCGGGGAACGGCAAGGGAGAGCCGGAGCTTGCCGAGCTGGCCGCCCAAATCTCGGAGCCGGCCTGCCTCGTGATTGATTATGAGGCGAATTGCGGGGGGACCGAAGCTTATCGGCAGACCTTGCCGCAGTATATCGAGACTTACCGGAAGTTCCATCCCCAGGTTCCCATCATCCTGGTATCCCGCATCCCTCATGGAGCCGAGTCGTTTATGCCGGAGTTTCGCGAAGGACGGCTGGTGCGGAAAAAGTTCCAGATGGATCTGATCCGGCAGCTGACCGAGGACGGAGACCATAACCTAACATTTGTGGATGGATCGGATTGGTTAGGTGACGATCCCGGGGAGACGACCGTTGATGGGGTTCATCCGACCGACCTTGGCTTCAAGCTGATGGCGGATGGGCTTGAGCCTGTGCTAAGGCAAGTGATTGGCGATAGAGCCGCTGCAGCAGGGCGATAGGGCAGCTAACCGTCCATAGGTTAGCGTATCGGTGTATGTAGGTGTATGTATGGAGATTCATTATCGCAATGAAACCTAAATAAGGTGAATCATTAAGTTACAAAGTCCGTTCCTGGTTGGAACGGGCTTTTGTCTGTGCCCTCGCCTAATTCAAAAACTTTTGATTGTTTGCCTAATAAATGGGATGTTATGATAACAAATAACTAATAAATAATAACTAACCGATTATGCTAAAGGATGTGTGCAGCTTATGGCAGGAAAAGTCACGATGCAGCAAATTGCCGATCATCTCGGACTTTCAAAGTTCGCAGTTTCTAAAGCGCTTTCAGGTAAATCCGGCGTCAGTCTGGAGACAAGGGAGAAAATCGTGAACGTCGCGACCCAACTCGGCTATTTTGCCAACAAGCCGCAGAAGGCCGGAGGCAAGAAGAACGAAACTAAAGCCAGCGGCACCCTTGCCGCAAGGGAGACCGTAATCGTGCTCGTTCCGAATGTCCGTTATCAGACACGCGATTCCCTGTATTGGGGACGAATTATCGATGGAATCACAAATGAGCTTGAGCTGAGGGAGACGGGGATGGTCATCGTGACCGACCAATTCAAGGACAGCTTTGCGAACCTGATTAATCCGAGCGGGGTGAGAGGCATCATCGGCGTCGGATTCATCTCGTCGCAGCTGCTCCTCGAAATCCGGAGCCTGGATATCCCCTTCGTATTGATCGATCATGAAGATCCGCTGATTCCGTCAGACTCCCTGTTCATGAACAATGTGGAGTGCACGAGACGGGTAACCAATTACTTGACGGGGTGCGGGCATCGAAAGCTTCAGTTTGTAGGCAACGTCCGGTTTTCGCGCAGCTTCACCGATCGTTATCAAGGGTACCGCTCCGTTCTCGGCGAGCAGGGGATTCCGCTGAATCAGAACGAGGAGCTGCTTAGCTTCGAAGGGGACAACCGCTCCGAAATGACGGAGGCGCTGGAGATGATTATTAGTCGGATGGATGAGCTGCCGACCGCTTTTGTGTGCGCGAACGACTCCATTGCCATCTGCGTTATGACGGTCCTTGGCAAGCTGGGTACCAAAGTGCCTGCTGATTGCTCCGTTACCGGCTTTGACAACATTGAGGATGCGGCTTTTGCGACCCCGTCGCTGAGCACCATCCATGTCAACAAGGAGGCGTTCGGACGCAGGGCGGTGGAGATGTTGATGAGACGGGTGGAGCAGCCGGATAGTCCGCTGGAAAAAATACTGCTTGCCGGCGACTTCATCCTCCGCGAATCCACGGCTTATGCCAAGAAGGTCGATTGAGATGAATATGCGCGGCTGCATTGCCCGTCTATGGAAGGAGCGGCCGGCCGGGCGTCTGGACCGGAAGCTGTTTGTGGTCTTTTTGTTTCTGATCATCCTGCCGATCGGACTCATCACGTATTTTGCGGCAGAACGCTATACGGCCACCATCGAGAATAATACGGTCGCCTACGTGTCCCAGCTGTCGAGCAAAATGATGGGCAAGCTGGACGATTACGTGACCGATATGATGAAAATTTCGATCATTCCCTCGTACCTCAATGAAATTCAGTCAGGGCTTGAGCTGTCGAATCGGCATTACCAGGCGGAGGGGCAGCCGAAGGAATCGGCGAGCCTGAACGAGAGCGAGCTGAAGCTCCAGATCACGCGCAAGGTCGAGCGGAGCATCTACTTCATGAACAACATAAAGGAAGGCACGAGTAACGTGTATCTGTTCGACCTTTTCGGCAACCCGTACTACGTGGTCAAAAGCGGCGGGAACCGTTCGAATCTGCAGCAGTACTATGACAACTGGCGCAAGCTCGCCACGGCGGCCGGCGGCCGGCCCGTGCTGGTCAGCACGCAGGAGATCGCCGTGTCCGCCGGCAGCAAGCAGTATATGTTCACGGTCGTCCGCGACATTATCGATAAATCGTATCATTCCATCGGAACAATTGTGGTGGATGCCAACATCGGCGTGATCGAGAACATTGTCACCGACCTGGAGGAGACGACGCACGGCACCACCTTCATCCTGGATGACAACGGGACCGTGATCTATGACAGCGAGAAGAAATATTTGTCCCGCAGCATGACCGACAATAAGGCGCTTGCCCAGGCCACCGGAACCGAAGGGAGCTTTCGCCTTGACGTTGGCGGGGAGGAGCAGCTGGTCGTCTACCGGAAATCCGAGCAGACGGGCTGGCTGATCCTGATTACGGTGCCGGAGCGTCAGCTGATGCAGGATGCGCTTAAGACCCGCAAAATTACGATCGCTGCGGCTGTCGGCGTTACCAGCTTTGCCCTCATCATTTCCCTGATTCTGATTTATGCGCTGACAAGACCGCTGCGGTCCATCGTCCATCTGATGAAGCAGGTGCAGACCGGCAAGCTGGATGTGGTGTTCCCGGTCCGAAGGCGTGACGAGGCAGCGCTGATCGGGGTTTCGTTCAACCGGATGATGGCACGCATCAAACAGCTTATTGATGATATTTACACGATCGAGAAGCGGAAGAAGGAGGCGGAACTGGAGCGCCTACAGCACCAGATCAATCCGCATTTTATCTACAACACGCTGGAGACGATCCGGATGACGGCCGTCCTTCATGATGATCATGAGGTGGGGGATATGGTTCAGCTGTTAGGCCAGCAGCTCCGTTACAGCATTCATGCCGGCAGCGAGGTCGTGGAGGTGAAGCACGAGTGGGAGCATGTCAAAGCCTACATCGAGCTGCTGAATTACCGTTACGGCGAGCGGTTCATGCTGACATTGCCGGAAGATCCGGCAGCTAATTCCATTAAGGTGATGAAGCTGCTGTTTCAACCGATTATCGAGAATGCCGTCAATCATGGCTTTGACGAGAACAAACCCGTGCTCCATCTGACCATTACCTATGCTATGGATGGCACGGACCATGTTTTTACCGTGACGGATGACGGGTTAGGCATGTCGGCAGAAGCGCTTGACAGGCTGCGCCACGTGCTGGATCAGGCGCAGCCTCAAGGTACGGACGGCCGGGGGGTCGGGCTGCGCAATGTGCATGAGAGACTTCAGCTCCGATACGGCAGACCTTACGGCCTTGCCGTAGACAGCGAGGAAGGGCAGGGCACTTCCGTTCGGATTACATTTCCCGCGGACCATACAGAAGAACCGAGAACAGGAGGACTTGCGAATGCTTAACATTGCAGTGGTGGATGATGAGGAACGGATCAGGTTAGGGCTGGGCAAGCTCATACAGGATGCAGGCGAGCAGTACCGCGTCGTGGGGACGTTTGCAAGCGGTCAGGAGCTGCTGGATCAATGGCATGAGCTGCAGCCCGATCTGGTCATTACCGATATCAAAATGCCGCAAATGAACGGGCTCCAGCTAATGGCGAATATCAAGCAGATGGGCTGCCATACCAAATTCGCCGTGCTGAGCGGTTATAACGATTTCGAATATGCCCGGACCGCGATGCGGCAGGGAGCCCTGGAGTATTTGCTCAAGCCGGTCAATATGAAAGAGCTGCTTCGCATGCTGGAGAACGTCGACGAGCTGGTCAAGGGCGAGCAGAACGAGCGCAAGCTGGAGTCGGACGATCTGGCGAGCTTCCTGTTAGGCGCGGATCAGCGAAAAATGCCGGGGCATTTGTTCGAGGAAGTCTGCGACCGACTGGATCAGCAGGCGCTGTTCCACGGATATTATGCGGTCATCCTGCTTCGCACATTCCCGGAAATCGTGGAAGAGAGGCTGCTTGAATGGACATCGGCTTGGGGGGCTGAGCGGAAAATTATCGACTGCGAAGGGGAACGGCAGGCGATCCTGGTGTCCATTGCAGAGTCCAGCCATGCGAATATCGTAAGGGAATGGGCTGCGATGCTCCTGCAGCAGCTTCCCGCGGGCACATCGGCGAAGGCAGGCATCAGCGGCGTGTTCAGTGGAAGCCGATGGCTGCCGCAGGCCTATAGGGAAGCCGCGAGCGTGCTGGAGCAGGCTTGGTACAGCGACGAAAGGCGCTGCTGTGGGGGTGAAGGCAGACCGCCGGTTCAGAAGGAAGAGCGCTACCGTCTTGTCCGTTCGCTGGATAAGCTGCTGCTTCCGGCACTGCGTTCCGGTGAGTATGCGCGCTTGCCGGCGGCGCTGCGGACATGGCTGGATGAGACGGCTTCCCTGCAGCCGGGCTGGGCCGAGCTGAGAGAGGTTTGTTTTGCCCTGGAGTCACATGTGGCGGAAGAGATGAAGCAGAGGGGCATTCCAGCAGGGGATGTGGATTGGAGCCTGGAGCCGGGGAACAGCGAGAATTGGCGCTCCTTCGCGGGCCAGCTGAAGATCGCTGTTGACCAGGCTGCCGGGCTTCTGGATCAAGGGAAGAGCGAGCACCGGGCTGTGGAGACGATCAAAGCCTATATTCAGCAGCATTATACCGAGGAAATAGAGCTGCAGCACCTCGCCGATCTGGTCTATTTGACCCCGAGTTACTTGAGCAAGCTGTTCAAGACCGAGACGGGGGAGACGATTACCGACTATTGTATCGCCGTGCGAATCGAGCATGCCAAGCGGCTGCTGAAGGAGGATCACGGGCTCAAGACGTATATGGTCGGCGAACGCGTGGGCTACCCGGACCCGGCTTATTTTAATAAAGTATTCAAAAAAATGACCGGGAAAACTCCAAAGGAGTACCGTGATTTTGTTAGGTGACTGTTATCTAAACTGAGGACAATAAAAGCAAACAAAGTCTATTATTTTTCGGGGCGCTGTCTTTTATAATGATTGAAAACGGTACCATTTCATCCAGAAAGCGAGGAAGGGAATTGTTCAATTTCAGTTATAAAACGCAGCGCTATCTTATTCTGTTCGGTTTCCTTGCCATTCCGGTGCTCTTGTCACTGACCTTCTCTTATTATCCGGCACTATCGCTGTTGTATTACAGCTTGACGGACTGGTCGGGTCTCGGCTGGGATATGAACTTTATCGGCTTTGACAACTACGTCGAAATTTTTACGAAGCCTGAAGTGTTCAGTTCACTCAAGAACAATCTGTATTATCTGGTCGGGGGCCTCATCCAGGTCGTGTTTGCCCTCTATTTTGCCGTCATTCTGACAAGCAAGCTGAAGGGGAGAAACGGCTTCCGGGTTGCTTTGTTCCTGCCGTACGTGCTGCACAGCGTGGCCACGGTTATCATGTTCAAGAACGTATATCACATGGAGTACGGCTCTTTGAATACGCTGCTCGGCGCGCTTGGACTCGAATCCTTGCAGCAGAGCTGGCTGGGCGATAAGGGGATCGTGAATTTTGCCCTGGCGTTCATCTCGATGTGGAAGTACATGGGACTGAACATGGTTATTTTTATTGGGGCGCTCCAATCGATTCCGGGCGACCTGTATGAGGCAGCCTCGATTGACGGGGCATCGGGTTGGCAGAAGTTCCGTTACATCACACTGCCTAGCATCCGGGGCGTGCTGGAGCTGATGCTCATCCTTACCTTGACGGGCGCGCTCGAAGCGTTCGATATTCCGTTTGTGATGCTGCTCGGGGCGAACGATACGTCGACCTTCGTCATTAAGACGGTGGATACGGCGTTCAAGTATCAGAACTTTGGACTGGCTTCGGCGATGGCGGTTGTGCTGCTAATTATCGTACTGCTGTTCATTGTCATCCAGCGGAAGCTGCTGTTCAGAGAGGAGAAGCAATCATGAGAAGGGAACGCTCGATCGGCTTTACGATGTTCAACTATTTCACGCTGGTTGTCGCTTTGTTCGTGGTGTTTTTCCCGATTTACTCCTTTTTTGTAGGGGCGTTCAAGACCCAGGTGGAGTATTATCAATCAGGCCTTAGTCTACCGGATAATTTTTTTAACTTCGAGAACTTTAAGCGGGTAATCGATATCGGGGATTTGGGACTTGGCTTTCGCAATATCCTGATCGTGCTGGTCATTTCGGTTGTCGGCAATATCCTGTTTGGCACCATGGTTGCTTATGCCGTCGGACGGTTTGAGTTCAAGATGAAAAAAGCCATCATGGGCATGTATCTGGTCGCTCAGGTCATCCCGATGGTCACGACACAAGTGGCTACCTTCAGCGTCATCCAGAGCCTGGGGGCCTACAACACGATGTTTGCGCCGATTCTGCTGTACTTAGGAGCCGACGTGCTCCAGATCGTCATCTATCTGCAATTCGTGAACAGCATCCCGCGGGATTTGGATGAGAGCGCCATGCTGGAGGGGGCGTCCTTGTTCAAAATCTACCGTTCCATCATCTTCCCGCTGCTAGCGCCAGCTACGGCCACCTTGGTCATTCTGAAGAGCATCTCGATTTACAACGATTTTTACACGCCGTACCTGTATATGCCAAGCCAAGACCTGAAGGTGGTGTCTACCGCGATCTATTCCTTCATCGGTCCGAACGCGGCGCAGCTGAACGTGATCTCGGCAGGCATTCTCATTATTTTCATTCCGACGGTCGTGTTGTTCTTGTTCATGCAGCGGTACATTTTTGCGGGGGTTACGAACGGAGCGGTCAAATAACGAACACTTGACGATGTAGAAGAGGAGAATTGATATATGAACTCGACAAACACGTGGAAGGAAAAAGTATGCGGCATGACCTGGGGGTGGACCGGCGTACGGGGCTCCTGGACGGGACCCGAGGCGGAATTCTCCATGGAACGCATGGCGGACATGAACGTGAATTGGGTGGCCATTGCGCTGTCTGCCGTGCAGGCAACGCCGCAGTCGACGGAAATCCCGTTCCGGGAGGAACCGACGGTGACGGATGATGAGGTGCGATGGGCCATCCGCAAGGCGAAGAGCCTGGGGCTCAAGGTGTGCTTGAAGCCGGTCGTGAACGTGGCGAACGGAACATGGCGAGCCCACATTAACTTCTTCGACGAGGAGGTTCCCGGTGAACCGAGCTGGGCCGAATGGTTCCGCTCCTATGGGGAATTCATTCGCCATTATGCCGAAATCGCGGAGGAAGAGCACTGCGAGATGCTGTGCGTGGGCTGCGAGATGGTGCAGGCCGACAAGCGGGATGCGGAGTGGCGGGCCCTGATCGGGGACGTAAGAAGCGTCTACGGTGGGCTGGTGACGTATAACTGCGACAAATATCAGGAGGAGCGCGTGGGTTGGTGGGATGCGGTAGATATCATCTCCTCCAGCGGCTATTATCCGATCGACCAGTGGGAGGAGCAGCTGGACCGGATCGAAGGCACGGTCCGCCGATGGAACAAGCCGTTCTTCTTCATGGAAGCCGGCTGCCCGAGCCGCGAGGGATCCCCGGCCCGCCCGAACGATTGGTCGCTGCCCGGCGGCCCGTCGGAGGAGGAGCAGCGGCGGTATTATGAAGCAATGTTCGCGGCCTGCGCCAAGCGGGATTGGATGCAGGGGTACATGCTGTGGGACTGGCCGGCACGGCTGTACGGTCTGGAGGAAGCGGCCCTGAACGATGATTATTGCATGTACGGCAAGTTGGCCGAGGAGACGGTAAAGACATTTTATGCTGCGGGAATTCGGGTTTAGATTGTTATCGGCTGGACTTACCGGGTTCGCCAGGTAGCTGAGCTTAAGAATATAGGGTTGGTATCGCACCGCTTGCTTCTTTAGACGCGCGGTGCGATTTTGCTATAGTTAAGGAGATATTCTGGAACCTAACAAGAAAATGATATGTTAGCATAATTTATGACAATAAAAACAAAAACACTTCATTTGTTTTGGGCGTGTTAGCGATTATTATTTGGGATGTAAGCGATATCAGTAAGCGCTTCATGAGAAAACAGGAAGCGTAATACATTCATAGTACTGGGGGAAGACGAAATGAAAAAAAGATTCACGATGGCACTGCTTCTGCTCTTAACCGTATCATCCATTTTGGCCGCCTGCGGAGGAAATAAAACGAATAATGCAGGCACTGAGACGCCGCCGAGCAATAACGCAGGCAGCGAGCCGACCGAGGCATCAGACAAAACGGAGCTTGGCGGCAAGCTGAAGGTGCTGACGCACCGAACCGACCTGGTGAATGACGGCACGCTGGACAAATACGTGGAAGCATTCAAAGCAAAATATCCGAAGGCCGAAATTGAATTCGAAGGATTGACGAACTATGCGACGGATATTCAGGTCCGTCTGACCACGGGAGAAGCCGGCGACGTGCTGATGATTCCGACAGGCCTTGCCACCTCGGAGTACAGCAAGTATTTTGAACCGCTGCCGGATGCGATGTTTGAGGATGTCTATTTTGCGGACAATACCCTCTTCGAAGGGAAACGCTATGGGATCTCCACGGGCGTGAATACGCAAGGGATTGTGTATAACAAGAAAGCATTCGAGGCAGCGGGCGTTGACAAAGTGCCAACCACGCTGGATGAGCTCTACGGGGCTGCGGAGAAGCTGAAAGCGGCGGACATCATTCCGCTGTACATGAACTTCGGGGCTCAATGGACGATGGGCAACTGGGCGGATAACTCCGCATGGTACGTGAACGGGGATCCGCAGTTCGCCTCGAAGCAGGTAGCCGAAGAAGCGCCGTTCCAGGTGGATAATGCTTGGGGAATCCTTGCGAATATTGGACGCACCTTCGTGCAGAATGAATGGGTAGAGAAAGACCTGTACACGAACAACTGGGAGATTTCGAAGGGCGAAGTGGCTTCCGGCAAAGCGGCGATGTACTTCCTGGGCAACTGGGTAATCCCGCAGGTGATCGGCGCAGGAGCAGCTTCGGAGGATATCGGCTTCTTCCCGCTCCCGTATGATAATAGCGGCAAGTACAACGCACCGCTCGGTTCGGATTATTTCATCGCCGTCAGCAAAGACAGCAAGAACAAAGAGCTTGCCACGGCTTGGGTCGATTTCTTCGTGAAGGAATCCGGCTATGTGGAAGATTCCGGCTTCATGCCGATCATCAAGTCGGCAGAGTCCTCCATCTCGCAGCTTGCCGAATTCCAATCGTTCAAACCGACGTTGATCGAGAGTGAAGCGACCGATCCGAAGTTTAACGAAATCGCCAATAAAGCACAAATTGGTATCGGTACCGGCGATTATGTTCAGGAATATATTGTGGCAGACGATCTGCAGGCTGCGTTCGACAAGCTGAATGCGAAGTGGAAGGAAGCCAAAACCGCACTGGGCTATTAATCTGGAGGAACCAACAGGTTCAGCCGTAGTGCTGCTCGAGCGGCCTTATCCTGAGGTGATCAGGATAAGGCCGTTTCGTTACGAGTATAGATGGATCGAAGAGGAGGCGGATATATGAAGAGGATATTGTTGCTGGGCGATTCCATCCGGGAGGGATATGAGCCTTATGTTAGAGAAAGGCTGGTAGGCCTTGCAGAAGTCGTGGCACCGGGGGAGAACGGGCGCTTCTCGTTTTATACGCTGTGGGGCGTCAGTCTCTGGATGAAAGAGCTGGGGACGCCTGATATCGTCCACTGGAACAATGGGCTGTGGGATGTGCACCGCGAGGCTCCGAGGAATGAATTACTGACGCCGATCATCGATTATGTCACCAATTTGAAGCGGATTGCCCACGAACTGGAGCGGACAGATGCGCATATTGTATTTGCCACGACGACGCCGGTGCATCCGGAATCCGAGGGCAGAAGCAATGAAGAGATTGACGCCTACAATCAGGCAGCGGTGAAGGCGCTTGTGCCGATGGGCATTACGATTCATGATCTGAATGCCAGGGTCAAAGAGGATCTGAGCGGTTATTTGTCGGATGACCGCCTTCACTTGAATCAGGAAGGATACCGGATGTGCGCCGACTCGGTGGTGGAGATGCTCGGTCGCTATCTGTGACGTTTGGGCCAGGCCAATGAGCCTTAAGGCGCGAATCTATGGAATCTTTACCAAAAATGGCATAAGTCTATTATAGGTTCTAACAAATTTGTTACATCCTACTTGCGTTATGACGATATTATAGAATAATATGAAGGGGCGCGGCTTTCATAGAGGGGACCCGCGCTTTTTTGCTATCTAACTTGCCTGGACACCTTCTTATCGGAAGCCCCCCCTGTAAGAGAGTGTTATGACGCGGAAGGCCGGCATGCCTTAAGGGTCTACAGGCTTGGGATGCGCATTTTCATATTTTCCATGTATAATAGAAGAAATCATTCAAATAGGAGCTAGGAAATGAAAAAGCTAGGAAGAAACGATCTATGTCACTGCGGAAGCGGGAAAAAGTACAAAAGATGTTGTCTTGAAAGAGATGAACGCACGGTATACGGTAAAGTCATCCAGTTCCCTGGTGCGAGAGCAGCAGAGCCTAAGCTACAGGTCGATCAATTGCGGCAGATGATTAACGACAAGCTGGGATGGATGGACTGGAACGCTGATGAGCATCGTGAGCTTGCAGAGTCTGTGTTTCCTCAAATCTGCCGGGATTACGAATTGCAGGATGATCAGCAGCTGTTTCAAGTGTTCAGCCTTCTGATGGTCTGGAACAGCTTCTCCCGAGAAGCCAATCCGAAGTACCGCAAACAGGGCGGATATGCAAGTGCGTTAGAATATATAGTAACTTCATCGCTTAACATTTCAACAACGAAGTCTGATATCGCGAAGAAGCATGAGGTTTCCGTAGCTACACTGACCCGCAACAGCGGACAGATTCAAGATTTCATGGATGGCGTAGCTGCATCCGGCGACGACGTGAACGTCGAGGATGAGGAATCCGATAGCGAAGTGGACAAGGACTTGTCCTTGGGACGCTAGCACTGCCAAAGTGAGGCTCCATAGTATGAGTGCGGCATTTGCGCATTCGGTTTCATAGCTGTGACCGCTCCCAAACGGAGCGGTCATTTTGCGTTAATCACCCAGTCGAATTCAAAGATGTTTATACAAGTTAATCCTATGTGGTGGATTAATCAGTTTGTGATATGATTTAAAAGAGAAACGGTATTCAACGACAATAAGTTGGAGGTTGTGGCTATGACAAAGGATAAACAATTAACCAAACTTATTAGGCTGACTGGCGAAAGAGCAAGACTTGAGGCCAAAGTAAACGAATCTTATGTTGTATATAAAGATGATTTTGGCAAACTGGTAAGGGAGTATTCTAATGGGGAGAAGGAATATGTCTCGGGAAAAGACAGTTGAACCAACAACGATGTTTGTTTTTGCCGGAAACAACGGGAGTGGGAAGAGTACGATTCGTAATCTCATCATCGACCGAATTGGGGTGAGTGTAAATATTGATCCCGATGCACTGGCTAGGCGTCTGAGCCCGGAGCAACCTGAATCAGCCCGCGTTTCAGCAGGAAAAGAGGCAATAAAATTAGCTCGAGAATGCCTACAATTTCAACGGGATTTCTCCATAGAAACGACGCTCTCGGGTGGGTACGCCATCAGGCTTATGAAGGAAGCAAAAGCAAATGGTTTCCAGGTCACCATGTTTTATGTAGGCCTTGGTGATCCAAATCTTAATGTTGAACGAGTAGCCGGCAGAGTTCGTAATGGGGGTCACCACATCCCTGCCAAAGATATCATGCATCGGCATCATTCTTCTATGCAAAATCTTCTCCAATACTTGGGCCTGGTTGATCATCTACTAGTGATAGATAATAGCGCACTAAGTGGAGAAATTGTTCTGGAAGCAGAATTCGGAATAATTAAGCATAGGGAAATTAATTTGCCGAATTGGGTTTTACCTATCGTTAATCAACTGAAAGCGTTGGAAAATTAAATCAAAAAAAATTGTACTAAACAAATACCATACGCTCAAGCCGCTCCCATTCAAACGGAGCGGTCATTTTGCGTTAATCCATAAACCGGCGTTTCCGTAAGGCTGCTATCCGGAGTTAGGCTGAAGCTTTGCGTGAACCCGTCAGCAGCCAGCCCAATGAAATGCCGTATAACAGATGACCGGCCAGCCAGAATAGGAGGGCAGCGAGGTCAGTTAATTCCGGCGTACGGTTCGACAAAACGGTAGTCGGATACAGGAGAAGTCCTACGGCCAGACAGACCAAGGAAACCCAAGACAAACTTCGCCCCCGAGGCCAGTTCTTTGATTTCAGAAAGATGGCTAGAAGAATGCTCAGCAGGACGGAGATGACGAGGTGCAGCGCAAACTCGATCAGTTCAGGAAGCTTCAGCTCCTTCAGAACGGGCACGTAATCGACGTTCAGGAGCAGCGTATAGACCTTCAGCGTGGTGATATGCTCGATGATCTTGAGGAACAGCCCAAGAAGAATGCCCGCCGTGATGCCTGCCCAGACCGGTCCGTTCAACCTGAATATACTCCACATGAACGACGCCCCCTTTTTTTTGTTCATTGTATAATACCTGTCGATCCGATGTGAAACGAATATTCGCAGTACAACATGGAACGAATTGAGCGAGTACGAGGGCAGGCGGATATATGTACATATAAAATAACCGGATATCTTCCTCCTCCAACAACGGAGGAAGATATCCGGTTATTCACGTGCTCTGTTGTTTCACACGGCGCTTTGCAGCAGCAGGGAGCCGGGCAGTTCGATCCGGTATCCTTTGACAAGATGTTCGCCGTTGAACGTATCCGTGTCGTATGCCCGCTCAAAGCCGAGCCGCTCGTAAAGCTTCACCGCAGAGGCCATCATGTCGGAGGTATGAAGATTCAGTGTGGTTGAGCCGAGCTGGATCGATCTGCGGGCAGCCTCTTGAATCAGAAGTGTGGCAATGCCTCGTCCCCGGAAACCTGGAGATACGGCAAGAAGACGGATAATGGGGGAGTGAATTCCCATTTCCGGTTTTCCGTAAGCGTCCTCCGAGGAGAGGAAGAGCTGGACGCTGCCGACGATTTCCCCGGCAAGCTCGGCGACGATCCGGGCATGCGGCGCATGGCTGTACGCGGAATTCCTGATGGAATCCCGATACTCCTCCCATCGTTCCGTTGACAGATCGAAGGCATACTGCTGATAAGATTCCAGCATCACAGCCGCAACAGCCTCGCTTTCCCAATCATGTGCATCCCGTACGATCACTTCTTGCATTGAATTCATCGCTACCACTCCTTTTTACGGTATTTATAGCTTCATAGGATACGGTCATATCCTGATAAGGTGAGATTAGTATAGCAGTTTATCTCATTAATCGCATCGGAATACAAAAACATTAATCCCCTCATTAAAAAAATCTATAAGCATATTTGGATTGACAATAATTTGCCAACTGCCTAAGATAAGGATAATTTATAAGGAAATTGCGGTCATAAAACCACCTATATTCATTGGAATAGTAAGTATAGTTATAATAATAATATCATGATGTTTCCGGAGGTGTTACCTTGAACATCGAAAATATCGAGGCTTTTGTCTACATCCATCACTACGGCAGCTTCAATAAGGCGGCAGACGTCCTGTTTCTGTCCCAGCCGACGGTGACCGCACGCATTCAGTCGCTGGAGAGAGAGCTTGACTGCAGGCTGTTCGACCGTTTAGGTAAACAGATTCATCTGACCGACAAAGGCAAACAATTTCTTCCCTATGCTCAGCAAATCCTCCAAACCTTCCAAAAAGGGAAGCACCACCTTCAATCGAAAGCATCCATGCCCAACGAGCTCAGAATCGGAAGCACGGTTTCGGTATCCAATTACTTAATGCCTAATCTGCTTATGATGCTCAACCGCCGGTTTCCCGAGATGAACTTCAAGCTGACAACAGGTCCTACAGAAGAGTTGGCCGGCAAACTATCATCTAAGGACATCGATCTGGCTTTCGTTCGCAAGCTGATGAATCCGGCGTTTCAATCCTATCCGTTCTTCGAAGACCCCATCCGCCTGTATGTCTATAAGGATCATCCCCTCGCTGCGGCCGGGAGAGCCTCCATTCGGGATATTCGGCGCGAGACGCTGGTCTTCTTCGAATGCGGTTCGCTGGACTGGCTGCGGATTCACCGGGCATTCGAAAGTCTGGAACAGCCGCCGAACATCGTGTTTCAGGTGGATAATTCCGAGACGGCGAAGAAGCTCGTGCTGGGGCGGGCGGGGATCTGCTTTCTACCGGGGCTATGCGCTCAGCAGGAGGCAGCCGAGGGAAGTTTGATTCCCGTGGATATTGCCGAAACGGCAGGCATTTCCCTGCAGACCCATCTCATCTCCTTGAACGGGCAGAATAATGAGTTTCTGGATTCCTTGCTGGAGCTCGGTCGGGAATTGTCCTATTGATGATTTGCATGGATGAATAGAAAAACTCTATTAGACGCGTTTTCCAAATCGCGGCAAAGTTAGTGACAACATAATTCTTACTAAATCTATAGGAATTATTAAATTAGGATGGGGACAAGATCGAAAGGGGATGAGGTCGTGAAGAAATCAATCGTGGCAGCCGTTGTCATGGCGTTGGCAGGGGTGATCGCCGGGTGCGGAGCAGACGCGAAGAGCGGAGAGGCGCAAAAAGATAGCACGGTGAACGCGGCGGAAGGAAAAGTAACAAAGATTGTGGTTGGCACGGGCACGGCCTTTCCGAGGATTTGCTTTATTGACGAGAATGGAAAGCTGACCGGCTTTGACGTTGAGCTGGTGCGGGAGATCGATCAGCGTTTGCCGGAGTATGAGTTCGAGCTGCAGACGCAGGAATTCTCCAATCTGCTGCTGAGCCTGGAAACGAAGAAGATCGATTTTGTGGCTCACCAGATGGAGAAGAATCCGGAACGAACCGAAAAGTACCTGTTCAATAAAGAGCCTTACGCCTATTGGCGAAATAAAATCATTGTTGCCAAGGAGAACGACTCCATTCAATCACTGGATGATTTGAAAGGGAAGAAGGTATTGACCGGTGCAACCAGTGCGGCTGCTCAGATTCTGGAAAACTACAACAAGGACCATAACGATGCGATCAATATTGTCTATCAGAACGGTGCGGCGAATGATACCGTAAGCCAGATTACGACGGGCCGTGTGGATGCAACCGTTGGGGCGGACTTTACGCTGCCGCTGATCGATCCGCAAGGAAAGCTGAAAACAACGGGTGATCACCTGTCGGAGGCCGATATCCTGTTCGTATTCCGTAAGGATGACCCGGACAGCCAGAAGCTGTCGGATGCGGTTGATGATGCGATCAGAGAGCTTAAATCGGATGGGACGCTGACCAAGCTGAGCAAGGAATGGCTGGGCGACGACTTCACGTCGTCGAATCCATGACGCGATAACCATGCAGGAAGGGAGAAGGATTCATGGGGGCACCGTTCGATTTCACGTATGTGCTTAGCTTTTTGCCTAAACTCTTGTCGACCTTAGGCGTCACGCTGCTGATCGTGGCAGGCTCTCTGCTGGTGGGGATCGTCGTCGGTTTTCTGGTGGCCCTGCCTCGCCTGTACCGGATCCCGGTGCTGGACGCGTTCTCCAAGGTGTACATATCGTTCTTCAGGGGAACGCCGATCCTGATCCAGCTCTTCTTGTTCTATTACGGTCTGCCGGAGATGCTGAAGCTGGTTCATATCGACATGTCCCGGGCGCCCGTCATAGTATTCGTGATCCTGACTTACGGGCTTCATACCGGAGCTTTCATGTCGGAGATGATCCGGGCCTCGGTAACGGCGGTGGACAGAGGCCAGGTAGAGGCGGCATATGCCATGGGGATGAAGGGACATCAAGCCTTCCTTCGGATCGTTCTCCCCCAGGCGCTCGCGATCGCCGTTCCTGTATTTTCGAATATGGTGATTGCCCTGCTGAAGGATACCTCGCTGGCGTTCACCCTTGGGCTGATGGAGATGACAGGAAAAGCGCAAACCCTGGGCAATATCACCCAGCATTTTATCGAGGCCTATCTGGCGCTGGCAATCATCTATCTTGTCATCAGCTTTACGCTGGAGAAACTGCTGCTGCGAGCGGAGCGGAGCCTGATGCGTCATGAGGTTCCGGAGTCGGCGGCCCGTAAAAGATTCCGTATGCAAAAGAAATGGTCCTACCGCCGCATCATTGCCGGAATGAGAGCTGAAAAAGGAGGTGCGGAGCTGTGAAAATCGACCCATCCTTCATATGGACCGCATTCGTAAACCTGCTGTCCGCGATCCCGACAACGCTGTTAATCACCGCCGTATCGGTATCGGTTGGATTCATGATCGGGTTAGTCGCGGCGTTTGTGCGGATCTATAAGGTGCCGGTGCTCAGCCAGATCGCCACCGTCTACGTGACCTTTATCCGGGGCACTCCCATGCTGACGCATCTGCTGCTGATCTATTTCGGCCTGCCGGTGCTGGTGGATGCGCTGTCCGCCCAGATGAGCTGGGGCTTTAAGTCATCCTCCATCCCGATGATCTGGTTTGCGTTCATATCGTTCTCCATTACGGCAGGGGCGTATATGTCGGAAGTGATCCGCTCCGGACTTCTCGCGGTCAACCGGGGGCAGCTGGAGGCAGGTTATTCGATCGGCATGACGACCTGGCAGGCGCTGCGCAGAATCGTATTCCCCCAAGCCTTGGCGGTCAGCCTGCCGAATCTGTCCAATTCGGTGATTGGTATGCTTCACGGTTCAACCTTGGCTTTTACCGTGTCGGTTGTGGATATTAATGCGCAGGCGCAGATCGTGGCATCGACCAATTGGAAGTTCTTCGAATCGTATCTGGCGGCGGCAGCTATTTTCTGGGGACTTACGCTCCTCATCGAGAGACTGACCGCAATCATTGAGAAACGAATCAATCTGTACAATCGGGGGGGTGTCGCATGATTCATCTGACCGGAATTTCAAAGTCATACGGCAAGAACGCGGTGCTGAAATCGATTGATCTGACGGTAAACAAAGGGGAAGTGGTGGTGATTCTGGGGCCGAGCGGTTCGGGCAAAACCACGCTGCTGCGCTGCGTAAATTTTCTCGAGAAGCCGAATGGCGGCGAGATTGTCATCGGCGATTACCGGCTCGATTGCAAGCGGGCCACGAAGAAGGAGATTCACGAACTCCGCCAGCGATCGGCGATGGTGTTTCAGCAGTACAACCTGTTCAAACATAAGACGGCGATCGAGAACGTGATGGAAGGCTTGATCGTCGTCAAAAAAATGCCGAAGGCCGAGGCAAGGCAGAAGAGTGTCGCCCTGCTCGAAAAAGTCGGTCTTGCCGATAAGCTGGATGCCTATCCGAGCCAGCTCTCGGGCGGACAGCAGCAGCGGGTGGGCATTGCCAGGGCACTGGCCCTAGAGCCGGAGGTGATCCTGTTCGATGAGCCGACGTCAGCGCTCGACCCGGAGCTTGTGGGCGAGGTGCTTGCCGTCATTCGCAAAATCGCGAAGGAAGGGATCACCATGATCGTGGTGACCCATGAGATGGGCTTCGCGAGGGATGTGGCGAACCACGTTGTGTTCATGGACGATGGCCTGATCGTGGAGCAGGGGCCCCCGTCCGAGTTGTTCCATCATCCGCGGGAAGAACGAACCAAGCAGTTTCTGAAGCGGATCACGCCTGAGTTTAACTATAGCATTTAGGAGGCTGACGAATATGGGGATTACGATAAGCGTGCTTGACCAAAGTCCAATGTATCCCGGGGAAACGGCAGCGGAGGCATTCGCGCACACCGTGCTGCTTGCCCAAAAGTCAGAGGAGCTTGGCTTCCGTCGCTTCTGGGTATCCGAGCATCACGATTCGGACCATGTGGCAGGGTCTTCGCCGGAGGTGCTCATCTCCTACCTGTTAGCCAAAACCCGAACCATCCGCGTGGGATCCGGCGGCGTCATGCTGCAGCATTACAGTCCCTACAAGGTAGCGGAGAATTTTAACGTGCTGGCCGCGCTCGCGCCGGGACGCGTGGATCTGGGCATCGGGCGCGCGCCTGGCGGGTTGCCGCGCAGCACGCAGGCACTGCAGCGGGGCGTGCAGGAGGACGCGTCATTAACGGATAAGATCGTCGAGCTTCGAAAGTTTGTGCACAATACGCTGGAGGAAGACCATCCGTTAGCCGGGCTGCGCGCCGCTCCGCTGCCGGAGACCGCCCCCGAGCTGTACGTGCTGGGGGCAAGCGCGGGCAGCGCGGAAATAGCGGCCGGACTCGGTCTGCCCTATGTATTCTCCCTCTTCATCAACGGGGAGGAATCCGCGGCGTTGGAGGCCATTCGCGTTTACCGAAGCACATTTGACTATACCCATGGCAGGGAACCGGAAATTCTTGTCGCTCTATCCGTAATTGTGGCCGATACGGAGGCGGAAGCGGCGGAGCTGGCAGGGGCAATGAAGCTGGTGAAGATTCATTTGGCCAGCGGCCGGACGCTGACGCTGGGGACGAGGGAACAGGCGGAAGAATTCGGACGCCAGGCAGGCGAACCGTATACGATTGAGGAACAGGAACCGTTCATCACTAAAGGGACGAAGGAGACCGTGCGTGAACAGCTGCTCCGGCTTCAGCAGGCTTCGGGTGTTGACGAAATCATCGTCACCAGCAACATCCAGCCCTTTGCCAAGCGAATCCGCTCATTCGAGCTGCTGAGTGAGGCGTTGGCTGAGGTTCCTGCCGAAGCATAAGGGAATCATCGATGGGTACGTGACTATTTAGGAGGTTTTACGCATGTCAAACCATGTTTTATCCACGGACATAGACATTCAGCGAATTATTGAGATCCGGCGTCATCTGCACCGATACCCGGAGCTGTCGAACGAGGAGTTCGAAACGACGCAGCTGATCAGGGGCTGGCTTGAGGAAGCCGGGATACGGCTGGCGGAGTATCCGCTCGCCACAGGCATAATCGCCGAAGTCGGCGGACTTCAAGAGGGGCCGATCATTGCGCTGCGAGCGGACATCGACGCCCTGCCGATCCAGGAAGAGACGGGGCTTCCGTACGCCTCGACGATTCCCGGCAAGATGCATGCCTGCGGGCACGATTTTCATACGGCTGCCCTGATCGGGACGGCGTATGCCCTGAAGCAGCGGGAACAGGAGCTGAGAGGAACCGTAAGGCTGATCTTTCAGCCGGCCGAGGAGAAAGCCAAGGGCGCGAGGCAAGTCATCGACAGCGGGGCGCTCGAAGGCGTGCAGGCGATCTTCGGCATGCATAACAAGCCGGACCTGCCTGTCGGCACCATTGGTATTAAGGAAGGTCCGCTGATGGCGGCCGCCGACGGCTTCGTGGTTGAAGTGGCGGGCAAGGGGTCCCATGCGGCCGTACCCGAAGCGGGCCTTGACCCGATCGTGACCGCGTCGCATATCATTACGGCCCTCCAGTCAATTGTAAGCCGGAATGTGAGCCCCTCGAAGAGCGCCGTCATCAGCGTTACGAAGCTGCATAGCGGGACCGCGTGGAATGTGATTCCGGATAAAGCGCTGCTGGAAGGGACCATACGCACCTTCGATGACGACGTCAGGCAGCAGGTGCTTGAACGATTCAACCAGGTGGTTCAAGGCGTGGCCGCAGCTTTCGGAACGACGGCTGCCGTGCGCTGGATCGAGGGACCGCCGTCGGTCCATAATGACCGCAGGCTGGCGGAGCTCGGTTATGTCGCCGCTGCCGAAGCGGGATATGAGGCGGTGATACCGGTTCCTTCGCCGGCCGGAGAGGATTTTGCGGTGTACCAGCGCGAGGTTCCCGGGTTGTTTGTTTTCATGGGGACGGCGGGCACGCAGGAGTGGCACCATCCGACTTTTGATCTGGATGAGCGGGCGATTCCGGTCAGCATCGATTTCTTCACGAGGCTGGCGAAGCGTGCGCTTGGGCATTACCGCTCCGGCGTGGAGACTTCGCTATCGCCATCGGTATCACCCTCGCCCTCGGCAGCACCATCGCCATAAGGAATACCTTCTGTTGCTGTCATCTGAAAGGAAGCACCGGTTTATCTATCAAGCTTTACCGTTATGAAGCCCGGAACATGAACCTTGCGCGGGATGTGAAGGAGCTTTTTGTTATTATTTCTGTCGGCAGGTCATAATCGAGTTTGTATTGGAGGAGATCGAATGAGCGAATTCCTTATCGAAGCTTTTGTTAATACCCATGATCAACTGCTGGCCGCCGTCGCCGGCCTTAGCGAGGATCAGCTCCAATGGAAGCAAGCCCCGCACATATGGAGCGTGCAGGAGGTGCTCTCTCATCTGGTAGATCACAGCATCGTGGTTTCGTTCCGGATTCGGGATATTCTGGCCGGGACGACGACCCAGCTGCCCGGGTTCAATCAGGATGCCTGGGTCAACGGCCAATATTCGAACGAAGGCAGAGCCGAGGATATATTGGAAGCATTCCGGGCGCTGCTGCACTATAACAGCTTGCTGCTTCGCCGCTTGAGCGGGGCCGATACGACCAAAACCGGCATCAATATCAAAGGGGAGACCGTCAGCGTCTCAGATATCGTCAATGGTTTTACCCGCCACGTACAGAATCATCTCGGGCAGATCGAACGCATTAAACTGGCTGCCGCTCCGGTGTGAGACGAGGGCGCCAATATCTGTAAGGAGGAATGGAATATGGCAAAGCAAAGACAATTGAAACTGGGGGCGCTCCTGCACGGCGTGGGGGGAGGAACCTCCATGTGGCGGCATCCGGACGCGCAGCCTGACGCAAGCGTTAATTTTGGGCTGTATAAGCAGTGGGTTCAGAAAGCCGAAGAGGGCAAGTTCGATCTGATCTTCATTGCGGACGGCTTGTATATCAACGAAAAATCAATCCCGCATTTTCTGAATCGCTTTGAGCCGATCACCATTCTGAGCGCACTAGCCGCCGTCAGTAAAAACATCGGTCTAGTCGGTACGTTATCCACCTCGTACAGCGAGCCGTTCACCGTTGCCCGTCAGTTCGCTTCGCTCGACAAGATTAGCGACGGACGGGCAGGCTGGAACATCGTCACTTCTCCACTGGAGGGCTCCGCCCTGAATTACGGCAGGAAGGAGCATCCGGAGCACGATAAGCGATATCGGATCGCAACGGAGTATTTGGAGGTGGCCCGGGGCCTATGGGATTCCTGGGAGGACGATGCTTTCGTGCGGAATAAGGAGACGGGCGTTTTTTTCGATCCCGAGAAAATGCACACGCTGAATCACGAAGGCGAGTTCTTCTCCGTGAAGGGGCCGCTGAACATCGCCCGTTCCAAGCAGGGACAGCCGGTTATATTTCAAGCGGGATCGTCCGAGGTCGGCAAGAACTACGCCTCCAAGGAAGCTGATGCCGTATTCACCGGTCATGAGTCCGTGGAGGATGCGGCAGCCTTTTATCAGGACGTGAAGGCGCGGGCGGCGGGATTCGGCCGGAATCCGGACGAAGTGCTGATCTTCCCCGGCATCAGTCCGATTATCGGCAGCACGGCCGAAGAGGCCGAGCGCAAATATGAGGAGGTAGCCAGTCTGGTGACCATCGAGAATGCCCTGGATTACCTCGGCCGCTTCTTCGAGCATCACGATTTCTCCCAGTACCCGCTGGATGAACCGTTCCCTGAGCTGGGTGACTTGGGCAAGAACAGTTTCCAGAGCGGCACTGACAAAATCAAAAGGGATGCCAAGGAGAAGGGGCTCACGCTCCGGCAAGTGGCGCTGCAGTCGGCCACGCCGCGCGGCGGGTTTATCGGCACGCCGGAGCAGGTGGCAGACAAGATCCAGGCTTGGTTCGAAGCAGGCGCGGCCGACGGCTTTATGATCACCGCGGCGGTGCCGAACGGGCTGGAGGATTTTGTGGACCAAGTCGTGCCGATTCTGCAGGAGAGAGGCCTCTACAGAACCGAGTACGAGAGCGACACGCTGCGCGGCAATTTGGGATTGCCCGTGCCCGAGAACCGGTACAGCAAAGGTAAGGCAGTTGCTGCACGTTCATAATAGGGAGCAGTGGGCATGACGGCAGCTGTAGAACTGGATGAAATGATGGATTTTGCGGGGGAGCTTCATGAAGAGCTCTCCAGGATCCGGAGGGACCTTCATCAGCATCCCGAGCTCCTGTACGATGTCTTCCGCACTTCGAAGCTTGTGGCTGATCTCTTGGAGTCGTGGGGGATTGAGGTTAGGCGGAATGTGGGCAGACATTTCGGGATGGGGATCGTCGGTACGCTTCATGGAACGGCCGGCAGCGGACCGACCCTTCTGCTGCGAGCCGACATGGATGCCCTGCCGATCCGGGAGGAGAACGACGTGTCTTACCGATCGAAACATGAAGGGGTGATGCATGCTTGCGGGCATGATGCCCATACCGCAATGCTGCTGGGCGCGGCGCGGACCTTGGCACACTATCGCCATCGCGTCCGCGGCACGATCCGCTTTGTCTTTCAGCCTGCCGAGGAAGGGGCTCTACCAAGTCCGCTAGACGGACGGCTGCTGTCGGGCGGGCGCGATATGATTGAAGACGGCGTACTGGAGCATGTGGATCAATGTTATGCCCTCCATGTGATGCCTGAGCTGCCTGTCGGTTCGTTTGGCGTCCATACCCGCTATGCCATGGCGGCATCAAGCCATTTTAGAGTGCATTTCCATGGAACCCCGGGGCATCACAGCTCCCCTCACCTGGCTACGGATGCCCTCCAAATGGCAGCCCGGTACGTAACGGAGGTCAACAGCTTGATGGCCAACCGGGTGGATCCCTCTGAACCAGCCGTGCTGGCATTCGGGACGCTTCAGGCAGGCACCGCCATCAACGTCATCGCTGCGCACAGTGAGCTTGCGGGAACCTTTCGGGCATTTCGGAAGGACACCGTGGCGGCGATTACGGAGGGCTTAAGGCGTCTGGCCGCCTCCATTGCGGACCAAGCAGGCGGCAGCTATAAGCTGGAGCTTCGTGAAGGGATGGCCGTGGTCAACGACGGAACCGCGCTGCGTCGTATGACGCAAGCCGCAGGGCAAGTGCTGGGCGAGGAGCATGTACATGCACTCCACCCACCCAGCCTGGCAGGCGAGGATTTTGGTTGGTACCTGGATCAGGTCCCGGGCGCTTTTGGATTCATCGGCTGCGGGAACCGGGATCGGGGGATCGTCCATGCGATTCACCAGCCCCGATTCGATGTGGATGAAGCTGTCCTGGTGCATGGGACGCGAATATGGGTGCGCCTAGCCCTACATGACGTTTACGAATAAGGAGGAAATCATGACGAAAATCGCCTTTATAGCAGGAAGCCCGACTCAAGGGTCGCGCTTATTCGGATTGACGCAATATGTAGAGGATCGCCTGGTCATTGCCGGCTACGAGATCGAATTCATCTCGGCAGCGGATCTACCGGCTGAGGATTTGCTGCGGGCCGATTTCAACAGTCCGGCCATCAAGCAGGCCATAACGGCGGTTGAAGGAGCTGCTGCCGTGATCATTGCCAGCCCGGTGTATAAAGCTTCTTAATCAGGGGCGTTGAAAACGATTTTGGATATTCTTCCACAAAAAGGTTTGCAAGGCAAAGTCGTGCTCCCACTGTTCATCGGCGGCACCATCGCGCATTTGCTCGCGGTGGATTATGCGCTGAAGCCAGTAATATCCGCACTCGGAGGAACCCATATTCTCAGCGGGGTGTTTGCCGTAGATCAGTGGATCACCCGCCTCGAACTGGGCGGTTACGACCTCACGGAGCAGCTGAGAGAACGCCTGGATGACGCGCTAAACGAGCTGCAATCAGAACTGGCCCGATATTCGGTTGTGCCGGCGGAGCGGCAGGGGCAGGCGGTCTGACACCTAAGTTTCCAAGACAAACTGCGTGCGATCTTGAGATGCAGCAGCCGCGATCCGAATCCGTGGATCGTGGTTTTGCGCTGCTACAATTAACCGAGGGTTAAGGGCTCAAATAGAGAATCAAGAAGCGAGGATAGAACTTCTCTATATGGTCTTGTAGAACAGAATGCTGGGTGATAGAGTAATCAACAACTTAATTCCGACTATACTCATTGGGAAAATAAGTGTATGTAATGCCAGTGAAAGAGCGAGCCAAAAGCATCCCAGCACTGTAAATGGCGTTCCATTAATAAATCGGATTCGAAGGGAGTCAGTCTGGATATGAGAAACCATGCTCAAAAACGAGGGAAACCGGTTGCCGCTGCTGCTTTGGTATTGATGCTGCTGCTGTCCGCATGCGGAGGGCAGCAGGCCTCTTCAGGGAGCACGACGGCAGCAGGAGCACTTGCCGCACAAGGCGTACCCCCACAGGGAGGAGAACTCAGCTTTGCCCTTGCGACATCGCCTGACACGCTGGATCCGCACCGCAGCGGGCTGGCGGTATCCGTTCGAGTCATCCGTACGATTCACGACAGTCTGGTGGTTCAGCTGCCTGATCATACGATCAAGCCTTGGCTGGCGACGGAGTGGGAAGTCTCGGAGGATGGCCTCAGCTATACGTTCAAGCTTCGGAAGGACGTGAAGTTCCACGACGGTACCCCGTTTAATGCGGAAGCGGTGAAATATAATTTCGACCGGATCCTGGATCCGGCCACGAAAGCGTCCAATGCGGCAGCATTGCTGCAGCCGTACCAGTCTTCGGAAGTTCTGGACGAATATACGGTCAAGCTGAATCTGGCCACGCCATCCCGAGCTTTTCTCGGCAATTTGAGTCAAGCATTACTGGGGATTGTCTCTCCGGCCGCGGCACAAAAATACGGCGATCAGCTCGGGCAGCATCCGGTCGGCACCGGGCCGTTCAAGTTTGTGAAATGGGAGGAGAACGCAGGGATTCACGTAGAACGTAATCCGGATTACAAGTGGGCGCCGGAGCTGGTGACCAATCAGGGAGCCCCTTATTTGGACGGCATCGATTTCCGAATCGTTCCGGAGGAGGCCACGCGAATCGGAAGCGTTCAGAGCAAGCAGGTGCTTGCCGCCGAGACGGTGCCGCCCCAGCATATTTTGACGCTGGAGAAGGACCCGAACTTCCAGCTGCTGCAGACGAACACCGTCGGGTTGCCCTACACGCTTTTTTTCAATAAAGACCGCGAACCATGGAATGAATTAAAAGCGCGGCAGGCCGTACAGCTTGCGGTGGATGTGGATACGATCGTTAAGACATTGTATTTAGGCACTTATGAGCGTGCCTGGTCCCCGTTAACGCCGGGAACGTTCGGGTATGACGCATCGCTTGAGCAGTCGATTAAGCCGGACATCCCAAAGGCTAATCGGCTGCTGGATGAGCTCGGATGGGTGAGGGGCGAAGACGGAATCCGGGTTAAGGACGGCAAGAAACTTACGCTTCGCTATGTGGACGGCACGCCGAACCGGGAGAAGCGCAACGATATTGCGGTGATGATTCAGCAGCAGCTGAAGCAGATCGGCATCGCCGTCGAGGTCGAGATCACAAAGGATATCCGCACGGTGGTGTATACCAACGGCGATTATGATTTGTACGGCAACAGCCAGGTGAACTCGGATCCGAACGCACTCTATTCGTTCTATCACTCCTATGATCCGAAAGGCCAGGCGAGCCTGTCCAGGCTGAACGATCCGGATGTGGATCAATGGCTTGAACAGGGGCGGGTGGAGAAGGACGACGCGAAACGTGCGGAGCTGTACCAGCAGGTCCAGCAATATATCATCGACCATGCGATCATCCTCCCGATTTATGTGTTTCCATACACGGTGGCAGCATCGAACTCGGTTCAAGGCGTGCTGTTCGATTCGCTGGGCTACCCGTTATTCAATGATGTGTCTCTGCAAAAATAGAAGAAAGGGGGCCTGAAGAAGTATGGCTAGAACGTTGACCTGGCGAGTGTTGACCTCTTTGATTGTCATCGTCGGTTCGCTTGTCCTGGTATTCTCCATTCTATATGTCCTTCCGGGGGACCCGACGGATAACATGGTGGATCCCTCCATGGCAACGCCGGAAGTGATCGCGAATCTGCGGCACGAGCTTGGGGTCGACCAACCCTTTCATATTCAGTTCCTTCGTTATTTCGGCGGCATTCTTCAAGGCGATTTCGGCATGTCGCTGATCAATTCCGATCCGGTGCTGCCGAAGATCGTGGAGAGTTTCCCGGCAACGCTCGCGCTGACGGCGGCAAGCTCGCTGGTCTCGGTCATCGTTGGCATTCTGCTTGGGGTATTGTCGGCGATTCACCGGAACAAGGCGATTGACATCATCGCCCGGATCGTCGGTTTATTCGGCATATCGATGCCCACCTTCTGGTCGGGCATTCTGCTGATCCTGATTTTCTCCATCACGCTGGGCTGGTTCCCGGCCATGGGCTCGGATGGCTGGAAGACGCTGGTGCTGCCGGCACTGGCGCTGGGAACGGTGGGAGCAGGCTTCATCGTGCGCATGGTCCGTAACAGCATGCTCGATGTGATCAACGAGCAGTTCATCGTGACCTTGCGTTCCAAAGGCCTTGCGGAGCGGGCGGTGATGTACCGTCATGCACTGCGCAATGCGCTGATTCCAGCCGTGACCATGATCGGGATGCTTGTCGGCGAGATGCTGGCGGGCACGGTGGTCATCGAGACGGTTTTTTCCCGGCAGGGAATCGGCAGAATTATTGCCGATGCCATCATGGCCAAGGATCTGCCAGTCGTTCAAGGGGTGATTCTTTTTTCCGCCATCATCTATGTCATCGTGAACCTGATCGTGGATATTTCCTATGCATGGATCGATCCGCGCGTCAGACGTTCGGCTTAAAGAAGAGGAGGGAGTTCATATGAGAGAGGCGGTCTCCGCCAAAACGGTTTGGCGTGAACGAAGGCTGACGTCCCCTTCTACGCGCCGGCTCGGCCGATTCTCGGCGAATGATGGGTTTTTGTACGCCGCAGGTTTGGTTGTGCTGTTTATCGTGGCATGCGCCATCGTGCCGCAGTGGATCGCGCCTTATGCCCCGACGGATATGCTGACGGACCGTATTATGCAGGCGCCGAGCGCGGCCCATCTATTTGGTACCGACTATTTTGGCAGGGATATATTCAGCGTGGTCGTTCATGGCAGCCGGGATTCGCTCTTTATCGGTTTTGCCTCCGTCCTCGTGGGAGGGTTGATTGGCGGCACGATCGGAGCATTGTCCGGGTATGCAGGTGGCTGGGTGGATACCGTTCTGATGCGGTTGAACGACATTCTGATGACCATTCCGGGCATCCTGCTCGCATTGGCGATTGCCGGGGCTCTCGGACCGAGCCTGTTCAATGTCGTGCTGGCGGTGGCAGTCTCCGCCATACCGGGTTATGCCCGGGTGATGAGGGCCCAGATTATGAGCATCAAGAACCGGACGTTCGTGAAGGCGGCGGGGTCCATCGGCGCTTCGCCGCTGCGTATTTTTTGGCACCATGTGCTGCCGAACAGCCTGTCCCCCCTGCTGGTTATGGCAACCATCGGAATCGGAACCTCCATACTGACAGGGTCGGGGCTGAGCTTTCTCGGTCTTGGCGTGCTCCGGGAAGTGCCGGATTGGGGGACGCTGCTCTCTCAAGGCAGAGGATACCTGACCGTTGCGTGGTGGATGTGCACCTTTCCCGGTCTTGCCATTACGGCATTTGTTCTGTCCGTCAATATTATAGGCGACCGGCTGAGAGATCATCTCGATCCAAAAAAAATCACGCAGCGATAGGAGGACATGGATGATTAATTTACTGGATATTCAACAGCTGTCGGTTGATTTTAGAACCCGGCGGGGGACGATTCATGCGATCCGCGACGTGACGCTTTCGATAGGGGCAGGGGAGACGGTATGTCTGGTGGGCGAATCCGGGAGTGGCAAGACGGTGACGTCCAAAGCCATCATGCGCCTGATCGATCATGAGCATGGCCGGATCACGGGCGGTTCCCTGAGGCTTGGCGGGACGGATCTTGCCAGCCTGACGGAGGCCGAGCTGAGGCGTTATCGCGGGAAAAAAATGGCGATGGTTTTTCAAGAGCCCATGGCTGCCTTTGATCCCGTCTTTACCATTGGGCAGCAGATTGAGGAAACCATTCTGCAGCACGAGCGGGTATCGAAGCGGGAGGCGAGGGATCGTGCGGCCAGGCTGCTTGGACGGGTAGGCATTCCCGAACCGGAGCTGCGGCTGAAGCAGTATCCGGGGGAACTGTCCGGCGGGATGCTGCAAAGGGCGATGATCGCCATGTCCTTGTCCTGCGGGCCGGATCTTCTGATCGCGGACGAACCGACAACCGCTCTGGATGTCACGATACAAGCGCAGATTCTGCGCCTGCTGAAGGATCTGCAGCAGGAATTCGGCATGTCCATCCTGCTGATTACGCATGATCTGGGGATCGCGGCCGATATGGCGGACCGGATCGTGGTGATGTATGCGGGGGAGATCGTCGAAGAGGCACCGGCGGCCGAACTGTTTGCCCTTCCCCGCCACCCCTATACTCGGGGGCTGCTTCGCTCCGTAGCCACGCTGGATACGGTTCAGGGATCCAAGCTTCATGCGATTGAAGGGTCCATTCCGAATCTGGCTGCGCTGCCGGATGGCTGCCGCTTTCATCCGCGGTGCCCTTTCGCAAGTGAGCGCTGCACGCAGGAGACGCCTTCCTTAGCGGGGGATGAGGGCGGGAGAACGGCCTGCTGGCATTCGGAGGAGCTCGTGCTGAGAAAGGACTGGCTGGAAGAAGCCGCCGAGGCGGTTTCTGGTGCAGCTTCTGGTGCAGTTTCCGAGGCTGCTTTCAAGGCGATTTCCAAAACTGTTCCAGGGGAAGCGTCGCAACCACGATGTGCTGATATAAGCTTTGGCATCGATGAGATGACGATTAAGAATAGCTTGGATATTCAGAAGCACAAGCATGATCCGTTCGTAGAATCCCCGGACGTGTTGTTTGCCGTCGAGAATCTCCGAAAGTATTATCCCGTGCATGGGGATGGCTTCGGCAGGAAGAAGCTGATCCGGGCCGTGGATGACGTAAGCTTCACGATTCGCAGGAGGGAAACCTTCGGGCTGGTTGGTGAATCCGGGAGCGGGAAATCCACGCTGGGCCGAGTGCTGCTGCAGCTGGAGCGGGCAACGGAGGGCAAGGTCCTGTTCGAGGGGGAGGACCTGACGAAGCTGGGAGGCACGGCATTGCGCAGGGCACGGCGCCATATGCAGACGATCTTTCAGGATCCCTACGGGTCGCTTGATCCTCGCTGGAGGATCGGGGACAGTATTGCCGAACCACTCTTGGTACACCTTCATCTGCCCGCATCGGCCGTGCAGGAGCGTGTCCATGAGCTGCTTGGTCTGGTCGGGCTTGACCCTTCGTGGGCGGATCGGTATCCCCATGAATTCTCCGGAGGGCAGCGGCAGCGCATTGGCATCGCCAGGGCCATCGCGCTGAACCCGCGGTTTATACTGGCTGATGAAGCGGTGTCCGCTCTGGACGTGTCGGTTCAGGCGCAGATTATGAATTTGCTGCAGGACTTGCAGCAGAGGCTAGGGCTGACCTATCTGTTCATCGCCCACGGCCTGCAAGTCGTTCGCCATCTATCCGATAGGATCGGCGTGATGTACCTTGGGAAGCTGGTCGAGATTGCCCCGAGCGAATCCCTGTTTCTCAGGCCGGCCCATCCGTATACGCGGGCGCTGATCGATTCGATACCTCAGGGAGCTCCGGGTGGAAGCCAGCCGACAGGCGGCATAGAGGGTGAGATTCCCTCTCCGGCGAATCCGCCTTCCGGCTGTCGGTTCCATACCCGCTGCCCGCTTGCAACCGCACGCTGCCGCGAAGAAGAACCGCAATTGCTGGTTCTGGAGAGCGGCCATTATGCAGCCTGTCATCATCCGCTGTGAGGATTATGGCGGCAGTCCACCCGTAGGGGGTTAATAAGATATGTCCATAAATATGGGCCATTTCCGGGCGAAGACTGGCAGCGGGCAGGCCGAGCTTCCATTCTGGCCGCTTTTGATCACGTTGTTTCTCGGATCGTTTGCCGGCATGTACCACGTCGTATCACTCAATGTGTCTCTCCCAGGTTTTATCGGCATATTCGATGCCGAGCTGAGCACGGTACAGTGGATGATTACCGGGTTCTCGCTGGCCTGCGGGATGATAACGCCGGTGAGCGGATACCTCGTGGACCGTTTCGGGGGCAGATCCATGTTCTTGTTGTCCCTTGCGGGAATTACGGCAGGTTCCATTCTGTGCGCGTTGTCATGGAACATCTATGCGCTCATCGGATTTCGCATGGTTCAAGGCTTGTTCTGCGGGCTGATTCAGCCCATCTCCCTGACGATGATTTACCAGACGCTCCCGCGGGAAAGACAACCGCTTGCGGTCAGCGTATGGTCGTTCTCGACGGTGCTCGGCACCGCCATCGGCCCCTCGCTCAGCGGCTGGTTTCAGCAGCATGATTGGCGTTGGATCTTTCTGGTTACGGTGCCGATTGGAGCGGCTGCATGGATAGCCGGCCTGCTTCTGCTCCCATCCGGGTTTACCGCTGTTCGGAAAAGGCTGGATGTGGCCGGTCTTGTTCTAGCCACGGTAGGAAGTCTGGTCCTGCTGCTGCTTTTTGGCAATATACATGCATGGGGGCTGCAATCCCCTCTGTCATGGGGATGCTTGATCATAGGCACTCTATGTGTGATGATGTTTGTCCGGGTTGAGCTGCGAACACGTGAGCCGCTTCTGAATCTAAGATTGTTCCGCAATACTGCCTTTGCGATCAGCTTGGCTGTTTCGCTCATATTAACCTTCGCGCTCTATTCCGGTGTTTACTTCATCCCGCTGTTTCTGGAGGAAATCCAGGGTCTGTCTCCTTTCCAGGTCGGGTTGCTGTTCCTTCCGGCTGCGGCGTGCCTCACCATCGCTACCTTCCTGTCAGGGAGGTGGTATGCCTCTTGGGGACCAGCTCTGCTAATTACGCTGGGCAGCCTGATCCTGTTCGTCACGACCTTCCGATTCAGCAGGCTTCATATGGAAACGACGCTGATCACCGTCATGATCTGGATGTGTATCCGCAACGTAGGCTCCGGCCTGGCTATTTCCCCGGCAACAAGCGCAGCGATGGCAGCGGTCACGGAGCAGGAATCGGGCCATGCGTCGGCGCTGCTGAACTGGTTGCGGCAGTTGTTCAGCTCGATTACGCTGGGCATGTTTACGTCACTGTTCTATGCGCGATTGAACGTGCATGAAGGCAGATTGTCTAACGCTACTTTAGGCGAAACCAAGGAGTGGCTGCATCGGATCATTTACACGAGGAGCATTGATGATGTGTTCCTGGTGGCAAGCGGGCTGGTTGCACTGGCCATCCCCTTGGCTCTTCTCCTCCGGCGAAGAAAGCAAACCTTGAAGGCTGCCGGCAGCTCAGCTATGCAAGAGCCATCGGCTTAACGTGCAACCCAGTCTTGTTTAGAAATTGTATAGTTCGGTCCTATATTCTAGTTCTATAGACTTATACAGCTGGAGTGATAGGATGACAGACGAGTATTTTGACGAGATGCGCAAGTTCGGCCACGAGGATGAGATGAGGTACCGGATATTGATGCGAGGGGTAAAGAACCTGCTGGAACAGCGAAAACGTGAAAAGTCCAAGCTGTTCAAAGTACTCCCGCATCGCCAAAGGAAAAAAGACCTGCGTGTAGGTAAATGGTCATGATGTATCGATAACGGAGCAGTTGTGAGCAATGGCAGACAAATCCATGTTTTAGACTTATTCCAAATACAGTGACTGCCCTGATGTCTAGGGCGGTCTTTCTTTTTTTGGTATGTTCCCAGAAAGCACGTTGTCGGTTGTTGTTTTCAAAAATGATCGATGAGTTAAAGCCGATACGATTATTCAATCTCTCCGCCGTTCCGGCTGCCCTCATGTCTTGGTTTGCGAAAACCTGTTTTAGATAATAGCACCATACTGCGAGAATAGCCCAAATAAAAAAACGGCTCCTCCCGCTTGAATGCGGAAGGGAGCCGGCTTAATTACATGTATGCTACACTGGTGCCAATTCAGGGGTGGGTGGCGTAGTTGTTTGTTTTGGTTCCGCTGGTTCCTGCTTGACGGCTGAAGGCCTGCGCATGCCTTTTCCGCGCGGGACGCACATCGGGGTCCCGTACAACGGGTCCGGAATAATCTCGCACGGCAGTTGGAACACGGTTTGCATCAGCTCGGAATTAATGATTTCTCCCGGTGCGCCCTTGGCCTTGATGCTTCCGTCGCGAATGGCGACGATATGATCGGCATAGCGGCAGGCCAGATTGATATCATGCAGCACCATGACAATGGTCCGTTGCTCTTGAACGTTTAATTCATACAGCAGATCGAGCACTTCGATCTGGTGGGTTAAATCCAGATAGGTGGTCGGTTCATCAAGCAAAATGAGCGGCGTCTCTTGTGCCAGCGTCATCGCGATCCAAGCCCGCTGGCGTTGGCCGCCGGATAACGAGTCAACCGTACGGTCAGACAGTTCAGTCAAACCTGTGGATGCCAGCGCCGCCGCGACGGCTTCCTCATCCTCGCGTGACCATTGACGAAGCCAGCTCTGGTATGGATAGCGTCCTTGCTTTACCAGCTGCATGACTGTCAATCCTTCCGGGGCGGTAGGTCCCTGAGGCAAAATTGCGAGCTTACGCGCCACGTCCTTCGTGGACAAGCTTGCGATATCGGCTCCATTCAGTACAACCGAGCCACGCTGCGGTTTCAGCAGCCTGGCCATGGAGCGCAGCAAAGTGGATTTGCCGCAGCCGTTGCTGCCGATAAACACGGTGATTTTACCTATTGGCACGGTTAAATCCAGATTTTCGAATATAAAGTCTCCCCCATAGGACAGACCCAATCCCTTTGCTTCCAGCGTATTCATGACGCCAGCTCCTTTCGGTTCTAGAATCGATTGCGGTTACGATACAGCAAGTAGAGGAAGAACGGCGCGCCGATCGCAGCGGTGAATACACCTGCCGGCACGTCTCGCGGCAGAAATGCCGTCCGTGCTACCAGGTCGGCGACAAGCAGTAGAATCGCACCGATCAGGGCGCTGACCGGCAGTACGCTTCCGAAGTTGGGGCCTACCAGCCTGCGGGCCATATGGGGTGCCATCAGTCCGATGAAGGCGATGGCGCCGCCGATCGAGATGGCAGCTCCGGCCAGAGCTACACTGAGTCCGATTAGGATCAGACGCTGCTTCTGAACCTGCGCGCCTGTGCTGCTGGCAACGTCGTCTCCTAAGGCTTGAATGTTCACATTGCGGGCCTGCAGCCAAGTAAGCGGTAGAAGTACGGCTACCCAAGGCAGCAGGGTCATAACGTCCTTATCCCAGGACATACCGTAAATGCTGCCTGCCATAAAAGTAAGGGAGCGGTCGGCCAGCTGCAGCGGTCCGGATATGATCAGCATGTAGGAGATCGATTTGATGGCAGCCGATACTCCGATACCGATCAAGACAAGCCGCAGCGGCGATACGCCATTTTTCCAGGCTAGCACGTACAATAGACCGGTAATGAAAAAGGCACCGAGGATGGCGAATAGCGGCATCCAATGGATCGATACGGTGCCCGTAAATATGAAGATGAAGAGAACTGCCCCAAGCGATGCTCCCTCCGTTATGCCGATGACATCGGGGGAGGCCAGGGGATTGCGGATGACGCCCTGCAGAATAGCCCCCGCCACCGCGAGAGCGGCGCCGATCAGCACGGCGATAATAATTCGGGGCAGCCTTAGCTGCATGACGATGACCTGCTCCATGGGCGGAGCATCGCCGAACAATGCCTTTATGACATGAAGCGGCGAAACAAACTGGCTTCCCGTTCCTGTGCTAATAATCATGGCGGCGATGCAAAGCACGAATAGGATCAGGCATACCCATAGTGTTCTTCTCTCCAGCATAAACGATACTTTCGCGTTCCTGGAGCGGAATATGCGGTGTTTACTCATTGTGCTCGTCTTCCTTTCCTGGCTATATACACGAAGAACGGCACGCCGATGATTGCGGTCATCACGCCAACCGGGACTTCCTTCGGCATGGCAATATATCGGGAACCGAGATCGGCCGTCACCAGCAAAAGTGCGCCCAGCACCGCGCTGTAAGGCAGAATCCAGCGATAATCATTTCCTATTAAATACCGAACGATATGCGGGATGATGATTCCGACGAATGCGATAGGTCCAGCAGCGGCAACGGAACCTCCAGCCAGCAATATAACGGCCGCTGCCGCTAACAGCTTAATGAGGGCTGTTTTTTGCCCAAGGCTCTGGGCGATGTCGTCACCCATGGAGAGGGCGTTCAGATGACGGCCCAGCAGGAGTGCAGCCAGCATGCCAACGGTCATGTACGGCCACACGGCTGCGAGTTGGTTCAAATCGCGTCCGGCTACCGAACCGACCAGCCATACCAGCACCTGGTCGAACATTTTGCCATCGGAGAGCATCAATCCCTGCGTCAGGGAATGGAAGAAGGCGGCTATGGAGGCACCCGCGAGGGTGATTTTTACCGGCGTCATGCCGTCCCTGCCGATGCTGCCCAGGAAAAACACAATACCGCCGCTTACCGCGGCTCCGATCAGCGCGACCCAGGTTAGGGATTGGAGTCCGCTGATGCCCAGCCAACCCGCCGACATAATAATGAAGAAGGCCGCACCGGAGTTTACGCCCAGCGTGCTGGGCGATGCAATCGGATTGCGCGTGATGACTTGCATGAGCGCACCCGCAACAGCGAGGGATGCTCCTACGGCAAGCGCAATGAGCGCCCGGGGCAGTCTTGCTGTGAGAATGATCAGATGCTCGTTGCTCCCGTTGAAGTGAGTGAACGATTCCCATACCTGATGAAGAGGTATGTTCGTTACTCCAAATGCGATGCTGCCCATGACGGCAGCAGCCAGCGACAATAGCGATATGAATAGTCCGAATACGCGCATATATACTCACTTTCTTAAGTCCATGAATAATTAAGTTCATATGAATTTTAGGTGAAGGGACCCCATCTGTCAATGAGCTTGATAATCATTCTCATAAATATCTTGATATTTTTCATGAAACCCTTTATAGTTTTGAATCAGTGATTGATAATGATTTTCAAGTAGAGGGATATGACACAAGGGGGATTTAGATAGGAATGGGAAAAAAAGTGGCACATAAACCAACGAGAGGCCTCAAGTTTAGCTTGCTGGCTCTGATCATGATCATGATCGTGATTCTTGCCGGGTGCGGAGCAAGCCCCGCAAAAGAAAATGCAAACAATGGGGGCAGCGACACAACGAAAACCGCAGAGGGCAACAGCGGCGCTGCAGCCGGCGGCGAATCGTATGAAGTTACGCATGCCATGGGGACGGAGACGATCAAGGGAACGCCTCAAAAGGTTGTCGTCCTTACGAACGAAGGAACCGAGGCGCTTCTCGCATTGGGCGTGAAGCCTGTAGGTGCCGTTAGATCCTGGACAGGCGACCCATGGTATCCGCATATTAAAGACCAGATGGAAGGCGTTACCGTTGTCGGGGAAGAGAGCCAGCCGAACATCGAGCTGATCGCCGGCCTGCAGCCGGACCTGATTATCGGCAACAAGATGCGTCAGGAGAAAGTATACGAGCAATTGAAGGCGATCGCGCCGACTGTTTTTGCTGAGGATCTTCGCGGCGAGTGGCAGAACAATTTTGAGCTGTATGCCAAAGCGCTGAACAAGGTATCCGAAGGCGAAGAGCTATTGGCTGCATACGACAAGCGGATTCAGGATTTCAAAGAGAAGGCCGGAAGCAAGCTGGACGAGACCGTCTCCGTGGTCCGTTTCATGGCTGGCAAGACACGGGTATACCACACCAATACGTTCTCGGGCGTTATTTTCGATAAAATCGGCATCGCCCGCAACGACATGACCAAGAACGCCAAGGACGATTTCGTTGACGAGATCACGAAGGAGCGTTTACCTGAGGTGGAAGCCGACAGACTATTCTACTTCACTTATGAAACCGGGGATGGCGGCGCCAACCAAACCGAGCAGGAATGGATCAACGATCCGCTGTGGAAAAACCTGAACGTCGTCAAGAACGGCCAGGCCCACAAAGTGGATGATGCCATCTGGAATACAGCAGGCGGCATCCTGGCAGCGAATCTGATGATTGACCAGCTTCAGGAATTTTACGGCATTCAGTAATGAATGAAGACGAATGCAGCAGGCTAGTATTGTCGTATAGCGGATGATGCTAGGAAAAAGCAAAAAAAGGAGGCATCCCTCAAGATCTAAGATCTTTTGGAATGCCTCCTTTTTTGTATCGCAGCGTGGATAGTATCGCAGCGTGGATAGTATCGCTGCGTCGGCAACATTGTAGCGTCGGCAGCGACGCGCGTAGGTAGTACCACTACGTTGGCAATCACAGCCTAGCCAACATCGTCGCATTGCAGCGTGGTCAGCATAGCCAACATCGCCGACCGCATAACAGCGTCGGCAGCATCGCCGCTATGCTGCGTGGCCAGTATCGCTGCGTGTGCAGCACCACCGCCTCACCGCTTATGTAGCTACGTGCACACCACTCACCGGCACAGCTTTGTGAGCTCCGTTCTTCGTACCGCTTCCCCCTGACCTGTTAACGGACACCAGTTCCCTTATTTGCCTGATTCGGGCCCAATTCTTAAATCTAACGGACACAGGATCCCTTATTACCGCAATAAGGTGCCTATTTGCCATCATATTCTAGAAATAACGTATCTGGGGTCCGTTAGCACTCGAAAATTACGCCTTTTCAGCTAAATAACGTATCCTCAGTCCGTTTGCCTCGAGCAAGTCGCACTAAAACTAGTAGTCGCATCAAGACCAGTACCACCAAGCCCAGCAGTACCACCAAGCCCAGCAGTAGTTCCAATACAGCAGTAGCAACAATACCAGCAGTAGCTCCAATAATAGCAGGCAGCACCAAGCCCAGCAGTAGCACCAATACAGCAGTAGCACCAATACAGCAGTAGCACCAATACAGCAGTAGCATCAATACCAGCAGTAGCACTAAGACCAGCAGTAGCCTAGAAGTAGCATCAATCCCAGTAGTTAGCACCAAGGCCACCTGTTAACGGACACCAGTTCCCTTATTTGCCTGATTCGCCTCCGATTCCTAAACTTAACGGACACAGGATCCCTTATTACCGCAAAAAGGTGCCTATTTACCATCATATTCTATGAATAACGTATCTGGTGTCCGTTAGCTCTCGAAAATTACGCCTTTTCAGTTAAATAACGTATCCCCAGTCCGCTTGCCCTCCGAGCAGTCGCACTAGACTAGTAGTCACATCAAGGCCAGTAACACCAATCCCAGCAGTAGCTCCAAGATCAGTAGTCGAACCAATACCAGCAGTAGTACCAGGATCAGTAGTAGCACCAAGCCCAGTAGTAGCACCAAGCCCAGTAGTAGCATCAATCCCAACAGTAGCACCAATTCCAGCAATTGCACTAAGACCAGTTAGTCGCACCAAGACCAGTAGTAGCATCAAGCCCAGCAGTCGTACCAAAACCAGTTAGTAGCACCAAGATCAGCAGTAGCACCAATACCAGCAGTAGCACCAATACCAGCAGTAGCACCAATACCAGCAGTAGCACCAAGATTAGCAGTCGCGCCAAGCCCGACAGTAGCATCAATACCAGAAGTAGCACCAAGATCAGGAGTAGCCTAGAAGTAGCCTTAACGGACACCAGTTCCCTTATTTGCCTGATTCGGTCCCAATTCTTAAATCTAACGGACACAGGATCTCTTATTACCGCAAAAAGGTGCCTATTTACCATCATATTCTAGAAATAGCGTATCTGGTGTCCGTTAGCTCTCGAAAATTACGCCTTTTCAGCTAAATAACGTATCCTCAGTCCGCTTGCCCTCGAGCAGTCGCACCAAGCCCAGCAGTAGCTCCAATACAGCAGTAGCAACAATACCAGCAGTAGCTCCAATAATAGCAAGCAGCACCAAGCCCAGCAGTAGCACCAATACAGCAGTAGCATCAATCCCAGCAGTAGCACCAATCCCAGTAGCATCAATCCCAGTCGCACCAATCCCAGCAGTCGCACCAATCCCAGCAGTCGCACCAATCCCAGCAGTAGCACCAATCCCAGCAGCAGCTACATACTCTGTGTTCACCCAGTTTCTACCTCTAAACCATAGCTACTCTGAGTTACCCGGTCCCTACATCGATCATAATCGGCAGCCATCCACGCATACCCCCGGGAACCGAATCCACCCATGTTCTGCCTGAAATAACACTTTTGTTTCACTTCACCTTGTTACGAAATCTTCACCACGATTTCCGCTCCGGCAACATAGGTCATTGCTTTCATGTAATCCGGGTCTTGGGCGCGTCGTTCCATCTCCTCGGGCGTCAGGTCCTCCATTCGCGTCTGAATCCACCATAAGTTGCCGAACGGGTCCCGTACCCGTCCCACCCGGTCGCCGAAGAACAAACTTGTTGGCTCCGTCACCGAGACGGCTCCTGCGGCGAGCGCTTGCTGGTAAGCAGCATCGCAATCCTCAACATATAAGCGGAGATACGTCGGGCTATCCGGCCATTCCGGCTTCGCGTCAAACATCATGACGACGGCATCTCCGATTCGCACCTCGGCATGGCCGATGACACCATCGTCAACATAGACGCGGGCTAACTCTTCGGCTTGAAAAGCCTGCTCCAGGAATTCAATCAGCGCTGCGGAGTTTCTTGAGATGATCCACGGTGTCACGGAGGTGTAGCCATCCGGAATGGGGTTAACCGCTTTTGATGGGTTCGTCATAAATAAGCTCGCTCCTTTAAACTTCATTTTTTTGAATAACGTTTATGTACTCATTATGTAGGGGAATACATGACAACCCAGCGTCAGTGTTTCTGAAACAAGTGTTGGGTAGCCGACGTTTTTTATTCGCGAAAGACATCTGCCACCGTACAACATCATGATCCACCGATCACGGAAGATTTCGCACGTGGGGTTCTGTCCGCGAACCGTTAACGTTTGACAGCATCTACAAACCTATGTACAGTATTAGACAAAAGAATAGGAAGTCCACTAGGGGAGCCGTTAGCGGCTGAGACAAGAGCGTATCTTGGACCCTTTGAACCTGATCTAGTTCGTACTAGCGTAGGAAAGTGGAGCCTTCGTATATAAGGTCTTGGTGCGTTTTTGGCGCACTCGGGCTTGTTGACGAAGCCGCTCCAGTTTTCGGGGCGGCTTTTTAGCGTTGCCTGGAAAGTCGTGTCTTATGGACTTCCTGCTCTTCAATATGTTGGAGGTGGGGACAAAAATGAGTTTTACGCAAGAGCTCCGTCAGCAGGCGGGAGGCATTTTTCAAGCAATCTTCGATCATCCCTTTGTAAAAGGCATTGCCGAGGGGAAACTGGCGCGGGAACAACTGATCCACTATGTGAAGCAGGATTTTGAGTATTTGAACGTCTACATGCGAATTTACGGCATCGCCATATCCAAATCGACCAGCCGCGAAGAGATCGCAACCTTTAACGAACAAATCTCATTCATCCTGCATAGCGAGGTGCATCCGCATCAGAATTTTTGCGCAGCCGCCGGGGTGACTTACGAAGAGCTTCAAGGCTATCCGCTGGCTCCGTCCGCGCATCACTATATCCGTCATATGCTGACGGTGGCGCATGAGGGCAGTCTGGGCGAGATTATGGCCGTACTGCTGCCTTGCCCGTGGACCTACCTGGAGATTGGCCGCAAGCTGCTGGATGAAGTGAAGCCGGATGAATCCCATCCGTTCTACGACTGGATTTATTTCTACGGCAACCGGGGGGAAGACGCGACAGCCAAGTTCTGCAGCCGTGTCGATGAATGGGCGGAGCGTGCGACGGCAGCCGAGCGAGAACGGATGAAGGAGCATTTTATGCTGAGCTGCCAGCTGGAGTATATGTTTTGGGATATGGCTTATAAGCAGGAGGAATGGCCGGTGCCGCTGCAGGCTGCGGTGCTGTAAGGAGACCTAACTAGCTCATAAATTCCAATATAGCGAAGAGAGGCTGATTCATATGCATACATGGGAAAATGAAGTTTCGGCGCTTTTAACAAAGGTACGGCAGACGAGCCCCCTCGTTCACAACATGACGAACGTGGTGGTTACGAATTTTACGGCTAACGGCTTGTACGCGCTGGGCGCGTCGCCGGTCATGGCTTACGCGCCGGAGGAAGTGGCAGATATGGCCGCCATCGCAGGCGCGCTCGTATTGAACATCGGCACGCTGAACCGCGAGCTTGTGGATGCGATGATCATAGCTGGACAATCGGCGAACGCACAAGGCGTGCCGGTCCTGCTGGACCCGGTCGGTGCGGGAGCAACCCGTTTTCGGACGGAGTCGGCGCTGCGGATTCTAAGCGAGGTGAAGGTGTCGCTCGTGCGCGGGAATGCGGCTGAAGTCGCTCACCTTGTCGGGGAGGCCCGCGAGATCAAAGGCGTAGACGCTGGCAACAGCACGGGCAGTGATCATGCCGAGCTGGCCGTGCGGGCTGCGCGCGAAGTAGGCACGATCGTGGCCATTACCGGTGAAGAGGACGTGATTACCGATGGAAACGAGGTACGTATCATTACCGGCGGGGATGCTCTCCTCACGAAGGTAACCGGTGCAGGGTGCCTGCTGACCTCGGTGCTGGGTGCCTTTGCCGCAGTGGAAGCAAACCTGCTGCTTGCCGGTACGGCGGGCCTGGCCTTCTACGGGGCCGCGGCGGCGAGAGCTGCAGAGCGAACCGCGGACCAGGGACCTGGAAGCTTCCAGATTGCTTTCCTGGATGAGCTGGCAAAGCTTCATCCGGGCTCGCTGGAGGGCTATGCCGCTGTCCGGGAAGCGGAAGCGTCCGCTGCAGGTGGCGCACGATGAGCAGCAAGTCTCACGTTCCTCGGGCACTGACGATTGCGGGGTCTGACAGCGGCGGCGGTGCCGGCATTCAGGCTGATCTGAAAACCTTCCAGGAGCTCGGCGTATACGGCATGTCAGCGATTACGGCGATCACGGTGCAGAACACATTGGGGGTTCACGGCGTATATCCGCTGCCTCCCGAAGCAGCCGCGGAGCAGATTGAAGCGGTTGGCTCGGACCTCGGAGTCGATGCATTGAAGACAGGCATGCTGTTCAATGCCGAGATCATTCGCCTGGCTGCTGACCGGATCCGGGCATTCGGCTGGGAGAAGGTCGTTGTGGATCCCGTGATGATCGCCAAGGGCGGAGCAGAGCTGCTGCAAAGCGAAGCAGTGCAGGCTTTAAGAGAGGATTTGCTGCCGCTGGCGTTAATTGTCACCCCCAATATACCGGAGGCCGAAGTATTGGCGGGGATGCGTATCCGCACGAAGGAAGATCGGAAGGAAGCGGCGAGACGTATCCAGGATCTGGGGCCCAAGATCGTTGTGATCAAAGGCGGCCATGACGAGGGAATGACCGGCGGCGGTGAAGTTGCGGATCACGAAAGAGACAGGGGATCAGCTATGGCGGCGGGTACGCAGCAGGAAGAGTTGTCTCAGTCCGAAAGTACGTATCGCCAAACAAGAACCGCCAGCCATAACGGGGAGTTTTATGAGGGACGCTCCCCCATGATCAAGAATGATGACAGATTCGGTAATCCCGACAGTCCTCCAGTCATGGACCTCGTATACGATGGTATCGCCTTTACAGAATTATATGGACAACGAATTCATACCGTCCATACGCACGGTACCGGCTGTACTTTCTCTGCCGCGATTACCGCAGGCCTGGCCCAAGGCTTGAGTGCATTCGATGCCATTCAGAACGGGCGCACATTCATCCAGGCGGCCATTGAGGACGGCTTAAACCTGGGACAGGGACACGGCCCAACGAATCATTGGGCGTATCGTCGCCGCCATCAGGAGGTGCTGCGATGACGGGCAGAGTGACACCCGAGATGATGAGGCAGCATCTACGGATGTACCTCGTACTTGGCAGCGTGAATTGCATCGTCGAGCCAAGCCGGGTCGTGCAGGATGCATTGGCCGGCGGCACGACCATGGTCCAGTTCCGCGAGAAGGGGCAGGGTGCACTTGTTGGCGAGCCGATGATCCGGCTGGCTCGCCGGATCCAGGATCAGTGCCGCCAAGCGGGCGTACCCTTCATCGTCAATGATGATGTGGAGCTGGCACTGAAGCTGAACGCCGACGGCGTGCACATCGGCCAGGACGATGAATCTGCGGCTTCGGTACGTGAGCGGATCGGCAATCGGATATTAGGCGTCTCGGCCCATTCCGTTGAGGAAGCCAGGCGCGCCATTCTCCACGGCGCCGATTATCTTGGTATCGGCCCGATCTATCCGACCCGCTCGAAGGATGATGCCAAGGCTGTGCAGGGCCCAGCGATCCTTCGAGAAATGCGCGAAGCTGGCATCCATCTGCCGATTGTTGGGATTGGCGGGATTACCGTGGAGCGCGTGGAGGAAGTGATGGGGGCGGGTGCGGATGGCGTCGCCGTGATATCCGCCGTGACGGGAGCGGAGTCGGCGCGAGAGGCTGTGGAGGATTTTATAGGAAAGATACGCTGTGCAACCGAACGAATTTTTTAAAATGTAAGAGGATCATGAACAAGAGTGTCGAATTTCTTCGGCACTCTTTTTTGTTTACGTCAGATTTTAAATTACTGTATATGTTCAGCTTATCCCTCAACATGCCATTCTTTGGGTCCATTCTCGCGTTCCATACCAGATCAGATTGCCATAGCGACCCGGATATGATATACGTAGGACAATGTACCTGCTCCACGAATAGTGAGCTCTCCAAATAAGTTGAATAGGAGATCGGAATGAATAATAGGCAAAAAGAGATTTTTCGTAATTTATTAATGGAACCGAACCGGCTGTGGCTCGTTCAGGATCTGGCGGATCAGACCGAGTGCTCGGAGAAGACGATCCGAAACGATCTGAAGGTGATTGAAGAATATATAGTTCAGCACTCCAGTGGGCATCTGGTGAAAAGGCCGGGACTTGGCGTTTATCTGGAGATCGGAGAAACGGATCAGGCTGATTTATTCCACCGCTTGTATTCCAACGAGCGTACCACCGAGGATGAATCCGACGAGGAAAGGGTGCTGCACCTGGCCTATCGGCTCTTGATGAACGCGAAGCCCGTAACCCTGCAGAACCTGGCTTCGCCGTTTTACGTGAACAAGGCAATTATCCGTCGGGATATGGAAAAGATTGGGGACTGGCTGCGCAGCTTTGATCTGAGCTTAATGACGAAACAGCGTGTAGGTTTCATGATTGAGGGCACGGAGAAGAACAAACGGATGGCGCTGGCGCGGTTGAACCAACTGATCAACCGTCCGGAGTTGACGGGACAGATGATGCGTAATCAGTATGAACCGCATGAGATTGCAACCGTATACAATGAGTTGAAGGCGTTGCAAAAGCAGCATCAGCTCCGCTTTACCGATGAAACCTTTGAAAGCCTGATGCTGCATATTCTGCTCATGGTCAAACGGACCAAGCTGGGACAGCCGATTTCGCTCTCCGAGCAGGACATGGCCTTTTTGGAGAACAAAGCGGAATTTGAATGGGCGATAGACTTTTTGAGGCAGCTGCAAAAGCTGTTCGCTGTACCTTTTTCCAAGGAAGAAACTGCATATCTAACCCTGCACCTGCTTGGAGGGAAGTTCCGATACACGCAGGAGGACGGAGGCGCTGGGCGGAGCGATCTGGCAGACAGCCACCCTCTGCTGCCCCAATTGGTTGAACAACTGATTCGGCGGATGTCGGAGCTGAATATGATCCCTTTTTCCAAGGACCAGGTATTATTGAACGGGTTGAAAGTGCATTTGTACACGACCATGAACCGTCTCCATTACGGTCTGGCTGTGTCCAATCCAATGCTGGCTGAGATCAAAAAGATGTATCCCTATATGTTCGATCGGGTCATCATGGCACTGGAAGAGGTAGGGGGAGCGCTCCATCTGCACTTTCCCGAAGAGGAAGCCGCATATTTGACGCTGCACTTTCAGGCGTCTGTGGAACGGCTTCACCAGAATGAAAGCCACCCTCAGAAGGTCATTATTGTGTGTCATATGGGCGTTGGGATGTCCCAATTGCTTCTCGCGAAGGTGGAACGGAGATTCCCGTCCGTGCATGTGGAGGCAACGATGTCGAGAGCGGAAGTGCAGGATTATCTGGCTGCTCATGAGGTGGATCTTGTCATTACGACCGTTGATCTGCCCGAGCTAAAATCACCACATATCCTTGTTTCACCTTTGCTCGAGGCCAGTGACGAGCGGAAGCTGGAGCAAGCGATCCGGCGGATCGATGAGCCGGACAGCAGGACGGCTGAGGAATCGGTCTTTTTGAAATATACAACTCCTTTTCTGGTCTTTCCTCGGCAGGAGGTAAAGCGTCCAGAACAGTTAATCGCCAAGTTTGCGCAAATGCTGGAGGACAAAGGGTATGTCGAGGCAGGGTATACGGAAAGTGTGCTGGATCGTGAGCATATGTCTGCTACGACGATTGGGGGTGGCATTGCCATCCCTCATGGCAGCGCGGAGCGGGTTAAACAGTCCTGCATCGTTGTTGTGACTTTGAAGCAGCCGATTCCCTGGGGAACCGAGAAGGTAGAGCTTGTGTTCTTGCTTGCGATTAAACATGATGAGCTGAAAGAGATGCGGCAGCTATTCAGAGAATTGTCGCTGATCAGTGAGCAGCCGGCTTTGGTCAGTGCGTTGACTAAGGAGACGGATGTGATGCGATTGCTGAGTACGTTGAAAGGGTAACATTCGTATTAGAAAGCGTGATTAGTATTAGAAACCGTGAAGATGAAGCAGGGCGGTATACGTCCTGTTTTTTACATTTTTCGGGGTACTTACAAAGTATTTGGATACATCGCAGCATGGCTCCGCTATGTGGGGATATTTTATTGCGAAATAAACCTGTTTTTCCGGAAGTTCCGGTAAAAAGTTCATCCGATAACAGCGTTTTCAGCGTGTACACTATAAATGTAAGCGGGAACATGACAGCAAAGGAGAATGACGAGCATGAAAATATTAGCGATTACTTCATGTCCTAACGGAATTGCACATACGTATATGGCCGCTGAGAATCTGCAGAAGGCAGGCGCTAAGCTTGGCGTTGAGTTGAAGGTTGAGACCCAAGGTTCCATTGGCGTGGAGAACCAATTCACGGAGCAGGATATCCGCGAAGCCGATGGCATTATTATCGCGGCGGATAAGACGGTGATAAAGGACCGGTTTGTGGGTAAAAAACTGCTTGTCGTTGGTGTGCAGGATGGTATCCGTCGTCCAGAAGAGCTGATCCAACGGATGATGAAAGGGGATGTGCCTGTCTATCAAGCACAGTCCAAGTCTGCTGCTGAAGATATGACAGGAGAGAACAAACCTAAACAAAATCCGGTCTACCGTCACTTGATGAACGGCGTATCCTATATGGTACCGTTTATCGTAATCGGTGGACTGCTCATTGCAATCGCACTGACGATGGGCGGCGTAAAGACGCCGGGTGGGCTGGTTATACCGGAAGGTTCGATCTGGAAAACGATTGAGAGTATCGGCGCGGCTGCGTTTACCTTCATGGTTCCGATCCTTGCAGGTTTTATCGCCATGAGTATTGCGGACAGGCCGGGTCTTGCACCAGGTATGGTCGGCGGGTTCATTGCTGCCAACGGCAGCTTTTATGGAAGTGAAGCGGGAGCTGGATTCATCGGGGGGATTATTGCCGGTTTCCTGGCGGGTTATGTTGCACTTGCTATTAAAAGGATCAAGGTTCCTCGCTCGCTGCAGCCGATTATGCCCATTATCGTTATCCCTGTACTGGCTTCACTAGTTGTAGGGTTAATCTTCGTCTTTGTGATTGGTGCTCCCGTTGCGGATCTGTTTGAAGCGTTAACCGTCTGGCTAGCAGGAATGCAAGGTACAAGTTCGATTCTGCTCGCGCTTATTCTGGGCGCGATGATTTCATTTGACATGGGGGGTCCCGTGAATAAGGTTGCGTTCCTGTTCGGTTCGGCCATGATCGGTGAAGGAAATTATGTGATTATGGGCCAAATTGCCGTTGCCATCTGTGTTCCTCCGATTGCCATGGGACTGGCAGCAATGATTAACAAAAAGAAGTTTACACCTGCGGAACGTGAAGCAGGCAAAGCAACATTTACGATGGGACTGTTCGGTATTACCGAAGGAGCGATTCCATTCGCGGCGCAAGATCCTCTACGCGTCATTCCGAGCATCATGGTCGGATCGATGACGGGTTCGGTGGTTGCCATGTTTGGCAGTGTCGGTGACAGCGTAGCCCATGGCGGCCCGATTGTAGCCGTGCTCGGTGCCGTTGATCATGTGTTGATGTTCTTCCTCGCTGTCATTGTCGGCGCAGCCGTATCGGTTATCATGGTGAGCCTGCTCAAGAAAGACGTTTCAGCTGTGACTCCGGCAGTTGTTGGAGAAGGAGCGATAGAGGATCCTGCCGAAGCAGGTGGAGCGTCCGTAGTAAATGTGGATGCACCTTTGGCTGCGGACTCAGCCGAAGCGGTTCCAACCGTAATGAATAACGGTACAGCAACGGAAGTTTCTGCTATCCGCGTTGAGAAATTGACGGATATTGTTACACCGGATCTCATTAACCTGAATCTGGTCGGAACGACACAGGATGCGGTGATCGACGAAATGATCGGTGTATTGGAGCGGAACGGGGCGGTAAGAGCTGACGGAGATTTTAAACAGGCCATATTAGCCCGGGAACAAGAAAGCTCCACAGGCATCGGCATGAATATTGCGATTCCTCACGGTAAATCGGATGCTGTCTTGAAACCAAGCGTGGTCTTTGGTATCCAGCAGGATGGTGTAGACTGGAAGAGTCTTGACGGCAGCGAAGCCAAACTGATCTTTATGATTGCCGTGCCGCGTAATAGCAAGCAGAATGCGCATTTAAAAGTGCTGCAAATGTTGTCCCGCAAGCTGATGGACGATGATTTCAGAGAAGCGCTCTTGGCGGTGACAACGAAGGAAGAGGCCTATCAATTGCTCGATCAGGTGCATTAATTCAAGATGCTAAAGTGACTCCACCTAGCCATTGGTTGGTGGGCAAAAGTAGCCAAGGAGCTTGGCTTATCGCAGAAGGATAGTGGCTGATCTATTGGAGATAATCCTGCCGTTATCTCATCATATTAGGGATTTATGAAGCGATTCCAATGAAGCCAGCCCCGCACAGAAATGAGCGGGGCTGGCTTCAATTTTGCGCATGCTTGAACCGGAGTAGGCATTTCTCCTTTCCATGTATTTGGCACTCATATCTGTATATCTGTCATCTGATCTATTATGGGTATGTTATGCTGTCATATTTTGCATAATGACAATGATATCCAGAATATGATAAAGTTTGTTCGTTCCGTGTCCAATGGATTTTGTCCGTTTAGAGTGGACAATAAACGAAAATAACATCTGTGGGTGATAACAGCATGAACATGAAAAAACTTGGCTTACTTCCGAAAATCCTTATAGCCATTTTGCTCGGCATTGCGCTCGGATCGTTCTCACCGGAATGGCTGGTTGCCGGATTAGCTACCTTTAGCGGGTTATTTGGAAACTTTCTTGGGTTTGCCATACCTTTAATTATCATCGGATTCATTGCTCCCGGGATCGGGGAGCTGGGAAGAGGAGCCGGTCGCCTGCTGGGCGTAACCACGGGCCTTGCTTATCTCTCCACCATAATCGCGGGACTGCTGGCATTCTTGGCAGCGACGCTATTGTATCCGTATATGTTGGAGGTTGGCGGTCTGGTTAATTCCTACACCAATCCGGAAGAGGCGCTGCTGGAACCCTTTTTTAAAGTTGACATGCCGCCTGTATTCGGGGTGATGACTGCCCTGCTCCTTGCCTTTACACTGGGGCTGGGAGCGGCTGTAATCAAGGGGCAAGCCTTGCAGAAGGTCATGGTTGATTTCCGCGAGATTGTTGAGAAGCTGATTGCCTCGATCATCATTCCGCTGCTGCCATATCATATTCTCTGCGTGTTTGCTAACTTAACCTATGGCGGGCAAGTGACCATGATCCTGTCGGTATTCGCCAAAGTATTTATTATGATCATTGTCCTGCATGTGCTGTTCCTGATCATACAATACTTGGTTGCTGGTCAAGTCGCGCATAAGAATCCGTTTGCCATGCTGAAGAATATGCTGCCAGCTTATTTTACGGCGATAGGTACGCAGTCTTCTGCCGCTGCCATCCCGGTTACGCTGCGCCAAACCAAGCTGAACGGAGTCAGTGGGAAGGTCGCTGATTTTGTCATCCCGCTATGCGCAACTATTCATCTATCCGGCAGCACGATTACGCTGGTAAGCTGCTCGATGGCCGTCATGCTGCTGACAGGGATGCCGACATCCCTTGGCATGATGTTCCCTTTCATTCTGATGCTGGGCATTACGATGGTTGCTGCTCCCGGAGTTCCCGGAGGCGCCGTTATGGCGGCACTCGGCTTGTTGGAGTCCATGCTGGGCTTCGATACGACGCTAACGTCGCTCATGATCGCCCTCTATATTGCGCAAGACAGCTTCGGAACGGCTTGTAATGTAACCGGAGATGGAGCTATCGCCGTGATTACGGACCGCGTGAGCAAATCTGAGCCTGCGTGAATAACGTAAGCACGGATTACTACTTTACATCGCGAATGTATCAGAATCCAGCACCCTATATGAGTTCAGGAGAAGCCTGCCCATTCCTAAGAGATGGGCAGGCTTCTTATTGATTTTTTCTGTACGATCGTACTAAAATATAATCATGAATACTAAAAATAAAACGGATGACCAAAAGGGAATGTCGTTTATTGAGAAGGCTCGCCGTGCGCAGATCGTGGCATGCGCGATCGAAACCATTGCCGAGGTCGGTTATGCCCAAGCTTCGATAGGTCAAATCGCCAAGCGTGCCAACGTTAGCAAAGGGGTGATTTCCTATCATTTTGCGGGCAAGGATGAGCTCCTGGAGCAGGTGGTGACGGAGTATTATATCGCCTATGAGTCCTTTATGCAGCCGATTCTGCGTAGCGAAGCTTCTCCCAGAAACAGGCTCAAGAAGTATATTGAAGCGAATTTGGAGTTTATCGCGGAGCATCGGAAGATGGTTTTTGCCGTTGTGGAAATCGTGACGGGCATGTGGACAAAGGAGGGGAAACCTCGTTTTTCGGCGGATATGGATGAAGGTGTGTTTCAACCAATCGAGGCGATTCTGCATGCAGGGGCGAAAGAAGGAACCTTTCGAGAATTCACCCCGTTATCCTCCCGAGTCATGGCGCTCGCTATCCGGCATGCCATCGATGGATTCAGCCTGGAATTGATTAGAAACCCCGATCTTCACATAAAGGCATATGTGGAGGAGCTGATTACGATCTTTGATCACGCCACGCGCAAATAAGAACGCTCCCAAGGAGGTGAAAGCATATTGATTTATTATGAGGTGGAATGCTTTTGCTGCAAGAAGACATTTCGGCTGTACGAAGGAAGCGTGGGATATAAAAATTTCAAGGAAAACCAGAAAGGGAAATATTCCTGCGAGTCATGCAATCACAGCGTACGGCTGGAGGCGATTTTTAATCTCCTTAGGAAATAAGAAGGAAGAAAAACAATAAAAAGATTAAGCTCGTGAACTGTTTGAATGGGGGGAGTCAAACGACGCCTACAGTTAGACGTACAGTGCGCAAGACTAGCGAGTGTCGGCTGAACCGACACTCTTTTTTGCATACTTTTGCAGATCTATGCATCGCTAGGGAATTTTCGACTGAGTCGTTACTCCACATAAAGAGTACCTGGAACCTTTTCTAAGTTATTTAAATTGAAGTGGAATGACTATCTAACAAATGACGAAGAGGTTGACCTATGTCTAAGATACTTGTACCTACTGATTGAGGTGCTGCAGGCAGTGTCGGATCAATTCGACAGGGCCTCTGATCAGCTGGAAGCGAAGACTTTAAAACCATGAGAGGATGAAATGAAATGTATGAGTATCACGGATGGGCAACCATTAGAGAAAGTTCCTCATTTGAAGATGATGAGGAAAAGTACTCGTTCATTGTTCAAGATATTCGAAAGTATTTCGATGAGATAGAGTGGCCCTCCGGAGTATTGGATTTAAGAGCAGTAAATGGTGATTATCAAGTTTGGATAGCAGGCCTTAATAATCACAAACCTGTGACAAAGCATAATCCAATTGAGGTTTTAAGGAAGATTGGGGAGCTGGCTCCAGGATCATATGGTGTTCTGTATATAAGAGATAGTGACGATGCAGAACTTTTCAATGAATTCAAGGTCTACACTTTAATTCGCGGAGAAATCATGGAGCATAATGATCCTTTTCTATCCCCATTTATACCTAAAATAGAGGATGCTTACGAGGATTAACACAATTAAGGAATAGCTTACAGATGACACGCTTTATGTATGTTTTGAGGGAAAGTGATGTTGAAAGTATCCTGATTGGTGTTATACGAAGCAGATATAGTCTAAAATAAAGAAGTTGAAATTGTTGATCATACTGGAAAGCCAATTGGTGAATTAGATGAGATCGACTTGGATAATAGTATTTTCTATGAAGACAAAGCAGCTAAGGGATTGGGTAAAGGGGTGTACGATGCGCAAACACATTCACATTCGAATGTGTTTTTATTTTCTGTAAATATGGTTGCAACTCTAGTTAATTTACATTTTTTTGTGCAATATTTACTCTAGGAGAATATTACCCTAATATTTCCGGTTTACTATAAAATAGGAACTTATATTGTTTTGCGGACCATATTCTGAAAATGACGATAACTAGGAGGAATCATAGTGAAGAAGCTACTACCAAGTATTATGGCAGCATCTATTGTTTTCAATGCAGGTGCTTTTTCAGGATCAGCTCAAGCAAAACTGGATGAACATCTATTCTCCAAAGATCCAGGTCTTACTTTTGATGTCATCAGTGACATTCAAGGGGATTACAATGACTTTAAGCATGTACTTAACGATATGAAACAGGTAAACCCTGCTTCGAAAGCATTAATCGTGAACGGTGATATTACGGACCGAGGTTGGGATTTTGAATATCAAGCCGTACAACAGGTGTTAGATCATAATCCTCATCCAGAACATGTTTGGTACAGCATAGGAAATCATGAGTTTTATAAACCGAAATGGGCAGCACCGAACAAATTAGCGCAAAACACGTGGCCGAATAATACGCCGGAATCCGAAATGCTCCAAAATTTTTATAACTTTACTGGCGAGGAGAAAGTCTACCATAAAAAAGAGTTAGACGGATATCCGTTCCTTTTCTTAGGAACCGAAAAATATATGCACTACCATGATGCGTCTTTGTGGGATGAGGTTTATCTTAGCGATGAGCAGCTTGATTGGTTAAAGCAGAATCTTGAGGAATATTCCAAGAACGATCCAAATAAACCGATCTTCCTCTTTAGTCATCATATCCTCAAGGACAGTATTTCAGGCTCTAATCAATCGCCGTATACAGGTGATTACTTAGACCAGGCTAAATTAGAAGCGATCTTAAAGGATTACCCGCAAGTCATTCTTTTTACAAGCCACAGCCACTGGGATCTGAATCTTCCGGATTGGGCAGGTAAAAAGGTAGTAGAAGGTGGAGATCAACGTGGTTTTACTGTTGTGAACACAGCTGGGATTCAGGCGGGCTGGGCATCGGCAGGGCCTAATGGTGGTGAAGTGTCGACGGGCAATGATTTTAAACAGGGACTTCAGGTTGAAGTGAACGGAAATGATGTAAAGATCAAAGCGTATGATTATAAAACAGATAAAGTCATTAAAGAGCTGGGTGTGCATCATGGTACGGTTGCTCAATTACCACCTCATGTTAAAGCCGATGATGAAAAAAATGAACTCATTGGTGCTACCCAATACATGGAATACTCTGTGAATGGGAATGGGAATGGTCGCTGGGTTGACTATGATCCTAAGAACCCTCCGAAATTTGAAGGAAACCAAAATGTATTCGTTCGCCATAAAGGTGAAATGAACCTGGAAGATGGATTATCTAAAAAGGTGACTTTCAAAAAATAATGTTGAAAAGAAAGAACAGAGCGTTGATTCTATCAACGCTCTGTTCTTTGGGTACACCAATGTCGTTAAGCCCTCTGAATGATTTTTTTATCCTCGATTTCATATACGGTATCGGCTACATTCTCTATCAAACGGATATCGTGCGATATGAAAATGATCGTTCCAGCATAGTTCTTCATCAATTGTTCCAGCGCTTCCACTGCAGGGAGATCCAGAAAATTGCTGGGTTCATCCATCAACAGGATGTTATATCTCCCTAACAACAGTTTGGCAAGCTGCAATTTCATGAGTTCTCCGCCGCTTAAAACGGATAAATCCTTGCGAACATCTTGCTGAGAAAATCCCATGGATGCCAAGACAGCGCGAATTTCCGATACCTCATAATCACAGTTTTCTAACATGAACTCCATAACACCCTGATCACGGTCAAACTTGTAACCCGTTTGGGCAAAATAGCCGATTTCCGCTTTAGGGGATACGGAAATACCATGCTCACGGTGGAGAATCATCTTGAAGAGCGTCGTTTTACCTGATCCGTTCGCGCCGGTGATCACGATCTTGGCACCTAATGGAAACTGGAAGGAAGCCTTCTCGAATATCGCCTTGCCCTCAAACTGTTTGCAAATCTCTTTCCCGGTGATCGGAAACGGATGATGAAGCTCTAAAGCTTTGCTTTGCCGAAAACGGATGGATCGCATGGCTTCAGGAGGTTTCACATCACCGAGCGCTTCGATTCGGTGCTCCATATGTTTAGCGGCATTATGGAGCTTTTTTTGTTTGCTGCCCGTTGATTTTTGATGAGCCAGGCGGCCGCCGCTATCGGAGCTGTTTTTTCGCGATGCGCCCTTGGCCTTTTGATCCACCTTCCGAGCTTGATTGTGCTTTTCAGTAATGGCTTTCTCTAGCCGCTCCCGTTCAGCAGTAAACTGCTTATATTTTGCAGCCTGGCTATGCCGTTCCTCTTCCTTCTGGCGCAAGTAATCGGAATATCCGCCCCAGTACTCCGTGATTTTCCCCTCATTCAACTCCCAGATCTTATCAACGACCTGGTCAAGGAAATAACGGTCGTGGCTGATGATGAGTAATGCGCCCGAATAATATTTAAGCTGGTGGATCAAAAAGTCTATGCCAACTCGATCCAGATGACACGTCGGTTCATCGGCAAAGATTCCGTGCACCTCACCGGACAGGGCCTGTGCTATTTTTAGCCGTGTTTCTTCACCGCCGCTCATATTCTCCGCTTCGAAGCTTTCAATTCCCAGCTTGCCGATTAAAGCGTAGTCCTTGATCTCTTGCACCATGACATCATCCAACTGGGGAATATAACTGAAGTTGCCTTCCCGAATAAGTTTACCGTGGGACAAAGGAATTTCCCCCAGCAGCACTTTTAGCAGTGTGCTTTTTCCTGCTCCGTTCGCGCCAACCAGACCGATTCGGTCATAGTCGTAAAGCTCCAGTTCGTCAATGTCCAGAACATCGCGCCCCGAATATTCCACCAAAATATCTTTTGCTTTTATCAATAATTCCATCATTATTGCCTCCTTCAAAAATCGCAGTTTTCTGTTCGCAGGATCGCCTGCGATTGAAGAAGAGAGGTTTAAATAAAGAAGTACCAATGGATGGATCTCATAAGAATTGCCCCTTTTCATATTTACTTGTCTAAATTTCGGATAGACGGAAGCAGCACGCATAGAACTGCAATTCCTATGATGCACACCCCAGATAACATAAACCACGTATGAATTCCAATTCGATCTGCAAAAATACCCGACACGATTAATCCGATCGGCATGGCGAAGGACATCATGCTGCCCAATAAGCCGAATACACGCCCTAAATACTCAGGTTGAATTTTCTCTTGGATCAGAGCCATCTGTACACCATTGTAAAATGGACTTGAAAAGCCCATCAACGCACTGCACAGAACGAAGATCAGGAAGCCGTGGATCGGCAGCAGGCCGGATATGAACAAAGCAATTCCCATCAACGATATGGAAAAAATGATGCTCATCGCTCGGTTCTTGAAGCCGCCCCACACACTAAGCAACAAGCTGCCAATCAACATTCCAGCGGCAAAGACGATTTCTACGATCGAAGCGTGGGTTGCCGTCCCGCCAAAATAACTCATGCTCATTAAGGGAAACAATGCATTGATTGGCATGAAGACAAACATATATAGCGCACCAATCCATAGCAATGAAAATAACCCCTTAGATTCCCGGAAAATACGAAATCCTTCTTTTGCTTCCTCGAAAAACCTTCCCTTTCACATCTTCGACCAGCCTAACTTGCTTCGGAATAGCAATCATCGCCACAGTGATGCTGGCAATCAATGCACCCAATACGTCCATGGCAATAATGGCGTTTAATTCCCATGTTGCATATAGGAAAGCTCCAATAGCTGGGCTCAGAATATAACTTACAGATTGTACCGATTGGCTGTAACCAGCGCATTTCGTTAATTGATCTTCCGGTACCAGTAAAGGCGTTACGGCACTCAAAGCAGGCGTGTGAAAAGCCGTTCCGATACTACGGACAAACAATACGATCATCACGACCCATACCGGCAGCTCGATGAAGAGTGCGACCATGGCCAAGGCAGCACCAGCGGCTGCAACCATGAGGTCTGCACCGATCATAACCATTTTTCGATTCCAACGGTCAACCAAAACACCGATCATGGTTCCCAACACGGCCTGAGGTAAAAAACCAACCATGGTCGCCATGGAGAGCACCATAGCTGATCCTGTAGTCTCGGTTAGGTGCCAAATGATGGCCATTTGAAGGACGGCACTCGTAATTAGTGAAACCGCCTGACCTGTCCATATCGTAAAGAAATTTCGCTTCCAATTTTGTTGTATCATGTCTATACTCCCTGTATTTTTTATTGTCCGGCTGTTTTTGGCAATAAAAAATACAGATCCGAGTCCACAACGGGGCTTAAATCTGCATGGATAATGAGAGAAGATGGCGATATAAAGGCATAGCAAAAAAAAGCTATCCGGATCGCGATCTATGTCTACATACGCAGGAAATAAGCAGCTCAAAAAAAGCCCACATTTGTGGTTGGAAAATCCGCTTTTTTATTGCCAGCTTATCTTATACGCATGGAATGTAACATAGATAACGAGCCTCCTCATAAATGACACGTTGAATGATAACATTGGCTGCCACACCTGTCAATAAAATAGTTGCAAAGGGAAGACCGGATATTCCAATCAAAATTGATGTTGATTTTACAGCACTCCAAGCAACTTAAAGTATGAGTAGGGATAGGCTTTTTTTGCATGCCCAACAATATAATATTGATAGATATGCACCTGCAAAATCTACCTAACAGCAAGCCCATAAGGTATAATCAATTATAATTATTGTAAGCGCTTTATATTGATTGGGACTGCATCATGCTCAATACGCTTCTCTGAATTGTTCCGTGTGACAGTATCTTTCTAATTCAGGCCAAGGGGGTTAAGGATGCTTCAGATGAGAAACTGGATCGATTCCGTTGGAAGGATGAAAAAGCGTAAGTTTTTTCTGAAGTTAATTGTCACGACGGTGCTGATTACTGTGCTGCCGAGTTTGGTCTCCAATATTTTCGCATATTACAGGGTATCTGGCATTGTAGAAGAAGAGACCGGGAACAACAAGCTGCAATATTTAAACCAGACGATCAACACGCTTGAGATTTTACTTAACCGGATTAAGGAAAATTCGAATTTGCTTGCCCTCAACCGCTCTTTCATCAGCTTCGAGAATTTTCCGAACGGGGCTTATTATGAAGGGCTTCAAGGAGCGATACCGGAGGATGACCTGCCGGCGCTGTATGCTTATCTGGAAGCCAAGAAGAATACCTTCCTCACGATGAACTCATTCAAACTCTCCGATCAATTCGTGGATTCCGTATACTTTTATGACAGCAGCAAGAACCTAGTGATCACTTCCGATAATGACCGCTCCAACCGTCAGTTTCGGAGGGAGGACTTTTATGATAAAGACTGGTATGACGCCGTGCAGACCATGCAGGTGAATCCTGTCTTCCTGGACACTCGGACCGCGAAGCAATATCCCAAGGGGGAGAAGGATCTCCTTTCCGTGATCTATAAATCCAAAAAAGCCAATAATGCCATTATCGTCAACCTCGATGCGGCCATGATTTATGAGGATATTATCAGCAAATTAAACGCGAGCGACGACATGTACGTTGTGTCCGCATCCGGAAATGTCGTATTCCGCAGCCAATCTTCAATAGGGGATGGAGTTCAGCAAATCGGGTTATCCGAGGCTTTGCATAATGCCAAGTCAGGGTCGTATACCATTGAGCTTGATGGAGGGAAGAAGCTGGTCAGCTACTCATCCTCCGCGCTGCTGGGTTGGACCTTCGTCAACATATACCGCTGGTCCTGATGGAGGAGATACAGCTTGAGGAAATTACGCTGACAAGTACCACGATATCCGGAGGAGCGTATTGCTACTCGTTCTCGATGCAGCAGGGTGCAAGCTGTAGCTGGGGAAAGTCTGTGAGGGAGACATATAAAGCGGTTGAAGAATAAATTTAATTTAAAAGAATAGAGAAATCTATCTGTGAGGGAACAGATAGAATGTTATAATTTGGATTGTACATACACACCTTGAGTGGGCGCACTCCTCTTAAAGGAGGTGGTGCGATGAACGTTTCGTTCGGTGAAGTGATAACCTTCGGGATTTTCCTGCTGGCATTGCTGACTTACATCGATAAACGACGAAAGTAACCCACTCCTAAGGTTGGCGCCTAAGTGGGTTACTTTCTCATTCCTGACTTGATCTTGGAGGAGAAATCCTGCTCAAGATGTTTGTACAAAGGAGTAGCCATAGGCCGGCTGCTCCTTATTGCTATTCTTATCTTATCATACCCCTTTCTAGACCTCAATAACGGATCGATTGCACAAAATACTAGTGAAGAGTAAGGATACTTGCTGCGATTGAGTCCTCAAGACTACACTAGTATCATAATGAAACAGACAAACATCAAAGGAGGGACTGCCTTGTATCATGCAATTGGAAAGACGCAATTGGCGACATTTGCTGGCGGTTGTTTCTGGTGCATGGTGAAGCCGTTTGACGAGCTTCCTGGTATTCTATCCCTGGTTTCGGGTTACACGGGCGGCCATACGGAGAATCCAACCTATGAAGAAGTGGGAACGGAAACGACAGGTCATTACGAAGCTGTGCAAATCCGGTTTGAACCCGATGTGTTCCCGTATACAAGGCTCCTGGACATTTACTGGCGCTTGATTGATCCAACGGATGCGGAAGGCCAGTTCATGGACCGTGGGGCGTCGTACCGGTCAGCGATTTTCGTGCATGACGGGGCGCAGCGCGAGCAGGCGGAAGCCTCCAAGCGCAGCCTGCAGCTTAGCGGCCGGTTCAAGGGGAGGATTGTGACACCGATTCTGCCTGCGGGGCCCTTTTATCCTGCGGAGGATCTTCACCAGAATTACTATAATACCCACCGTTATGACTATAACCGGTATTATGAGGGCTCCGGCAGAGCTTCTTTTGTCGAGCGGCATTGGGATCGGAAACAGGACAAGGAAGAGCTGCAGAGGCGTCTTACCGCGCTCCAGTATGCAGTGACGCAAGAAGGCTTGGATGAGCCCGCTTATGATAATCCGTATTGGAATAACACAAGCCGGGGGATTTACGTGGATGTGGTGAACGGAGACCCTTTATTCAGCTCAACCGACCAATATGATGCCCGAACGGGATTGCCGGCTTTTATGAAACCCCTGCATGAGGGATATATCAGAAAAAAAGGAGATCTTCGCGGCGGCAAGGTACGCACCGCGCTCTATGGCAGATTGTCCGGCTCTTACCTCGGTCACCTATACCATGACGGACCTCCGCCTGGCGGCTTGCATTACCAGATAAACTCGGCGGCGCTGCGCTTTGTGCCGGAGGGGGAGATGGTTCGGGAAGGGTACGGTGAAAAGCCCGATCTCCAGATAGAGAGCTGCCGAGAAATTAATGCTTCGAGGATAAGAATGTAAGGTTACGTCAGTGACTCCATAGAACACAGTCCGTTTAAGAGCGTACATTCACTTCCTTTGGAGCAGTGGGAAGGAACATAGATTCTCCAGAAGGATGTCGCAAGGTTATGGCGTGATGACGCTGGGATCATCTAGGGATGAATTAGCCGTTCCTAAGAAGCTTTACGATTTCATTGTAAAACAGATTGGCGATCAGGCCTTGTCCATCTCCATTCGGATGCACCGTTCCTTCAGGTGTATTGATGTACGTATTGCCGGTTGTAGCCGCATATAGGTCAGCGCATGAAATCCCTTTGTTCAGGCAAGCTGTTTTTACCTCGTTTACCTTTACCATATTTTGTTCATTCGTATAGTAAGTGTTGTATTGGATAGTCGAACCTATGATATTGGCATCCGGCAACAGTTCACGTATTTTATCAAATCCTCGTTCCAAATCGGCGCGGGGATTTGTATTATTCATCCCCGCAAGCCATAGGATCAGATCCGGCCTACTCGGAGCGACGACCGCATCTAGGATTTGGGTGATAGTATGGATCGGTGCCCCGGACAGACCGTGAATGCTTACCGGAATGGAGAGCATCTGCTGAAGTCTTCGTCCATAGAGCGAGTCGGGCCGGGAGGCGACATTGGCGCCGAAGGTGATGGAGTCTCCGATGCAGACGATGTTTCTTATACGCTCCGTTTTCGGATGAACGAAATCGGGCAGAAGATAATCGATATCAACATAACAGGCTGTGGATGCGGCGTTTTTGATCCCCTTTTTCCGAATGGATATGGTGTGGTAGCCCTCCGTTAGACCGGTTATGGAATAGACGAGCACGCCGTGCTGTGCAGTGGCGCTGTAGAAGTCGATTTTCCCGTGGAACACGTCGTCGACATATACATCGGCTAGGCCGAAGCTGTTCCCCTTCGTGGCATATATGTCTATCCCTCTGATGTATCCGCTCCAGGAGGCCGACGCGTTGGCAGCAGGCGTTCCATCCGAATCATGCCTGCTGTGCAGACTGGCGTTGGCCTTATGCTGGACGGTCCAATTGCCCGTATAGGCAAGTGCCCCATCCTCTACCTTTAATTTAGTCATTGGCAGATCCTCCTTGTTCAAGTATGGATGGGCAAGACCATACGGTCCAACTGCCCGTAAAATTCGAGACCTTATAAGGTGGATAGAAGAGAACATAGCTTAGTCTTTATTTTAGGATAGGGAGGCAAGGAGGGGATACGGGACGTTTTTGACTTTGTTGCCTGATATTAACGACTTTGAACGCCGGGCTTCGGATCGTAGAATCCTTCCAGAAATCATAGCTGCGTTCATGGCTCGGAGGATAGATGCGCATTAAACTTAAAGCATGAACCGGTTCAGCACACAGACATTTCAACAGGAGAGTTGTTATGGGTTGTACGGGAGGGGTGCAGAAGCTTCGAATAAGCGATAACGGACGAATTGTTGATCCGTGCGGACGGATTGCCGTTTTTGGCTGGGTGTTACGACCTGGAATTTATTCCATAAATTTAGCGTTGATAATTTTAAAGGCTGAAATGATATGGCGGCCAAGGGACATAGATGCCGTTTTACTTTGTTTTCACCCAAATACGCGGCTTCTCCTTGACATAGACGGACGGCAGAATGCCGGTGATTTTTTTGAACACTTTATTGAAATAGGAGGGCTCACAAAAGCCGAGATAGTCCGAAATCTCGCTGACGTTCATCTGGGAGCCTGTCAGCAGGTCGCAGGCGGCTGAGATGCGGATCTGCTGGATGTATTCGGTTAATGTAACCCCCGTTGCTTGCCGGAACAGGCCGCTTATGTAATTGGGTGTCAATTCGACATGGGCGGCAAGATCCTGAACGGATATGGTCTCCCGGTAGTGCTCCAGAATGTACTGCTGCAACTGCATGACAATGCCGTAGGACTTGGCCGGGATGGAGCGGTTGCCGACGTCCTCGTTAAGGATAGCCAGCATCTCCAGCATCATGCCGTGGCAGAGGGTCCGTGTATAGGGTGACTTGCGGAGCCAATGCTGGGTAAGCAGGGAAAAGCGGTGCCTCATATAGTCCGCATTGACCAACTTGGCCTTGATGCTCTGCGGTTCCGACAGCAGGGGCAGGCCTTCGCCGTTTCCTTTATAACGGAAATGGGCGGCATACATGTCATGTGGGTGTCCGCTTTCGTTGACGGCCGACCGGTGTGCGCCTTCGGGAATAAACAGCATATCGCCTTTTTCCAACGATAACTTGGCTCCACTTACGTTGTAAACGATTTCACCGGAAGTCAGGAGCAGCAAAATATAATGGTCTGCCGGAGCGGGCGGAACATGCCACCCCGGCTCGCAGTGCTCGAAATAAATGGCAACGGGTTCAATCATGGGACCAGCTCCTTTTCCTGGGATAAGTGATTAAGGGTCATTATATGCGAAACGCGTATTTTTTCCAACGGGTTGTTTTATACATGTTTTGCCTGACTTGAAGTTTTAAATCGGCAAGTCTAAATCAAATGAATCAGGTGGTGTTCGATATGAGTGGATTCATCCATCGTGCCAAGGCCCGAGTGGGTGTAATAACGGTGGGGCATGAGCCTTACTGGGGGCAATTCTCCGGACTTAAGGAAGAGCTGCAAGGGAACGGAAAAAAATTTGAGAATATGCTTCGGAATCTGGATGTTGAGGTGGTATCGGCAGGTTTTGTGGATAATGTGGATCAATCCTTTGCAGCGGCGGCTCGCTTAAAAGCTGCTGACGTGGACTTTTTGTTTTGCAATTTAAGCACTTATGTGACCTCATCGTCGGCCGTAACTGCGATTCTTAACCTTTCGGTGCCTACCGTATTGGTAGCTTTGCAGCCGTTAAAAAAGCTGGACTATCGCCATACAACGACTTATATGCAGCTGGCCAACGACAATATATGCTCCCTTCCCGAAATCAGCGGCGTTCTTGTGCGGGCCGGTAAGCCGGCTGCCGGCATGATTGTCGGCACGCTCGACAATGATGAAAGAGCAGCGCGGGAACTTGCGGCGTGGTGCCAGGTTGCGAATGCCCGCAGAGCCTTCAAATATGCCCGGATCGGGTATCTGGGCCACACGTACGAGGGCATGTATGACATGAACTCTGACCCTACCGCTTTTACGGCCGCTTTCGGTTCGCATATTCAAATGCTGGAGATGTGCGATCTCGCCAAATTGGTCAATGGGGTAACTTCGACCGAAATGGCCGACAAGCTGGATGAAATCCACAGCGTGTTTACCATGGCCGATCCGTTTATCGATCCGATTACGAGGCCGATCCGTCAAGAGGATCTCGATTGGTCCGCCAAGGTAGCGGTCGGGCTCGATAAGCTGGTAGCCGAATACGGGCTGACCGGATTGGCCTATTATTATCGCGGATTGGACAACAACGAATATGAGCGGATCGGCTCGAATATGGTGCTCGGCAATTCGCTGCTTACCGCCAAGGGCATTCCTCTGGCAGGGGAGGCGGATTTGAAAACGTGCGCGGCCATGCTGATCATGGACCGACTCGGCGGCGGCGGGTCCTTTGCCGAGCTGCATCCGTGCGACTTCGAGGACGATATCGTGCTGGTCGGACACGATGGACCGCACAATATTCGGATCAGCGACGGAAAGCCGGTTATCCGCGGATTGGATGTGTTCCACGGCAAGAGCGGATCGGGCATCGGGGTGGAGTTCAGCATAAAGACCGGCCCCGTGACACTGCTGGGCATTTCACAGACGGAGGACGGGCGATTCAAAATGATTGCGGCCCAGGGCGAATCCGTACAGGGGGAGATTCCCCAAACCGGCAATACCAACACGCGCTGCAGCTTCGGATGCCGTGTTGCCGAGTTCGTGGAGAATTGGTGTGCGGCAGGACCGACCCACCATTTTGCCCTCGGGGTCGGCCACCTGAATGCCAAGATTAGGAATGTGGCCAATGTGCTGGGCATTGAGCTTGAAGTGGTACAGGGGGGCATATAAAGGATGAGTCAATCCAGAGAACGTCAACGAAGGCTGAACCGGGTCACACTCGAAATGAGTCTCAAGCCGTTTACGAACTTGGAACAGACGGCGATTGACGTGATATGCGCCGAGGCCATCCGTCAATGGCTCCCGCTGATCGGCATGGCCGACAAGGCTTCGATGCTGTTGTGGGTAGCCGATGGCAGCGAAATTTTAACCTGGGACGGGAACGAGGAGACGGAATTCGAATGGGCCAAGTATATCGGTTTCGCCAATGAGCATTGTTTTAGCCACATTCAGGGAGAGGACGACCCAAGAATCGCTCGCCCCTACAGGGATAACCCTGTCCGTATGACTTACGGCGATCTCGGAAGGATTGTGAGCAGCTTCAAACGAGTGGCTGCCGAGCAATTTGGGGTGAGCATGGAGGTGGGGGCTACGTTTGATGCTGGTCCAGAATTTGCTTATTCCGGCTTTAAATATCGGGATCATCCGGAGATTAATCGGGCAGAGCTTGGAGGACAGTATATATCGCTCAAAGCCGATTATACGGTCGTTTGTACTTGGTCCAAACTTCACGCAGACGGTGCCGGGTATGCGGCTTATCTGAACGGGATTCCCGAAGGTACTCCTTTCGGCGAATTTCTCGGGCGTCAATGCGCGAGCTTTCTGCCTGCCATGGGTTTTGATTATATTTGGTTTTCCAACGGTTTTGCGGTTTCCTATTTTCCCTGGACGTATTTGGGTGCCAATTATAACGGCTCGCAAATGCCTTTGACCGATTACAACGAGCTGTCCACTAAGGTGATGTCCTTCTGGGACGATTTCAAACGCGAGTGCCCGAATTATCGTACCGAAATCCGGGGCACGAACTTCGGGACGGGGATGGATCTGGCAAAAGATTACATCCCGATGCTTTCCTTGTATGAAAAAGGATACATTGAGCTCCCTCCGCCCAATTCTCCGTGGGGAGCCCTCAATTATGACTTTGGACTGGAAATGACGGGGTACCTGTCCAGAATCGCCGAAATCCCCGGCGTTACCTATCCTTTCCGTTTCTATCCGAATGATCCATGGTTCTGGCAAAATCCGTGGCGGGATTTATATGACCGCGAACCACACGACATCTACTGTCCGCTGGCCGCAGCCAGGGTGAACCATGCGGGGGAGCTTGAGGGACCCGGGATTGTGGAGATTCTGACGATTGATACCGAGAAGGGTGAGCTGAACGAAGAGGATGCGCAGGAAATCATCCCGCATCTGCGAAGAGCAATAACGCAGGCGCCGGACCAGCCGGGCCTCTTGACCTGGGTTTATCCATTCCGTGAGCTGCATGATAGGATAGCGGCATCGAGCAGTCATTCCGGGAGCATCTTCTTTCATGACTGGTTTATCCGCAACGCCATCAATCAGGGATTGCCGCTGAATACAGTGATCGGAACAGACAGCTTGTTTAGGATGAACCAAGACGCGGCTGGGAAGCTGAAGGATACGATCCTTCTCGTGTCGGCTTCTTGGCTGACCGGCGCGAATGCTGATTACTTTACGAATTATGTCCGCTCGGGCGGCCGGCTACTGCTTTACGGTGCTGTTAACGACTCCACGTTGCTGGACCTCCTAAATTTAAAGTTAGGCGAGGCCCTGGAAGGCGATTTTGAAGTGGGCGGCTTTGATTTTCTGGAAGATGGACTGTCCGTTTCCCAACCGTTGTTCCGGTCACGGAGGCTTCGCCATCAGGCTCGTATTGGCGATGGGGGATTCCGGGAACAACTCAACAATGCGAACGATGCATTCACGACCTCGGCGGTGAATCTTCATCAAGATGGCGAGGTGCGGGTGTATGCGATAAGCAGACAGCATCCGACCTGGGGTGGCGGCCGTGTCGGCTGGGTGAGAGGTTCCCTGCCGTTTGAAGATTCGGGTATTACCCATCTGCCCGTAAGACAGGATGCTCCGCTGCTTGACGGTTCCGTTGTCCTGCGATACATGCTTCAGCACTTCGGATACACGATTGTGCAGGATAAGTACGAGGAATCATCCACGCCTGCGCTCATGTTCGTAAAGCGGCATGATAATGCCTTTATATACACCGGTTGCAAGAAGGATTCCTCGGTGACCTTCCGCCTCCGGATGCCTGAGGGCATTCCGGTCATCATCGGCCAAGCGACCATGGGAGGCGTTGCGGAAGCTGCTTATGCACTGGACCGGACCTTCCATGACGAATGTCGGGTATTTGTCGACCAGAAGGAGCCTGGACAAATATGGTGCCGCGAGAACAGCCCAGTGTCCACCAGAAAGGTGAATCCGGTCCGGACGATTACCGTCGGCGGCCTCAAGGAGGCCGCTGTGACCGTATACCCGCCTTTATGGGCGATTGAAGGAGAACGTTTGGATATAAGGTGCAGCTATGCCGCGCATGAGGAAGTCCCCTGGACCCGGCAGGGGAACAAGGTTTTGCTGGAAGAGATCAGCGGTACGATCAACATTTCCTGGTAGGAGAGGAGCGTGTCACGATCATGATATACCGGATACAAGCTGAAGCGGACATTTCGAATGGGCATTGGTGATGAAATTGCTCAATACCGAACCGAAAAGGGAAGAGAGGAGACGATCAAGCCGTTTGTTTATAGAAATGGAACAGCTTCGATCGAGGCTTAACAAATTCGATTTGCTCGAGAATTATTTGGATAACGGAGAGAAGGGAGAATTTGTAGCATTCTTTCGTGAGCTGTTCACTGTAGAGGTTCCTCTCTTCTCTGAAGAGGAAGGCAGGTGGTGCGAGCTTGAGTTGTTTTCCCGTCTGTCCGCGTTCTTCCTGTCATACATAAATAGGCGAAGATTGTTGGAAGAGCTTGATTCCTCTACGATTCAGGCCGAGAAAATGCTAAGTCCCGATGAACATGCCGGATGGAATGAAATGATCGATTATTTTTGCGAGCTGGGGGCCGTACTGGCCGATTACAATGGGCAGCAGCAGATTGAGAGAACCCATGAGATGATTGCTAAGGTTCATGATTACATTCATCAGTTTTTGCATGAAGAGCTGTCCCTTACCAAGCTGGCTGAGCTTGTTTATTTGAGTCCGCCTTACTTCTCCAGGCTATATAAGCAGATGACCGGACAGGGGCTGCTGAGTTATATCAACAAAACCCGGATTAACAAGGCTAAGCTGCTTCTGAAGACGACAGACCGGAAGATTCATGAGATCGCCTCAGAAATAGGTCTGGAATCTGCCCCTTATTTTACAAGACTATTTAGGAAAAGAACCGGTTTCACCCCGCAGGAGTATCGTGACAGCAGTAAATCGTGGTGAGAATGAGCTTCACTGGGGGTGGGGCACGCTTCGAGGGGGCTGCAAAATAATAGGTCATGAATAAACCGACACCGCAAATTCCGGGTGTCGGTTCTTTTAGCTGGTGAGGCTTGCCGTTACATGCTGTCAGAAGAGCGTTCTTCCAAGAGACTGACGTACATAAGAATCAAGCATCTTGTTTGGACAATCGTTCATACAGAAAATCAACCACATGCTTTACTTCTATCGGTTCGCCGCGGCCATGCTGTTCCACCCCAAGCTTCATCTGCAGAAGACAACCGGGATTGCTGGTTAGAATATACCTGGCACCGGTCACATTGACGTTATCCATCTTGTGCTCCAGGATCTGGCCCGCCATCTCGGGCTGCGTCACATTGTAAATGCCTGCGGAGCCGCAGCAGCGGTCCGCTTCCTTCATTTCCTGAAAGGTGACATTAGCTACTTGGTTTATGAGCTGCCTAGGCGCCGATCCGCTGCGCATGACATTGCGCAAATGGCACGAATCCTGATACGTGACGATCACCGGTTCGGCTGTTGTCGCTGCAGATTCGGCAAATGCAGGGATCCGCCCATGCTCCACGAGCAGCCTGCTGATATCCACGACCCTGCTCGCGAACCAGGCGGCTTGTTCATTCCAATCCTCATCCCCGTGGAGCAGATGGTCATACTCCACGAGCAGGGCCCCGCAGCCGCCAGCATTGGATACGATATAGTCCACGTTCAATTCCTTGAACACCTTGACGTTGATCCTTGCCAGATTTCTTGCGAGCTCAAGTTCCCCGCTGTGGGCATGCAAAGCCCCGCAGCAAGTTTGTTCCGGGGGGATCACAACCTCAAACCCGGCTTCCGAGAGCAGTTTGACCGTGTTGACATTGGTGCCGGCAAACATCACGTCCATAATGCAGCCCCTGAACAAAGCCACGCGCGCAATTGGAGCACCTTTGGCTGGATGGACGGTTCCGAGCTGCTCGATGACTCCCTGTGCGGTGGCATCCGGCAGAATCCGCTCCATATCGCGCAGTGGCTTGGGAAAGAGCCGCATAATTCCGGTTCCTCTTGCCACGCGTCGCAAACCGGATGTTTGGTAAAAGTTTAGCGTTCTGCCCAACGATTTCAATCGGTTGCGGTGAGGGAATACCCCCTTGAAAAAGAGCTTGCGGATCCCCCTAACGGGTGGCGAATGCACAGAGTGATCCTCGATTGCATCCCTGGCCTGTTCGATCAGTTGGCCGTATTTGACGTCGGCCGGACATACCGGCTCGCAGGCTCGGCATCCCAGGCAATGGTTCATCTGATCGCGAAACATGTCATCGGGTTCCATTAGTCCGTCAGCAACGGCTTTCATCAATGCGATACGCCCCCGGGGAGATTCCGGCTCGACCCCGGTTTCCCTGAACGTGGGGCAGGCCGGGAGGCAAAACCCGCAGCGCATGCAGTTGGTTAATTGATCGTAATCAAGTTTCTCCAGCAAGGTCCGAGCCAAGGGATTCGCGTGGTTAATCTGGGGTTTCTTGCTTATGTTGGTTTGTTTATCCATGGTCTATAACCACCCTTCTCCTTGTTTCTTTGGCAAAAACCTTGCCCGGATTTAACAAATTGTCGGGATCGAACACCTTCTTAATCCCCTTCATGAGCTCCATGCCGGAGGCGCCGATCTTCCATTCAAGGAACGGAGCCTTCACCATGCCTACCCCGTGCTCGCCAGTAATCGTTCCGCCAAGCTCAAGGGCGGCGGCGAAAATTTCCTCGAAGGCCTGCTCTACCCTGTGTATTTCCTCGGTATCTCTGGCATCGGTCGTCGCCGTAGGATGCAGATTGCCGTCGCCGGCATGGCCGAAGGTAGCAATCGTGACGTTGTATTTGATTGAAATTTCATTGATCCGGCGTACCATGTCGGCGATCTTGGACCGGGGAACGGTCGCATCCTCAAGAATGGTGGTTGGGCGAAGACGTGCCAGCGCAGTAAAGGCGCTTCTTCTCGCCGTCAGCAGCCGCTCTGCTTCCTCCCGGGTGGCAGCCACCTGAATTGTGTCCGCCTGCTCGCGTGTACATATCTGACGAATCTGTTCAATATCTCTGGTCACGGTTTCAGGATCACCGTCCTGCTCAATCAGCAGAATGGCTTCCATATCCAAAGGAAGGCCCAGCTTGGCAAAATCATCAACGACACGTATGGTCGGGTTATCCATGAATTCCAGCGTCGCCGGAATGATTTTGGATTCGATAATGGCGGATACGGTGCGTGCCGCCCCGTACAGATCGCGGAACATGGCGAGCATCGTCATTTTGCTCTTCGGTGGAGGGATCAGCTTCAAGGTTGCCTCCGTTATGATCGCAAGCGTGCCCTCAGAACCGACCAGCAGCTTGGTCAAATCATATCCCGCCACATCCTTCATCAGTTTTCCGCCGGTACGGATGATTTCGCCGCTGGCGAGGACGGCTTCCAAACCGATCACGTAGTCCTTCGTCGTGCCGTATTTCAAACCACGAAGCCCGCCGGAGCATTCGGCGATATTTCCACCGATCGTCGAGATTCGCATGCTGCTCGGATCGGGAGGATAGAACAGGCCTAAGGACTCGATATGATGGATAAAATCCGCGGTAATCATGCCGGGCTGAACCGTAGCCGTTAGATTTTCTAAATCCAGCTCAAGCAAGCGATTCATCCTATGCATCACCATAACCACCCCACCTTGGACCGGAACGGTTCCGCCGCATAGATTGGAGCCGGAGCCTCTGGAAACGAGAGGTATTTTATAGAATGACAACGCCTTCATTATGGCGGAAACTTGTTCCGTGCTTTCAGGATAGACTACCCCGTCCGGCAGCGCCTGCAGCATCGGGGTCCCGTCATAGGAGTGGGTAATCAATGCTTCTTTATCGTCCCGAAAGTGGGCATCACCAACGATGGCACGAAGCTGTGCGGTGAGAGCCGGATCTAACATATCGAAATTCCCTCCTCTATTGATCAGGTCATCTGATGACTTTTGTTTTATTATATGACATGATTATAGTAATGAATAGTTAAAAATTTAAACAGGGGGCGAAATTGCCGTGCGAACGATCAAAGTGGAAAACCAGAAGGGGCACGAAATCGTAGGAGAGCATCTCCTTCAGCAAATTCGGGAAGGGCATCTCCTCCCGGGCCAAAAATTGCCTTCCGTCGTTGAATTGGCCGCCGCTTACGGCGTCGGGCGGTCCACGATCCGCGAGGCGGTCAGCGCGCTCAAGGCTATGGGATGGCTCGATGTGCGCCAAGGAGGTGGAACGTATGTGAAGCCGGTCCTTCCCAGCGAGCCCAAAAGCGGCGCCGATGTGCTGTTTCAAGGCGCCGAATCCCTGGTGGAGCTGCTGGAGGTCCGCAAGGTGCTGGAGACCGGCGCCGCCTCCTTGGCTGCAAAACGGCGTACGGACCAGGATCTGGAGCGAATGCGTGCTGCCCTTTTGCAGATGGAGCATGGGCTTAGCGCCAAGGATACCCGTGAAGGCGAACGGGCTGACATTGCTTTTCATATGGCCATAGCGGCTGCGTCGGGCAACACGTTGCTGATTCAGCTGATGGAGTCGTTATCCGACCGTTTAACGGAAACCATCCGGAAGACCAGAGAACTATGGTTTTATAAAGAGCAATCAACCGCTTCCCGGCTGTTGATCGAGCACCAGACCATATTTGACGCGATTGAGCGGCAGGACCAAGAGCAGGCAGCCGCACGGATCGAAGCCCACCTGATCAAGGTAGAACAGGTGCTTCGGGGAGCATTGGAGGCTGGTGGCGACAACATATCAGATTGACAATCGCGATGGGAGTTCGGAGAATGTCCCGTATTTCACCCCAAGAAAAACCCCTCCAAGTAGACTTTAATGCGCTTACTGCACGTTGTCTACTTAAAGGGGATCATCACGGTTGCTTTGTGTCGATTATGGGAGCCTAATCAATTCGACCTTCATGTCATAGCCGGCGGGTGCCTCTGTCAACACCTCTACATGTGCCGGAACTTCCAGGCGCATGTGAAGCAGACCCTCGTCTTCGAATCGCCACGAGACATCAATTCGCCCATTGTCGGGAAGCGGAACCGTGCCTCGCGCCCAGGCCAATCCACTGGGCTGAGGTGCTACACGGACCTTATCCCAACCCGGAGTAAGTCCCTGCACACCTAACACCTGATGGCCGAGGAAATAAGCAGGTGCGGCTGACCAGGCATGACAATGGCTACGGGTTAGCACCCTTGGGTTATTATGGTAACCACTCCATGGGAACATCTCCCAGCAGGACGTGGCGCCATGTTCGATCATATAGCCATAGTTTTTACGCATATCTGCAACCAGTAGATCCGGGCGACCGAGCTTCGTTAAAGCTTCATAGTAAAAGAACAACATAAAGGGGCTGCCTGCCTGCACAAACCGTTCCGGAGGATCTGTAATATACCGCTCGAGTGTAGATTTGCGATCTCCATTCGCAATATCGCATAGATACGCAACGATCTGTGTTTGCATGCTGGTCGTGGCGGAATATCTCCCGTCCGCATGAATACAGTCCACATAGGCTGCCCGTTCCTCATCCCACAGATGCAGATCAATGGCATCGCGCAGCTTGTCGGCAGCTTTCCTCAACTGATCCGCGACAGCCGATTCACCGGCGGTATCTCCGATCTCGGCAGCATCGCGCAGTGCTTTGACCATAAACATATTTTGCGGGGTCACCACACCTTCTCTTGGCTGCTCCATCGGTGCCCAATCGAGCAGGTTCCAGCCCGAGCGTTCCAGTAGTCCCTTGTCATTCTGAAGCTTGAGATATTGCTCCAGCGTGCGGTTGACATGCGGCCAGATGTCCACGATGAATGGTACTTCCCCGTGATAATGGTAGTATTCGAGACAAGCCGTTACCCAGAAAAAAGTCCAGTTCGGAATCACGCTGTTCCAACCGCTCGGCACTTGATCCACATATAGGAGCGTCTGGCAGGAGGAACCGGGCACCAATTTCAGGCAGCGACTGACGATCTCTTTGGCCCCAAAGGTGTAGTAGCTAACTAAAGCCTCGTTACGTGCATCGCCTACCCAGTATACTTGCTCGAAGGCGGGGCAATCGACAAAAGTGTCCTCCATGCACAGCCGGGTCGTGTCCCGACTAATAGCCCAAATATCGTTCAGCAGCGGGTCGCTGCTGCGGAAGCTGCCTACATTCGCAACCGGGTAGTTGCTTTGTATCAATTTTATTTCGTGCAGCTTTACAGGACGGGACGCTTCACGCAAAGTAAGAGCCAGGTAGCGCAGCCCTCGCCGGACTACGGAAACATAAGATTGACGGCCTTCCTTGCAAACATAGCGGAATGTATTATCCACAAGGTAGGTATGTTGACGCCAGCCGTCGCTCATGTACTCAAATCCGTAACCATCCACGATAGTGCCTGAGGAGGCATCCAGCTCAATGGCGATATAACCTGACAGTTCCCGGCCGAAATCGATGACGATCTCCGTGTCCAAACCGGCGTATACAGGGATAGACGCTGAGTGCGGAGTAGCCAGCACTGCCTGCTGCATGGCCGACGGAACCGGATAAACCTGCTCGTTGACCTTCCAGACGCAAGAGGTAAACACATCATTGAGATTTACAAGCTGATTCTTAATCGGGTGAATCCAGCTTCCGAACGTTTTCAAATCCGCTAATGAAGCCACGCTGCAAATCTTTGCATAGTCAGGGTGATTTCTTTCCAGGAGACGGCGCGGTTGATGATCAATGTCCTCAATAACATCAAAGGGCCCGATGGAGACAAAGGGGGCGGATGATGCATACTCAGGCCCCAATGCGGGTGCGTGCACAGTAAAGGAGGCGCTGCTGTCAAAGCCGATATGGAAGCCGTGACCATGACAGCTGCCTGTTACATCTATAAGCAGAAGATGCTCGCCCGATTCCAGCTCAAAAGTGGTATAACGTTCCGGAACTTCACCGACATAGCGGTCTTCGGACAACCAATGTCCATTTACGCTTAGACGGGCATGCGTTCTGCCGCTGTCTACCATGCCAACGGTCAATGGAGCTGCCTGTTCCATTCGGATCAGGGTAGCGATGAGACCGCAAAACTCGATAACATTCGCATGATCCGAGCTCTCAGGGAATAAAATACTCCGCAGATCAAGTACAGCGCTCCAAGCCGCCGGTCGTACTGCACGGAGACTCTCCACGTGGGAGGGATAGAGAGGTTCCTCAGTTAAGTATGGGATATCGCGTTCCACCAGACTCGTCCAGGGAGCCATACCTGCGGGGCCAATTGCGGTTGCCGACTCCCATCCACTATCATCATATCCAGTCTGGATCCAATCCTCTTCCCATCCTCTTGCGTCCAAGATCTCAGTAAAGCCCAGCTGACAAGATATTCGTGATGAAGATGAATCGTAACCGGAATGAACAGCGGTTTTCCAAGACTCATCCGAAATGGTAACCGATTCGGACGGTGATGTCAGTCGCTGTCTATCCAGCTGTACCAGCAATCCCGCCCTTCCTCGAAGATACTGAAAGGTGGAAATTCCGTAATGGATGACAAGTACAGCAATGACATTTTCCTGACCTGCCCGCAGCAAATGACCGATCTCATATTCATCATAGGCGAGTTCAAAGGGCCAAGACCGTACGGGGCCACGTCCAACCTGCTCCCCGTTAACATACAAGACATAACGCGAATCAGCGGTAAGCTTTAGCAGCGCTTGGTCCAATGTACCTTCCGGGACAAAGGAATGTCGAAAGCAGCGCCACTCATTACGGGGACTCTCACAGCCGGCACCCCAGATCCAGGACGCTCGCCAATTTGATACTGAAGGTTGATTCATTAGAAACCTCCCAGAAATAATAATGGCCGTATTTTTATATAGTGAATGAATTAAAAAGAAGGAAGGGAATTGGACTAAATAGAAGGGGAGGGGAGTCGCCGATCGGCAAACCCATTGTATACCGAAATTGGAAGGTTGTATAGTGAAACGTAGCCTAAACATAGGTATACACATACCGATTGGGATTGAAGTGCAAACTGTCAGCATCTTCGGAAGCGGCTCAACGAAAACTGTGGAAGGATCAACAAGCCCTTGCTATACTTGGGCTATGTTAAACACGGCGTCATTATAATAAGGGGGGTCGGTTATGTATAAGGTGATTATCGTTGAAGATGAAATGCTCGTTCGAATTGGCCTTAGAAACTCCGTGGAATGGAGTAAATTCAATATGCAGGTCGCAGCAGATCTTTCAGACGGACAGATGGCTTGGGATTACTGCCTGAATGAGGGGTTCCCTGATCTGGTTATCACCGATATTAGAATGCCTAAGATGGATGGTATGGAGTTAATATCGAATATACGTAAAGAAAATAGGGCCACCCGGATTGTGGTGTTGTCTTGCCTGGAGGAGTTCGAGCTTGTACGCCGGGCGATGTCACTTGGTGTATCCAACTATATTCTCAAATTAACCATGACGGAAGAGGAAATCGAAAATGTATTGAACGGGACACGCATGGAGCTGGATGCCCAAGGATCTACGGCTTATTCCCAAGGTAAGGAACAACAACTCCTGCCGGCTAACATGGATCTGATCATGGAAAAATATATCAAGGATTTTTTGCTCTACGGCATATACTCCGTCGAAGAATTCGAGCAGTTTGCAGCACAAAGCGGGATCCGTCTTTCGCCCGTACGAATGGTGGTATGCACGATGGAGCTGGACCGTTATTTCGAGTTAAAGCATAAATTCCGGGACGAGCATGGACATTTAGTGAAAATGACTTTATTGAATATACTGTATGAAATTACCAAATCCTTCGATAGGGATCCTGCGACGTATCTGGATGAAACCCACTACCTTCTCCTATTCAGCTTTGATGATCTTTTCTCTGAACAATCAATCATGCAAGAAATTCATACGATTCTCAGCACAATTCAGGATGCGATTTATACGTACTTCAAGGGCTCGGTTTCATTTGGGGTGAGCGGTGTGCAGAGCGGGTTTGGGTCTTTGCGCAAGTTGTATTTCGAGTCCAGGCGTGCTCTTGAAAAGAAGTTTATTACAGGTCCTGGACAGAAGCATACCAACAGCGATCCCCTTGATCTTAGCAAGGTCCTTGCGCAAGTGGAGAAAATACGCGATTATCCGCCGCTGCGTAATATGCTTAGCCCGATGAAGGAGAAGGAATACAGTGACTACATCACCAATTTTGTAAACGCTTTATTAGAGGGGAAAAAGTCGGTACGAATTATTTTGTATCAATTCATCCAATGGATCAACACGAATTTATATGACGATCATCAGAATGAAAAGATGCTGTTATTCAATATAACGGAAACGTTGGACCAGTGTGATACCTTGCCGGAAATGCTAGAGGAGATCAGTGAGTATTTATCTAACGTAGTGGAGCAGTCGAGGACAAATCTGAATATGAGCGGAGAAATCTCGAAGGCCATACAGTTCATCAAACAGAATTATGATCAAAACATCAGTCTGCAGCAGGTGGCTGACCATGTAAACTTAAGCTTTGGCTATCTAAGCAATCTCTTTAAAAAGGAACTTCAAATTACGTTCGTTGAGTACTTAAACTGTTACCGAATTGAACGAGCAAAGGAATTGTTGACACGGACCCATTTGAAATCATACGACATCGCCGTTAAGGTGGGGTTCTCTCCGGAATACACTTACTTCAGCAAGGTCTTCAAAAAAATCACAGGATTAAATCCAAATGAGTATCGTAGGCAGTTTTTATCCGGAAAAAGAGGCGTGACATGAAACTTAGAGGACGATTTCAGAAGCTGGGCACGCAGCTGATTTTATTCTATATGATTATTAGCCTGATTGTGCTGTCCTTCGCATCTTACTTTATCTACACCTTTGTGCTGAAAATCATCAAGGAGAATAACGAGACTTTATTGCTCCAACAGTTTCAGCAGTTGGATCATAACATTGCCGGGCTGATCGATGATGTGGATTCTTTGTCCAAGTTCTTTCTCCTGGATCCCGCTGTTCAAAGGTTTCTTAATTACACGCCGGATAAGGGGGAATTCGAGTTTATGGAGATGAAAAATGATCTTCATGAGAGCATTGCTCCCTATATCAGCAATTATGATTTTATTGATTCGATTTATATCGTAGGCGGGGTCCAGGGATTGATTGGCGGCACCAACAATACAACCCTTGTCCATTCAAGCGACCCGTGGCTGAAAGAGTTCATGCAAACCGATATTTTCGAGCGCTCCCATCAGGTTTTTCCCGAGATGATTATCCAGGGCGGAATTGACAAGAGCCATTACAATCCCTACAAACTGAAGCCTAATGACGGAATGGTCGTCAGCATGGCGCGCGGGGTCAGGCCGCTATATCAGTCTGTGACCAACGCCGTGCTGATTCTAAATGTGGATGAGGAATACTTGTCTTCCATTTATTCAACCGCCCTCCAAGCTGAAGAGGGAAAGATGTATATCGTGAACGAGAAGGGGATCGTGATCTCCAGCAGCAATCCTGATGATGTTGGTTCCATCAGCCCTTACAATCCGTTCATTAACCACGCCGGAGATTACGGAAGCTACGATAACGGCAGTACGAATTCACCGGTTCAGGTTATGTACTATCGTCTGAATGAAGCAAATTGGTACATGATGAAGGAAATACCGCTCAATTCCTTATCGGTGGATATTTATTCAGCACAGACACTGCTGGTGTTCGTGATCTTGGCCAGTCTGCTTGTGATGTTCATCATTTCCTATTTCTGGCTCAAAAAGATGACGCGGCCGCTGCGTATTCTTTCGCACAAGATGAAAGATATGAGTCGTGGGGAAATTGGAATTACGTTTGCCAAAATTCCAAACAATGAGTTTGGTATGGTGATTCGGCGATTCAACGAGATGTCGCTGAGCATTGTGGATCTGATTCATAAAACAAATGAGATGCAGGAGAAAAGACGGGAACTCGAAATGGAGGCGCTTCAAAATCAAATTAACCCGCATTTTTTATACAATACGCTTAATATGATCCGTTGGATGGCTTCTTCGATTAAAGCGGACAACATCGTGAACAGTGTCGTAGCGCTGGGGAATATTCTACGTCCAGCCTTCACGAGTAAAGAGCCGCTGTGTACTCTTAGGGACGAGCTTAGCTATCTGGAGAACTACATTAAGATTATCAATTGGCGGTTTAACAGCAGTGTCATCTTCTCTATCGATGTAGATGAAGCTTACCTGGATCATAGGGTTCCGCGGTTTATTTTACAGCCGTTAATCGAGAACTCCATTACGTTCGGAAGACAAGAAGACGGACAACCCATCCATATTCAAGTCAAGGTCCATGAAGAGGCGCATGATCTGATAATAACTGTTACGGATTCAGGTGTGGGCATCCCTCCTGCCAGATTGGAACAGTTGAACCAGAAAATGCGCAGCGGCGAAGATCATACTGAGGTAATCGTGTCCGGCAACGGAATCGGCCTGTACAATGTGAACAAGCGGATCCAGTTGAATGATGGGCCGGCATACGGGGTTTGGTTGGTACCTCAGCTTACAGGGACAGAAATACAGATCCGGCTTCCAAAACATAGTTAGGTTTGATGGCATTGTTCAAGTTCATCTCAAAATTGTTCAGTTTAAGAAACGGTCATCTGTAGATTATTCAAAAGAATCCTAATATTATGCGTGTTTCGGCACAATCACAACCATTAAGATCAAGGAGGAAGGGAATTATTTCATAGGACCAGGAGGGAATACAATGAGTAAAAGGGGGATCGTCAGACCGGCGATGGCGGTGCTGATCATCTTATCGATGCTGCTTGCCGCTTGTACGAGTAATACCAAAACAAGCAATACACCAGATTCTCCGGAAAAGGTGGGGACGGATAGCAATGAGGAAGTCGTGACGCTCCGGCTGCTTATTATTGAAACCGGATCGAAGTGGAACACCTATCCGGACAGTGCTATAGCGGAGGAGATCGCGAAGAAGGTTGGAGTGAAGATTGAATATGTAGAAGCGGACGACAGCAAATTCAACGTTTTACTTGCTGGGGGAGACCTGCCTGATATCGTAAGGACAGAGCCGGCAAAGTATGGTAAGCAGCTGATTGACGGTAATCTGATTATCCCAATGGATGATATGCTGAAGGAACATGGAAAAGACATTACGGCGAATATTCCAACCGTTGTAGAATACAGCAAAGAGAACTGGAGCGAAGGGAAAAACCAGCTTTTCTTCCTGCCGCCGCAAGTTCAGTCAGAGCCTAGTCCGATCTATCCGCCGCTGACGATCGGACCAACGATTCGTTGGGATTACTATAAGGAGATCGGCGCGCCTGCGTTCAATACGCCGGATGAGCTGCTTGATGTATTGGAGCAGATCGTCCAGAAGCACCCGCAGACGGAAGACGGGAAGAAGATATACGGTGTTTCCATGTGGCAGGATTGGGGACTTTGGCCGTATATTGTCCCATTCGCGTGGTATACCATGCAGACAACCAACAATAGTGATATCATGGCAAGAAAACTTGATGAAACGCAGTACAGAAACATATTGATGGAGGAAGATTCCACGTTCTGGGTTGCAGTTGATTTTTACAACAAAGCGAATCGCAGAGGATTGCTGGATCCCGATGCCCTGACGATGAAGAACAATGATTATTCCGCCAAGGCTACGGCCGGACAAATTGTAATTGGACCAGCTACATGGGCCATGGGTGACTTTAACTCCAAATATGCTAAGGATGGTAAAGGGTACGTCGTATTGCCAACAGGTAAGCGGGCATGGAGCGGCGGAGTGAATCCATTAGGCTGGACAGGAAAAAGCTACGCGATCTCCAAGAGCTCAAAGCACCCGGAAAAAGCTATGCAGTTTTTAAACTATTTATATTCCTATGAAGGAGTACGAACGCTATACAGCGGAGTTGAGGGCGTTCACTGGGAGATGATCGACGGTAAACCGCAAATAAAAGACGAAACCTTTGAGTTAAGGAATGCAGGCGGTACAGCATGGGAGAATACAGGAATTGCCTTGGACACGAATCTGATGGGGATTGGTGGGGCCGTGTTGGATCCTGTCACAAATTCACCTCTGGATCTATTCCAAACACAAGAGGCTTTAGCGCAAGGAATAACCGAGCTGGAAAAGGATTTCAGTGACCATTACGGTGCTATGCATCCGGGTGAGGTCCTGGGTAAGTTAATTGCGGAAGGCAAGCTGCAGGACGCGAACACGATAAGCAAGGATTTAACAACAGAGCAACGGATCAAAGAGGGTAAGGTGGGGCTCCCGGCTATTCCCGAAGATATGCTAAAGATTGAGGCCCAGGTGAAAGAGCTGGCAGCCCGTTATGCAGCAAAATTGATTTTGGCCAAGACCGACGATGAATTCAATCGGATTAAAGAAGAAGCGTTGAAGGCATTCAAAGATGCTGGCGTGGATAAATTCACAGAATTCTATACCAAGGATATTGCAGACAGACGGGAAGCGGTCGGAGCATTACCGGCAAAGCTTAATAACTAGCTAATCGTTGAGAAAAGGAACAAGGAAACCTGGAAACAGGGCCCCTTGTTCCTTTTTATAAATCTGATTTCAAGAGAATCTGTAAATTGTTCAAGAAACCAGACGTAAACGTTAGAATATTCAATTCAATCATTAGATCGTTCATTCAGAATACAGAAGCTTCCATGTAATGTTGAGATATGGTTGCAGAGGCTATATAGAAAAACATTTGATCAAAGGGAGAGAAATGAAAGTGGACACTGCTTATCAATCAGAACAACAACCGCTTCTTAAGAAGGAGCGACCGCGGATCCGAAAAGAAGGTATCATTTTGTTGTGTATGGCGATTCCTTTTATCATCGTAGCATTCGCCTTCCATTATGTTCCCCTATTTGGCTGGTTGTACGCGTTTTTTGATTATCGCCCTGGGATCCCTTTGAGCCAAACCGCATTTGTAGGGTTTGAGCATTTTCGGGAAATGTTAACCGATCCCAACATGGTCAGAGTGTTGACCAATACACTGGCCTTGAGTTTGCTGGGGCTTCTGACCGCACCAATCCCCGTGCTGCTTGCCGTGATGATCTCCGAGGTTAAGAGCGAACGGTTTAAGCGGATTTTTCAGACCACGTCTACACTGCCACACTATATTAGCTGGATCATTATTTATTCGCTCGCGTTCAGCATGTTTAGCTCCGAGGGAGCGATTCAAACCATTTTTTTACGTTTGGGTATGGACACGCAGATAAATGTATTAGGTAATTCCGAGCATGTATGGCTTGTCCAAACCTTGATCCTTCTTTGGAAGTCCTTAGGCTGGAGCGCGATTATTTATTTGGCCGCCATCGTAAGCATTGACGGCGAAATGTATGATGCCGCGAAGGTGGATGGCGCAGGTAGATTCAGGATTATCTTCCACATAACGATACCCAGCATCATGCCCACCTTTATCGTTCTGCAGCTGCTGGCGGTGAGCAATTTACTATCCGCAGGATTTGAACAATACCTCGTGTTTAACAATGTGATGGTGGCGGATAAAATCGAAGTCTTAGATTTATATGTGTACAGGGTTGGCCTGGTGATGAATGACTTTCCGTATTCTACAGCGGTGGGGATGTTTAAGTCTGTTATCAGTATCATCCTACTGTTTCTGGTCAACGGATTGTCTAAGAGAATCAGAGGTGAGAGCATTGTCTAAGAAGTGCTGCATTCTAGGGAGGGACTATATATGCGTATAAGAAAGCAAAGTACATCGGATCTGATTTTTAATACGGTTAACTATTTATTCCTCATGTTGCTGTTAATTTTGACCGTCTATCCGTTTTATTATATTTTCATCTACTCGATTAGCGATTCCTTCGAAGCACAAAAAGGGGTGTATCTTTGGCCGGCAGGATTCTCATTGGAAAGCTACAGAGCCGCCTTTCAATTAAAGGGGATTACCGATGCAGCGATCATCTCCGTGCTTCGGACCATACTGGGAACGATGATCACGGTGTTGTGCAGCGCCTTCTTCGCTTATTTGATTACCAAGCGGGAGATGCCATTCCGCAAGCTGATTTATCGGTTCATATTAATTACCATGTACTTTAATGCCGGTTTTATCCCCTGGTATTTAACAATGAAAACATATGGACTGCAAAATAGCTTTCTCCTCTATATTATACCAAGCGCATTGGTCGGTTTTTATATTATTCTTATCAAGACGTTTATGGAGCAATTACCTCCTTCGTTGGAGGAGTCGGCGAAAATGGATGGCGCGAGTTATTTCAAAATTTTCACGCACATTGTATTTCCCTTGTCCATGCCGATTATCGCCACAATTACTGTATTTGCAGCCGTCGGACAGTGGAATACGTGGTTTGATAACTTCTTTTTGGTATCAGATCCAAAGCTCCAAACGCTGCAACTCTTGCTTTATAACTTCCTCAGCCAGACGAACAGTATAGCGGGAATGACAAGTGAGGAACTGACGCGTAACGGACAAGCAAGAGTGATGACGCCCCAATCGGTTCAGATGACGATTACGATGCTCGTTACCATGCCGATTGTGATTGTCTATCCTTTTCTGCAGCGATTTTTTGTTAAAGGGATTATGCTCGGCGCGGTAAAGGGTTGATGTAGCTGTAAGGTCCCGGGCGGGCCGATACAAATGTGATTGAAGGGGTGTCCTAAAAGATCTTAGATCTGCGGGATGCCTTTTTTCTGTTAGGGGATGCCTCCGTATTTGGATCGTTTCACTGAAACCCTCAGCGGACCTGTGATCCTGTCCACGAATTTCAACTCCATCACAATAAAATTCAACCCGTAAATCACTCTAAACCTAAATAGTTCAACTATACCGTAAATTTCACCATTCTGCCTTATCGGCTTTGTTTTTAACATGGAATGAGCAGGAGACCTAGTCAACCTTCTAGCGAAAGGACTTACTACCGGTTTATTGTGAGCGCTTTCCTGGTAAAGGGAAAGAAGAAGCGAGGCAGGGAGGGATAGGGAGTTCATGCAAATGCAGTTCTAAGTAACGAACAATTCAATTATGGGGGGAAGCGCTTATGAAGATTGCAAAGCAAGGGATCTTACTGCTGATGATCGCGATGTTTGTATTTACCTTGGCTGCCTGCAGTGGAGGAAGTACGAAGACGGTGGAAAAGGATGCTCCGATTGTTGAGGAAAACAAACCGGGCACCGATGTAGCAGTAGAACCTAAAGAGGAGCCTGTCCAAGAAGAAGCGGTTGCCGAAAATCCAGACGAGTGGACGATGGATTTCGATCTGGGCGGACGTGAGATTGTAGTTACCGCTTGGTGGGACATTGCATTCGGAGATTCACCGCCGCATCAGGAGATCAAGGCAAATATCGAAGAGCTTCAGAAGAAACACAATTTTACAATCAAGTTCGTGACCACGCCGTATGCGTCAATGAAAGAGCAGGCCACAAGTTCGGCCTTATCGGGCGAACCCTTTGCTGATGTCGTTCGTTTGGAACGAAGAGCACTGTTTCCGGGGATGGTGAGTTCAGGACTTATCACTCCGCTTGATGAGGTCATTGATTTTAGCGGACCGGCCGCAAATTACATCGATCCGATGATTAAGGATCATGTAGGTACGTTTGGGGGACATCTGTATGGTTTTGAAAAAACGTACACGGACTTTTCCGGAATTTATTACAACAAACAAATGCTGAAAGACGCCGGCATTAAGGATTTGCATGAATATGTGGCGGAAGACGATTGGAATTGGGAGGCCTTGCAAGAAATTGTAGGCAAAGTGACGAAGGGCGACACTTACGGACTCGCGGGAACAGAGCTTGCTGTGACGACACACGCGGTGGTATCCAACGGCTCAAACTTATTGGATGTGGATAAGGGGAAAGAAATGTTGTCCGATCCGCGCACGGTTGAGGCATTGACATTCGCCCAGGAGCTCGCCGGCAAATCCATGATCACAAACGATCAAGCCGCAATAAAAACCTTGTTTACACAAGGCAAAATCCTAATGTATGTAGGTTTTCAATGGGAAGGGGAGGGCTTCATCAATGATTTGGGCGAAGACCTGGGGTTTGTTCAATTTCCGGTAGGCCCTAAGGGGACGGATACAAATCAGTCTCGAATCCGCCGAACTACTGGACCATTCTGAAGGGCACCCAAAATCCGGAGGAGATTTTTTATATTATGTCTAAGATTTGGGATATCACCCCAACGGAGGAGTACAAAGGCCAGGATCGGCTGGAAAAATATTTCGCCGACGAGAAGGACATTGAGGCTGCAAAAATGATGATGGAATCGCCTCAGTATACGGTGATGAATCATGATCTGTTCCCGGACTGGAATGTGTACCAAATGCTTACCGAGCTTTACACCGAAAAATTAGCGCCCGCGACCATTGTAGAAACACATCGCCAAGTGCTGCAGGCGGTTCTGGATGATGCTCTGTAACTTGTTTTGGTGGTATTGAGGAATGGAATAGCCGGCAACAACCGCTTCCTTTCGTTGCCGGCTAACCTTGCGTGAACGACATGACGAAATGGTGAAGAGGGTGGATGCACTTATGCTCGGTTACTTATCTAGATTTCGAGGTCTTCTTATATTCCTCGTAATCCTCCTCGGGGTGGGTTGGTGGTTTCTCAGGGATAGTACAGCCGATAGCCACCCAGGTCAGCGGATCGAGTTAGAAGGATTGCAGACCTTTGCAGAAAACAGCTATCAAAACTATATGAATTTACATCGCCGTAACGCGCGGCCTAATACGAGCATACAAATTGAGGGCGAACATTACAGCCATGCACCAGACGGATCTTCAATCGTTTCAAATCTTATGGATATGAACGGGAAGGCGTTAATGTCAGAAGAGACCGGGGAGGTAACATGGACATTTCATGTGGAAGAGGAAGGCTTGTATAACATAGGGATTCGTTATTATACCGTGGAGGGGAAGAGCTCTGCAATTGAACGGGAACTACGGATCAACGGCCAGCTGCCTTTTCAGGGAGCGGAATCTTTCATTTTTGATCGTGTTTGGATGAACGAACAAATGGAGTTTGAGCGGGATAACCGGGATAACGAATTACGTCCAAGCCAGATCGAATTTCCAACCTGGCAAGAATCATCCTTCAAAGATCCGAATGGCTTATACGAGAAGCCGTTTTTGTTTTATTTTCCAAAAGGAGAAAACACGCTAACCTTGGTATCGCTGCGCGAACCGATGGTGATTGATTATATCAAGATTTACCAAGAGGAAGAAGCACCGACTTATGCTGAAGTCCAGAGCACCTATGAGGATATGAAGAGCAATTCCCCCGCAGATGAGGTGCTGATTAAAGTGCAGGGGGAACATGCTCTGTATAAATCTTCCCCGACGCTGTATCCGTTTCCTGATCGTACCTCACCATCCTCGGAACCCTACAGCGTCTCCAAGACCCGTATGAATGTAATCGGGGGTCAAAACTGGCGAATGCCAGGTCAATGGATGGAATGGCAGGTAGACATCCCGAAAGATGGTTTATACCAGATCGCTTTCAAGGTTAAGCAAAACTTGGTGAGAGGGATGTATTCAAACCGGAAGCTTTATATAGATGGAGAAGTGCCGTTTCAGGAAGTGAACAGCATCCCTTTTTATTATGATGCGGACTATCAAACCATTACCCTGGGTGACGAAAAGGAGCCCTACCTGTTTCATCTGACCAAAGGGCTGCATACCATCAAGCTGGAAGTGAACCTGGGAGACGTAGCCTCTTTAATTCGTACCACGGAATCCAGTGTCCTTGAACTCAATGCCATCTACCGGAAAATCCTCATGATTACTTCGGAGAATCCCGACCCTTACCGAGATTATCAGCTCGAGCGAAGAATCCCCGGCATGATCGAGGATTTTAAGAAGCAGCGCGATATTTTATATACCGTTGCAGAGACGTTACGCGATATAACAGGGGAAAAAAGTGATAAGACCGCAATCCTCTACACACTGTCCAGGCAATTGGATGAGATGGCACAAAACCCTCATACGGTTGCGCAGCGGTTAGATCAATTCAAGATTAATATCGGCTCTCTGGGAACCTGGCTGCTGACGATCCGTGAAATGCCGCTGCAGATGGATTATATGATCGTTGCATCCAAGGATGCGAAGCTGCCCGCTGCGAATCGCCCGCTACACGCCAAGATCGGCCATGAGTTGGGTTCGTTCTGGTACTCCTTTATTGAAGATTACAACACAATCGGTAACGCGGGTGAAGAAGGCCAGCAAAGCATTACAGTCTGGATTGGAACTGGACGTGATCAGGCCCAGGTAATGAAGGAAATGATCGATGATCGATTTACTTCAAAGACGGGCATCCATGTGGATTTAAAGCTGGTTGATATCAAATCGCTTCTATCGGCTACTCTGGCCGGACAGGGACCGGATGTCGCTATGGAAATCGGCATTGCAGATCCGGTGAATTATGCGATGCGCAATGCAGCTTACGATATCAGCCGATTCCCGGACTTTAAGGAAGTTAGCGAGCGGTTCCGACCAAGTGCGCTCGAGCCATTTCAGTTTAATGGGGGTGTCTATGCGCTGCCCGAACAGCAGTTGTTCAGTATGTTATTTTACCGCAAGGATATTCTGGCCGAACTTAATTTGAACATACCGGATACATGGGATGATGTATACGCCATGATTCCCGAGCTGCAGAAGCGGAATATGAATTTTGGCCTGCCTATTCAGGAACAGATGGCCACGATGACGCCAAATGAGACGTTCTCCATGCTTTTGTTCCAAACAGACGGAAACTACTACGAGGGGGAAGGCGAAAGAAGCGCCTTGGATCATGAAAACTCCATGCAAGCCTTTAGTCGATGGACCGATTTTTACACCAGCTATAAGTTTCCGCTTCAGTATGATTTCATGAATCGTTTTCGTCTTGGCGAAATGCCGATCGGCATTGCCCCCTATAATATGTATAACTTACTGACGGTGGCTGGTCCTGAAATCCGCGGACTATGGGACTTTACCGTAGTTCCTGGCACTCCGGGAGAGCATGGAGAAATCCGCCGGGAGGTCGCTAGCAGCGGAACATCGGTTATGATGCTGGAACAGGCCAAGAATAAGGAAGCTTCCTGGGCGTTTATGAAATGGTGGACGGAGAAAGATACGCAAATCAGGTTCGGCCGCGAAATGGAGAGCCTTATGGGGGCCGCTGCCAGGTATCCGACTGCGAATATCGAGGCGCTCGAGGAGCTGCCGTGGCCGGTTAAGGATTACAGGAATCTGGAGAAACAATGGCAATGGGTCCGGGCCATTCCTGAAGTGCCTGGAGGATACTTTACCGGACGGCATCTGGATAATGCCTTCCGTAAAGTGGTCAATCTTGGGGAGAACCCACGCGAAGCGCTTTATGATCACGTGTCAGTTATTAATAATGAAATCGCAATCAAACGTTTGGAATTCGGATTGAGTGAAGGAACAGGAGGGCCTACCAATGCAACCAACGACGAATCAGGAAGTCGAACCAAAAGGACGGATCAGCCGTAGGCCGGATGCTCCATCCTTGCTGAATCGTATGTGGGCGATGCGGCACTCCTATATATTAATGGGACCTTATATGCTGCTATTCTTTCTGTTTACGGTTCTGCCTGTAACGCTCTCGCTGGCGGTAAGTTTCACCAGTTTTAACCTGCTTGAATTCCCCAAGTGGGTCGGCTGGAGCAACTATACGCGTTTATTTCTCGATGATGAGGTCTTTCTGATTGCGATCAAGAATACCTTTTTGTTCGCGTTTATTACGGGCCCCGTAAGTTATATCGCCTGTTTCCTGTTTGCGTGGTTAATTAATGAATTGCCAACCAAGCTTCGTGCCCTAATGACCTTGATTTTTTATGCTCCGTCTATTTCAGGTAACGTTTTCTTTATTTGGCTGATTATGTTCTCAGGAGACGGCTACGGCTACGTGAACGGGTTTTTAATGAAGCTGGGTGTTATTCTCGAGCCTATTCAATGGCTGCAGGATGAGCGTTATGTACTGTGGATTGTCATGCTCGTTCAGCTGTGGCTCAGCTTGGGGGTAAGTTTCCTCGCTTTCATCGCCGGCCTGCAGTCGATCGACCGGACATTATTCGAAGCGGGCTCGGTGGACGGTATCCGCAATCGTTGGCAGGAACTGTGGTATATTACCCTGCCATCCATGCGTCCACAACTTCTGTTCGGCGCGGTGATCCAGATTTCATCCTCTTTTGCCATTGCTGAGGTGTCTATTGCATTAGCTGGTTTCCCTAGTGTTAACTATGCAGCTCATACCGTTGTGACCCATTTAATGGACTATGGCTCCATTCGGTTTGAAATGGGCTATGCATCAGCGATTGCAACAGTTTTGTTTGTCATCATGGTAGGCACCAATGTAATCGTTCAGAAACTTCTTAGGAAAGTGGGGGAGTAGGTCCTAAATGAGCGCAATGGCAGCTAGTTCCAAAAAAAGGTTGAGCCGCTCGCTGGTCGGTGACGTTACCATTTTTATTTTTCTCGGCATGTTCGGGGCTTTTATGGCACTGCCCCTTGTATACACGATTAACAATGCCTTCAAACCTTTGGATGAGTTGTTCTTGTTCCCGCCGAAATTTTTGGTGCGCAACCCCACGCTGGATAATTTTTTCGATTTATTTCATCTGATGGCCGATTCCTGGGTGCCGTTCACACGTTATGTGTTTAATACGGTGCTTATCACAGCAGCAGGAACAGTGGGGCACGTCGTACTGGCTTCCGCAGCGGCTTATCCGCTGGCTAAACACAGATTTCCAGGGTCCAAGGTGCTGTTCACCATTGTAGTCCTGTCTCTAATGTTCTCACAGCATGTTACCGCGGTTCCTAACTATGTCATTATGTCCTGGTTAGGCTGGATAGACAGCTACATTGCTATTATCGCGCCGGCGCTCGCAGCTTCCCTCGGACTGTATCTGATGAAACAATTCATGGAACAAATTCCTGATGCCCTGCTTGAAGCAGCGAAGATCGACGGTGCCAGCGAGTACCGTATTTTTTGGCAGATCGTGATGCCCTTAGTAAAGCCGGCATGGCTGACGCTTGTCATATTGCTGTTTCAGGTATTATGGGGAACCGACGGCGGTAATTTTATTTACAGCGAAGAGTTAAAAACGATGAATTATGCCTTAAGTCAAATACTGGCTGGCGGTATTGTGCGGGCGGGTCCGGGTGCTTTTGTCGCTTTGCTGATGATGTCTGTGCCCATCACCATCTTTGTGATTTCCCAGAGCAACATTATTGAGACGATGGCCAGCTCAGGAATGAAGGAGTGAGAGCGTGAAAGGATATTTCCCCAAGGTCAGGTTATCCGCCGCGCTGTTATTGATCCTATCTATGGTGACATCGACAGGGGCGGTCTCATATGCCCAAGCCCCGTACGTGGGGTACAATTATTCCTCCAAGGGAGAAACGATCCCTGCCCCTGTCGCCTATAAACCGGATCGTGTCATAAGCGGCACCGCGGCTGGAACCGGAAGTTTCAATCAGCCTAAAGATATATTCGTGTCTCAGGACAGGCAAATCTATATTGCGGATACTGGAAATTCGCGGATTGTGGTGTTGAATGAACGATTTGAATACATTCGGGAGGTATCCGAATTCGACCATTCCGGGAGAACGGATACGTTTCAAGCGCCGAGCGGGATCTATGTAACGGAGAACAAGGACATGTATGTTGCGGATACGGAGAACCATCGGGTTGTTCATTTGGACGACGCAGGAAAGCTGGTTCAGATCATAGAATCGCCTGAATCGGAAATTTTGATCGATAACTTTGTGTTTCTTCCCCTAAAGGTGGCTGTAGATAAGGCAAAGCGCGTATATGTCGTGGCGCAGGGGACATTTGACGGAATCATGGAATTTGATGGGGATGGCAAATTTACCGGGTTTACCGGCACGAACCGGGTCCGCTTCAATATGGCAGACTACTTCTGGAAGATGATTGCGACCCAGGCGCAGCGTGACCGGATGCGGCTGTTCATCCCGACAGAATATACGAATCTGGATCTGGATGAGAACGGGTTTATCTATACAACAAACTCCGACGCAAATACGGCGGTACCGATCAAGAGATTGAATCCCACCGGGATCGACGTGCTGCGCAGAGAAGGGTATTGGGTCCCGTCGGGCGATCTAAAATTCCTTCCTGTCGGTGAACACAGCGGGCCCTCCCTGTTTACGGATATCGCGGTCGGAAACAGCGGGATGTACAGCGCTTTGGATGTGAAGCGCGGGAAAATATTCACATACGACTGGGACGGGAATTTGCTGTATATCTTCGGCAAAATGGGAGAGCAGGTCGGTACATTTCAAACGCCTTCGGCCATCGATTATTTAGGGGATTCGATTCTTGTGCTTGACCGTGCGTTAAACCATATAACGGTATTTCATGAGACACCGATCGGTAGGTTGATTAATCAAGCTGTGAAGGGACATTTCAAGGGAGACGATGAGTTGTCAGCAGAGCTGTGGAACCGGGTTGTGGAATACGATGCGAATTATGAAATTGCATATATCGGGATCAGCAAGGCGCTGCTCAGAAAAGGATTGAATAAAGAAGCAACGGAGTATGCCAAGCTTGGCATGGACAAAGGCAATTATTCCAAGGTATTCAAGCGGCACCGGAAGGATGTTCTAAGAGAGCATCTCGGCAGCATCTTGTCCCTGTCCATCGCCGTTATCGCCGGAATCATCATCCAAAGAACCATCAAAAGAAAGAGGAGGAAGACCTATCATGCGTAAAGAACTGCTGCTGTTCCCATTCCATGTTATGGTCAGACCCTTCTCCGGCTTTTGGGATCTCAAATATGATGATATGGGGAACTTGAGGATCGCGGGCGCTATTGTGTTTTTAGTTTTTATGAGCGTCGTCATTCAACATCAGTATGGGGGCTACATCTTCAATAATCTGAATGCTGATGAATTTAACAGTCTAGTACAAATGCGTAATGTGCTGCTTCCTTATTTTCTGTGGTGTATCGCGAACTGGTCCTTAACCACATTGATGGACGGCGAAGGGAACTTTTCGGAAATTTGCATGGTCACTGCCTATGCCTTGCTGCCCATTGCAGTGATACTCATACCTAATACAATCTTAAGCAATGTAATTACCCAGGAAGAAAGTGTGTTTTACTATTTCTTCAACGGGGTTGCGGCTGTATGGTTTCTCTTCTTGCTCTTCGTCGGTACCATGACGGTTCATCAATACACCGTTACCAAAACGCTGGTTACCATCTTTCTTACATTGGTAGGAATGGCTTTTCTCTTATTCCTTGGGTTACTTTTTTTTAGCCTGATCCAGCAAATGTACTCATTCGTGTTTACCATCTATCAAGAGATACAATTTCGGAACTGAGGGAGTGCAGCAGATGAAGAAAATATTAATGTTTAGCTTAACTGTGTTACTCCTCGGTAGTGCTGCCATATTCGTTTGGGGTCTTCAACCGGAGATTGCGGATGTCCCGGCATATACAGAAGTAAATATAGAAGGAGCAACTGCGCAGGTTTTTTCTAAACCTCAGGTTGAACTTAAGGGGATGGAGGGCGTGACTTCCAACGGCTTGTTGTCGCTGTACTATGATGCATCCGATACGGGAATTGCCGTACGGAACAATCTGACGGGAACAGTGTGGTATTCAAATCCGCCAGGCCGCGCAGAAGATTCGGGAGCTACATACGCCATGGATTCGCCCCTATCCCTGACTTACGATAATCTGTCGAGACAGCAAGTACGGATGACTTCGTTTGAAGACAGCGTGGCACATGGTCAAGCCAAGGCTGAACCGATCAATGGCGGACTGAAGGTAACCTACCTATTTGGAGAACCCGTATCGAATCTGGATAGGCTGCCGCAGAAAATCAGTAAAGAACGTTATGAGAAGATTATGGAACAAGCAGGCGATTCCTTCAGGCGCCACTTGACCCATGCCTATGTTATCAGGGACAACTCCGAGGTCTATGAGCGCTATGACGATGCGCTTAAAGGAACGATATTGCGGAGAACGATTGAAGCGTTTGAGCTGGCCCATTATACGGAAGAGGATCTGGCTCGTGACCATGAGGAGCATCAAATTGCGCTTGCTGCGGACGATAGTGAAAAATTCAAAGTTTCAATTGAATATGTGCTTGATGGGGCGGATTTTCTAGTAAGAGTCCCGGTAAATGAAGTGGAATATTCAGCAGCCACGCCGATTCGGCATATTTCGGTTCTGGAGTACTTCGGTGCCGGCGGGCCCAAAGACCAAGGCTACTTGTTCGTGCCTGATGGTTCGGGAAGCCTGATTCATATGAACAAAGAGCCAGTTCCTTTTCCATATGAGCAAAGAATCTATGGAGAAGATCCCGCTGTGTATGATCAAAACCAGCAATCCGTAACAGAGACGATCCGTTTGCCCGTATTCGGAATCCAAAAGAATCATAAGGCGCTTCTAGCGATTATCGAACATGGTGCTTCGGTGGCTTCCGTGAAGGCAATGACGAACGGACAGCTGAATTCCTATAATCATGTATTCGCGGAATTTGAAGTGCTTGCCCGAGAGGTGATTCGCATAGAGGCGGGAGAGACGTCTCGCGAAATTCCAACCTACCAAGAGCGCCCTACGGCTGCGGATTATGTGATCCGTTATGTGTTCCTTGAAGATGAGGCTGCAAATTATACGGGAATGGCCCTGGCGTATCAGGAATATCTAGTGGAACGGAATATGCTGATCAAGCGTGAACCGGAGGCTGATTTGCCCTTCTATTTGCAACTGATCGGAGCGATACCCAAACGGAATCATTTTCTTGGCATACCGTATGAGTCGATGCAAGCCCTAACGACATTTGAGCAGGCTCAATCCGTGATCAAACAATTGCAGGAGCGATCATTGGACAATATCAAAGTGCAGTATACCGGATGGTTTAATGGCGGGGTGAATCATACCGTTCCTACACAAGTGTCTCCCGAGAAGGTGCTTGGAGGCAAACGTGGATTAAGAGAATTAAATGACTTCAGCCAGGAAAACGGAGTGGCCTTATACCCGCATGTTTCAATGACAGCGCTTTATCCGTTTCATTCGCTAACCTATACTCCGACCAAGGCTGCCGTCCGACATTTAAACCGGAATGTTGCCGGGTTATATCCTTATGATCCTGCCACAGGGGATTACGATCGGGAAGGGGACCCGCAATATATGCTTGCCCCCCAGCTCTTACCCGGCATGATGAACCGATTGCTGCAAAGCTACAGCCCATATGAATTGAAGGGTATAAGTCTGGGGGGACTGGGCGACAAGCTGTATTCGAACTTTCGCAGAGGGCAATTTATCGATCGTACGCAAACGGAGACGATCTTTGCGGAACAGACAAGCGAGATTCATACTCGGCTGCCGGAAGCCGAGCTCATGGTGAGTGGAGGGAATGCCTACTTGTTCCCCTATGCGCGACACATTGTCCAAGCACCGATGTCAGACAGCGGGTTTCATATCACGGATGAATCGGTCCCCTTTTATCAGATTGTACTCCATGGATACGTAGATTACGCAGGAATGCCTTACAACTTGGCTCAAGAGGTGGAACTTCGCGAATATGTACTGCAATGTCTGGAGTACGGCTCGAATGTATATTTTACTTGGATCTATCAAAAAAACTCGCTCGTGAAAGATACTTCATATAACCACCTCAATTCTGTTCATTATAAGACATGGATTGAGGAGGCTGCCGCAGCTTACCTGGAAGTCAATGAGGTGTTAAGAGATGTATCGGACAGCAGAATTGTATCGCATGAGATCCTTGCGCATGATGTACGCAGAACCGAATATGACGGCGGCAAAGTAGTCATGGTGAACTACAACCCGTATGACGTGACCATAGAGGGGATTACGATTAAAGCCCGGGATTATTATGTTGGAGGTGAGGGGGCTTGAAACGTACAGGACCGCTTAGCTTTGAGAAGAAGAAGAGGATTATGGCGATGTTATTTATCACGCCATGGTTTCTGGGGTTCTTATTCTTCTTTGCGACCCCGCTGTTCACCTCATTGCGGTTTAGCTTTAGCGAGTTGAACATGACGAGCAGCGGCTATGAATTAAACGGCATAGGGTTTAAAAACTATACCTTTGCCCTCGGTGTGCATCAAGACTTTAATCGATTGCTCACAGAGGCTTCAATTGACATGATCATCAATGTGCCGTTAATCATCGTTTTCAGTTTATTTCTTGCCACCATCTTGAATCAGAAGTTCCGCGGCAGAGCAGCCGCCCGTGCCGTCTTTTTCCTGCCCGTTATCCTTGCTTCCGGGGTCATGACAAGCATTGAGGATGCTAGCTTCATGTCTGAGCTAATGGCGGGGAGCAAAAATGCAGGCAGTATGCAGCTCCTTCAGAGTTTGAATTTGGAGAACATGATGCTCGAAAGCGGATTTCCCCCCACTTTCGTGGAATATCTGACTGGCGCGGTAGATCGCATCTATTCCATCATCAGCAAATCAGGCGTGCAGATCCTTATATTCCTGGCAGGCCTTCAATCCATTCCGTCATCATTGTATGAAGCTTCGAAGATGGAAGGCGCTACGGGTTATGAGACATTCTGGAAGATTACGTTTCCCATGGTCAGCTCGTTGATACCCATCATTGTTGTCTATTCCATTATCGACTCCTTTATTGATAACAAAGTGACAACCTTAATTCATAATATCGCATTCAGCAATATTGATTTTGGGATCAGCTCGGCGATGTCCTGGATATACTTCTTGATGGTCGCTGTCATTCTTGCCGTCAGCATGGCGCTCGTCTCTAAAAGAGTATTTTATAATAACTAAAGGGGGCAAAAAGATATGACACCGGCGACATGGACGAAGCTGAAAACCGCAGTTTGGGTAGTGATCAGGGCGATACTTCTCATTGGATTGGTCTTTGTAGTGCTTTACCCGATTCTGGTTAAAATTGTGACCATGATCAAGGATAAAGCCGATATTTATAATCCTGTGGTCGTGTGGATTCCTGAAAACTTCACCTTTAGCAATATCAAAATCGTATATGAGATTATGAATTACTGGCCGACGTTGTTAAATACATTCACCTTATCGACGGTGATGATGATTCTCCAGTTAGTATCCTGCGCACTAGCCGGATATGGATTTGCCAAATGGCAGTCCAAGTGGGCGAAGCTGTTATTTGCAGGAGTTATAGCTACCATTCTGGTTCCGCCGCAAACGATTATGGTGCCGCTATATTTAACTTTTCAAAATTTTGATTTCTTCGGATCATACCAGTGGATAACGGGGAGAGATGGACTGAATCTACTGAATACTTACTGGCCGTTCATCCTGACGGCACTGACTGGGAATGCGTTAAAGTCCGGCCTATATATCTATATATTCAGGCAATTTTTCCTGAATATGCCCAAGGACCTGGAAGAAGCGGCATTCGTGGATGGGGCGGGCATGTTGAAGACATTCACCCACATTATCATACCGAGTGCGATACCTTCGATTATAACCGTTTCCCTGTTTTCCTTCGTATGGCAGTGGAATGACACCTTCTTTACGGGGAATTTCTTGAGCGGCGTGAAGGTATTATCCAATGAGCTTGTTGCTCTGCCGGCCAACGTGAATAACTATCTATTGTTCAGCGTACCCGGAGCAAGCTTGGAGACCGCCACCAGCATTGATCCATTCTATGCTTCGATGCTGGTGGATACCGGGCTGATGCTCTCTATTATGCCGTTGATCATTCTGTATTTATTTGTGCAGCGCTATTTTGTAGAAAGTGTGGAGCGTACAGGAATTGTTGGGTAACTTTATTAGAACGTTTAGGGGGCAATCCACGACAATGAAAACACTAAGGATTAGCGAGAATCAACGATTTTTGTCTTATGAAGACGGGGCGTCCTTCTTCTGGCTGGGAGATACCGCTTGGGAACTGATTCACAAGCTGAATCGCGAAGAAGTGGATGAGTATTTATTGCATCGCGCGGACTTGAAATTTAATGTTATCCAAACTGTCATATTGGCCGAGTCGAATGGCTTGTGTACAGGCAATGCTTACGGAAAGTTGCCGCTTAAACAGAACGCGGGTGGTTTTTATGACCCGGGGTTACCAGATACAGACGGAACGAACCATTATTGGCATCACGTGGATTATGTGATTGATCGCGCTGCGTCACTGGGTTTATATGTTGCTTTACTGCCGACTTGGGGGGATAAGTTTCATCTTAAGCATGGAACGGGACCGGAGATCTTCAATGAACAGAACGCAGCAATTTATGGGCGTTGGGTCGGGGAACGGTATAAGGATCGGCCGAACGTTATATGGGTGCTGGGTGGGGATCGCCCCTTGGTAACGTTTGATCATTTTGCGATCATACGTGCCATGGCGCAAGGCCTGAGGGAGGGAGATCAAGGTCGACACTTAATGACATATCACCCGGCAGGATGTCAGTCGTCCTCACACCAGCTGCATCATGAAACCTGGCTTGATTTTAACATGATTCAGTCGGGACACGGCGAGCGTCTTACCAGTAGCCATAGAATGGTGACGGAGGATTATCATAAGACACCTACAAAACCGACGCTAGATGCAGAGCCTTGTTATGAGGATATACCCATCGGCTTTCGACCGGAAAACGGTTATTTTGATGCTTCCGATGTTCGAACAGCTGCCTACTATGCGGTATTTTCAGGCGCTTTCGGACACACGTACGGACATCACAGTATTTGGTCCATGACATTAAAGCCTGGTGATCATTACCTTATGCATTGGCGTGATGCGTTATCGCGACCGGGTGCAGCACAAATGCAGCATCTGCGGTCATTGATGGAAGCTTACCCCGACCTCGATCGAGTGCCAGATCAAAGCCTTCTCGAAAGCAACCATTCCGGCGCCAACTACATGGCGGCAACCAGAGGAAGGGATTTCGTGATGATATACAGTCCCAATGGGGTGGCGGCAAGCGTTGTAATGGGAAAAATTGCGGGTGATCAGGTGAGAGCTGCATGGTATGATCCGCGAAATGGCCAGTTTATAGAAGCTGGAAGGTTCCCCAACTCCCGAATACAGGTCTTCCAGCCACCTACCAGCGGAAGAGGCAACGATTGGGTTTTGCTATTGGAAACGGTGTTGGAATAAATCTCTTTAGGATCGTTTTCCCCACAGGCATCGGAGGGGAAAATGATCTTTTTTTCAACTTCACCTGAAGATATTTCAATATGTGCCGAAGTCCCTAAGATTCTTCAATAAAAACAACGAATAGATCATGTTGACCTGAATTTTAAAGATGTAACATGAAAAAGTCATTTTATGATTCTCAACATGTCCAAACCATTTTTGATGGAGGTGAAATCCGTATTTCTATTAAGCATTCATTAGGAGGGATATGGTGGTGTTAAAGCGAACTGGAATCAAATTTCTCGCTGCATGGTTGTGTGTAATGTGCATGGTCTATGGAGGAGGCTTGCCGCTGATGGAGCATACGTCCAAGGCATACGCTGCTGATGCTACGCTGATGGTTGATGCCGATACGGTAGTGGCGCCGATGAAAGATGAGATCCGAGGAACGAATATTGGTCTGTGGACAAGAAATGAGTTCCATCCGGTGAGCACTCGATCGGAACAGTATGTAAATTTGATTAAAGAAGCAGGCATTAAAATGATACGATTCCCTGCTGGCGTCGAGGCTGATATGGCCTATTGGGATCGCACGAACTCATACGAATGGCATACGGGTCCCAATCCGTACACGAGAACGATCGCGGCGGATGTCTTGGACAGCTTTATGAGTTTGGTGCAGGAAGTTGGAGCCGAGCCACTTATCACGGTTAATGCCAAAGTGAATGACAAAGATATGGCCGCCGATATGGTGAGGTACGCGAATATTGAGAAGGGCTATAATATCAAATATTGGGAAATCGGAAATGAGCCAGAGTTTTTCCGCGATGCCTATGCAGTTACACCACTTGAGTATGCAGCCAGAATCCGGGAATATTCGGATGCTATGAAGGCTGTGGATCCCACCATTACGATCATGGGTCCCGCAAATGCGCAGCCTATGCAGATGACCAGCTGGACAAAGCCGGTTCTCTCTACTTTGGCTGACCTTAACAAGCCGCTGGATGCTATATCGATCCATTGGTATCCGCTGTGGGGCGGTCAGACCAATCCCAATTCGTCCTCTTTTCCTACGATCGACAATTTATTGACCTACGAAGGGACGGATTATCCAAATTCCTACATCAATTGGGCGAATCAATTTACCGACACGACACCGACGGATAATCTCGTCAGTTATCGTGACCAGTACGCACCAGGAGCTTTACTGGGCATCACTGAACTTGGTCAAGTGACTGGAGGTGAGGAAGGTGCAGGGATTGGTGACACGATGGCCGGAGCGCTATGGCTGGGCGATGTTCTGGGCAGGCTGGCCTACCACCAAATGGATTTTGTTACCCAGTTTCTCCTGCAGGGCAATCAAGCATACGGCTTGATGGACATCAATAAGAACGTGCGGCCAGCCTATTACCTGTACCCGATGCTAAATCGTTACTTTGGTGATCAGATGGTAGCGACAAGCTCCAGCGACAACCAGAATTTAACCATATGGGGCAGTAAACGCACAGGCGTCAATAACAAGCTCTATCTCATGGTAATCAATAAAAATCAGACCCAAGACCTGAGCGCAACCATTAATCTGTCCAATTTCATACCCGAGTCAATGGCTTCCTCTTGGGTGTTAAACGCACCGGCCATCAACTCTCAATCCGGAGCCAACATTAACGGTATCCAGGTTGCCTCGAACGGTACGCTGCCAACAATACCCGGCAATACGATCACGGGTGTATCCAATAGCTTTACAAGAACATTCCCAGCTCATTCGATTACGATGGTGGAACTAACGGGAACAGAAGAAACACCAGAGGCCCTATCCCGTTATCTTGGCCAGTATGCAGTCGGCATGAATGAGAGAAAGACCGCATCCGACTACCCCGGCACCCAAGCAGCAACTCCGCAAGGCTGGGGCAAAATCTGGCGGACGGGGTCTGCGCAATGGTCCGTGCATTTTCCGACCACAGGAAATTATGATTTCACGATTAAAGCTTATGGCGAAGGAGGCGGGCCTGCCTTCCAGGTGAAGCTGGATGGACAGAACGTTCCGAATGCGGCATTCAGCCCTGGCAGCAGCTGGGCCGATTACCAAGGAAGTCTCGGAACGGTCACAGCCGGTACACATACCATTCAGATATACAACAACAGCCCGGTTGCGCAGAGCAACATCGATGTAGCGCATATGGATATCGAGGGTGCAGCACCGGGTCCGTTTACGCTTAAATCACCGGCGAACAACGCATCCGTGGAAGGCACCAGCGTTACTCTGGATTGGACGCAGGTTATCGATGGCAAATCTTATGCACCTTTCGGTTCGGATCATTACACGGTCATTGTTTCGAGCCATGCAGCGTTAACGAATCCGATCGTCAATACAACGGTTACGGGAACTACGCATCAAGTCAACAATCTGCAAAGTAACACGACGTATTATTGGAAGGTTATTGCGAATAATGCCAGCGGTTCCACACCGTCCGCAGATGTGTTTAGTTTCATTACACCGGCTGGGCCGGCTGCTCCCTCTCGTTACCTGGGAGTCGAGGCTAATGGCATGAACGAAATCAAGGGAGCAGGCGATTGGCCGGGAAGCGCTGCCCAAACTCCTGATGGATGGGGGAAAATCTGGCGGACGGGTACCGCAGGATGGACGGTGAATATCCCCGCCGCAGGCAAATATGACTTTACGATTAAAGCTTACGGTGAAGGGGAAGCTCCGTCCTTCCAGGTGAAATTGAATGGGCAGAATGTATCGAATGGCGCGTTCACACCGGGCAGCAGCTGGTCAAACTATCAAGGAAGCCTGGGAACGCTGTCGGCAGGCACACATACGATTCAAATTCATAACAACAGTGCCGTAGCTTTCAATAACATCGACGTGGCGCACATCGATATCGTTCCATCTCCCTGATGACGCAATATAAGTTTCTCTAAAGTCTTACATCAGAGGCTGTCCCTTTCATAGATATGATCTATGGAGGCGACAGTCTCTTCTTTTGTTCTTTGGTGAAATGCGGACGCGAAGCCCACCACCATTACTTTTTCAACAAAATCTAAAAATAGTTCAATATTCACGTTGCGAGGTCATGAATATTTTCAATAAAAACAACGATTTCATCATGTCGAATTCAAATTGGAGTCGGTAACATGAAATCATCATGCGGTCTGCTGGAATAACAGGATGAAAGAGGTGTAGTAAGGATGTGGATGAAAGAGTATCCGTTAGCGGATTCCTATGATGTTGTTGTTGTCGGTGGAGGGTCTGCAGGTTTTACGGCTGCGATTCAAGCAGCACGTGCAGGGGCAAAGACCACCCTTATTGAGAAGAATAGTATCCTTGGCGGCACAACGGTGGTGGCAGCGGTCGATTTCCCCGGTCTATTTCACGCATGTGGGAAGCAGGTCATTGGAGGCATAGGTTGGGAAGCCATTGAGCGTACAGTGGCCAAAGGAGGAGCGACCCTGCCGGATTTCACCAAATCGGTGGGGAATAGGCATTGGGAACACCAAATAAGGGTCAATCGATTTGTATATAGTACCATCCTTGAAGAAATGTGCCTGGAAGCCGGTGTCGTGCTTCGTTACCATGAAATGCCGGCAGCTGTCTATGTGCAGGGTCAGGAGCGCCGGCTGATGACAGCAGGAAAATCAGGACTTTCAGCTATTGGATTCAAGAAGATGGTGGATGGAACCGGCGATGCCAATATGGCAGGACTGATGGGATATGAGCGGGTAAAGGGGGAAGTGCTGCAGCCGGGAACACTGGTCTATAAGCTTGGCGGATATCAGATGGAACAGGTCGATGTCACCGCATTGAAAGAGGCTTACTCCACCGCCTTGCAAGCTGGAAATATCAGGAGGACCGATCATCTGCCAGGAGAAATCCCGTTGTACAGGGAGCTCCAAAGCAGGGGAAGCAGTTCGCTGCATATTACCGATATTGATGGTTCAACTTCGTTGACGAAGTCCCATGCTGAAATTGAAGCAAGAAAGGCGCTAATGCGCATTTACAGTTTGCTCAGGGGCATTCCCGGCTGCGAACAGCTGTATGTTGAGTATTTTGCCAATGAATGCGGGATTCGGGAAACGTGGCGTATTGCCGGAGAAGAATGGGTAGACGCGGACCGTTATATCAGTGGCTATCGATGGCCGGATGCGGTTTGCTACAGCTACTATCCGATCGATATCCATCAGCACGATTCCAATACGACGGATGTTCGGCCTCTGGCCGAAGGTGTGGTACCAACCATTCCTTATGGGGCATTGGTACCTCGCGGAAGCGATCATTTGCTTGCAGCTGGGCGATGTGCTTCCGGTGACCGGGTTGCTCATTCGGCCTACCGGGTTCAAGCCAGCTGCATGGCTATGGGGCAGGCAGCTGGCGCCGCCGCTGCAATTGCTGCTCGGGATGATATATCGGTCCGGCAGGTGAACCTGGAGGAAGTAAGAGATGTGCTGCTGGCGCACGCTGCGATTGTGCCTTAGTAATGATGCAGATTAAGGAGGGAATAGAAGCGATATGAAATTTACAATTAAACTCTCACAAGCAGCAGCGGAAGTCGTGGATTCTTTAACAAACCGGGAGTTGCTGGACCAAGTATGCTGCCCGACGTATACGAGAGTGGGCCCGGACCGGACGGAAACCTTTGGAGCGATGTTTTTCCATCCTACGGAGCGGGAGGAGCTTGAGCAGCAAATCGAACGATTCCAATCCAGATGCAAGATCCCCCCGTTTATTGTCAGTGATCTTGAATGCGGTGCAGGTAATATGGTGCTTGGTGCAACGAAATTCCCGTCGATGATGTCGATCAGCCAAACCAATTCAGAAGAACTGGCTTATGAGGTTGGAGCCATTGCTGCCAAGGAAGCCGGTGAGCTCGGATATAACTGGACGTTCTCGCCGGTCGCGGATCTGGCATACGACCCGGACAGCCCTGTCGTCGGCATACGAAGCGCGGGTAAGGATCCGGAACATACGGTAAAAATGGTGTCGGCTTATATGCGGGGTCTTCAGGACCATGGCATGATGGCAACGATCAAGCATTTTCCAGGGGATGGATTTGGAACATATGATCAACATTTGACGACCCCAGTGAATCCATTATCGAGGGAAGAATGGAGAGCTGGACCTGGCAAAGTGTTCAAGGATCTCATTGACGATGGCGCGATGGCGATCATGCCAGGTCATATATCTTTGCCGGCTTTTGATGAGATCGATGAGGCGACGGGAACCTATCCGCCTGCCACGATATCCAGGAAGCTTCTGGTTGACCTGCTCCGCGGCGAGCTTGGGTTTGATGGGCTGATCGTTACCGATGCGGTGGAGATGGGGGGACTTGTAGGGTACATAAATTATTTTGACGCCTGTGCTCTGGCATTAGAGAATGGCTGCGACATCCTGCTCTTCACAAGAATGGATGACATATTCTACAGGGAGATGGAACAGCGTCTTGAGACCGGTATGCTGTCGATCGACACGTTGAAAAAGCGGGCTCTTCGAATTGTGTCACTCAAGTTTCAGTTGGGACTGATGGATGGAACGCACCGAGTCGTCGAAGCATCCAATCCGATTCGTAATCTTGAAGCAGCTAAGGAAGTCGTAGCTAAGAGTATCACTGTCGTAAGAGACCGAAAGCAGTTGATACCGTATCCGATCACCAGACAGACCCGAGTTCTTCATGTAGTGATCATGAACCATGCTGATCGATATGCGGAGCTCTACGACAAAATGAAAGATGAACTCGGAAAACATACAGACCAGCTGACTCAGTGGGTTGACCCGGGACCCGACAATCTATACCGTGCGATGTGCGAACAGGCCTATGATCTTGTTATATGTTCGATTGGAAGCAAGCTTAGTTACGGACTGAACGTCGTTCGTCTGCACGATGAGGTTGCCAGAAATATGATGGCCGGGTGGAGCAAGTTGGGTACGCCGATCATCTTTGTGTCTCATTTTCATTCCTATGTGCATAAAGAATACGAGACTTCCATCGATACGATCGTGAACACATACGGTGACATTGACTGCACAATTGAATATCTAATTGAGGGCATATTCGGGAAGAGGGGGCTGAATCGCAGCCTGTATGCACATGATTAACTCCAAATCCTGGAGTAGAGGTGGGTGCAGCATGAAGAAGATCACGGCGTTGAACTGGGAGGTGGGCTGGAGTGATCATGCGGGGCAATTTCCGGATCGCTGGGTCCCTGCCACCGTACCCGGCGCAGTCCAATTGGATTGGGCCCGGGCTGAAGGATGGGGAGATCACACCTATGGTGAGAATTGGCGTCAATATGAATGGATGGAGGATAAAACCTGGACGTATCGGGCTTGGCTGCGCCCCCCGGCAAGTTCACCAGGCGAGCGGCTCTATTTCATATCGAAAGGAATCGATTACAGCTTTCATATTCGCCTGGACGGCACCGAGCTGCTGCAGCAAGAGGGGATGTTCACGCCGGTAGAACTGGATCTGACCGAGTACTTACGCGGGGAGGACGGTCTGCTTGAAATCGTGATCGATCCTGTCCCCAAGCGTCCTGGCGCACCTCCCGGCAGAGGTCGTTCACAGGCGGACCACTCCTGCAAGCCGGCGGTGAGCTACGGGTGGGATTGGCATCCACGCCTGATCCCGCTCGGAATCTGGGACGATACGTACCTTGTCGTCAGGCCGGAAGCGCATCTTGCGTCTTCTGAGGTGCGTTATGAATTAACAGAAGCGCTGGATGAAGCGGCATTGGAGCTGCAAGTGCGTCTTAGCCAACCTGCAGCGGGGGAGCTGCAATGGAGGCTGATCGGTCCCGAGGGAGAGACGGTATTTGAGGAAGCATGGGTTGTAAACGATGAAAGCCCGGTCCATGCGATACAGAAGAGGCTTTTGAAGCCTCGGCTATGGTGGCCGCATGATCATGGTGAACAGCCCCTGTACCGCTCGGAGGTGAGTTTCAAGCCGGTGGATAGTTCGGGCTCATCGACATCCAGCAGGCATCAGAGGATCGGCTTCCGACGCGCAAGGCTGGTGATGCACGAAGGGGCATGGAAGGAGCCCTCCCAATTTCCCAAGAGTCGAAGCAATCCGCCGATCACGATGGAGATCAACGGCCGGCAGATATTTTGCAAAGGCACGAACTGGGTAAACCCGGACATTTTCCCGGGGCGAATTCGCGCAGAGGATTACGGAATCCTGCTGGACTTGGCCAAGGCAGCCCATATGAACATGCTCCGGGTGTGGGGAGGAGGGATTGTCAACAAGGAATCCTTTTTCGAGCGATGCGACGAAATCGGGCTAATGGTCTGGCAGGAGTTCCCGCTGGCATGCAACCAATATCCGGACACCCCTGCTTATCTCCGGGTGCTGGATCAGGAATCGCGCTCGATCATCGAGCGTCTTCGGAGGCATGCGTCGGTGGTGCTGTGGTGCGGCGGCAATGAGCTGTTCAATTCTTGGTCCAAAATGACGGATCAATCGTTGCCGCTCAGGCTTTTAAATGCGAACTGTTACATGCTGGATCCCCATACCCCTTTTTTGATGACATCACCGATCGAGGGCATGGCTCACGGGAATTACGTGTTTCGTTATGAATCCGGCGAGGATGTCCTGCAGTCCATGCCTAAGGCGAGGAATACGGCTTACACCGAGTTCGGCATACCCTCACCTGCATCTGTTGAACAATTAGAGAGCTTTATCCCAGCCAAAGAGCTGTTCCCGCCTAGACCTGGCACGACATGGGAGTCTCATCACGGATTCGGCGCTTGGCAGGGGGATACTTGGCTGATGCCGGAGCTCATCCAGCATTACTTCGGGCCAAGCGAGACCTTGGAGCAATTGGTGGACCGCGGTCAGCTGCTGCAGTCGGAAGGGTACAAATGTATCTACGAGGAAGCCCGCCGTCAAAAGCCGGTATGCTCCATGGCCCTGAACTGGTGTTATAACGAGCCTTGGCCGACCGCAGCCAATAACAGCATCATCATGTATCCGGCCAGGCCGAAGCCGGCATATTACGCAGTGCAAGCTTCATGCAGGCCTGTCCTTGCAAGCGCTCGCATACCAAAGTTTGTGTGGAGGCCAGGGGAATGGTTTGAGCCAGAGCTATGGCTGCTGAGCGATAGTCCCGACAACATCAAGCCTGGACGAATAGGAGTGTATGTAACGTTCGGTGCGGGTGAGAAATTGTTATTGCAGGAGTGGGATTTTCCTTCTATCCCGCCTGGTATGAACCAGATCGGCCCGACTGCAAGATGGTTGCTGCCTGACATGGCCTCCGGCAGAATGAAACTCGAATTGGTCGTGACTGACAGGCCAGAGTGGGATTCCGAGTATATTTTGTTATTCAAGAACGGCGAGAGCACGGAAAAAGCATCTGGGCACACACTGAATCTGAATCTATGATCGTGCAATGATTAGATAATGGAGGTTGGATATGGTCACCAGACAGACAATGGAATGGGAAGTAGGCTGGAGTGATCATGCGGGGCAAGCTCCGGATCGCTGGGTCCCTGCCACCGTACCCGGCGCAGTCCAATTGGATTGGGCTCGAGCTGAAGGATGGGGGGATCACACCTATGGTGAGAATTGGCGTCAATATGAATGGATGGAGGATAAAACCTGGACGTATCGGGCTTGGCTGCGCCCCCCGGCAAGTTCACCAGGCGAGCGGCTCTATTTCATATCGAAAGGAATCGATTACAGCTTTCATATTCGCCTTGACGGCACCGAGCTGCTGCAGCAAGAGGGAATGTTCACGCCAGTGGAACTGGACCTGACGGAGCGCTTACGCGGGGAGGGCGGTCTGCTGGAGATCGTGATCGATCCTGTCCCTAAGCGTCTTGGAGCGCCTAGAAGCCGGGATCAGGCGGATCACTCCTGCAAGCCGGCGGTGAGCTACGGGTGGGATTGGCATCCTCGCCTGATCCCGCTCGGAATCTGGGACGATACGTACCTTGTCGTCAGGCCGGAAGCACATCTTGCGTCTTCTGAGGTGCGTTATGAATTAACAGAAACGCTGGATGAAGCGGCATTGGAGCTGCAAGTGCGTCTTAGCCAACCTGCAGCGGGGGAGCTGCAATGGAGGCTGATCGGTCCCGAGGGGGAGACGGTATTTGAAGAAGCATGGGCTGTAAACGGTGAAAGCCCGGTCCATGCGATACAGAAGAGGCTTTCGAAGCCTCGGCTATGGTGGCCGCATGATCATGGTGAACAGCCCCTGTACCGCTCGGAGGTGAGTTTCAAGCCGGCGGATAGTTCGGGCACATCGACATCCAGCAGGCATCAGAGGATCGGCTTCCGACGCGCAAGGCTGGTGATGCACGAAGGGGCATGGAAGGAGCCCTCCCAGTTTCCCAAGAGTCGAAGCAATCCGCCGATCACGATGGAGATCAACGGCCGGCAGATATTTTGCAAAGGCACGAACTGGGTAAACCCGGACATTTTCCCGGGGCGAATTCGCGCAGAGGATTACGGAATCCTGCTGGACTTGGCCAAGGCAGCCCATATGAACATGCTCCGGGTGTGGGGAGGAGGGATTGTCAACAAGGAATCCTTTTTCGAGCGATGCGACGAAATCGGGCTAATGGTCTGGCAGGAGTTCCCGCTGGCATGCAACCAATATCCGGACACCCCTGCTTATCTCCGGGTGCTGGATCAGGAATCGCGCTCGATCATCGAGCGTCTTCGGAGGCATGCGTCGGTGGTGCTGTGGTGCGGCGGCAATGAGCTGTTCAATTCTTGGTCCAAAATGACGGATCAATCGTTGCCGCTCAGGCTTTTAAATGCGAACTGTTACATGCTGGATCCCCGTACCCCTTTTTTGATGACATCGCCGATCGAGGGCATGGGGCATGGACATTATATGTTCCAATACCGGAACGGCGAGGATGTGCTCCAGTCCATGCCTAAGGCCAGGAACACCGCATATACCGAATTTGGTGTTCCTTCCCCGTCGTCCGTAGAGCAGTTAAAGAGCTTTATTCCCGCTGATGAACTGTATCCGCCACGACCCGGGACGGCTTGGGAAAGTCATCACGCATTCCATGCGTTGTCAGATAATATGTGGCTGATGGCCGACCAGATTGAGCATTATCTCGGTCCCTGGGAGACGCTGGAACAGCTGGTGGAGTACGGTCAGCTGCTGCAGTCGGAAGGGTACAAATGTATCTATGAAGAAGCCCGCCGTCAAAAGCCGATATGCTCCATGGCCCTGAATTGGTGTTATAACGAGCCTTGGCCGACTGCAGCCAATAACAGCATCATCATGTATCCGGCCAAGCCGAAGCCGGCTTATTATGCAGTGCAAGCTTCATGCAGACCTGTCCTCGCAAGCGCACGCATTCCAAGGTTTACTTGGAAAGAAGGCGAATGGTTTGAGCCTGAACTATGGATGTTGAATGACAGCGCGGAGCAGGTCCCGGCAGGCCGGATCGAAGCCTGGTTGACCGTTGGATCGAGTGAACGACAATTCGTGTTGGCATGGGATTATGCCGATCTGGCATCTAATGAGAATCGGCGCGGACCAACAGCCAGAATCAAACTCCCTCGTTCGGAAACCGGCAGAATGAGGTTAGAATTGATCGTCGTCAACCGACCAGAGTGGAATTCGGAATACGTCCTGTCTTTTAAGGGGCATCATCCGCGTACTGAACCTGATCGGAATACGCTGAATTTTGGTTCATAGAACCTCCCTGGCGTCTAGAGAATCTATTCAAGCAACGGAAATGGGAGAAACGAAAGCTCCATCCAGAAATGACAGCACTTAAAGCACTTTATGAAAAAGAACTAGACCTGTTTAAGGTTGTGAAGAAATAAATGAATTGGAGATGGGTGACCATGAGGGCAGATGCAAGGTTACGAAGAATGTTCAGTGAGGCGGGTAAGTGTTTTGACGTAGCCATCGATCACGGTTTTTTTAATGAGTATTCCTTTTTGCAATCCATAGAAAACATGAAACAAGCGGTCGAAACCGTCGTAAAAGCCAACCCGGATTGTATTCAGCTTAGCCTTGGCCAATCCAAGCTGCTGCAGCATATTCCTGGTAAATGCAAACCTGGCTTGGTTCTGCGTACCGATGCAGCAAATATCTATGGTCCAGAATTACCTCATTATTTATTTAGCCAAGTAATAGATCATGCCGTCGAGCATGCGGTTCGAATGGATGCTGTAGCTGTATGTGTGAATTTGCTTCTTCTACCGAATCAACCAGAGCTGCATTACCAATGTGTGAAAAATGTCATGAAGTTAAAAACGGATTGTGAACGCTACGGTATGGTCCTCATGGTGGAGCCGCTTGTGATGCTGCCTAATGAAGCGAAAGGAGGCTACATGGTAGACGGTGATATTGAGAAAATCATTCCCCTTGTCAGACAGGCCGTTGAGCTTGGGGGCGATGTAATCAAAGCGGATCCATGCGATAACATCCTGGAGTACCATCGGGTTATAGAGACTGCCTCTGGAGTACCCGTGCTTGTTCGGGGAGGCGGCCGAGCCTCCGATGAAGAGATTGTGAACCGTACCGTGAGTTTGATGGATCAAGGAGCATCCGGCATTGTATATGGGAGGAACGTGATCCAGCATCCCCATCCAGCACGTATGACGCAGGCCTTAATGGAAATTGTGCACAGAGGCTGCAGCGCAGAGATGGCCCTTGCGATCTTAAACGGGGAGGACATGGCGGATGAGGCATAAAAAAACCATTCGTTTCGGTGTCATCGGATGCGGCCTCATGGGAAAAGAGTTTGCCAGTGCTGCTGCCAGATGGTGCCATCTGACCGATGTCGATTTTATACCGTCCATTACCGCCGTTTGTGATGCAAACCGAGCAGCCACGGCCTGGTTTGAACAAGAGATCCCCAGCGTTAAACATTCGTATACCGATTACAAAGAACTGTTAACAGACCCGCAGGTAGACGCCGTTTATTGTGCCGTACCGCATCATTTGCATGCACAAATATATACCGATATTATCCGAGCGGGAAAACATCTCCTTGGAGAGAAACCGTTTGGAATCGACCGGGAAGCGAATCTCGCGATCCGTACAGCATTAGATGAGAACCCGTCTGTCCTCGTGCGTTGTTCTTCGGAATTCCCTTTTTTTCCGGGTGCCCTGCAAATCTCCCAGTGGGTGCAAGAAGAGAAATTTGGAAAGATCATTGAAGTTGAAGCAGGCTTTTGGCATTCGAGCGATCTCGATCCTAATAAACCGATGAATTGGAAGCGAAGAATCTCCGCTAATGGCGAATATGGATGTATGGGTGATCTTGGAATGCATGTACTGCACCTGCCCATGAGATTCGGCTGGTATCCGCAGAATGTAAGAGCGTTGTTGAGGAACGTGATAGAAGAGCGGCCAGATGGTAAGGGGGGGATGGAGCCTTGCGAGACATGGGACAATGCGATTCTGGCCTGCGACGTACAAACATCGCTTCAACGCTTTCCTATGCTGCTTTCGACTAAACGAATAGCTCCCGGTCATGCGAACACATGGTTTATCCGTATCCAAGGGACGGCGATGTCCGCTGAATTCACGACGAAAAATCCGAAGCAGGTATCCTGGCTTCCGTATGAGCCAGGCGGAAGCCAGGCATGGCATGTCATGGATGCGCCTTACAAATCCGCTTACTCGACCATCACAGGAGGGATATTTGAGTTTGGGTTCTCGGATTCCATCCTCCAGATGTGGGCGGCTTTCTGCGATGAACTGGTTAACGGATCGGACGGCATGCTCCAACCTTTCCGATGCGCAACGCCTGAGGAAGCGGAAGGGAGCCATCGGGTGTTTACGGCTGCATTGGAATCGAATCGATCCGGTAACACCATTCCGATCCCGTGGAGGGCGTAAAATTGATTGAAAAACATACTCTTCCTTATCATGTCATTGTTGGTGGTCATATTTGCCTTGATATTATCCCCTCCATTCAGGACGGACCATTTCATATGGTGCCGGGGAAGTTATTAAACGTCGGAGAGGCGATGCTGGCTACCGGTGGAGCGGTTGCCAATACAGGTATTGCGCTTCATCGGCTTGGTATGCCCGTACGGCTCATGGGCAAGGTGGGTACCGATATTTTCGGCGAAGTGATCCTCTCCTTGATTCGCAGAGAGCATGAATCGTTAGCAGAAGGCATGATCGTATCAGAGGGAGAATCGAGCTCCTATACAATCGTTTTGAGTCCACTGAAGGTAGATCGAATGTTCCTTCACTGTACAGGCGCCAACGATACATTCGGAGCTGAAGATGTCAGTAAGCGTACATTAGAAGAAGCGGGTTTATTCCATTTCGGTTATCCCCCCCTGATGAGGCGCATGTATGAGCAAGGGGGCTGCGAGCTGGCAGCCTTGATGCAGCGGGCGAAAGCAGCAGGTATCACGACATCGCTGGATATGGCGAAACCCGATGCGAACTCATTGGCCGGACATGTTGATTGGAGGGAAGTGTTGCGAAATGTGCTTCCCTCCGTGGATTTATTTTTGCCAAGCGTGGAAGAAATCCTATATATGCTTCACAAAAAGCGCTATGAGGAAATGGTCGAAAAATACGGAAGCGAGCATATCATGGACCGGATCGGTCCCGATCTGCTGCAGGAGCTTTCCGCTGAATTACTTGGCATGGGGGCCGCAGTAGTCGTGCTTAAGCTTGGCGAGCATGGTCTATATATGCGCAGTACGGCTGAATCAGCCCGGCTGGAGAACATGGGGCGTTATCGCCCTGAACGTTTAACAGATTGGTTAGGGAGGGAACTTCTGGTTCCTTGCTTCATAGTAGAGACAGCGGGGACAACGGGAGCTGGAGACTGTACGATTGCAGGCTTTTTGTCCGCATTCATGCAGGGAATGACGCCGGAAGAGTCGCTGATTATGGCTGTCGGCACGGGGGCGTGTAATGTCGAACGACCGGATGCGACAAGTGGAATCCCGACATGGGAGGAAGTTGCATCCCGAATTGACTCAGGCTGGCAGCAGCATGTATCAAAGATAGCACGTTCGGGATACCATCCCAAAGTGCATGGAGCGGCGTCAGTGTTTCATGGGAATGGAGACACAATACGCGTGAATGATTGACGTCAAAGGAGGCGAAATGTTAATGCTGACTCACAGTCAAGTGAAGGCCGCGCAGAAACGTACGGCGGAAATTCTTCATAACGCCGGAATCATCCTGTCGCCAGACGAGATGAACGAGATTGAGGTGGCTTCCTTCGGATTGAATGATCTTGAGACGCAGGGTTTAGAGCTCATTACTTACATTAATACCGATCGATACTGCGCGAAAGAGCTTGTGTTATTCCCAAGCCAAACCTGTCCCGAGCATAAGCATCCTCCAGTGGGAGAAGACCCAGGTAAGATGGAAACGTTCCGCTGCAGAGCAGGAAGGGTATATCTTTACGTCGAGGGGGAACCCTCTGCTCCGATCCAAGCGCTAGTACCGCCAAAGAGTAAGGATTACTATTCCGTATTTCAGGAAATCGAACTGACACCTGGGCAGCAATACACCATTCCGCCAGACACACTGCATTGGTTTCAGGCAGGAGAGGAAGGTGCGGTCATATCGGAGTTCTCCAGCACGAGTCGTGATGAATATGATATTTTTACCGATCCTAATATTTGCCGGGTGCCTAAAAAATAGTTGAATGACTAAATCTGCTCATGCAGAAGTTTAAAATTCGTATAACAAAAGGGTTAGGCAGAGGGCATGAATGCCCGATCTGCCTAACCCTTTTTTCACAACCCTCATCCACCATATAAGTACGACTTTACGTCCCGCCCGATGTAGGCTCTCCATACAATCAGATTGTAAGGATCATCCCAGTCGATGTTCTGCGGCTCCTCGAACATGCGGTGCAGGCGGTTGTTGTTGAAGATGATCGAGCCGCGCTGATCAAAAGCCACCCCGTCTACCCACAGCATTCTGTCGTCGGACAGCAGCTTGTTGAACGAGCGTGTGTACGGTGAATAGTAACCGATTCCCTTGCCTTCGAGCATGGTGTAGAATACACGGCCTTGATTGTCGGCATGCATGCCGTCGGTTGTCGTTCCCTTGCTGCCCAGGGTCTGAACGGAATCCCGGATGATCGAATCGGGAATATCGAAATTTCGCAGAAGCCGCGTATCGACAGCGTACAGATTGCGCCCCGTTACCTGGCAGTAGAATAGAGTTCCGCGATCCGCGGACAGAGCTATGCCATCGGCGCCGATCCGAATCGGCTTGTTGCGGTATACCGGCTCGGTATCGATCTCAAACCGGAAACGGGGGACGTCCTGCGTGCTGTAATGACTGTCGAGGACGCGCCGAAATTTCTTCGTTCTCATATTGTAGACGATGATTCCGCCATACAGCGGATGGTCCGGCCAGCCGGAGCCCGAATCGGTAATATAGGCATAACCGTTGCGGTTATCCACCACGATGTCGTTCAGGAACGATGTTCGGGGCGGGGCAATATCGTCCGGAATGACAATAGAGTCGAGCAGGCGGTTCGCGCTCAGATCCCAGATGAGCAGCTTTTGCGAGCCTACGGGCGAGGTATCGTATGCGATTTTTCCTTGATCCAGAATCCACATCCGATGATGTTCATCAATCTCGTAGCCAAGGACGGATTGCAGCACCCGAACATCCCCCGGCGTATTCCACTCCCAGCTTGGAAAAGCCTCCAGTACGGGCTTGCCGTCCACCATCGCAATGGTATTCAGCGTAGCGGGAACCCCTTCAGCCCAGCGCGGAACCGATACATAGAAGCGTCCCTGCCGGTCTACCTTGACGCCTGCAGGCATGCAGTGCTTCCAATCCTGGCGCTCCTCGAATCGCTGCTTCATCGCGAGAGTCGGGAAGTTCCAGTCCAGGCGGCTCCAGTGAAAGAGCATCTGGTACGGACTTGTATAGCTATGGGTCTGTTTACAATGAGGGACAGTAGGCTGCTGCCACTGGCCCTCCATTGAATGATGCGGTACAACCATTTCAAGACCTCCCATAGGCAGTGCAGATCATCTTTCGCGCTTATTCCTCTAAGTTAGTTATATGCCCAGAGGGATGGATTGGCGCCGATTAAATCACCGGGAGGTCTTTTTAGGAAAATACAAGTTACACTTGCAGAATCTTAATCAGATTCGTGTTACCGGATTGACCGATCGGCACGCCGGCAGACAATACGATAATGTCGCCTTTTTCGATGTAGCCTGTCTTGATGGCATTACGGGTCGCGGATTCGAACATTTCGTCCGTCGTTGTGACTTTGTCGCCTTTTACCGGAATGACACCGGAGAGCAAGCAGATCTTGGCCAGCACTTCTTCATGCTGCGTGACCGCGATAATCGGTGCCTTCGGACGGTATTTCGAAATCATCCGCGCCGTAAATCCGCTCTCCGTTGCCGTAATGATCGCTTTGGCATTCAGCACGAGGGAGGAGCTAACCGCACCCTGGCTAATAACCTCGGTAATATCGGCTACCTGCTGTCTGGATTTGAAAGCGAATTGGTCTTTATAATCGATCATCGTCTCGGCGCGGCGGGCGACTGCCGCCATCGTGCGCACGGATTCTACCGGATATTTGCCGGCAGCGGATTCGCCCGAGAGCATGACCACGTCAGCGCCCTGGATCACCGCGTTAGCCACGTCGCTCACCTCGGAGCGGGTTGGACGGGGATTGACCTGCATCGATTCCAGCATGTGCGTTGCCACGATAACCGGTTTGCCTGCCAGGTTGCATTTATCGATCATTTCTTTTTGCATCATAGGCACTTCTTCGATTGGTACTTCGACGCCAAGGTCTCCGCGGGCAACCATGATTCCGTCGGATGCTTCAATGATGTCGTCCAGGTTCTCCATGCCCTCTCCGTTTTCAATCTTGGAGATGATCTGTACATGCTCCGCGCCGCGTTCTTTCAGGATGCTGCGGATTTCGCGGATGTTGTCGCCATGACGCACGAAAGAAGCGGCAATGATCTCAATGTCGTTCTCCAGGCCGAAGCCGATATGCATGACGTCACGCTCGGTGACGCCGGGAAGCGTCGTTTTGATCCCAGGGAGGTTGACGCCTTTACGTGGTTTGAGCACCCCGCCGCTGATGATTTTGCAAAGAATGTCCGGTCCGTCGACGCGGAGAACGTTCAGGTCCACGAGGCCGTCATCGATCAGGATGCGGTCTCCCGGTTTAACCACTAGATTCAGCTCGGCATAATTGACCGAGATGCGCTGGGCATCGCCAAGAATTTCTTCGGTAGTCAGGATCAGCTCCTCACCTGGTTTCAGAAGGCAGGAAGCCTCCTTCAGCTTGCCGATCCGTACTTCAGGTCCTTTAATGTCCATCATGATCGGAACATACGTGTTTAATTCGGCTGCGGCCCGGCGAACATTCCGGATCCGGGTGACGTGATCCTCCAGCTCACCATGAGCCATATTCAAACGGGCAACGGTCATTCCCTCCTGAATCATGTTCTTCAACAGCTCAATGGAATCGCACGCGGGTCCCATCGTACAAATGATTTTAGTTTTTAGCATGGCTGTTTGTTCCTCCTTTGTATTTGTTCTCTTCTGCTTTTATACAGCATTTCGACTTCATTCAAACTTCCCTAATGATCACATTGTAGCCTGTCTTGTCGAATCATGATATGAACTATAGTACAATGGATGGATTATAGTATCGCAGTTGAGGTGAGTTATGGTCACTCCGATAGAAATAAGGCAAATTAGCGGTGTCGATTGGTATGAAGAAGCTGATCATGAGCAAAGAGCATGGCGCTTAAGCCTTGTGACATATGGAAAATGTGTATATTGGGTGAATGGCGATAAGCAAATTATGGAGAAAGGGGAATTGCTGCTTATTCCAGCCGGCGTTTCGTATTATGGCAAAAGCATCCCTACCGTGACGCACACGCAAATCGTCGTACAATGGACGGAAGGCGCCTCGACGGACTTATCCGTGCTGGATCGGAAAGAAGCCTTGAAGTTTAAACCGGGTGTTTATGAGTTAATCCGCGAACGGTTGAAGGTGATCCATCAGCAGTGGCAGGAACGCCCATCTTATTATGTCTTGATGATCGAAGCATTATTGACAGAAGTGTTGATTTATATCAGCCGTGAGCTGGACAAGGGCGTCATCACGCCGGAGAAGCACTTGCACGTGGACCGGATGAAGTCTTATATCGAGCGGCATTACCGTGAGAAAATAACGAAAGAGGAGCTGGGCGATGTCATCGGCAAAACCCCCAATTACGCAGCGGTACTCTTTAAAAGCGTTACAGGGCAGACCATCAGCCAGTACGTGCACGCTCAGCGGATCAAACGGGCAGTGTATTTGTTAACGGAATCGCAGCTGACGGTACAGGAGATTGCCGTATTTCTCGGATATCAGGACCTCTCCTACTTCTATAGAATCTATAAACGAGTCACGGGCACCGCTCCATCAGATTTATTGCATGAGCGTCCACGAACGATATAGGAGATTTAACGCAAAAAAAGAGGGCTATCTATGCCCTCTTTCGATGATCGCTATTTTATTCCGGCGTCATTTTCGAATAACTGCTTCACATACTGCTGCAATTTGTTTTTATCTACGCCGAGCACCTGTGCCCGACCGACCTTCTCGTTGGTCAGCAGCGAGAATGGGGGGAGCTGCTGCTGGTCGATTTTATCCAGATTCACATCAAAACCCAGAGCCATCAGCTTCAGCATTTCTTTAGGGCTTAGATCGGTTTCGATGTAGGGTGCAATTGAATCCAGGATGCCGGGAAGCTTAATTAATGAGCCCGTGGTCTGCATCTTCTTGGCGACTTCCGTCATGAGAATCCGCTGCCGTTCCGTACGGGCAAAATCGGACCTCGCATCGTGCCGAAACCGGACGTATTGCAGCGCCATCTTGCCGTCGAGATGCTGCAGTCCTTGTTTTAAATCGATGTCGTACATATGCTTGTCGGCTTTACTTGTGTAATACATGTCTTTCTCCACCTCGATGTCGACTCCGTCAATGGCGTCGACCAGGGCTATGAAGCCGACAAAATCGGTGTAAACATATTTATGTATGGGCAGGTCCAGCAGATTGCTGATGGTTTGTCTCGTCAGCTCGATTCCGCCGTAAGCAAATGCCGAATTCAGTCGTCCTTTGCCATGGCCGGGGATGTCCACATAGGTGTCCCGCAAAATCGAGAATAAATGGGCTCTTTTCGTCACAGGATCGATGGAAGCCACCAGCATGGTGTCGGATCTGCCGGCATCGTCTCCCCGGGAGTCTCCTCCAATCAGAAGAATATTGATGCGTTCTTTACCCTCCCACTTGGGTATTTCAATGATTTCTTCCGTTGCGGCACCCGAAGCTTCCACTGGCTTCGCCGGATTCGAAGCGGTCGAAATTTGATTTGAGAACTGAATGATAGCGTAGGTATAGTACGAGATAATCCCCAAGATTCCAACAGATACTAAGAGCATGGTGTATTTTAACCATTTCCTTTTCATAGTTCCTATACATCCTTTCTGTTTACTACTGCATAATGGACCATTCTAGCAAAATAATGAGCAAAAATCATATTTTCCCGCAGGAAACGATTCTCAAGTGGCAACAAACCTTAGATAAATAACGTGTTTGACTCTCCTCCAAGGGGAGGCCTTAGACTGGAAGTCGAAGGAGGGAAGCATAATGTTATACACGGTAAAAGAGGTTTCGGAGCTGTCCGGGGTGACCATTAAATCGCTGCATCATTATCATAAAATCGGTTTGCTTCTGCCGGCCGAGATCAGCGAAGCGGGTTATCGCTTGTACGGTGCAGCCGAACTGGAGCGATTGCAGCACATTCTGTTTTACAGGGAAATGGATTTTCCGCTGGAACAAATCAAGGTGCTGATGGAGGAAACTCCTGAACGGCGGCAGATGCTGTTACAACAGGAGAAGTTGCTGATGGACCGCGCGGATCGATTGAATGCGATTCTGAAAACCTTAAGAATATCCATAACCAGTACGGAGGAGGGCAAGCGCATGGAGCCTCAGGAATTGTTCAAAGGTTTTGAGAGCGAAGAAGAATGGGAGGCAGCTTTAACGGAGCAGAATGAACACCTGAAAGAGCAGTATGATATGGATTTGCTCGAGGGTGAGCCCGTCGATGTTCCAAGCATGAACGAGCAGGCAAGGGAAGCGGCTGCCTTTATGGCAGGCATGGCAAACGCATTGAAAACGGGGATCAAGCACGATGATGCGCGAGTAAGAGATTCGATTCGCGATCATCTGCAGTTTATGAATGAGCAGGGTCACGCCTTTACGGCTGCGGATTTTGCGGGTCAAACGAAGTTTTTCCTGAATGACGACTTTCATCTCCGGATGCTGGAAGAGCAGCAGACGGGGCTGGCTTATTATCTGCATGCGGCTGCGGAGGCGTACGCACAACAGACATAATACAGACCGTTCTCCATCGATCAAGACCGCCGAAATCGCGGTCTTTTTTGCTATGTCTATGATTTATTGTCCAAACCTCGCGAGATGGCATTCCATATGATGTCTGGGAGACAAGTTTATGGGGGCTGGACATGATCACGATTAGTTTGTGCCTGATTGTAAAGAACGAGGAGCAAGTGTTGGATCGGTGCTTAAACTCCGTTAAGGATGTCGTTGACGAAATTGTCGTCGTAGATACGGGGTCATCGGACCATACGCTCGGAATTGCAGCCAAATATGGGGCTCGAATCTTTCATTTTGATTGGATCGACGATTTTTCCGCTGCAAGGAACTATTCGTTCTCTCATGCGACGAAGGAGTATATCTTATGGCTGGATGCGGATGATTGGCTGCAGCCGGCCGATCTGGAAAGGTTCAAGGCACTCAAACAAAATTTGGACCCGGCGGTGGACTCCGTATGCATGGATTACTACCTTGCCTTCGATCCGTTGGGGAAGCCCACGGCGGTTGTTAAAAGAAACCGGCTGGTGAAGCGTTCTAGGCATTTTCAATGGCGTGATCCGGTGCATGAGCATTTAGAGGTTGAGGGAAATATCATGTTATCCGACATTGCCGTTAGTCATGGACGCGTACACACGGACTCCGGACGGAATTTGCGTATTTATGAGGCCCATCTTGCGAAGGGAGGCACCCTCTCCAAGCGCCAGTTGCTGCATTATGCAATGGAATTGTCTGCGAGCGCCTATTATGACAAGGCCATTGAAATATATGAAACGATTATTCATGATCCGGTCAGCTATTTTGAGGAAAAACTGGATGCATGTGATCGCATGGCGCATTGTTACCACGAGCTGGGACAAAAAGAACAAGAACTGCAATCCCTGTTAAAGACGTTTAATTATGACGTGCCGCGGGCCGATTATGTATGCCGGATCGCGTACTATTTCCAAGAGCTCAACGATTATGAAAAAGCGGTTCACTGGTACGAATTGGCGCTCAAGCTGGAGATGCCAGAGGGTCGATTATACGGCGTTAATCAAGCGGCCTGGACATGGTTTCCCCATTTGCAGCTGACGTATTGTTACGGAAAACTAGGTCAGCTGGAGCAGGCTTATGAACATAATGAAAGGGCCCTTTCTTACGCTCCGGATGATCCGGACATCCTATACAACAAGCAATTGCTGGAGGAGAAGCTCCGCTTCAAGTGATATGCGCCTCAAACCGCCGCCCTGTCGTTCTGTCATGTCGGAGTACTGGATCGTGCCTTTTTTATGTCGTTTGGGTATATACCGTTTCTGCCGAATCTATGAATCGATATACTACTATGAAACTAGTTTCGTAGAGAATATGGATAGAACGACAGGAGGAGAGTGAAATGGCATTCAAACGATCAGGGTCCAGAAAGCTTGTCTACAAGAAAACGCTCAGTAAGCATACCGCATCCAAGAAGAAGCGTGTCGGCAAAATAAGAAAATCCGCGTTTAGAGCAGTCTCCGGCATCGACCAAGAAATCAATGACGGCGTATTCAGCAAAGTCCAATATCAAGTTGAAGAACTGGATCTTAAGAATGAATACAATTCATCAACATCGACCTTCACTCCTAAGCAAAGAGGTATCTACTCCCTATTGGCCAGCGTTTCTTTTACAACGATCACGCTTACGCCTGTTCGAATGGATTTGGAGATTCGGGTTAACGGCGTCCCGAGAATATCGGAGGAAGAAAACTTTGAGCCGAGAACAGGGAAAATTGATGCCGCCGGACTGATACCATTAATGGCTCGCGATCGAGTGGAGGTATTTGCAAGGGCAACCGGAGAAAACGGCACAATTCTCAGCGGATTCGCTACCCGGTTTGAAGGGGTCCGGATCAATTGATATAGCAGTATAGATTGATGATTCAGCCGCGCGGGTCGCGGCTGTTATCATGTTAACGGTACATAGAAGCTGGGAACATTATGAGTTACCGCTGTTTAATATCGATCGGACCGGGTAAAAAATAATCGGACTTACCATGACGCATACGAGGAGGACGATATGGATGTTTATTCACATGAAAGAACTTCAGTTCCGTGCCAAACCTGAGAAGCCGGATCCGGTATACGCGAGAAAGCTTCAAGAGGTGCTGGGTGGCCAGTATGGTGAAATGTCCGTCATGATGCAGTATCTCTTCCAAGGATTTAACTGCCGGGCAGACCGGAAGTATCGGGATATGCTGCTGGATATCGGGACCGAGGAGATTGGCCATGTCGAGATGTTGAGCACGATGATAGCCCAGCTTCTTGACGGCGCTCCTGCGGATCAAGTCGATGAAGCGGCGAAGGACCCGATGATTGCCGCCGCACTCGGAGGCATGAATCCTCAGCATGCAATCGTATCGGGACTCGGGGCAACCCCGACGGACAGCAACGGATATCCATGGAACAGTAAGTACATCATAGCGAGCGGGAATCTGCTGGCTGACTTCCGTGCAAATCTGAATGCCGAATCGCAAGGTCTGCTTCAGGTCGTCCGTTTGTATGAGCAGACGACGGATCCTGGCGTTCGGGACATGCTGTCCTTCATGATAGCCCGTGATATCATGCACCAGAACCAGTGGCTGGCCGCGATTGAAGAGATCGAGGCCATTGAAGGTCCAATTGCTCCTGCTTCGTTTCCGCGCGAACGCAGCGTAGAAGAAGCTACACGCCAATTCATGAATTTCTCGGTTGGGGAGGAGAGCAGTGCGGGACGCTGGGCGAACGGACCGCTGCCGGACGGTACCGGCGATTTCGAATATGTGGCTAATCCGACAGCCTACGGCGACGCACCCGTATTAAATCCTCCGGCAAAACACCAGCATTCTACGCTTGGCACAGGTCCATATGTGGTGAATGAAGGATTTGAAAAGTAATGTTTAATTGTTTACGGATGGGTTAAATACATGACATAGCAGCAACAAAAAACAACTTAGGAGTGATGAACAATGGCTAACAACAACGGCAACAAAATGAGCAGAGAAGAAGCGGGACGCAAAGGCGGCGAAGCAACGGCCAAGAATCACGACAAGGAGTTTTATCAGGAAATCGGCCGTAAAGGCGGCGAAGCCACATCAGAGTCCCATGATAAGGAATTCTATGAGGAAATTGGCCGCAAGGGCGGAGAATCCCGCGGCAATCAAAACAATAACGATTAAATGTAATCTACAAATCAAAAAATAGCAAGCTTAAAAAAGCAGCGGCGGTTCCGGTTAAACGGAATCCGTCGCTGCTTTATTTTTGTGCTGATCGCTGGTTCCAAGCACGGTTGCAAAGATACATCAAGCCAACTTGAAGTCAAGTCCACCGCGCCGCCCACAGCTTCATTTCCTTGCAGATGACATGCAGGTCCATGCCTTTCGGCGTCAGCGTGTATTCCACCGTAACCGGAACGGTAGGGAATACTTCGCGTTCAAGAACGCCCTGCTCTTCCAGATGGCGGAGCGTCGTGGTCAGTGCCCGCGGGCTGACATTCGGGATTTGCCGCTGCAGCTCGCCAAAACGCTTCGTGCCGCCAAAGAGCTCGCGGATGACGAGAAATGCCCATTTTCCGCCTAAGACCAACAGTGTTTTTTCGATATTACATTCGATATGTTCTGGTGTTTTCGGTATGTAACTGCTCGATTTATTTCCCATATGGGTAGGCTCCTTCCAGTATTCTATTAACTATACTCAAGTATATCAACTATCCTCTCTATAATATAGTGAAGAACATTTCACTTCTTCCCTGAGAGTAGGAACTACTTTAGAATAGAAAATGCAGCATCCAAGTTATTCGATTGAAGGAGGAATTGCCATGAAATACAGAAGATTAGGACGCACAGGTCTCAAGGTTAGTGAGATCAGCTTGGGAAGCTGGCTTACATACGGTGGTTATGTGGAACGCGAGAACGCGGTAAACGCAATTAAAACGGCTTATGATCTGGGCATTAACTTTTTTGATACGGCGAATGTATATGAAAAAGGTGCAGCCGAAGTGTTGGTTGGCGAAACCCTGAAAGCGTATCCGCGCGAGTCTTACGTGCTGGCGACCAAGGCATTTTGGCCCATGGGCGATGGCCCGAACGATCGCGGCTTGTCCCGTAAGCATATTATGGAGCAGGCGCATGCCAGCTTGAAGCGGCTTAACCATGATTACGTGGATATTTTCTATTGCCATCGACATGACCCGGAAACGCCGCTTGACGAGACGCTCCGCGCGATCGACGACCTTGTTCGCCAGGGCAAGGTGCTTTATGTCGGCGTCAGCGAGTGGCAGGCATCGCAAATCGCGGAGGCATTGACGGTAGCGGATCGTTACCTGCTCGACCGCATCGTGGTCAATCAACCCATCTACAATATGTTTGAACGTTATATTGAAAAGGAAATCATTCCGCTCAGCGAGCGTTCCGGCATTGGGCAGGTCGTATTTTCCCCGCTGGCGCAAGGCTTGCTAACAGGCAAGTATACTTCGGCTTCCGATATTCCTGAGGGCAGCCGTGCCGCGAAGCTGGAGTGGATGCGCAAAGGCATTACTGAGGAGAAAATCGCGAAGGTTCGCGAGCTGGAGAAGATTGCGGGTGAGCTTGAAGTGTCGGTGGGCAATCTGGCGCTTGCCTGGATTCTGCGCCAGCCGAACGTAGCCAGTGCGCTTGTCGGCGCAAGTCGTCCGGAGCAGGTAACCGAGAACGTGAAGGCATCCGGCATTGAGCTCAGCGATGATGTTCAAACTCGTATTGAAGAGATTTTGAAATAGGGAAGTAGTTCAAGGGTAATCTAAGCTTCAGTGCCGTCTAAATAATAGTTTCTAAATCAAGATGAAAAAACAGAGCTGCGCCAAAGGGGCAACCATCCCTAGCGCAGCTCTTCGATTTGTAATAACGCTGTTTACCCCAGTCGATAAGTCGCGAACGGCTTGGCATAAACAAAGTCGTCGCTGATTTCATCCAGGCTGGAGCCTAGTGCCTCATCGATCTCAATCTCCAGGCTCTTCAAGTTATCGTCCAGCTGCTCGGTTTTCGTAGCTCCGACAATGACAGTGGAGACAGCAGGACGATTCATCAGCCAGGCCAGGGATAGGGCGCTTGGAGAATGACCATGCTCTGCAGCCAACTGGCTGACCTGCTGCCCAAGCTTCAGATTGCGATCTTCCAGGAAGCGATTGAAGTTCGGGTCCGTTTCCGCACGGGAGCCGGAAGGCGTGCTGGCGCCTTGACCGTATTTACCGGTGAGAATGCCCCCGGCCAGCGGGAAATACGGGATGATGCCAACGCCCTGATCGAGGCAGAGGGGAACAAGCTCCAGTTCCGGCGTACGGTCGGCAAGGGAATAACTCGTTTGGGTGGATACATACCGGGCGTATCCGCGAAGCTCGCTGATCCCGAGCGCCTTCATAATTTCCCAGGCGGCATAGTTGGAAGCGCCGATATATCGGACCTTGCCCGACGATACCATATCATCCAGCGTGCGTAAGGTTTCCTCGAGGGGAGTATGCGGATCAAACGTATGAATCTGATACAGGTCCACATAATCGGTTTTTAGCCGCTTTAAGCTGTCCTCCAGTTCTTGCTGCAGATGATAGCGGGAAGAACCGCGTTCGTTCGGCCCTTGGCCACTTACGAGCCCGGCTTTCGTGGCTAATACGACGTTATGGCGTTTGCCGGCGAGCGCCTCTCCGATGATGCGCTCGGATTCCGAGCCTGCATAAATATTAGCGGTATCGATGAAATTGATGCCATGGTCCAGTGCATGGTCAATGATGCGGGTGGATGTCCCTTGATCAGCCCTTTTGCCAAAAGCGTTCGTGCCCAGACCGAGCTGCGAAACCTTCAGTCCGCTGTTGCCAAGACGGCGGTAGTTCATCTTGATCCACTCCTTTATGTATTGATTTTCCTATAGTATAAACATGATTCCGGAACCGCTTCAAATGGATCGAACGCAACAGAATGATATAGATGTAAGATATTACATCTTTTTTCGACAATATCTAAAAAAAGTGATTAACTTCCATACCACCAAATGGTAATATAGTCTTAGGAGAAAAGATTCGGATTGGACAATGAGAGATACTACATAAGAACTACTTCGGATGTTGGAGTACGACTTCTTTTTTCACTAATCTTTGGAGTGTGAATCATGAAGATTTATCTGAAAAATGATGCTGGGGTAACTAAACAAGTAAAGGTAGGCTTTAGCTGGACGACACTATTCTTTGCCTTCTTCCCGGCCTTGTTTCGAGGCGATCTGAAGTGGGCAGTTATTATGTTTATTATTTCTGCCGTCGTCGGTCCATTTACGTTGGGAATCGGGGCTTGGATTAGCGGAATCATATTCTCATTCGTGTATAACAAGATTTATATTAAAGAACTGTTGGAAAAGGGTTATCGTCCTGCAACCGAAGAAGCAAGAGCAGTGCTTGAGAATAACCAAATTATTGCGAGAGTAGCATAGTTCGATTTCATGCGTAAAGCCTGGAACCTGAGTGAATCTTTCATTCAAGCTCCAGGCTTTACTATGTTATATCTTATAGCCTAATCGAAAGCGGTATGTACGCAAATACTAAAGGTCGTGTGAATGCCTTAGGACTCCTTGCGATAGGCTCAATATTACGATAGGATAGTTACGAACCATTTGGAAGGGGGATTATCATATGAATGAAGCGATTTTTAACCAATTGGATTTTGCCAGAGGCGGGACCTTAAAGTCGGTGGAAAATGTAACGGAGCAGGAGGCTGATATCATCCCGGAAGGATTTGCGAACAGCATTCGCTGGAACCTGGGACATATCTACACCGTGCATGAGCAGTTCGCTTTTGCGACTGCGGGCGAGCAGCCCCGACTTCCGGAAGGATTCGAGGCGTGGTTTGCAACCGGAACCAAACCGGCCGATTGGACGTCGAAGCCGCCTGCGATTTCCGAACTGGTAGAGCTTTTGCAGGAGCAAACGACCCGAATTCGTGAAACCTTCTCGAATCGCCTCGACCAGGCTTCAGCTCATCCGCTGACCATCGGTCCCCTGACGTTCCAAACCGTGGGGGAATTTCTAGTGTTCAGCTTGTATCATGAAGGGATGCACACGCAGACGATTAAGGCATACAGAAAATTAATAAAGTAACGATGAAAACGAAGCGATAGAAGAGTGCCCTCGCGCATCCCTTCTATCGCTTTTGTTTGTCGCTGCGGTGATCGATCCTTATAATGGAATCAGGCACAGATGGGGATCATCGATTGGAGGATGTAATTATGGCGATTGAAATCGAACGCAAATACCTATTGGAGGCTTATCCGGAAGACTTGATATCGGAAGGAAGCATCGTGGTCGAGAAGGAGCAGTTCATCGAGCAGACGTATTTGGCGCTGGATGGGGATCAGGAGCTTCGTGTCCGCAAAATAACGGATCTGACATCGGGACAGGTTGAATTCACCCATACGTTCAAAAAAGGGTGGGGAATTGCCAGGGAGGAAGTAGAGTTCGCCATTTCCGAAGGACTCTATGACCAAGTGGTGAAGGCGCATGGCGCGATTCCGCTGACCAAGAGACGGGTTACCGCCCGCTTAGGGAACACGATCATCGAAATCGACGATTATGCGCAGATTCAATTGCTGGTGCTGGAGGTAGAGTTTCCTTCCATAGAAGCTGCAGACGGCTTTGTACCGCCGGCGTGGTTTGGACAGGATATCAGCACGGAGAAACAATACAGCAACAAGAAGGTATGGCGGGAACTGCAGCAGCAAGCTGGCAGGGAATCGTAGCAGAAACCAAGCCCCTGAAATCGGCCCCTAGTAAGGTTCAATAAAAAACTGCCGGGCACTAAGCCCGGCAGTTTTGTTTGTCCGAGAAGGGTGTATCCTTATTATTTCGTGCGCCCATAATGCTTTCCGTAAGAGAGAACCTTATGGTACAGACTCCGATCCTTTAACGTTTTGAGCGGATAAATTTGCGGTCTGGTGTTCACCTCGAGAATCCATGGTCTGCCATTGGAATCCACAGCTACATCGAGTCCCAGCTCTTTGAAACCGCGATAATGGCGGTCGAAGTTTTTGCCAACGGCCACGCCAAGTCCTTTGAGCTCGGACTCCAGCTGCTGGGTGAAGGCCGAGTTGAAATTGGTGCCGCTCATCGTTTTGCGGAACGTTCCAATGGTGCCGCCTTGATTATAATTGGTTGCGACTTTGTTAGGGTTGCCGACTTTGGTGAATAAGGCGGTGCTCACCCAGGCTCCCTGCTTAGTCTTCTGGACCATCACCCGGATATCGAATGGCTTGCCATTGCTTTTGGCCAAACGAATTCCTTTTTGCAGCAGGTAGGGTCTGCTCCCGGCAAAGCGGTTCAGATCACGGTACAATTGAGATGAGCTGGAGTACGACGTTTTCTTGGTATTCAGCTGGCTCTGGTAGCCCCCGTCCGTTTTGCGGATTCGGACGATGTTTACACCGCCTGAACCATCCGTAGGTTTGAAGAAAACCGTGGTGTAGTCCGCCAGCATAGCGTTCAGGTTTTTTTTGCTGAACGGCAATGTGTGCGGTACGTATTGTCTGAAATAAGAATCTTCGTTTAACCATTTCGTTTTCTTCCATTTGCTCTTGATGGTACTGCTTTTATATTTCATAGTTAAGAGGCTCACCTCTCTCTTTTTTGTTCAGCATATGCCGAAAAAGTAGAGCAAGCCTCCACGTTGGCCTTGAACCAAGCTATGTACTTGAAAGAATTTTTTTATCGAAAATAATAAGATGATAAATAAGACTGCTGCGACTGGATTGAACAGGGAAACATCATCTACTATAATCAAATAGATCTGATGAAAGAAGGAGAGAATTTCCAGGTGCGAAGCCCACTCATTGCTTACTGTCTTTCCAAGAAAGCTGCATCCGAAGACTATCCGTTCGGACCGCTTCCGATCGTCATGAAAGTCGGGGGCAAAATGTTTGCCCTGATTACCACAATCGCAGGAGAGAAGGTCAGCCATATATCCCTGAAATGCGATCCGGTGATCGCAGAGAATTTGCGTCAGCAGCATGACGCGGTGCAGCCCGGATATCATCTCAACAAGAAACATTGGAATACGGTTGCCGTGGACGGTTCCTTAACGGAAGCGGACCTGCACGATATGATTGATCATTCCTATGATTTGGTGCTCAAGAGCTTACCTAAAGCTCAGCGCGTTGCAATCGCTCAGCGGCTGGTCTGAAGCCTGCTGAAATGATTCATCGCCCTGTGGCAGAGTGGAGGCAGGAAAACATCCATTTGCCAGAGGGCGATGATTAGAGGATACCATCAAACCTGTTCCAACCTATCCGCAGGAAGGTTTCGTATCAGAATGGTCTCATTCCCAACGTATCTATTTTCTCTCCGGTAATATCAACGCCCATACGGCTTGTAATATCGCGGTAATGGCCGGCGCGCCGCTGCACCGGGCTGCCCTCGGTTTCACCGAGGTTGGCTTCCAGGCCGTTCAAGACCATTACGGTCGTACCGAAGCCGGGATCGCCAAGCCCTCTGAACTTCTCGAGCGGGGAAGGCTTCCATCTGCCAACCATGACGTCGTGGGCGGAAGGCTTCGGGTCTTGCGGCGTCATCCAGAACAGGATGGCGGTCATGTAGCCGATCTTACCGTCAGCGGCAACGATCTCCGGATGGTCCAGCAGCACGCTTTTGTCTCCATAGATGATGGAACTGAACAGGCCGTAGTTAAAGTTCCAGCTGAGCATGATCGGTCCCCGTCCATAATAGCGTTTGTCTGGTGTTCCGGGATACAGCTCAGCGCTGGCAGGATCGACGAAGGCGTCTTTATTAACGCCAGTCCGGCCGGCGATGTTCTCGTTCCAGAACAAACCCCAACGGAGCGGTCCTCTCGGGGCGGTAGCCCAGCCTCCGCCCGTCTCGTGGGACAGATTGGCGAGGAAGGCTGCCAGTTCGCGCTTACGGTCCTTCTTGACCCCTTCCTTCAGGAAAGTGCCGCCATCAATGATAACGGTTTCAATCGTTTTGTTAAGGTTCTCAGACGAATGGAAGTCAGCTGAACGCACAACGAGTGTTTCAACGCGGGCGTCCTTGTCTAATCGGTAAATCTCCTGTGCGGAAGGAGTTCCTTGCCGCGTGCTGATCTTGATCTTAAGATTGGACACCTCCGCGACCGCGTTGATGAGATTATCGTATGAGAAATAGTCCGTCTGATCGGCTTTGTAGTATTCTTTGCCACTGGCGACTTTAAACCATTCCGCCGAACCCAGCCGATAAGGGAACAACGCCTCGAAATCTTCCTCTGATAGCAGCGCTTTAACGGCTGCAATCACCTTCTCCGGAGTGTAATCCGGATCGAGGCCGTCCCAGTTCTGGTCGATCTCCTTGCGGCTAATCAGCCTATGCTCCCCGATCACCAGGGAATCGATTGGATTCTCCGTGATTTGTGCTGGAGCCGAGGTGCCGGATCTAGTACTGGCTGCCGAATGAGTGGAAGATGCATCGGCTTGGGGCGCTTCATCGGCTGCAAAGGCATGAAGCGGGGGCATGAGGAGGGCAGCGCCGAGCGCTGCAATCATACTTCGCTGGATCATCTTGCGAGATAACGGATATTTCCACACGGTCATACACATTCTCCTCTGCATCATTGGGATTGGATTACACTGCCATCATATATACGGTATGTTTTTTTGTACATAGTCAGGAATTCCCACGATGTAACGCACAGTTGACACTGAAGGGAATCTCTGGCGGGACCAAGCCGGGGGAAATATGACGATAGGCAGGGGATATGCTGTGGAATGGCCAAGGATGCCGTCGAAGTTCGAATACCGGCATTCGCAGCGCCCTCCAACTTGATGACTAGTTTTTTCACGTGAAAACATTATAATGTTATTATGTTTTTGATTCTATGAATCTATGATTCTAATGAAAGGATCCTTCACTTCATTTTGTTCTGTTCATTTGCGTAATTTCATATATATATTAGAGATTCATCATCTTATAGACGAAGAAGGGTTAACTGACATGAGTTTATTTGTTCGCGAAAAAGGGTTCTACAAAAGTTTTTTCTGGCTGACGCTTGTCATCGGGATGCAGAACCTGATATCGGTCGGCGTGAATTTGTCGGACAACGTCATGCTGGGAGGATACAGTGAATCGGCGCTATCGGGCGTTGCCCTCGCGAACCAGATCCAATTCCTGCTGCACATGCTGGTTTTGGGCGTATGCGAAGGATTGGTCATCATGTCATCCAGATTCTGGGGTGCGAAGGATTTAGGCTCGATCAAAAAAGCGGCAAGCATCGGCATGCGCATGGCGATCTTCCTCAGTATTGTGTTATGGATAATCGTGTTCTTTTTCCCGCATGAGGTATTGTCTTTGTTTACGAAGGAAGAGAATGTCATCGCCGCCGGCGTGGACTATTTACGAATCATCTGTTTCTCTTATATCTTCTTTGCCGTCACCAATTCCTTGCTGGCTTCACTGCGAAGCGTGGAAACGGTAAAAATCGGCTTTGTGGTATCATTATCGACCTTGATAATCAACATCTGCCTGAACTATATCCTCATCTACGGGTATTTGGGTTTCCCTGAACTGGGCGTGGCCGGATCGGCAATCGCTACCCTGACGGCAAGAATCATTGAATGTGTGATCGTCATCGTTTATATTAAGCGGTTCGACCGTAAAATCTTGTTAAAAATGCAGGATTTCCTGCAGTTCGATATGGAGCTCTTCAAACAGTACATTCGCGTTGGCTCCCCGATTCTGATGTCCAACACGATATGGGGGCTTGCCATGGCGGCACAAACCGCCATCCTGGGGCATATGGGAGAATCGGCGATCGCCGCCAACAGCATTGCCACAACGATTTTCCAGATGGTGACAGTCATCGTATACGCTTCGGCCAGCGCAACGGCTGTGCTGATTGGGAAGACCATCGGAGAAGGTTTGATGGACAAAATCATATCCTATGCCAAAACGCTGCAGATTCTGTATATCCTTCTTGGCTTGCTGACGGGCGCCGTGCTGTTTGTGATTAAGGATTTCGTGCTGGGCTTCTACTCCATTTCCGATGAGGCGAAGACACTCGCGCTGCATTTCATGACGGTGTTGTCGATCACCGTCGTCGGAACGGCTTATCAGATGCCGGCATTGACGGGCATTGTGCGAAGCGGGGGAGACACCCGCTTTGTGCTCTACAATGATTTGATTTTTATGTGGCTGATCGTGCTACCCTCATCGGCATTATGCGCGTTTGTATTCCACTTACCACCGCTCGCCATATTCATTTGCTTGAAGTCCGATCAGATTCTGAAGTGTTTTGTGGCGATCGTGAAGGTCAACCGATTCAAATGGATACGATCCTTCAGTTCATGATGGGTAGACGGCAGTCATAAGATAAGGAAATCCATAGAGTAAAAAAACCTCGGGAATGTGTATCCCTGGGTTGAGTGCAATGAATGAGATGGAATCAGCTGCTGTCCTTTCATCTTTCAAAGACCGTGGTGAAGCGGCAGTCATGCTGCAGCGATTATTGAGAGCGGCAGAGCTGATCGATTGATCGCCAAACAAAGATTTTCCTTAATAATGGAGGAAGGTTCGAGAAGCATCTCACATGTTGCTTGCTTCATCTAAATAGAAATCAAGTTTTTAAAAGTATGCCATCAGGCATCCTTTTTTTTGCAGGTATGTTTGCAGGATACCGAGAATTTGAAAATAATGCGTTTTCATCCTGATCCCTGTCGAAAACGTTTGATCAAATGTTGGCAAATTCCGAACATTATCGACAATTGGATAAGGTAATGTTCTGTGATATCCGCAGTTTTCCACCAAATTTTTGCTAAAAAACACATTAAACTACATAAAACGCTAAAATTTTTGTTTTGACATCTGCTTGTCTATACCATAGGATAATAGTATAAAAAGTGCTCACTTAGGAGGATAAGGTCAGGAAATGAAAAAGACATGGTCAATTCTATTAACACTCGTATTATCCGTTGGATTGCTTGCAGGTTGCGGCAATGATGATAAGTCTACTGACAGTGGTGCAGCTAATGGCGGTTCTGAAGGATCTCAAGATAAGAAACGCATTGCACTTGTTCTCCCCGAGAAGATCGGCGTGAATCCTTTCTTTGCATTGATGGACGAAGGATTGCAGAAGGCTGCTGCCGATTTCAATGTCGAAGTGAAGACGATTGAATCGACAGACCCGGCTTCGATTGAGCAAAACCTGCGTACGGCGGTTGCCGAAAAATATGATTTGATTATTACATCCACCTTCCAGATGGAAGATGCACTGAAGAAGGTTGCACCGGAGAATCCGGACGTGCCTTTTGCCATTATCGATACGGTAGTGGATTTGCCGAATGTCCGCAGCGTCGTATTCCGTGAACATGAAGCAGCTTACCTGCTTGGTGCAGCAGCTGGATTGGCTACGAAGACCAACAAGGTTGGCAACGTGGTTGCAGACGACATTCCTATTATGCATAAATATATGACCGGCTTTGCAGAAGGTGCAAAATCGGTAAACCCTAACGTTGAAATTTTCGTTAACTACGTCGGCGGTTTCACAGATCCGGCTAAAGCGAAGGAACTCGCGCTCCTGCAGAACTCCAAAGGTGCCGATTTCGTTGCAGGCCTTTCCGCTGTTGGTGATTTGGGCGTATTCGAAGCCGCGAAAGAGAAAGGCTTCTACGCTTCAGGACAAGACACGGATAACACGGGCACGGATCCCGAGCACGTTGTGCTCGCTCAATTAAAAGGTACAGACGCTGTTGTCTACGAAACGGTTAAAGACTTTGCAGAAGACAAATACTCATTCGATATTCGTGATTACGGACTGAAAGAAGGCGGCGTGGGTCTTACTTACGTTACGCATGAGAGCAAAACACCGCTTAACCCATTCATTGGACAAGACATCGTGGATCAGCTTAAGGTGATTTCCGACGATATTATCGCCGGAAAGATTAAAGTAACCAACGCATTGGAACAAAATTAGTTCTCACCTGGACCGGCTGCACATGAGCAGTCGGTCTTTCATTCAGAAGCGAAAGGAAGGCATGACTCGATGCTACTCCAGATGGACAATATTACGAAAAAGTATGGCGAGTTCAGCGCAAACCGCGGCATTGATTTTTCGCTGCGCGCGGGTGAGGTTCATGCGATTGTCGGGGAGAATGGTGCAGGCAAAACGACGCTGATGCGGATATTGTACGGGATGGAGCAGCCAACCTCGGGTACGATTCGGCTGAATGGCAAGGAAGTTTCGTTTGCAAGCCCGCTTGACGCGATTAAAGGCGGAATCGGCATGGTGCACCAGCACTTCATGCTGTTTCCTACGTTTACGATCGCCGAGAACATCGTGATCGGCAATGAGCCGGGCTCAGGTGCAGGGTTTGACCGCAATCAAGCCGTAAAGATCGTGGAAGGACTCTGCGAAAAATACGGCATGAAAGTGGACCCGCGCGCCACCGTTAGCAGCAGCGCCCCCGGCGTGCAGCAGCGGGTTGAAATATTGAAGGTGCTGTATCAGGGCGCCGAGATCATTATATTGGATGAGCCAACAGGCGTGTTGACGCCGCTTGAGGTGCAGGAGCTTCTGGATGCCATTAAACAGCTCTCCAAACAGGGAAAGAGCTTTATTCTGATCAGTCATAAGCTGAACGAGGTCCTTGATGTGGCTGATCGCATCACGGTGCTCCGTGACGGCGCCGTCACAGGCGTAGTGGAGAAGGGGAATACCGATGCCCATGAGCTTTCCCGACTCATGGTCGGCCGTGAGCTCATGGAGCTGGATCGTAAGCCGGTCACGCCGGGCGAGAAGGTGCTGGAAGTATCGGATGTTTCAATCCGCGGTACGAAAGGAAAGCCGGTTCTGGACGGCGTCAATATGGACGTCCGTGCGGGTGAGGTTGTCGGGATTGCCGGTATTTCCGGCAACGGGCAGTCCGAACTGCTTCAGGTGATCTCCGGTCTGGCTCAGCCGGACAGCGGGCGAATTGCCGTTTCGGGCAAGGACGTAACCGGCATGTCGACAAGAGAAATACGGGAGCACGGATTAGCTCATATTCCCGAGGATCGGTATGTGTGGGGGGCGAATCGCATTGCAACCGTTATGGATACCGGGCTTATGGGTCACCATCGCCGCTTGCAGAAGGGCGGCTTCCTCAATCTGAAGGACATTCGTAAGCTGGTTTCCGGATGGGTTCAGAAGTTCTCGATCAAGACGGGCTCCCTGGAGACCAGCACGCAGTATTTATCCGGCGGCAATCTGCAGAAGCTGATCGTCGCACGGGAACTGGAGCAGGGAACTCCGTTCCTGATCGCAGCCGAACCGACGCGCGGCGTTGACATCGGGGCCATGGAGACGATTCATAGCGAACTGCTCAAGCGGCGCGAAGAGGGCACGGGAATTTTGCTCGTATCGTCGGAATTAACGGAAATCTTGAAGCTGTCCGACCGCATTCTGGTTATGTTTGAAGGCCGGATCGCGGGCGAGCTGTCGGCGAAGGAAGCGACAGAGGAGAAATTGGGACTGCTGATGGCGGGAGGAACCTTGTAATGAATAAATGGACAAAATTTACGCTTCCGCTGCTCCAGCCGATCGCCGCCATCATTGTGGGGCTGCTCGCCGGTGCCATTGCCATCATGATTGCCGGCGGCGATATCCTGCAGACTTACGCGGAGATGTGGAAGGGTGCCTTCGGCGGCATGTATTTCTTCACGAATACGCTATCCCGGGCGACCCCGATCATTCTGATCGGTCTGGGTGCGGCGTTTGCCTTCCGTGCAGGTTTCTTTAACCTTGGCGCGGAAGGTCAGATGGTGTTTGGCGCACTCGCTGCCGCATTGGTCGGATTGTACATGCCGGGTCCCGGCTGGCTGGTGTGCATCGTTGCGATTCTTGCCGGTGTTATCGCAGGTGGATTATGGTCGGTGATGGCCGGTTATTTTGATGCCCGGTTCCGGGTGAACCTGCTGATCTCCACGCTGCTGCTGAACTATGTGGCGGTATTGTTTGCAGGCTATCTGGTTGCCTATCCGCTGAAAGACCGTTCGGGCTCGGCTGCGATGGCGCAATCCGAAATGCTGGATAACAGCGTGTGGCTGCCAAAGCTGATTTCCGGCATGCCGCTGCATGTAGGATTTGTGCTCGCGGTGCTGGCTGCGTTGATTATATTCGTTCTGCTGAAGCGCTCCGTGATTGGTTACGAGGTGCGGATGCTTGGCGGCAACCCGCTGTTTGCCCTGTTTGGGGGCGTTAAACGCGGTCCCATGATGCTTGGGGCCATGTTCTTCAGCGGCGGCTTGGCCGGACTTGGCGGCGCCGTTGAAATTCTGGGCTCCCAGTATCGTTATATCGATGGTGCATTATCTACGGCCGACTATGCCTGGACGGGCATTATGGCTGCATTGTTGGCAGGATCGCATCCGATCGGCACGCTGATTGCATCGATCTTTTTGGCCGCGCTGCAGACAGGCGGTATGGGCGTGGAACGGAATACGGAAGTGCCGCTTGAGGTAGGAGCGATCATCCAAGCCGTGCTGATTCTCTTTATATCCGCCCGATTCACATACAGCTTCCTGAAGCGCAGAAAGGGGAACAAATCCGATGGAACAGCTGTTTGATCTTGCTTTAATCAACTCGGCCCTCCGCGTGCTCACTCCGATCTTGCTTGCGGCCCTCGGCGGTGCCCTGTGTTCGCGCGTCGGATTGTTCAATGTCGGTCTGGAAGGCTTTATGCTGCTCGGGGCTTTCTCTGCCGTGGTGGGGAACCACTTCTTCGGCAACGTCTTTTATGCGATATTGTTCGCGATTGCAATCGTTTCGATTTTCTCTTTTATATTTGCTTATCTCAGCATCAATCTGCAGGCGAACGTCATTGTGGTCGGTATCGCGATGAATGCGTTGGCGGCGGGATTGACCACGTTTAGTTTACGGGCTATTTTTGATGTTAAAGGTGCATTTTATGATAATACGATGGTCGGGCTGCCGAAATGGAACATTCCGATTATCGAGGATATACCGGTGCTCGGTCCCATTCTGGCCGGCCTGACGCCGCTTGTCTATCTGTCGTTTTTGATTGCGGGCCTCATGTGGTATTATTTCTATCGCACGAAGAACGGCTTCCGGTTCTTGGCTGCCGGCGAAAATCCGCTCGCTGCCAAAAGCGTGGGCATCCGTGTAAGACGGTATCAGTATGGAGCCGTACTGGCGAGCGGCGTGTTATGTGCCCTTGCCGGCGCGCAGCTGTCGCTTGGACAAGTGACGATGTTTACGGAAGGCATGACGGCCGGACGCGGCTTTATCGCGCTCGTTGCCACGATGCTGGGCCAATCGGGTCCGCTTGGGGTAACGGCGGCAAGTCTGCTGTTTGGCTTTATGGATGCACTCAGCATCCGGTTCCAGGGGCTGGCGCTGCCGACGCATTTTACGCAGATGCTGCCGTATGTCGTGACGATTCTGGCGATGTTCTTCTTTAAGGACAAAAGCTTCCAGCAGGATGCGCTGAAGCAGGGATCCAGCTCCAGATAGGCGCGTATGCCGCGCCGCGACGACCTGTGATTGAAGTCATCCAAACGATAAGCGGATGCAACAGCGATCAAGCGTAAAGGAGATGAACTTGGTGCACAAAAAGGCAGAACGATTGAAAAAAATGAAGCCGGTGGCGGTGAGCAACCTGACCGAGGAGCAGCGTGCCAAACTGCCGCCGGGGCAGACGCTGACCGAGAAATTCCCCATTTTGCACGAGGGGGAGGTTCCACATTACGACATGTCGGAGTGGACGCTCAAGGTGTTCGGGGAAGTCGAAGAGGAACGGACGTTTTCTTATGAAGATATATTGGCGATGCCAACGGTGACCGTGAACGCGGACATCCACTGCGTTACCCGCTGGTCCAAGTTCGATACGGTATGGGAGGGAATCCTGTTCCGGGATTTCCTGGCGGGGCTGAAGATCAAGCCGGATGCCAAATACGTCATGTTTCATGCCGATCCCGATTACGATACGAATGTACCCATCGAGGATCTGCTTAAGGACGATGTGCTGCTGGCCTATCGCTTTAACGGCGAGCCGCTGACGGACAAGCATGGCTGGCCGCTGCGTACGGTTGTGCCGCATCGCTATTTCTGGAAGAGCGCCAAATGGCTGCGCGGGATCGAGTTTATGAAGGAAGACCGTCCGGGCTTCTGGGAACGCAACGGCTTCCACAATGAAGCGGACCCGTTCAAGGAAGAGCGGTTTAGCGGCGAGGCGCTGGATATACCCGAAGATGAATGGACACATAAGGAGTTTGACTAAAATGTTGATGCCTATCTTGCAAGTGAACTCAGAGGATATACCTGAATTTGTGATCGTCTGCGGCGATCCCAAGCGTGCGGAGACCATTTCCCGCAAGCTTACAAACGCGCGCGAGCTCGCGTTCAGCCGCGAGTACCGCACCTTCGTGGGAACGTATGAAGGCGTTGAACTCGCGGTAACCAGCCACGGCGTTGGATGTCCGGGAGCTGCGGTTTGTTTCGAGGAGCTGATTCGCGCGGGGGCGAAAACCCTGATTCGCGTCGGCACGGCCGGATCCTATCGGGCGGATACCCCCGCGGGAAGCCTTGTGGTCAGCACGGCTGCGATCCGTACGGATGGCCTGACGAAACAGCTCGTGCCGGACGGCTTTCCAGCGGTTGCAGACAGCCAGGTAGCGGAGGCGCTGTACGAATCCGCGGTTTCAATTGGCGAAGGCGTGGTGCGCAAGGGGATTACTGTAACCCTGGACGTGTTCTTTAACGGCGTTGAAGAAGTACCGCACCAGAAGTATAAAGCAGCGGGAGCGCTCGGCGTTGAGATGGAAATTGCGGCATTGTACGTCGTTGCGGCGATCCGCGGCGTTCGCGCGGGCGCGATTGTCGCTATGGACGGTTTTGCCGACGCAGACCTCGCGGCCGAGTACGACCCGAACACGAATGTGGTTGCCGACGCGGTGGAACGCGAGATTAACACGGCCTTGCAGGCTGTGGTGAAGCTGGCGAAGCAGGGTTAGTAAGGGGTAAGAAAGCCGGGTTTCCTAAAGCGTAAGCTGCAGGAGACCCGGCTTTTTGTTTTGCGTGAGATGAATTCGGGGGAGTATCAGGAACTTGCAGCTGAAAATCCAGTCATACCCATCTTTACTGTTTGGGCGGCTGAACCGTGAAGAAGGGAACCTTCTCAATACCCACAGCTCGAACATAAGTGAATAGTTGCCCTTTATGGTGGATTTCGTGGTCGACCATGTTGCTCAGCCACACTTTTCCTGGGGCAACGAACCCGTTAAAGTCCAGCGGCTGCTCCAGCAGGATGTCGGACAATTCATTAAAAACCGCCGTAGACGATTCGGTCGAAGCTTGCACGATATTTCTAATGTCATCGATGGTTTCGAATTCGGTGGAAATAGAGGGTGGAGAGAACGAGCCTTTTACAATGGAACGCAGGAACATGTCTGAGGACGCCGCAATATGAACTGCTAATGCGCCCAAGGTATAGGCATTCTCCCACGGTTTATAATCCAAATGCTCGTTCTGAACGTCCTGCAGCAGATGAAGCAAGACCGTACGGTGTTTATGCCATCGTTCGAATAGCTGTTGACCTTCATGACTCATGATTTGTCCTCCTTGATCGATCACAGAATAAATTTCTTGGATGATGCGGTTTAATTTGCGGTTCATAAAACAGTTCGATAAGAAATAGCGGATTCCTTCCCTACGCGTTAAGCTATAGCCAGATGTTGAATTTAATAATTTTGGAAAAAGCAGTTGCAAAAATAAAGCGTTCCGTATATACTTTGTTTAATTAGTGATTGGTCAATCAATAATGGATCGAAATGAATGAAAGGAGGGGGAAGAAATGGCTAGAGCGTCAACCTCTGCGAATCGGCGCAATGACATCGTGGCGGCAGCCATCGAAGTGTTTGCAGAAATCGGGTATTATCGCGCGACCACGGCTCAGGTTGCCGAACGGGCAGCGATATCCCAGCCTTACGTCTATCGGTTCTTTACCAAGGAGTCGCTGCTTGTGGAATCGCTGGCTGTTTCCTGGGAGCGCATTGTGAAGGCATTCCAAGCGGTGATCGAATCCGCTTCTTCAGAGAATCTGGAGTTGGGTTTGATTCAGGCATACGAAGGGATTGTGCAATCGCATCGCAGCGAGATCCTGCTCCAGATGCAGGCGCAGACGATTCAGGAAGCGCCCATCCGCGAAGCGATGCAGCAGGGAATGAATGAGGTGAAGGATCTCGTGGAGAATGCCTTTATGCGAGCGGGATTTGAGGATGCCGACAAGAAAACCTCCGATTTTCTGGCCCGGGGCATGCTGTGCAATGTAGCTATGGCGATGGATATGCCGAATATGATGCCCATAAGATAGAGTACGCCCAGGCGCGCTCTGAAGTGCCGCACCGCGTACCTCAAGACTGGTGCGCGGTGGGATAAGGGCACTTTTTTATAAATAATTATGATTGATCAATCAATAATGAATTACTCGAGTGGTTGACTCTTTAAAGGAGGTGAATCCAATTTGGCTAAACTTCAGCTCAAATTTATGGACGGTTTCTTGGTAGCGGTTATGCTGGTAAGTGTGCTTAGCTGGTGGGACTGAGCCATCAGGGAAGATGAATGATCAGGTTAAATGAAAACAATAAGGAGGAATGAAGTATGAAGGAAGAAATACGTTCGATATGGTTTTCTAGGCACACGGTCTTGCTCGGTGTAACAGCCACTCTGCTGGTGTTGTTCTCCATGTGGGATTAATTATAGGTAAACACGCTGACTGCGTAGACGGTTGGCGTGTTTTTTTATGGGCACGAAAAAAATTTCAAGACTATCCATCAGTTTCTTTTGCCCAAACGTTATATTAACAGAAAAGACAAAACGAAAAGTGAGAGGTTGGCTAATGCAAGTATGTGATCTTTATGAAAACCTGAAGGACGATGTCCAGCGTTATGCCAGATCCATCGCCAAGCATGCTTACGAAGCGGATGATCTGGTCCAGGATGCCTTTATGAAAGCCATCAAGGAGCCGAACCTGGCAGCGCTGCCCCTTCACAAGCAAAAGGCCTGGTTCTTCAGAGTCGTCAAAAATCGCATGATCGATATTAGCCGCCGGGAGAAGCGGCTCGTATCGTGGGAGGATGATCTGGACATCGCCGAGCTCCCCGTTTCAAGCCGCAATATCGAAATGACGGAATGGCTCGCCCGTTTGCCGCAATCGCAGAGCGATATCGTGTTCAAGCGCTTTTGGCTCGGGATGTCCAGCCAGGAAATCGGCGAGCAGCTGGGCATGCCGGCAGCCACGGTTCGTTACAAATTGCAAACCGCCATCAAAAAATTGAGAAAACTATGGGAGGAAGATATGAAATGAGCAGAATCATTGAGAATGTAGGGATGTTGGATCTTACGCAGGCAACGGAGGAAACCGTAACAAGCATCGAACGGATCGGAAACGTGGGCCTTGTGATATACCGGGCAGAGACGGCACACCTCCTCACGCTGTTAAAAAACGCAGGCAATATCGGCAAGACGATTGAAATCCCCGAGGGACACCGTTATTACAGCGGCACCCTGCGGCTGGACGAGGAATACTTTCAGCTCTTGGAGCAGCCGGACCGCGTATTCGTTAACGGCACGGTCATCATCGATAAGGGAGTATCCCTTGAAGCATTCCAGAACGGCACGCTGCACCTGGTGGTCAACGGCGAGGTCTATGCTCCCCGGCATCTGGCCGCTGCCGTTACCTCTGCACTCCTCAAAGTGGGAGGCGCCAGCGCGGAGATTCACGCTTACGAATACGAACCAAGGTTCGAGTCCGGGAAAGTGCAGCTGAACAATGCATATCTGGCCTCCGGCAGCGAGCCTATGGAGCTGGTTCTGAACGGCATGGTTCATCTGGATAAGGAGCTCGATATGGAGCAGTTCTCGGCCCGGATTGAAAAGATCCAAGTCAACGGCAAGGCGATTATCCATGAACATCAATCCCCTTATTTCTACGATAAATTGAAAAAGATCAACGGCTTGGTCGAGGTGATCCCGGCAGGATTCGAGCATGTAACCAAACCGCTACGGCTAAACGCAAGAAGCGTACGGCGCTTTAAAAGCCATAAGCTCTACACGAGTAAGCCGCTCATTCTCGAGGCGGACGTGACCCGGGACGCCTTCAGCCAGGCCGTGTCGGAGATACATTCCAGTTCGTTCATCATTTGCGGCGAAGAGATCGAAGATCTGGTCTGGGAGCGCTGTCCCAACCTGAATACGGAAATCGTAAGTTATGAGCGGCTGTTTGTGTTCATCAGCGGCGAGGAGACCTGGTCGAAGGATCAGCTGGCGGCTTTGGGCCAGCCGGCGAGCTTCATTGTTGACGGGACGCTGACCTTTGACGATGACGTCACCGAGGGAGATATTAGGGCTTCGATGTCCTCCCTGGATCTTTTCGGCGAAGTCGTTGTAGGGGAAAAAAGAATTAAAGGCATTTTGTACCCTTACCTTCGGGCAAACAATGGAAGTATTATAGTGAAGGGGACGGAAGAGGAGCTTGCAGGTATTGGTAATGTCGGAATGTTGTCGCTATAAAAGAAAAGAGGAATGAAACATGAATATTAATAATGAAGATATTGCCAAACAGCATGTTCGCGATCTCCGTCAGGAACTGGAACGATGCCGGATGGCAACGAAATTGCGCTCTAAACGCAATGAAGCGGCCCACGCCGCAGCGGCTGTACGTACAGTCGAGGGAAAATGGAAGTCACTGTTAAAAACCATCATGATGATGGGAAGAAGAATGCTTTAATCAGTTGAGCCGGTTAAGCTACAAATCCTAATTATTATGAATCGTCGATGCGATAAGCATCGGCGATTTTTAGTTTTTTTGCCTACCGGTAGTTAAAAAATATTGACATCCATCATCCTTCGTCTTAAAATTCTACCTATCGGTAGGTAAAAAAGGAGCGGATGACAGCGTGAAAAAGAAGGATTTAACCTCACAGCAAATCGTCGAGGCTGCCATCGGATTGTTTGCGACACATGGCATCGAGAAGACCAGCCTGGCGATGATTGCCGGCGAAGTGGGCATTACGAAACCGTCGATCTACTATCATTTTGCGTCCAAGGATGAACTGGTGGAGCGGGTCTTTGAGTACATGTTCAGCGATTACCATTTCGATCATTATTTCTCCCTGACCGAAATGAACGAGCGTAACTTCGCGGAGAAGCTGTATCAAGGGGGATTGCGCATGTTTCCGGAAGAGGAAGAGGCTTTCGTGCCGGTGATGCGCTTATTGAGCGAGTTCATGCTGACCGCAAGCCGGAGTGCCAATTACGGCCAGCGGGTGGTCGCCATGCAGCAATCGTTCCTGGACGGCTTTCGGGAACTGATGCGGTTAGGCGCAGATTTCGGGATCATTGAGCGGCAAAATGCAGATTCCAAGGCGTATGTGCTGGCACTGGTCATTGATAATATCACGAGTTATATCATGATGGATATTCCGCTGGACTATCAGGCGGTCTGGAAAGAAGCGGTGAACAGCGTTCTCAGGAAAGGAGCGGATCCCATTGAATAACGGGATGGAATACAGTGATCTCGGATTATCGTGGGCAGACCGAATGCTGGTCTGGGCGGTGCCGCCTTTATTAGGCGCGGTGATCGGCTGGTTTCTGCCTGCGATTGCGGATTGGGCAACGGGTCTAGCTTGGGTGCCTTTTCAAGGACCGCTGGAATTAATCGCAACCATACAGGGACCTTGGATCGTCATCGTAACCGCTGTTCTGGGCCTGCTTGCGGGCATCGTGCTCTCCCACTTAGCCATTAAAGAAAGCCTTGCGGTCCGCCTGTCGGACAAGGAGATTACACTCCGCATTCATGAGGCTGAACGAACCTTTATGAGAGAAGAAGTTTCCGCTGCCTTTATGGACGGCAGGCAGCTGGTGCTGCTGGGCAACGAGGGGGAGGAGCTCTATCGCGAGAAACCGGAAGCCAAGCGGGAAACGGTGGCCGAAGCCTTCATGCGTCACGGTTATTCCTGGAGAGACCGCGATCCGTTCGCCGATCATTACGTCAGATGGGTTGCCGACACGCCGGGGCTTACGCCCAGCATGAACGCGCTCTTCCTGGCACGGGAGAAGGCGATGGAGAACGAGGATAAAGAGGATGCAGCCGATCTGCGCCGGGAACTTTCGAAGCTGGGCATTACGGTGCGGGATGACGGAAAAAAACAGTATTGGAGGCAGCACGGGCAGAGGCCATAACGCCGGAGCAGCTATAGCAGACGAAGCCATCATAGCGACATAATGGCGCACTAAATACCGAATCGCATAATTCCGGCTGAACGACAAGCGGTTCATTCAGATGGCAGTAGTCGCCCAGCTAAACCAGATGATCGCCATTGTCATAAGCCGATGATGCGGTCATCTTCGTTTTTATAGAAGTTTCGCGTCGCTGTGGTTTGCCATAACATTTGTCCCCCTTCTTATCGAACAAAATGGCACCTCTCCCGCTCAGTCGAACCTCCGGCAAACAATATCCCTCTATCGGCAAGACATCAGGCAGTCCTCTCTTCCCATGAGAAGTTTTACAATGAAAGCGATACCTCAGCGAAGGAGATGTCTTATGAATTTTGATCTGAATATCGTACCTTTCAGCCGTAGAGAGACCTTCTTGGCAATTTCCCTTCTGCCCGCGGCAAAGGACCGCAGACCAGGACTTTACCTGCGAACCGTCCGCGGAGGGGATGACAAGTTTGGCGAGGCGTTTCTGATAGAGCTGCTAAACCGGCAGAACGAGCCGGTTCCCTTTGAACCTGTAGCATCACCCGACAAAATCAGGCTAACGGCCTCCGATTCGGAAGGCCATGCGGACATTTGTTTATCGGACTCCCGGACCGTCCGGTTTCGCTCGGAAGGCTGCGGAATCCGGCTTACCTTTTTCCCCGCAGCGTATGATTACGCCTATGAGACCCATCCGGACAGCTGGGAGGTGAACAGCTTTACCCATAGCTGCCGCTTCATGCTGACCCGGCTTGCGGGCCAGATGAGCATGGAGGTCGAATGGAACGAGATCAAGAGCTCGCGGGTAACCGCCGACTTCTCCGTGGACGCATTAACGAATATGGCGGAATTTGCGGTCGAAGAGTTCATGACCGCCTTGACGCCGCGTACCGACTGGGAGTCCTTCGACGATGCGGTTGAAAGCGTTCGCGAGGATTATGCCAATTGGTTGAATAATACCCTGACCGTCTCTGAACGGTGGCAGGAAGCAAGGGAGCTCGCTGCCTATATTACCTGGTCCTGCGTAGTTCCGGCCGAAGGCTGTTTAACCCGCCCAGCCATGTATATGTCCAAGAATTGGATGACCAACATCTGGAGCTGGGACAACTGCTTTAACGCGATGGCCCTCGTGCGGCATCAGCCGGAGCTGGCTTGGGATCAGTTCATGATCTTTTTTGACCGGCAGGATGAGAGCGGCCTGATCCCCGACTTCGTGAACGATAGATACGAGCTTTGGAATTGCAACAAACCGCCGATTCACGGCTGGACGCTGGCCTGGATGATGCGCCGGACGGATTACATCAAGGAGGCCCAGCTGCGCGAGGTCTATGGTCCTCTAGCGAAATGGACACAGTGGTGGTTCACACACCGGGATCATGACGGCGACGGCATTCCCCAATATAACCACGGCAATGACTCGGGCTGGGACAACAGTACGGCGTTCAATAACGGCATCCCCGTTGAGAGCCCTGACCTTGCCGCTTATTTGATTATCCAGATGGAGACGCTGGCTGAAATCGCGGGTTTGCTGGGCCTGACCGAGGAATCGAGTCAATGGAGACGGAGTGCGGATGATACGCTGGATCGCATGCTCCGGCATTTCTGGAGAGACGGTCGATTCACCGCCTGCCGTTCGGGAACGCATGAGGTATCCGAGGGAGACAGCCTGCTGCTGTTCGTTCCGATTCTGCTGGGAAAACGCCTTCCCGAGTATATCCGCACGGCTCTATTGGAAGGACTTCGAGAGGAAGGCCGATTCTTGACGAGCAACGGCTGGGCGACCGAGAGCGTAAACAGCCGTTACTATAAGGCGGACGGATATTGGCGCGGGCCGATCTGGGCCCCTTCCACGATGCTGCTGGTCGAAGGGGTGGCGGCCGCCGGCGATATGGAGCTGGCGATGGAGATTGCGCAGCGGTACTGCCGGATGGTCAGTCTCAGCGGGATGGCCGAGAATTTTGATGCCCTGACCGGAGCGGGGCTGCGCGACCGGGCGTTCACCTGGACTTCCAGCGTATTTTTGATTCTTGGACATGAATACACGTTATAACTGTCACGGACTAACACTTCTTCCCGGGCTTTTGGCCTTGAGGGGGAGGTGCTTTTTCCGGTTTCTCTCATTTTCCATTTGCCGCCTAATTACAAGCTCTTTGTTCGGGTTTATAATGAAAGCGGTATCACGGGCGGGTTCGCAGTCCTGCCTCATTCGAACGAGTGGATGTAAGTTTCACGATACGATACGACAATAGGGAGAGTAACCATGAATCTTCAGGGGATCAAAGATCGAGTGGGCCGGCTGTTCACCGGCACCTATCACAGCATAAGAACCAAGCTGCTTACCTGTTTTTTAGTCGTCACCCTGATTCCGTTGTTCTCGCTTGGCGGACTTTCTTATGTTCAATCCGCTAAAGTGATTAACTCCCAATTCGGCAAATACGGCGATAATGCTGTGGCGCAGCTGGAGCAGCAGACCAGTTCGGCCTTGGGGCGGATGAAGCAGACGGCGGAAACGATTTATTCCTATTTACTGGACCCGAGCCATTCGGGAATCGGAGCCGGGACGCCATCCACATACGGCGACATTATGGAGAAGAACGACTTCGAATCGTTGTTGAAGTCGCTTCGGACGCAGCTGACAGCAGGAATTTACATCATAACGTCCTCCGGCTATTACTATGGGGAGAACAATCTGGATGTGAATAAACTCGGCAATATCCCGCTGTGGAACACGAGGCCGAAGGCATATGCCGGGACTTATTGGCTCGGTTTTTATAAACAGGATCATTCCATCAAGAGCAGCGATAGCGACAATGTGCCCGTCCTTGGATTGGCGGTGCCGATCCATCACCCCGACAAGGCTCAGGACGGCAGCATCATTCTGATCGAGGAGAACGCCGAGGAGCTGCTGCGCAGTTATGCCAAGTTCGAGGCCGACACGCATGCCCACCTGCTTATTACATCGCCGGACGGCACAATTGTGTATGAGACGGATGCTCCGTATACGCCCCGTGACAACGATGTGACCTGGTCGCGGACGCTTGACGTCAACCAATGGAGCATGGAAGCCAGAATTCCCGCCAAGGCGTTCTATCAATCCTCGGGCATTATCCGGGCGAACACGATGGTTGTTGCCATCGTCTCCTGCTTGCTCGCTTTTGGCATCGCCTATCTGTTCTCCTCCCGGTTCACCTCCCGAATCCGGACCTTGAAGGACTCGATGCAGAAGGTAAGCTTCGGCAAGCTGGATACCCGGACGCCAATCGAGGGCAGGGATGAGCTGGGCAGCCTCGATATGAGTTTTAACCGGATGGTAACGGGCGTGCAGACCCTGATTGGCGAGGTGGAGCAGAGCGAGCGGCTGAAAAAAGAGGCCGAGCTGCGCGCTTTCCATTATCAGATCAATCCTCATCTGCTGTTTAACACACTCAACTCCATCCAGTGGAAAGCCAGGCTGGAAGGCGCGGAAGACATCCGTCAGATGCTGTATCATCTGACGATGGTGCTGGAGGGGAATTTGGATATTTCGCAGGAGCTCGTCACGCTGAACAGGGAGCTGCGCATGATCGGTCACTTTCTGAAAATCCAGGAGATCCGGTACGGCGAGGTGTTCCGTTATGCGCTGGATTGCGATGAGGCGCTGCTGCCTTATTTGATTCCGCGGATGACGCTTCAGCCGCTGTTCGAGAATATTTTTTTCCATGCTTTCACCGATGGTCAGGGAGAGATCCATGTCAAGGTCGAGGAGGATCATGACGAGCTGGTGCTTACGCTTCGCGATAACGGAGCCGGCATCAGGGAGGAGAAACTCGCCCGGTTATTCTCGCCGGAGATGAAGCGGAAGGGACGCGGCGGGCTTGGCGTGCGGAACGCCGATCAGAAATTCAAGCTGCATTTTGGCCCTCTATACGGACTCAAGGTGCATTCGGTTAAGGGAGAAGGAACAACGATTACTATACGATGGCCGAAAAAGGAGGAGTCTTGCGATGATGAAAGCAGGGAACATTAAGGTGATGATTGCCGACGATGAGAGCATTGTGCGGAAGGGACTCCGCTCCACGGTCCCGTGGGACCGGTTCGGGATGGAGGTTGTGGCGGACAGCCCCAATGGTCAGGTGGCCTGGGAGGCGTTTCTGGAGTTTCGCCCGCAGGTGGTCATTACGGATATCGTCATGCCAGAGATGGATGGGATCGAGCTGTCGCGCAAGGTGAAGGAGGTTGCACCGGAAACCCGGATCATTCTGCTCAGCTGTCACCGGGATTTCGAATATGCCCAAGAGGGGATGCGGCTCGGCGCTTCGGGATATCTGCTGAAAACCGCCTTCGAGGACGAAGAGCTCGAAGCGATGCTGGGAAAATTCCAGCGTGAGCTGTCCGATACGCCGGCCTACGGATACGAGTTGGAAGAGCAGGTTTCTGCTCAACTGTTTGCTTGGCTTAACGGGCACAGTGACCGTTTCCCTGGAGAACTCCGAAAGCTTTGCAGCCGCGTCGGGCTTGGAGAGGGCAAGCCCATCTCGCTGTATCTGATCAAAACGGCGGGCTGCAGCAGCAATTGGGAGCACCTGCTGCAGGAGCAGGGCACCGATGAGCCGGGTTTACGCAGCAGCAAGCTGATTCCTTACGGCGCGGACAGCTGTTATTGGGCCGTACCGGAGGAGTTTAAGGGAGTGGCAGACAGCCTGCTGGTGGAGATCAAGAGCCGGTGCGGGAAGCTCACCTGGAATTCGCGGGAATGTCTTCACGGTTTAATGGATGTGCAGGCAGCCTTTCAATCCTTGCACAAGGAAGCCGAGCTGGAACGGGTGTACGGTCTGAGCGGCGAGCATTGGCCGGAGCCGATCTTGCAGGCGGTTCATCTGCTGCACGAACATCCCGCGGACGAGTGGTCGGCAGCGGAGCTGGCCCAGCAGGTAGGGCTGAGCCGCAGCCATTTTTCGATCCTGTTCAAGAAAACGGTTGGCGACAGCTTCATCACATTCCAATATAAGCGCAAGCTCCGTCTCGCCTATGGTCTGCTGCGCGAAACCTCCTTAACGATGCAGGAGATCGCCGAGAAGACCGGGCTTGGCGACAGCAAATATTTCAGCAAATGGTTCAAGCGCTGCACGGGTCAAACGCCAAGCCAATACCGTGCCGAACAAAAAGGGGAATCATTGTAAACAAATGAACACCCGTCTATGCAAGTTCGAACAAAAATACGATCATCTGCGAATCAGCGCACGTTTTGAACCGCTTTCATCCGAGTTATGATGAAAGCGGTTCAATTCATATCAACTCAATACTTTAGGGGAGCTGACAATATGAAAAAGAAAATGTCATGGATCGCGTTGGTTTCGGTGATGACGTTAATGGCATCCTTGCTGGCCGCATGCGGCGGCAGCGGCGGGACTGGAGCATCGAAGCAGCCGGACGGCGATTCATCGGGCGCGGCAACGACGCTTCGCTTCGCGACCTGGGATACGGGAGATGCGCTGAAGATTGAACAAGAGATCGCCAAGAAGTTCGAGGAGTCGCATCCCGGAACCAAGGTACAGGTGGAGGCCTACGCCGACGGATTCGATCAGAAGCTGGCCGCCGGATTTGGCGCAGCCAATCCGCCGGATGTGATGTACATGTGGGATTTTCCGACGTATCACCAGTCCCTGGAGCCGTTGGATTCCTACGCGTCCAAGGATGAGGACTTGAATATCGATGATTTTTACCAAGGATTGTTTAACTACGGCAAGATTGATAATCAGCTGTATGGAATCCCGGCGGGCTTTACGACCCGGGTGGTGTACTACAACAAGAAGATGTTTGACGATGCGGGCATTCCCTACCCGAGCGATGGATGGACATGGACGGAATTCCAGGAACTCGCTCAGAAGCTGACGGATAAATCCAAGAAGCAGTACGGCTTCGGCGTTCGGGCCGAGAATGATACGTATGACCTTCAAGGGTTCGTATGGAGCAACGGCGGTTCCTTTATTTCGGAGGACGGGACAACGATTGAAGGGTACATGAACAGCAAGGAAACGGCGGAAGCCATTCAGATGCTGGGCGATATGCTGAAGAACGGCTCAGCCGTCCTGACCGGAGGCAAAGGGCAGCAGAGCGGTGAGGATATTTTCAAGGCCGGCAAAATTGCCATGTGGGAGAGCGGTATCTGGCCGCTGGAATCCTTCAGGGAAGCCGGAATCGATGTGGGTACGGTGGAGATGCCGGCCTTCGAGGGCAAACCTGTGAAGGGCGTGTTGGCCGAATCCGCGCTATCCATAGCGAAGGATTCCAAGAACAAGGATCTGGCGTGGGAGTTCATTAAGTTCTACGTATCGGATGAAGCGATCAAAATGCGCGTGGCCGATCTGCCGGTCCGGGTCAGCGTGGTCAACGAACTGAAGAAGGACCAGGATCCGCTCTACAAGCCGTATTACACGATGCTGGAGCGTTCGGACAATACGCCGGCCTTCCTGCTGAATCCGAAATGGAACGAAGTCAACCGCCAGCTGTCGGCAGCCGTGGAATCCGTCATGTTCGGCAGCGATGCCCAGGAGGTTCTGAACCAGGCGGTGAAGGATAGCGAACGCTATTTGAAATAAACGAAGAAAGAAGGTTCGCGAAAATGGCCCACACTCATGCGCCTTACTCACAACAGCAGACAGCGGCCCCGAAGCGACTTGGACCAAAACGATGGGGTGGGGCCGTGCCCTACCTCTTCATTTTTCCATGGATATTCGGATTCCTGGTTTTTACGCTTGGTCCGCTGCTGTTTTCCCTCGTCATTTCGTTTTTTGATTGGCCGATCGTTGGCCAGGTGACCTTTGTCGGCATCGACAACTATGTGGAGATGTTCTCGAACGATCCGCTGTTCTGGAAATCGCTGCTGGTTACGTTAAAATTCGCGGCTTTGTTCGTGCCGCTGAACATCATCGTGGCTCTGGGACTCGCCATGCTGCTCAATCAGAAGGTAAAAGGGAGCGCGTTCTTCCGCACCGCCTTCTACCTGCCGTCGGTCATTTCCGGCGTAGCCCTCGCCATGATCTGGTCCTGGGTATACAGCGGAGATTACGGGATCCTGAACTATTTCTTATCGCTGGTCGGCATCGAAGGGCCGGATTGGCTGAACGATACGAAGTGGTCCCTGGTCGCCATGGTCATTGCAAGCCTGTGGGGTCAGGGCTCGATGATGCTTATTTTTCTGGCGGGTCTCAAGGGAATTCCGAAGGACCTGTATGAGTCGGCCTCGATGGATGGGGCGGGCAAGATCAGGCAGTTCTTCAATGTGACCATCCCGATGATCACGCCGACCCTGTTGTTCAACCTGATTACGTCCATCATTGCGGCCTTCCAGCAGCTGACGCTGGCGCTTCTGCTTACGGGCGGGGGCCCGCTGAAGTCGACGTTTTTCTATGCGATGTACATGTACGAGAATGCGTTCAAGTACTTTAAGATGGGTTATTCCGCAGCCAACGCCTGGTTCATGTTCCTGATCGTGCTAACGCTGACGTTCCTTGTGTTTAAGTCCTCGGAGGCCTGGGTGTTCTATGAGGGCGAGATGAAGAAGGAGAAGGCGAAGCCGAAGCATGCCAAAGCAGGCGTGCCTGCCGGCAGAGAGGGGCGTTCCGCATGAAAAAAGTAATTACTTACACGCTGCTCATCTTGTGCTCGCTGTTGTTCATTGCTCCGCTCTTCTGGGCTATCACAACAGCGCTGAAGTCGCAGCAGGAGCTGTATCTGTTTCCTCAAAAATGGTTTCCTTCCGTGTGGAGATTCAGCAATTTTGCGGAAGCCTGGAGCATTCAGCCGTTTAACCTGTTTTTGAAAAATACGCTGATCGTGACACTGCTGTCGACGCTCGGGCAGCTCATATCGTGCACGCTGGTGGCGTACGGGTTCGCCCGGTTTCAGTTCAAGGGGCGGGATGCGCTGTTTCTGATCGTGCTTGCCACCATGATGATTCCGTGGGAAGTGACCATGATTCCGCAGTATATGGAATTCAACTACCTGGGCTGGATCAATACGCTCAAACCGCTGATTGTTCCGTCCTGGTTCGGTTCCGCCTACTTTATTTTTCTGCTGCGCCAGTTCATCATGACCTTGCCGAAGGAGCTGGATGAAGCGGCAACGATTGACGGGGCGGGCAAAATGACCGTTCTGCTGCGGATCATCGTGCCGCTAATGGGACCCTCACTCATTCTGGTGGCCGTGTTCCATATGATGAGCTGCTGGAACGATTATCTGGGTCCGCTCATCTTCCTGAATGATCAGACAAAATATACGCTGACGCTGGGGTTATCCCAATTCAAGGGCATGCACGGCGTCGACATGCAATCCATCATGGCAATCACCTGCCTGATCTCGATTCCGCCGCTGGCCGTCTTTTTCTTCGCGCAGCGTTATATCGTTGGCGGCATTGCCACGACGGGGATCAAGGGATAAACGGTGCCGGTTGATAATAGGCATCCACGATCGATGCAGCATGATGCAATATCCGAACATAGTTGTGCGTGTTCAAAAAGCCATGGACAGATGATTTTTTGAACGACAACTAGAAGCTTAGACCGCTTGGGAAAGGATGGAGAGACATGATGAAAGACCGTCATATCGGCCGCGATTGGGATGACCTGAGCGTGCTGGAACGGAACCGGGCGAAGAGCCGGGCCTATTTCATTCCGTTTGCGGATGAGGACGGAGCGCTCAGTTATGACAGAGGCAGCTCGGCCTGGTACCAATCGCTGAACGGGGTGTGGAAATTCCACTATGCCGAGGAGCCGGAAAGCGCTCCTGAAGCATTTTATCAAGAGGATTACGATGTATCGGCCTGGGATGACCTTCCGGTTCCGGGACACTGGCAGCTGCAGGGCTACGGGCATCCGCATTACACGGACCTGTACTATCCGTTCCCTGTGGATCCGCCGCATGTGCCAAATGCGAATCCGACCGGAAGTTACGTACGCGAGTTCGAGCTTCCGGAACATTGGGACGGCAGAAAGATTTGCGTCAAATTCGACGGGGTGGACAGCGCGTTTCATGTGTGGCTGAACGGGTCGTTTATCGGTTACAGCCAAGGCAGTCGGCTGACCTCGGAATTCGATCTGACGCCTTATTTAAAGCCTGGGGTAAACAGGATGTCCGTCCGGGTATACCAGTGGTCCGATGGAAGCTATCTGGAAGACCAGGACATGTGGTGGATGAGCGGCATTTTCCGGGATGTGTATCTGGTTGCCGAGCCGTCGGGACTTCGCATCAACGACTTCCGCGTAACGACCGAGCTGGATGAGGAGTATCTGAACGCCAAGCTGAACGTGCGTTTGGAACTGGGAGGAAGAGAGCACGGCTCCGCCCAGTTGCGGCTGTTGAATGGAGACGGAGCGGAAGTGGGATCAATCGGGAAAGACGTCGGGCACTCCGCCGTGGAGGACTTTGCCATAGAGGTAGCCGGTCCGGATTTATGGAGTGCCGAGTCACCGGCACTGTACCATCTGGTGATCACCCTGCGGGATGCTCAGGGGGAGACGCTGGAGACGTTGGCGCAGCGCGTGGGCTTCCGCACCATCGAAGTAAAGGACGGACAGCTCCTCGTTAACGGCAGGGCGATCCTGCTGAAAGGGGTCAACCGTCATGACCATCATCCGGATACGGGCCGAACCGTCACCTTGTCCACGATGCTGGAGGACATCCGCTTGATGAAGCAGCACAACATCAATGCCGTACGGACGGCGCATTATCCGAATGATCCGCGGTTCTACGAGCTGTGCGACGTGTATGGGCTGTACGTGGTGGAAGAGACGGATCTGGAGACCCACGGCTTCGAGCCGCTCGGCAACATTTCCCGCCTGAGCGACGATCCCGAGTGGAAGGAAGCGTACGTGGACCGCGTCCGCCGGATGGTGGAGCGGGACAAAAACCATCCGTCCGTGCTGTTCTGGTCCCTCGGCAACGAATCCGGCTTCGGCTGCAATTTCCGCGCAATGGCGGACTGGTGCCGGGAGAATGATCCCACGAGGCTGATCCATTACGAGGAGGACCGTGAAGCCGAGGTGTGCGACGTGGTGAGCACGATGTATTCCTCCGTCGAGAAGATGGAAGGCTTCGGCAAAATGACCGATCATCCCAAGCCGCATATTCTGTGCGAATTCGCGCATGCGATGGGCAACGGGCCCGGCGGACTGCGCCCCTACTTCGATACCTTTGAAGCGCATCCCCGCCTGGCGGGCGGTTTCGTATGGGAATGGATCGATCACGGGCTGAGCAGAAGGACTCCGGACGGCCGGAAGGATTATGCATACGGCGGCGATTACGGCGATGTGCCGAACAACAGCAATTTTGTCATTGACGGTTTGGTTCGTCCGGACCGGACGCCTTCACCCGGACTTCTGGAATACAAAAAGGTCATTGAACCGGTCCGTATGACGATGGGAAGATACGGTGTGCTTCATATCATGAACCGTTATGATTTCATTTCGCTGGATCATTTGCAGGCCCATTACCGGGTACTGTCCGACGGGCAGCTTGCCCACAGCGGAGTGCTGGAGCTTCCCCGCATCGAAGCAGGCACAAGTGCAGAGCTTAGCCTCTCGAAGGTTTTGGAGCAGGCGACAATAGGCGTGAGTCCTTATGCCGAGCTGTGGCTTGAGGTATCCCTCTCGCTGGCTGAGGACTGCCGCTGGGCGGAACGGGGACATGAGGTGGCGTGGTCCCAGCTTCTGCTGCGGGAATCGTCCAAGCCAGAATTCGAGTCAACGGCTGCCCTGCGGCGGGGCCCCTTGCAGATTAGCGAGGAGAAGCATAGCCTACAAGTGGGGAATGGAAGCTTTCAGTTGTCACTCAGCGCTCTCCGTTCAGGCTTCCAAGGCTTATCCCTGCATGGCAAAAGAATCATGCTTGGCGGTCCCGCGCTGAACTTCTGGCGTCCGCCGATCGATAACGATATGTACGTGCTCCCGGATTGGCGCAAGGCCCATCTGGACCGGCTCTCTGAACGGATCGATCATTTCGAATGGAAACGATTAGACCGGGAATGCGTTGTGGTACGGCGGGTTTCCCGCATTGCTCCGCCGGTATATGATTGGGGCTTCCGCTGCGAAACGACCTATACGGTCACCTCCAGCGGTCTGATAATCATGGACGTGAAGGGTGAGCCAATCGGCACGCCGCCTGCCATGCTGCCGAAAATCGGATTGCAAATGCAAGTCGCGGGCGACATGGAACATGTCCGGTGGTACGGCAGGGGACCTGGGGAAAGCTACCCGGACAGCCTGGAAGCGGGACGGTTCGGGGAATACCGCAGCACCGTGGACGGCTTGTTCACGCCTTATATTTATCCGCAGGAGAACGGGAACCGATCGGATGTCCGCTGGATCTCGCTCGCGGATGGCGCGGGAATGGGGCTTCTCGCCGTTGGCGAGCCCGCCTTGAACTTCAGTGCGAGCCGGTACACCGATCAGGATGTCGAGGCCGCGGCGCATGCCAGCGATCTTGTTCCGCGCAGTTTCATTACGCTGAACCTGGATTACCGGCAGAACGGGCTTGGCAGCAACAGCTGCGGTCCGGCACAGGCTCCCGAGCACTCAATCGAGCCGGAGCCGTTCTCGTTCCGCATGCTGCTGAAGGCTCACGCTGCCGAGGATACCGACCCGGTACGGCTGAGCCGGCGGATGCGCTCGGAAGCGGAATTATACAAGTAACCGACTGATTTCATTTCAGATCGTTTTCGGATTTTCTGGAGAAGGGGAATAACATGTCCTTTTACATCAAAGACCTGCTGCAGCTGTCTACGGGGGTGCGCCGCTTCCTGATAAGCGAGGCCTTCTACGGCATCGGAATCGGTCTCTATACACTCGTCCTGAATCTGCATCTGCTCTTCCGGGGGCTAAGGGAGGACGAGATCGGCGCGTTGGTATCGATGGGCATACTGATCATGGGCGTTCTCGCCATTCCGGTATCCCTGCTCGCTAACCGGACCGGAAGAAAGAAACTGCTGGTTGCCGGCGTATTCTTTATTGCCGCGGGCAATGTGCTGTTTGCCGTCAGCGATGAATTGCTGTGGTTCTATGCCGCTCAAATACTGGTGTCTGCCGGCTTGACGCTGGTGGAGACGACGGAGATCCAGCTTCTCTTCCATTATTGCCGTTCCCGTAAGGAGGAAGCCCGTGCATTTTCCTTGATGTTTGCCGTCTTTACGGCTTTCACGGGTCTCGGAACGCTGGCGGCAGGATATATCTCGAAGGGGTTCGAAGGAAGCAGAGGTTATGAAGTGTCGCTTCTGCTGACCGGGCTGGTGCTTGTGCTTCACGGCGTCATCCGGGCGTTCTGGCTGCCTGCCGAGAACAAGGCTTCGGAGGCGGCAGCGGCGGCAGCTTCACCTTCGAGAGGCATCTCCAGGCTAATGGGACCTCTATCCTCCGGGACCTTGTGGCTGTTCGCCGTGTTTACGGCGCTGCTCGGCGGCTGTATCGCCATGACCGGCTCCTTCCTGAACGTCATCGTGAAGTTCCGCCTGGATTGGATGGACGACCAGGTATCCCTGATTCTGGCCATCGGCGCGATCCTTCTGTTTATATGCTCGTTGATGACGCCGTACGTCATGGAGCGGTTCGGTTATAACACGGCCATTATCTCGGTATTTATCGTTAATATTGTGCTGTTTGCCGCTCTATACATGATTCTCCCCGTATGGCTGTTTGTCGGGCTGTTTCTACTGCGGGGCGGCGGCGTGACCATGCTGTCCAATCTGCTGGACAGTCTGCTGATGTCGGCCTTTAATGAAAAGGAACGGAATCTGTACGCCGGCATGAGGTCGGTATTCCGGAGTTTAGGCTCGTCCGGGGCAACCTTTGTGGCCGGACTGATCCTGGCCCGGCAGGATTATCGGCTTCCCTTTCTGGCCACGGCCGGCGTGCTGCTCCTATGCGGCCTGTATTACGTATGGTGGATTCGCCCTGTCTTATCCAAGAGAATAAACAGCGGTATCGAGCCATGAATGTGAAAGGCCGTCTAAGAGGGGAATCCCCTTTTAGGCGGCCTTTTTGCCGATTGCAGCAGTCTCTTTCAAATTCATCTTACGCTGTCTGCTTCACCACTGCAGGCTGAATCCGTATTTGTTCCAGGGAAAGTCTTTAAACATATTGACATCAAAAATTGGTACATGTTTAAATAGAAGAAGTGTTAGCACTCTGCTGTAAAGAGTGCTAAAAAGAAACCTCGTTCAGATTGGAAGGGAGATTTTTTCATGGCGAAAAAACAGTTTAAAGCTGAGTCCAAACGGCTGCTCGAGATGATGATTAACTCCATCTATACGCAGCGCGAAATTTTTCTGCGTGAGCTGATTTCAAATGCCAGCGACGCGATCGACAAGATTTACTATAAAGCGCTGACCGACGACAACTTGACCTTTAATAAAGAAGACTATTACGTTAAGATTACCGCAGATAAAGCAAACCGTACGCTGACCATTACCGATACGGGGATCGGAATGACAAAGGAAGACCTCGAGAACAACCTCGGCGTCATCGCCAAGAGCGGTTCCCTTGCATTCAAGAGTGAGAACGAAGCGAAGGACGGCCACAATATCATCGGTCAATTCGGCGTAGGTTTCTATTCCGCCTTCATGGTTGCCGATGTCGTTACCGTGACGAGCCGTGCCCTCGGCAGCGACGAAGCGTTCAAGTGGGAATCTGAAGGCACGGATGGATATACCATTACGCCGGCCGACAAGGATTCCATCGGAACCGAGATCGTTCTGAAGATCAAAGAGAACACGGAAGATGATCAGTATGACGAGTATTTGGAAGAATACCGCTTAAGAGCGATCATCAAGAAGTACTCGGACTTCATCCGTTATCCGATCAAGATGGACGTGAAAACGCAGCGTCCGAAGGCTGATGCCGAGAATGAGTTCGAGGAAGTCCAGGAAGAGCAGACCATCAACAGCATGGTGCCGATCTGGCGCAAGAACAAAGGCGAGCTGACGGACGAAGATTACGTGAATTTCTACAACGAGAAACGGTACGGTTTCGATAAACCGCTCAAACACATTCATGTAAAAGCGGACGGTGCCGTTGTATATAACGCGATTCTGTTCATTCCCGAGAATACGCCTTTCGATTATTACACCAAGGAATACGAGAAAGGGCTTGAGCTCTATTCCAACGGCGTCCTGATCATGGACAAATGCGGCGATCTGCTGCCGGACTATTTCAGCTTCGTGAAAGGGATGGTCGATTCCGAGGATCTGTCGCTGAACATCTCACGCGAGATGCTCCAGCATGACCGTCAGCTGACGCTGATTGCCAAGAACATCAAGAGCAAAGTGAAAAGCGCGCTTCAAGGCATGATGAAGGACGAGCGGGAGAATTACGAGAAGTTCTTCGCATCCTTCGGCAGAGGACTGAAATTCGGCGTCTACAACGATTACGGCATGAACAAGGAAGATCTTCAAGATCTGCTGCTGTTCACTTCCTCCAAGGAGAAGAAGCTGGTCTCCCTGGACGAGTACGTATCGAGGATGCCGGAGGATCAGAAGTATATCTATTATGCTTCCGGTGATTCCATCGACCGGATCGAGAAGCTTCCGCAGACGGAAATGGTGCTCGACAAAGGTTATGAAATTCTGTACTTCACCGACGATGTCGATGAGTTTGCGATCAAGATGCTCATGAAATACAAGGAGAAGGAATTCAAGTCGGTATCCAGCGGCGATCTTGGCCTCGATTCCGAGACGGACAAACAGGAGAATGAAGCTGAAGAGAACGACAATAAGGAGCTCTTTGAAGCTATGGGCAGCCTCTTGGCCGGCAAGGTGAAATCCGTTAAAGCCTCCAAACGACTGAAATCCCATCCGGTATGCCTGTCCACGGAGGGCGATGTCTCGATTGAGATGGAGAAGATCTTGAAGGCGATGCCGAACGGACAGGATATCCAAGCCGACAAGGTGCTGGAGATTAACACGAACCATGAGGTGTTCAAATCCCTGAAGGCACAGCAAGCGGATCAAGATAAGCTGAAGCTCTACACGAATCTCCTGTACAATCAGGCGCTGCTGATCGAAGGCTTGCCGATTGCCGATCCGGTGGAATTCACGAACGATATTTGCAAAATCATGGTGTAACCGTCGTAGCTGGCTCATGCGATGATAATAAACAAACCCGAAACGCTGGTATGGCACCAGGGAATCGGGTTTGTTTTTTATGCTTATCACCTGAACACGATGCAGCTCCCTACGCCACGTCTCCGGCAAGATCCGATAACAATCCGGTCTCGGGCGCCATGCCCAAGAGGTCATATACCGATATCGGGAACATCGGAAAGCCGACATAGTACGGCGTGATGGCATATAGCGGATAGAAGATGACCAGTGACTTATCTGCCAAATAGAAATCCTGATTCGGCGAAACGGTGACCGGACTGCTCTCCAGCACGGGAATGCCGCGTTCCTTGATCTGACGATTCACTTCGGCGGCCAAAACGGCTTGATAACTGGAGCCCGGACGGAACAGGTCGGATAAGGCGTAGGATTTACCGGTGGCCGTGGAAAAGGTCAGGCCTTTCGTTACCGTATGTCCATGTGCCATAGGTTCGGAGTAGGTGTAGTTGGTCAGCACGAGGCTAAGGATGCCTCGTTCATTCGTTTTGATCTCAAAAGTGCCCGTCGTTTGCGGGTTGGTGCCGGTCTGAATCTGTTGCTGTTCGCACTGCATATCCTGGATTTGATCAATAATCGCCCGGTTGATGGCTTCTTCTGCTCCTGGATTCATGAGGCCGTATACCTGCGGATAATGAATCACGAGACCGGGTGCCGTATGCGTGAGGGTATGAATGCTCACCGGCGGTACATATTGCGCCATGCGTACCATCGCTCCAATCTAACATCAGATACGTTAGCCTATTCGGAAGCGGGCGCGAAGGTTACGAAGTCTGGAGGCTCGGAAGTCCGGAACCACGAAAGTTTGGAACCTCGGAGGCTGGCGGGCTTGGAGGCTTGGAAACTCGGAAACTCGGAAACTCGGTCATCTCCGCGGAACGGCTTTCGAGCAGACAGAACGCTCTTATGCGGCGGTTCCGGTCCGTGGCGTGTGTTTGCCGGAAATCGGATAGCCTTCACTCTTTTTCCGCAACGCCAGACGTAAGCAGTCTTCTTACAAAGATCGTGAATATGACCAGGGATACGACAACCGATACTGCCGTAACCGTAAACAAGTATGCATAGCCGATACGCTCGGAAACCAGGCCCAGCAGGATCGCGCCAAGCCCGATGCCGAGATCGAATGCGGTCATGAAGGAGGCGTTGGCTGCGCCTCTCCGATCTTCGGGAGCAATGCGCAGGGTGGCTGCTTGAAGAGCGGGCTGGGCCGAGCCGAAGCCGATGCCGTACAGAATAGCGGCGATAATCAGTCCGGGCAATCCGCTCGACAGGCTTAAGACGATGAGAGCGCCAGTCGTTACGACAAGGGACGGAATGATGACAGCCGCTTCGCCGAAACGGTCCGACAGCTTTCCGGCAAAGGGCCGAATCAACGTAAGAGCGACGGCGTACACCAGGAAAAAGGTTCCCGGATTGACCCGAATGGACTCGGCAAACAGCGGGAGGAAGGTTGTAATTCCCCCATAAGCGACAGCCAGAAAAAAGATGGCGACCGTGACAGGGAGAACGGATTTCTCGACTAGCTGAATCCTGCCTGCCGAAGGTTTGGCTTGATAAGGTGCTCTGGTCATGTAGGCCAGTATGAAGGCAACCAGAGAGAGCCCGGTAGCGACAAGAAACAAGGTCTGAAAGGAATATCCACCGACAATATAGGTCCCCAGCATGGGGCCGATGGCCATCGCCACCGTCATCGCCATTCCATACCAGCCCATGCCTTCCCCGCGGCGGGAGGCCGGGATTAAATCCGTAATGACCGTACCGATAGAGGTTGTCGAAAAAGCCCAGCTCGCGCCGTGCAGGATCCGCAGTGCAAGCAGAAGCAGAATGCTGCTGACCCAATCGTAGAGATACATCGAAAGAACAAAGAAGATAAGACCCCAAATGTAAAAAGCTCTCCTGCCGTACCGATCCACCAATCCCCCAACCATTGGGCGAAACACAACCGCCGTCAGCGTGAACGCGCCGGCCGCCAAGCCCACTTGAGTCTCGGAACCGCCTAAATGCTTAATATACAGCGGAAGCGTGGGCAGTAGCAGATAGAAGCCCGTAAATAGAAACAGCATCCCGACCGTCATCTGAATAAACGGTTTCGTCCATAAACGTTCCATCTTCGTATCCCTCCTTATATCCAATGTGAAAAACGCTTGAACGCTAGTCTTCTTCGGACTTAACGGCCGTTATTTCTTTCTTGACCCACTCGATATTCGTCATTGCCATCTGCTTCCGATGATCCAGCACCCTCAGCATTGAAGCCGTTGTTTCTCGGGCTCGGGCTTGTAGAACGTGATCTTTGCTTCAAAATCCGTTACATGCTGCAGGTTTGTCTCAAGATAAATTAAATATTGCTCCAGGCAGTCGAGTCGAACCTTTTTCGGAACTGCATTTTTAAGGATCTCTTGGAGCATATAGCCGTGTTTATCCCCGGTCATCAATTCACCCAGAACAAAAATTTCATACATATGAGGTGCAACAATTGAAGCCGATCCCAGAAGGATCGGCTGGAAGAATGCGAAGGGGGAAAGAAGCCAACTCAAATTGAGAAATATAGCAGACTTGGATCCGGTTTGCACAGCAGGGAGTAGATGCCTGTGCTTGCACAGGCGAGCCGTGCCCGGCAAGAGCATTAAGGGTTTTGCTTCCTGCTGTTTACAGTCCGCCTGCGTTTTTTCCGTGACTCTCTTTAGGCTGGCCGTTGACCTTCTCGACATAATCCAAATGTTGAAATCCCCAGGTGCACATGTCGGTCAGAACGCTGTCCAAGCTTTTTCCATGCTGCGAGATGGAATACTCCACCTTGGGCGGAATCTCCTGATATACCTTGCGTACGACAAGTCCATCCTGTTCCAGTTCGCGCAGCTGATTCGTGAGCATGCCTTGGGTCACGCCCGGAAGCAGACGCCGGAGCTCCCCGAACCGTTTGGTTCCGTCCTGAAGCAGTATAAACAGAATCAGCGGTTTCCACTTACCGCCGATTAATTGCAGCGTTGTCAGGATGCCGTCGGTGTTAGGCCGTTCATGATCGGTTGTTCTCATGTTCTCATCTCCCATAGGAAGTGTGTTATCGGTCTTTGTTCATTTGATGTTAGTAATGTAGCACAGTATTCGATTTAAACCCAGTACTATTCTTCTTCGTACTTAGTACGTTTTGACGTACTATGCATGGGATGAATAGGTATGCTAAAACCGACTAAGTACATAAAAAGAGCGTACTTTTCAACCAAACGGATCCGAAACATAATGGGGGTGTCAAACAAACCAAATGGGACAGGAGAGACCTGAATATGAAAATCATGGTGATTGTGGTTCATCCGAATTTAGACAACTCGCGTGCGAATCGAGTGCTGATGCAGCACAGCAGGCTCTATGCGAATGGAAATGTAGATATCCGGGATCTTTACAAGGAGTATCCGAATTGGATTATCGATATTGAGCGCGAGCAGCAGCTTCTTCTTCAGTATGATCGAGTAGTGTTCCAGTTCCCGTTGTACTGGTACAGCTGCCCGCCCCTGTTGAAGAAATGGTTCGATGACGTTCTGACCTTCGGTTGGGCGTTCGGACCAGAAGGCAACAATCTGAAGGGCAAGGAATTTATGGTGGCCACGACGGCAGCAGGCTTAGAACAAGGATATCAGGCAGGCGGGGACAATTGGTATACTGTAAGTGAGCTGCTGCGCCCGATTCAAGCTACGTTGAACCGGTGCAAAGTTCGATATTTGCCGGCCTTTGCGACCTATAACGTAGAGAAGGTAAGCGATGAGGAGCTCCAGGCGGAGGCAGGCAGATATGCCGACCAGGTTCTAGCACCTGCAGCCGAAAGCCGATATTGAGGCATGCTTCTCGGCCTGAACCGATAGAAGATTGGCACTTGCCGGCCGGCGCCATAAAAGGCATGATGGAGTCATGTATGACATGACCTGAAGCAGTGCCTCGGGTTTTTGGGCCAGCCCATTTACGGGTTGGGTTGGCTCGAACCGGCTTCATCGCACATGCTTACAAAACTTGTGAGGAGGAGCCTTCATGACAATTGACGAAGCCATTCACTTGGAGTCCTACGACCAGCAGTGGGCCGATCGGTTTAGCGAAGAACTTCAGACGTTAACGAGGGAGATTGGTCCCTATACGGCTGCCATCGAACATTTTGGAAGCACATCCGTACCGGGGATGACAGCCAAACCCATCATCGATATTCTGGTGGGCGTGGAGAATGCGCTGCATTCGAGTGAAATCATCCCCAGACTGACCGCTATGGGTTATGAGGATCTCGGAGAAGCCGGAATTCCAGGCCGTTTATATCTCCGCAAAAGAGGCGGCTTTGCCTATAACGTTCATATTGTGTTATTTCGTGGCGACATCTGGAATCATAACATCATGATCAGGGATTACCTGCGGGCACATGCCGTCGAAGCCGAGCGTTACAGCGAGATCAAACGACGGATCATTTCACAAGGGACCCGGACCCTGCTCCGATACTCCGATGAGAAGAATGTGTTCGTTGAGCAGCTGCTTGCCAGGGCGAAAGCATGGAAGAACGGTGTGCAATCCGAATAAGCGCCTGCGAATTTATTCTCCATTCATGGCCTTGCACTGCTTTCGGTAAGCGGAAGGGGTGAGGCCATGAAATTTTTTGAACGTTTTGCTGAAATGGACATAGTCCGAGAAGCCGACGCGGTAGGCTGTTTCCTGAGCGGAAAGCTCAGACTCGGCCAGCAATTCCCTCGCTTTTTCCATGCGTACCTGCACCAGGTATTTTACGAAGTTCATATTTGTTTCGCTCTTGAAGGTACGGCTTAAATACGTGACCGACATCCCCACCGAATCAGCTACCTCCTGCAAGGACAAATCCTCCATCGCGTAATTCTCTTCAATGTAACGTTTGGCTTTCTGAATATTGTGGCGAGACCCTAAATTTCGGGAGCCCTTAATCAACGCCAGCATTTCCTTGATTTTCTCTTGTAATTGACGGCTGCAGGCAATGGGATCGTCCTGTGGCCAGTGATCCTCGCCAATCTCCATCGCAAGAAGCAAACCGCGTTCTTTCATCGCCGTCAGCAGATCCTGCATCAGCATATGGGCGTACCGTGACACGCTGACTTCTTCTGGCCCGCTCGTCTCGAAAAGAGCCATGATCTCGCGAAATTGTTCCAGCGCTCCCTGTTCATCGGCAGAATACAACAGGTCAGCCAGCCTGGCTTTATGGCGCTGCTGCGCAAGCGTCCATTCCGTTTGCCGGGAGAACCGCGCTTTCCGCTCATCCAGCTCCCTGCAGGCACGTTCCAGCGTCGTTTGGAACTGGGCAGGATCGATGGGCTTCAGCAGGAAGTCCGAAACGCCATAGCGCAGGGCCTGACGCGCGAATTCGAAGTTGTCATGGCCCGACAGGATAATGAAAAACATCTGGGGATGGGATTCCCGCACACGGCGGATAAATTCCAGTCCATCCATTTCAGGCATGCAAATATCGGTCACGATGATGTCGGGCCGGCTATCCTCCAGCAATTCCAAGGCCTCAACCCCGTCTTCGGCTTCGCCGGCAAACTCAATCCGAAGACCCGACCTCTCTACAAGCTTTCGCAAACTCAAATGAATGGCGTATTCGTCATCTAACAACATGATCCGGTACATGGCGTCCCTCCTCGCTAGTCTTGTACGGCAGTCTGATTTCAAATATCGTGCCTTCCAAGGGCACGGATTCCACAAGCTGCAGGCCATACTCGTCACCGAAGGTAAGCTGAAGTCTTTGATGTACGTTCAAGAGGCCGATGCCGCTGGTGGTTTCCTCTCCGTCGTTTGGCAGCATGCCTTCACCCGGCTTCTCGCGGGGTTGCAGGATTTGCCTGATTTGCCAAAGTGTTTCCGCCGTCATGCCAATCCCCTTGTCCCGGATGATGATGGCAAAATAGCCCGCCTCCGCACGGGAGCTGATCCCGAGGTAGCTTGGTTTCTTGCCCCGGTATCCGTGGATGAACACATTCTCTACGATCGGCTGCAGCGTCAGCCTGACGGCGTTTACGCGATCCAGGTCCCGTTCGTTCAGGTTCATATCGATCCGGAGCCTGCGGAAACGGGCGCTTTGAAGGTCGAGATAATACTGGACATGCGTTATCTCCTCCCGCAGCGGAACGACGGATCCGGCATGACCGATATTGTAACGAAACATATGGGCCAGCGCCCTCGTCATGCGGCTGATTTCCATATGATCGTCCGCAATGGCATATGAATTAATAATCTCCAATGAATTGTACAAAAAATGCGGGTTGATGTGGGACTGCATGGAGCGGAGCTCGGATTCCTTCTGCTTGATCATGAGCTCCCGTTCCTTCAGCTGGGAATCCTGGACCTCCCGGATCAGCCGCTTCAGCTCTCCCGTCATGCTGTAGAAGCTATGAAACACGGCGGTCATTTCATTGTTGCGGAACCGGTTCACGTTGGTAGGAAGCACAAAATCCCCCCGCTCAACGCGGGCCATCAGCTTCTGCAGCATGGAGAGCGGTCTTGTTAAAGACAAGGAGAAGCCGCCCACAAGCGCCAATGCAATGATCATGAGAACGGCTGCGGCCGCAAGCGAGTAATTGCGCTGGGTGATTAAACCGCCGATGAGATTGTTCAGCGGCAGGTCGGCAACAACCGTCCAGCCGGTGATCTGCGAGCGTTCATGCAGGACCATCTTTTCGGTGCCCGAAACGGTGTCTTGATGCTGGAAGAAGGAGGAGTCCCGGTTTTGAATACGTGTTAACAGCCCCGGTTCGACTGGGGTTCCGACCCGGCTCGGATCCGGGTGGTAGATCATCTGCCCATCCTTGCCCATGATCCAGACGTCAAAGCCCCCCAGCGAATCGTTAGAGCAGATGGCTCCGATTTGCTTCAGATTGAGGTCGACAATCAATAAGCCTTTATAGAGAAAGGACGAATTGTCATACAGCTTCCGGGCTACGGTAAGGGCTGGCGTGTTTCCTACCCGGCTGAGGCCGATGATTTGAAAATCGTTGAATTGATCCAGCTGCGCCTGATAGGATCGGTTGCGTTTGCGGATTTCACTCATGTCGAGCAGTCCCGGCGCGCTTTCGTAATCGGTAATTTGTCTTTTGTTCTCGGCGACGAGCGAGATTCCGATAATGTCGGATCTGCCGTAAATCATCTGGGCAAACAAGTCGTCCTCCACTTTTTTGGCAAGCTGAAAGTAGGCATAGGGAGTAAGCTGGGCAGCCGAGAGAAATTGCTGGATCTGAGGGTTGTGAATAAAGGGATAGGTGGAATTCTCCAGATTGGATATGTACGAATCCAGCGAGACGTTGGTTTGCTCGATAATACGCTTGTTAGCGCCTGCGGCAAACTGTTCAATCGCTTCAGTTGACGACTGGTACCAGAAGCTGCCGAGCAGAAAGAAGGGGAGGCCAATGAATAGGGTGATCAGCACGAACAAACGTTGGTTAATGGTCAGATTACCGGTGGAAACGCCTTGGATGTTCATCGCTCTTCCGCCTTCCTCGCATTGAAGTAGGGAATGTAAGGAACATTGTAGCAAAAAAACACAAGTTGTAAATAAAAAACCATGATGCCGCAGCAAGAAATCACAAGTGGGCTAAGAAAGCACATGGGCGCATTCGGTCGTTATCAACTACAATCGCATTAATCCATTTCAAACAATAGGGGGCGAGGATTGTGAAAAAGAGAAAAGGGTTCTACAGCTGGGTAACGGCCTTATTGCTGATATCCATCATTGTAAGCGGATGCGGAAATGCTGGCGATGGTCAGAGCGGCACCGCATCTTCCGGCACCGGAGGCGGCGAGGAAGATAAGAAGGTAGAAATCCTGCTCGGATATTATTCGAGCGACAGCTCCGATGCGAAGATGAAGGAGCTGATCGAGCAGTTCGAGAAACAGCACCCGAACATTACGGTCAAAACGCAGAGCGCGCCTTACGGGCAGTTCTATCAGAAGCTGGATACGCAGATCGCGGCCGGCCAGGCGCCGGACGTATGGCTGTCCGACGGCGTCTACGTGATGAAATACGCCCAGCGGGGCGCGGCCAAGGATCTGACCGATTGGATTGCAAGGGATCTGAAAGCCGATGAGTACTACGGCCTCGATTTCAACAAGGACGCGGACGGGCGCTATTGGGGCGTGCCGCAGGGCATACAGGTCGGCGTGCTGTTTTACAACAAAGAGCTGTTTGATAAGGCCGGCGTAGCGTATCCTTCGGATGAATGGACCTGGGAGGATCTGAAATCATCGGCAGCCAAGCTGACGGTGGATGCCGGCGGAAAAACGGCCGAGGACAGCGGGTTCGACGCAGCCAGCGTGAATCAGTTCGGGCTTACGTTCTTCAGCATTACCGAGGGCTGGTTCTCCGTGATGAAGTCCTACGGCGGTGGAACCCTTGACGAGAAAGCGGAGAACTCGATCATCAATTCCCCTGAGAACAAGCAGGCGTTCGAATGGATGGTCGACGGCATGCAGCGCGGCATCATTACGGATCCGGTCGATCTGAAGAGCTTCCAGAGCAATACCGCCGTGTTCCCAAGCGGATCGGCCGCCATGCGGATCGGCATTTATGCCCGGGTGCAGGCAGCGAATGAAGCCGGTCTGAATTACGATGTGGCGCTGCTGCCGAAGGGACCTGACGGCAAGCGGGTGTCCCCGGTCATTGCCAACTCGTGGGTGGTTAATCAGAAGTCAAGCGACGAGAAAGCGGAAGCTGCCTGGGAGTGGATTAAATATTGGGCTACGGAAGACGATGTGCAGAAGCAGTGGACCGAGCTTGGCGAAGCCGTGCCCGTGAAAAAATCCGTTGCGGAATCCGAAGTGTTCCTCAAGGCGGGAGAGCAGCCTGCTAATCGCCAAGCTTTCCTGGATAGCCTGGAGTTCGCACAGACGCTCGACAATAACGCGGTCTGGGAAGAATGGGTAGGCAAATTCAACGAGCATGCGGAGCGTGCCTTCCTGGGGGATGCAACCATCGATCAGGCTTTAAGCGAAGCGGACGCAGCCGTTCAGGCGGTCCTCGATGATTTCTATAAAAAATAAAACCAAGGGTGGAAGAAAGGCGGGAGTGAAATGGACAATACGCTAAACGACAATGCAGCACTCAAAGCCGATCCGATGCCGCACGGAAAGCCCGCCCGAAAACGGAAATGGGATCATGAGGGGAGATGGGGGCTGCTCATGGCCTCCCCCTATGTTCTCCACTTTATCATTTTTGTGGCGGGGCCTCTCGCCGCATCCCTGTACTTCAGCTTTTCCGATTATGACATGCTGAATCCGCCCGAGTGGAGCGGACTGGATAATTTCCGGCGCATGGCCGAGGATTCGATGTTCTGGCGTTCCCTGTGGAATACCTTGTATTTTGCGGTTCTGTTCGTGCCGCTCCAGACCTTCCTGGCCTTGGTGCTGGCCGTCGCGCTAAACCAGCGTTTGAAAGGGCTTAAATGGTTTCGGATGGCCCATTTTATCCCGGTGATCTCCTCCTGGACCGTCATCCTGTATGTTGCTGACGCTGTATTCAACCCTCGCTTCGGTTTGGCGAATACGCTGCTTGCCAAGCTGGGGCTGGAAGGGCAAGGCTGGCTGCAGGATCCGAAGCTGGCGATTCCGCTGCTCGTGTTCATCGCGGTTTGGAAAGGGATCGGCTATATTATGGTCATTTATCTGGCTGGACTTCAGAGCGTTCCCGGGGATTTGTATGAAGCCGCGGAGATCGACGGTGCTGGAGCCCTGCGAAAATTCCGGTATATTACCGTTCCATTGATCTCGCCGACGACCTTCCTGGTTGTCATCATGAGCACCATCTCTACCTTCCAGGCATTCGAACAGATCTACGTGCTGACCGGCAGGGGCGACATCAGCTCGGCGGGAGGTCCGAATAACTCCAGTCTGGTCATGATGCTGTATTTATATCGCGAAGGGTTCACCTTTATGAGGATGGGGTATGCTTCCGCCATTGCCTGGGTGCTGTTCATGATCCTGTTCCTGTTGACGCTGATACAGCTTCGGGCCCAAAAGAAGTGGGTGCATTATGACTGATCAAGCGATCAAGATGGAACCGGGGATTCGGAACCGCATCGGAGGAAGGAGTGACCTCAAATGAGAAGAAAGCTGCTGGGAAAAAGTATAGGATACGTGCTGATCGGGATCAGCTCGCTCATCATGGTCGTGCCGTTTCTGTCGGCACTCATGAATTCATTGAAAACCTACAAGGAATATACAACGGTTCCGCCCCGCTGGATCCCTGAAGTATTCCAATGGTCCAATTACGCCCAGGTGTTCCAGCTTGGGAATATTGGCGGCTACACGCTCAACAGCGTCTTCGTAGCCGCATTGTCCGTCATCGGCGCCCTGATCTCCTGCTCGATGGTCGGTTATGCGTTCGCAAGACTGCGCTTTCCGCTGAAAAGTGCGCTGTTCGTGATGGTGCTGGGTACGATGATGATTCCGGCGGTGGTCATCATCATCCCGCATTTTATCATTTTTAATAAGCTGAACATGCTGGATACGCTCACGCCGCTGTGGATTATCGAATGGCTGGCTCAGCCGTTTGGGATTTTCCTCATGCGACAGGCTTTTATGAATATACCTAAGGAGTACGAGGAGGCGGCCAAGATGGAGGGCTGCAATCCGTTCCAGATTTACCTGCGGATTTTTATTCCGATGGCCAGGCCTACCCTGGCGACGCTGGCGATCTTTACGTTCATGGGCAAGTGGAACGAGATTCTGACGCCTGTCATTTATTTGACCTCGAATGAGAAGTATACGCTGCCCATCGGCATTCTCTCCTTGTCAGGCCAGTGGACCGGCAATGAACAGCTTATGATCGCAGCCGCACTGGTCAGTCTGGTTCCGATCCTGCTGGTATTCCTGTTTGCCGAGAAATATTTTGTGCAGAACCACAATATGGCCGGGATTAAATAATGAACGTTACTAACGTTACTATCGGCTCCGGAAGGGGCCATGTCTGTGATGGAAAGGATGAAAGAGAAGATGAAAATAGCGGCATTCAGCGGATCGTTAATCGATTACAGCATCCATGAAGCGATGTCGATCGCGGCCAGGCTCGGTTTTAACGGAATCGAAATTGCCTGCCGCGAGCCGCACTTAAGTCCGGAAGCTTCGCTGCCGCGGGTACGCGAAATGAAGGCTGTTGCGGAAGGCCATGGCTTGGAGATTCCTGCATTGGCTGGTTATATGGGATATTTCTCGACAAGCGGAGATGCGGAATGCGCTGAGGCTTACGATCAGTTTATGGGCCTGCTTGAACGCGCGGTCATGTTGGAGGCGGGGATGATACGGATCTTTCAAGGAGGGCCGAATGCCTTCCTGGCGGAGGATTATCATTATGACAAGGCGGCTTTCTGGATTCGGAAATGCGCGGAGGAAGCCCGCGCTGCGGGAAAACGGATCGTGCTGGAGATTCACAACCAGAGCCTGGTAGAGACGACAGATAGCGCTCTACGTCTGCTGGATTTGATCGGCGATGACCAGGTTGGTCTGATTCATGACGCAGGGAATATGTACATCACGGACACGGAATTTGGGGAAGAGTCGGTCCGGCAGCTCGGAAGCCGTTTGTTCCATGTGCACATCAAGGATGAACGGCGGATCGCGCAGGGGGGCGCACCGGGAACGTTCAAGAATTTGACCCGTCACGGGGAAGAGTTCTTCCTGCAGTGCCGCCTTGGTGAAGGAGAAGTGGATCACGACGGGCTGCTCAGAGGACTTCGGGAATACCGGTACGAGGGTTGGCTTACGCTGGAATGCGCAGCTCCCTATCCGCCGAAGGAACGGCTTGCTTATGATCTGTCGGTCATCAAGGAGTGGCTGCAGGCTGTGGAGGTGTCGATCGGATGACGGGGAACGCGCGGAAATTTGGAATTATCGGCTGCCAGCATGCCCACATCGGCATGTTCATCGAGGAGATGCTGGCACTGGGCTACGAATGCGCAGGCGTATACGAACCGGATAATAAGCCGCTAGCCCGTACTTTTGCCGACCGGTACGGTCTGGAACTGACAGGGGATCAGGAATCGCTGCTGAGCGACGAAGGCGTGAGCGTTATCGGCTGCGCGGCTATCAACCATGAGAAGCTGGATGTCATTGAGCTGTGCGAGCTGCACGGCAAGCCCGTCATGATCGACAAGCCTGCTGTGACGGATCGGGCGGGGCTTACCAGGCTGCGCGGCGTTCTGGAGCGGGGAAGAATCGAGGTAGGGATGATGCTGACCGAGCGCTTCCGCCCTTCGCTGCATACCATTCATCGGATGATCCGGGCGGGAGAGTTAGGGGACATCGTCCACATCTCGATGCGTAAGCCGCATCGGCTGAATCCGGAATCGAGGCCAGCCTGGCATTTTGACAAGTCGCAATCCGGAGGCATCATTAACGATCTCTTCGTGCACGATTTTGACCTGTTACGATGGCTGACGGGCCGGGAGGTGGAGGCTGCATCCGGTTATCTGGCGAAGCATATGCTGCCTGAATACCCGACCTTCTATGATGCAGCCGGCGTGCAGGTATTCATGGATGGCGGGATCACGGCACAGCTGTACGCCGACTGGCACACACCCGCTGGCAGCTGGACTTGGGGAGACGGCCGGATATTCATTACGGGGACGCACGGCATTGCGGAAATTCGGCTGGAAGGCGATCCCTTATTATCGAGTGATGAGGTTGCGCTTGTCATCACCGAACAGGAGCTGCGTTCTTTGCCTTTGGCACCGCCGCCCCTCTCCCTTGCTCAGGATTTCCTGAACCGGGTGGAGGGGGAAGAGGGGGTCATCACGCATGAAGATATTTACAAAGCCTCGGAGGCTACGGTGATGGCCGATGAGGGAGCACGGGTCCTGATCCGGGAATAGGGAATGTATACGGCTTTCATCGAAAACAGAGCGTATGGAGGAGGCGTAGGGAACATGACAAAGGAAAGGCTGCCCGTCCGATTCGGTATGATCGGCTGCGGGATTATTGCGGATATTCATGCGAAGGGCATCTTGAATACGGAGGAGGCTGAGCTTGCCGCCGTATTCGATACGAAACGGGAATCAGCCGCCAAGCTTACCGAAACGTACGGAGGAGATATCTGCAACACCTTGGAAGAACTGCTGGCACGCGAGGATGTGGAGGTCGTCTGTATCTGCACGCCAAGCGGCATGCATGCAGAACAGACGGCGATGGTTGCCCGGGCGGGCAAGCATGTGCTGGTGGAGAAACCGATGGCGATCCGGCTCGACGATGTCGAGCGCATGATTGAGGTATGTGCCGAGAACGATGTGCTTCTCGCAACGGTCTTTCCGAGGCGCATGTCCCCGCAGGCCGGGTACGCCCGGCAGGTCATTCAAGAAGGACGGCTTGGGAAGCTGAGTTTATGCTCGGCGTATGTCATGCTGTACCGTGATCAAGCCTATTATGACAGTGCGGGCTGGCGCGGGACCTGGGCCATGGATGGCGGCGGGGCGATGATGAATCAGGGAATCCATACGGTGGATATGCTGCAATGGCTCGTAGGCCCTGTTGCGTCCTTGACTGCAAAGGCCAAGGCCGTTCTGCGCAATATCGAAGTCGAAGATACCGTTATCGCTGCGCTTGAATTTGCGAGCGGGGCGCTCGGCGTGCTGGAGATCACGACGACGGCCTGCGACGGCAAAGGACAGCGGCTGGTCATCCATGGGGATAAGGGCGTGCTCGTCATTGAAGAGGATACAATCGTATCCCTTGAGATCGATGGCCAGCAGATTCAGCTGCCTGAGTTCGAGCCATTTAAAGTCATACCGGACGGTCATCGCCTGCAAATTCGAGATATGGCGCTTGCCGTTCGCGAAGGCCGACAGCCTGTTATCACCGGGAAGGACGGCAGGCATTCGCTGGAGATTATTCTCGGCACCTACGAGGCTTCCCGCCAGCGCAAGGAAATCGAACTGCAGACCGGAACACCGGTGTTGTAGGGATGGAGGTGACTTTATGATGTCTCAGCGCAGCGTAAAGCCTGTGCTTGAAAAAGTTCAGGATCAACTGAAGGTCCGCATTTATGACCAGCGCGAGGCGATGGGGAAGGCGGCCGCCGCCGATATTCGTGTTGCCATGCAGCGCCTGCTGGCCGAGAAAGAGCGCATTCGCATCGTCTTTGCAGCCGCCCCGTCCCAGAATGAGTGCCTGGCGGCGCTGGTGCAATCGGACGGATTGGACTGGAGCCGAGTCACGGCTTTTCATATGGACGAATACATCGGCCTTCCCAAGTCGGCCCCGCAGCGGTTCGGGAACTTTTTATCCCGGCGGCTGTTTGATCTCGTATCTCCAGGAGAGGTGCATCTGATCGACGGCATGAATGATCCTGAAGGGGAGTGCGACAGGTACAGCGGATTGATTACCGCTGCGCCGATCGATATGGTGGTCCTCGGCATTGGCGAGAACGGACATATCGCCTTCAACGATCCGCCCGTTGCAGATTTTGCGGATCCGTTATGGGTAAAGCGGGTGAAGCTGGACGAGGATTGTCGCCGACAGCAGGTGAATGACGGCTGTTTCGCGAGCTTGGAGGAGGTTCCGAAATACGCGCTTACGCTTACCATTCCGGCCTTAATGTCGGCTGCCCATCTGTTCTGCGTCGTTCCCGGCGCAAGCAAGCGAGCGGCGGTACAAAGGACGCTGTACGGCGATATAAGCGAGGCCTGCCCTGCCAGCATTCTTCGGCAGCATTCGGATTGCACGCTGTACGTGGACCGGGAGTCGTACGGGGAAATCCGGAATGGATAGCCATGAACTTGTTCGTATGGGCCGTCATTACGCAACAGGGGAGCGAATAAGGCTAGAATGGGACTCTGGCGGCGGGATAGAACGGATACTTCCTCACGATGGTGAAGAGGATACGTGGATCGCTCCCGGATTGATCGATCTTCAGATTAACGGCGGTTACGGACATGATTTCAATTCGCTGCCGCTCACAACGGATACGATCATTCAGGCAACCCGGCGCTTATGGGAGAAAGGCGTAACGCTGTACTACCCCACCGTCATTACCAACGGAGACGAAGAGATCGAGCAATTGCTGCGGGTTATCGACACGGCTTGCCTGGAGGATGAAGCGGTCGGTTCAACCATAGGCGGGATTCATTTGGAGGGACCTTTCCTTTCTCCGGAGGAAGGCCCAAGGGGAGCGCATGATTCCCGGTATATCAAGGAGCCGGACTGGGCATTGTTTGCGAGATGGCAGGCGGCATCGGGGAACCGGATTCGGATCGTCACCCTATCGCCGGAGTGGCCCGATGCCCCGAGTTTTATCCGGTCGTGCGTCGAATCGGGAATCGTCGTATCGATCGGGCACACCGCTGCGACGCCTGCGCAAATTCGGGAAGCCGTGCAAGCAGGAGCCACGATGTCCACCCATCTGGGTAATGGCGCACATCTGACGCTGCCGCGGCATCCGAATTATATATGGGAGCAGCTTGCGCAAGATCAGCTGTGGGCAGGAATCATTGCGGACGGGAACCATCTGCCGGATTCGGTGATCAAGGTGATGCTCCGCGCCAAGTCGTCCAAAGCGCTGCTCGTCAGCGATGCCGTCTATTTAAGCGGGATGCCGCCAGGAGAATACGAGACCCATATCGGTGGAAATGTTGTCTTAACGCCTGAGGGTCGATTGCATCTCGCCCGCAAGCCCGAGCTGTTGGCCGGCTCGGCCATGATGCTTGCCGATGCGGTTTGGCGGCTGGCTCAGTCGGGGCTGTGCACGTTTCCTGAAGCTTGGGACATGGCTTCCATGCGGCCCGCCGAGGTTATGGGGCAAGCGGAACCCTATGGCCTGAAGAGAGGAGCACAGGCCGACTTCGTGCTTCTGGAGAAGCGCAAGGGGTGCCTCCGCATTGTGGAGACCGTCAAGGGAGGCCGTTCAGTTTACCAAGGGGATTGTTAGGTGTCCTTTTTAGGATATCTAATACGGGGTCCATAGGTTGTAATGAACAGCTGCAGATTTCTTCGCTTTTTCATTTTTATGTGAAAGACCACGTAAAAAATATCCCTTCTTGAATTCAAGAAGGGATATTTGCATCCGTTTTTTTCTAACGTTTTAAACGTATGGCTTTATTTCTTTTTGATAAAAGTCATATAATTGATTTACAGAAGAACTTGACAAGATCTGACCGGCTCGTTCAACTTTCTCGCGTTCCCAATCGAACCATCGCATTTCCTTTAACTTCTCAATTTCTCCATCCGTAAAGCGTTTCTTCATCTCTTTAGCAGGGTTGCCGCCTACGATCGTATAGGGTGGGACATCTTTTGCAACAACCGAACCAGCCGCCACAATGGCACCTTCGCCAATGGTCACACCTGGCATAATCATGGCATTCATTCCAATCCAGGCATCGCTTTCGATGATGGTATCGCCTTTTGGTGCGTAAGAAGTTTCAATCTGATCGACAAACGGGTACACAGTTATCCATTCAGGATGATGATTGTGATTTCCACCCATTAGTATAATAACACCACTTGCTATACATACGTAATTGCCAATAATCAACTTATCTATATGCCAACCATGGTCTTCGATGGGATTAAACAACCTTCGGGATTTCTCATCCCCCAAAGGTATCTAACGCAACCATCTTCAAAATCATGATGATCGTAATAACCGGAATAATAAGAGTATTCTCCTACTGTAATCATTGGGTTAGTGACAATATCCTTTAAATACTTAATTTCGGACCAGTGTTCGAACCGATGTTGTTTCATTCTTATACCTCGCTTCTAAGTAGAGTAGGTCATTACTTAGAAGCTTAATGCAGTAGCGACATTCTTAAACCTTATCAAGCGACGAACCATCGTCCTCATCCTTTTCCTCAGTATTGGTGAGATTGTAACAAAAGGTTGATCTTTTCGTCAAACGCATGCTTTACAAGCCCTGTTGGGTATCTTTAATCGTATTTCGCCATAACCTTCTTCAGAATCCCCTTCATGCAATCCACCAGCTCCTGCGGCTCCTTCACCGTGGCTTCATTTCCTAAGCCGAGAAAAAATTTAGCAAAATACAAAATTTCGCTGACAGGAACGCTCTGATCGAGCCGTCCGCTTCCATCCGGTTGCATGTCAACATGGGGAACAGGACACAATTCGGATTCGCAGCGCTGAACGCCTTCCCGGCTCAGATCAACGACCATCCGGGTATAGACTGATTTCTCTGCCCCGTATTCCCTCCAATTGCCCAGATGGATATGGCGGTGATCCCGCGGCTCGACTCCGGTTGTATCATATACCACGGTCTGCATGCGGTCACAACGGAACAGACGGAAATCCTCCCGCAGAAAACAATAAGCGGGACAATACCAGAAGCCGTTGCTTGCATAGATGCCCACCGGCTGAAGGCTCCGCTCCGTATAGCCGTCTTTGGTCTCGTATTCCACCGTAACGACTCGCTGATCAACAGCGGCATCCAGCAGAACGCCGAGAGATTCGGCCTTCTGCCGTCTGGTATGCGTCAGAAAATCCACACGGTTCTTCATCTGGTCAATCCGGTCACGAACATCACCCGGCATGTAATAATAAAATTTTTGAAGCGCGGTAGAGGACTCGGCTTCAAAGGGAAGAAATAGATAGTGACGCAGGGCGTGGCTGGCAAAAAACATCGCAACGGCTTCTTCCTCGCTGAAGGCGATCGGGGGGAGAATCCGTTCTTTGAGCACCTGGTATCCGCCGTGCGGTCCTACCTCGGAATAGAGGGGAACGCCCAGCTCGCTCAGCTCCTGCAGGTCCCGCAAGATCGTGCGAGAGGACACGTCGAATTGATCGGCCAATTCCCTTACCGTGAATTTCCGCATCCGGTTCACGGTCATCATCAGCTCCATGAGACGTTTGGATTTGGACATAAGATCAGCTCCGTATCTGTTTGATGACTATGACAATAGTTGTCACCATTATACGCTATACTGGCTGTAGAACCCAGAGACCCCTTATAACTAAAAAATGGAGTGATGAAACGTGAATCAATTGCATGAAATGAAGCAGCTGTTGTTCGAGGAACTGGAGCTTATCGTTAGGACCAGTTCGAATCTGATCGGCAAAATTTCACCGGAGCATTGGGATTACAGGCCTGCCCATAATATGAGATCGCTTCAGGAGCTCGTGCATCATCTGGTGTCAGTGCCTGCAACGGATCTGTTAATTTTGCAAGAGAAGAGCGAAGCGGAGATCCGGGAGCTGGAAGCTAGCATCGTCGCTGACGGCGTGGACAAGGACAAGCTGATCTCCTGTATGACGAAGGGACTTGCGGATGTGAAGTCTTACATGGGCGGACTGACAGATGAAGAATTTATGCAGAAGAAAACGAAACCCTTCTACTTGGAGCATGGTTCAACCCAAGCCAAGTGGCTGATTGAAATTGTCACGCATGCCCAGCATCATCGGGCGCAAATGTTCAATTATCTGAAAGCCCAGGGCTATGAAGTGAGTATGTTCGATTTATATTAAACGTCAGGAGTGCTGATTAAGAACAGGAGGGAGAAGGATGCCGCGACAAATACCGGGAAAATCGCCGAAGCTGCCGTTAACCGGCAAAGAGCGAGCAAAGCTGCGGTCAAACAAAATGAAGCTCAGCGATATTGCGCATATGGATATCGAGTTATTGTCCGGCGTGCTAGGTGTTTCGGATAGCCGCGCCCAATATATCCGGGGAATGGCGCAGTTTCAGATGGTTCCTTCGATCGGACCGAAAGTGGCTGAACGCGTAGTCCAGTTGGGGTATTACGCATTGGAAGATATCAAGGATGAAGACGCTGCTGCTTTAACGGACCGGATGGAAGCGAGCAGCGGTTTCTGGATGGATCCTTGCGTGGAGGATGCGTTTCGCTGCATCGTATATCATGCCAATCATCCGGGGAGCGGGAAGAGCTGGCATGACTTTACCGAAGTGCGTAAGCAATTCAGGGAGCAGCACGGATATCCTCCAACCCGTCCAACATTATCGTGGTACGACAACAAAGATGGACAACCATAGGATCCATAACTTGACCAACATACAGCTCGATGAAGAAACGCCTGATGCGACATGTCATGCTGCAATCCGGTAGCGGACATCGGTCCATTGCCGTTCCGCTCGGGACAGGAAGGAGAGCAACCGGAAGACGGAAGGACGCTCCGGTGACGGGCAGCATGAGGTGAAGCTCAAAACCTCCTCGGGGAATATCTCGATAAAATAACATGCTAGAAAATAAGAAAAAGAAGCATCCCCGTACTGGTCCGCTCCAGAGTCCACAGTTTATGTGCTCTAAGAAGCAGACGATCAGGGAATGCTTGGCATGTTAACCTATTAAACTCTTATATAATTAAGAAAAATGATAGCACCTTATTCTTCGGCAGGCACTGAAGCCTTGGATGAAGCGGAAGATCTCATATATTGAGGCGGGTTCACATCATCGATCAGCAGAATACCGTCGTATTGGTCACGGGCGATTAAGCTCTCTGGAATCATGCCCCAGCTATAGGCAAAACGCGGCTCGAACATCCAGGAATTACCTGTCCCACGCTTTTGGTACCGCAGATCCACGAAGGTATACGGCGAGCCTGCGGCCGACAGGATCGATTCGATGGATCCCGGCTTTGCCGGCAGAACGTCATGCACATTCCCCATGTTATCTGCGGTTTGTCCGCTGGCTGGATACAGGCCAAGCACGTAACTGTATTTTTTCATTTCATCCGAGAGTTTTTCTCCCATTAAAGTCACCGGATATGGCGAACCCATCACTTCCGTTTGGGCTTTGCGGATGTGGTCGTTATGTCCCCAAACGATGAATTTCTCCGTCGGGTATACTTCGGTTGCCAGCCACATGAGATTGTCATGCATCGCCTGATCCCGCCATTCCATCGATTCCAGGAACGGTTCATAATCCCCGCTTTCCATGCCGAGGGTTGACTTGATGGAGAGCTCCACATATTCCTGAGCTACCCGAATCCGGTCGTTCAAGCTTCTTTCAAGCAGCATGGACAGTTTGGGGTTATCTGGATATAGCCGCTTCAGATGAGACTCGTTTGCCTCCGTCTTTAAGGATTTTAGGGCATCTTTGTATACTTGAATCAGCTGATTTTTCTCTTTGCGGTATGCGGCAAGATCCGTACCAAGAGAGTAGTCTGACAATTTCTTCTCAGCTTCCGTTAGACGCTTAGCCATGGCCTGATCCTGCAGCCATTGCCCATCCAACAGCGGATGCTGCAGCTGCATGTCAAAACCGGTCAGCACGAGCGGCTGCTTGCTCTTTTGTGCTGTTTGTATGTATTCGAACAACGGCAATATCTCCTTGGACCACCAGACGCCAAAGATGGAATCTTTCATCGTTTGTTCCGCGCTCTGCTGTCCGGCCCGGCCGTAAGCCAAGGAGCTATTGCCAAGACCACTTTCAAAGGCCAGAACGTTGTACCCCATCTCCTGATGCAGGAATTGAATTAAACGGGTCTTAGCCAGATTGAACTCGCCAACCCCGTGGGAGCTTTCCCCCAGAAACACGAAACGTTTATCTTGCAGCAATGGTTTTAGCATAGCCAGATCCTTATATTGGTTTGGACCGCCCGCCGTCTCGGCGGGTTGAATCGTATCCAGTCGGTACGCGTGGTCTTTGGCCCAGTCCTCCCACTCGGCAATCTTTTCATCCGAAGTTCGGGCTGTTTTAACTTCTGTAACCTGGCCTTGGATGGAATCGGCGGTAGCAGCATATGCATCTCCGTGAGGGATTAGGGAAGTTCCTACGATAGAAGCGGTGAGCAGAAACACGGTGAATGCTTTTCTAGCGTTATGTAGTGGCACAGAGGATCACTCCTTATAAGATGTCGTATGATTTTTAAATTGTATGAACGGACGTGTAAAGATGCCCGCCACTAAGTGCTTTCTGCCTTGAATGTGGGAATCACCTCCTTAACATAGCCGAGATTACGGCTCGTTGGTTCAACGCCGCCATGAGCTGGCCGCTTAATCCTCTTCCCAGAACAGATCGTTCAAAGTACGCGATAATGCCTTGCATATGGCCACGCACAGGCTGAGGGACGGATTATATTTCCCCAGCTCGATCAGGCCGATGGTCTGCCTGGAGACACCGACGATCTGGGCCAGTTCTTCCTGCGATAAATCCTTCTCGACGCGGGCCATCTTCAATTTGATGTTTTTCATGCGGCAGTCCCCCTGATATCCCTTTCTATGAGTCGAATGGATCGTTCTGTGACATTTTCTGGCTTACCTTGTTGGCGCCGTAGTGGATCAACCAATTCCCTCCGACAAAGAGCGGGATGTAGATGATCAGTGAGACGAAGAAAACGCTGAAGAAATATTTGAGCTCGGTCGCACTGTTGTCATTGCCAAACAGGATCGCGCTGCGGATACCGAAAAAAAGAGCAAGTGCAACACCGATAATGAGCCCCCATATCGCCGTACGCATGCTGAACGAAATTTTGCTCCGCTGGTCATGGACCTCCACTTCATCCGAGTAAATCCCCAGCGCCACGCTGCGTATCCCAAAATATAAGCTTCCTCCCAGTATGATCAGCATTTCCAGCCAGACGGACTCCGTTCGCGGGAGTGCAAAAGATTTGATGATAACGGAAATGCTGCATATGATCATGATCAAGGTATACACCTCTTTATATAACTTGTTCTTTAGATTGACGATACGCTCATCTTCAGCCGTGCTCTTCTTAAACCAATTCAAGCTCATCATTCCTTCCTTTGGTTAGAGATAGGTTTTGAGATTTTCCGGATACATGCATTGTAATAGTATTTACGTCTTTTTGCAATATATATATGTCATTTTGAATTTAATATTTGTCTTTTTAAGTGAGCAGGTGGATAGAGCTTCAAGCACTCATCATAGTCCATAGGGGGAGCTAATTCTTGATATTTTTTGCTGAACCGGATGCTTGCGCCGGAGGTTTACATTCTGTGCTCGCGTGTTAAAATTGGAATAGGGCATCTCTCTTGCCCGAATTGATGTCAGGAGCGTGTTTTTTCGTGATCCATTTCATTCGTTTACGTTAATGTGAGGTACAGATCAAAGTAGGCTCGGCCCATTTTTTTTGACAACTGCGGCCGGAGTTTATTTTTCTGTGCCTTTTTCATTGCGATCAATCGAATGAAAGGGTGATTTTGCTGTGTCCAACAATGAAAAATTGATAAAAAAAGCACGAAAATTTTCGATACACGAGAAGATGTTTCAATGCCCGATTTGCGGCGGTGCCATGAAGGTAGAACGGATGGCCAGCCTGGAATGCGAGAACGGGCACTGCTATGATATATCCAGACAGGGATACGTAAACCTGTTGAACCATTCATCCAAAACCAAATACGATAAAGCCTTGTTTGAGGCTCGAAGAACGATCAGCGGCAGCGGCTTTTTCGGCCCCATAGTAGAAGCGGTAACGACTCGCCTGATCCAGGAACTGAAGTCCCAGGAATCCGTGAAGCCCGTAAGACTGCTTGATGCAGGCTGCGGGGAGGGCTCCCATCTATCCGCCATTTTACGTAAGCTTCGGGAGCAGCGAATGGTGCCGGACGTTCTCGGTGTGGGTATGGATATTGCCAAAGAGGGAGTTGTAACGGCTGCCAAGACATTTCCGGACCCTATGTGGTGCGTGGCCGACCTGTCTCAGAGCCCGTTTGCCGACCAACAGTTTGATTACATTTTGAATATTCTGTCCCCGGCTAATTATTCGGAGTTCAGGCGGCTGCTAATGAGTGACGGAATGTTGGTGAAGGTAATTCCGGGGAGCATGTATTTGCAGGAGCTTCGCGCTTTGCTTTATACAGGTACAGGTAAAGAGACGTATTCCAATGACGGCACGATGGAGCTGTTCATCCGTCACTTTGGACGGATCGAATTCGAAGAGCTTCGGTATCGCGTCATTCTGGATTCCGAGCAGATGAAGCAACTGATTCACATGACGCCGTTATCCTGGGGCATTTCAGATGAGCTTATTGAACGGATACCGGATGGAGAGATGGAGGTAACCGCCGACTTCACACTTCTGTATGGATGGATATGAGGTAAGTATGTTCCCGTCTTAGAGTTGCGTCATATTTTGCTAAAGTGATCCTGTTGGGAGATAATAGGAGTTATCTACTTCAATATGAAAATAAAAGGTGGTTAACGATCCATGACACTTCGATTGAATCCGTATCTCATTATGGATGGGAATGCTAAGGAAGCTATTCAATTCTATGAAAAAGCGTTGGATGCCCAGGTCGTTATGGTTCAGACCTTCGGCGAAATGCCGACGAACCCTGATTTTCCGCTGCCGGAGAGCGCGAGGGATCGCGTTTCCCACGCTTTGCTGAAGGTAGGAGAGACGGATCTGATGTTTTCGGATACATTTCCCGGTCAACCGGTTGAATCCAGCAATCAGGTTCAGATCTGCATCATGACCGACCCACCCGAACACGCGAAGCGGTTCTACGAAGCGCTGCTTGAAGGTGGCCAGGTGGTTATGCCGCTGCAGGAGACGTTCTGGAGCCCGGCCTACGGGATCGTTGCGGACAAATACGGCGTATACTGGAATATTTCAACCGAAGTTGAAGCGCAGAAGTAGATTCTACTCCTGCAGGTATAATAAAAGGGCCCTGACGATTTGCCGTCAGGGCCCTTATTCGGTTCAAAAGGCATAATCTACGACTCGAATTGTATAAGCGTATTTTTCGACCGGTCAAGCGTCTGAAAGCGCTTCGGGTCGAAGATGGGCTGTTATAACTAGCTAACTTGATACTTAGTGACTACAGGACTAAGGAAGTGTATATATCCCCCACTTTGAAAAATGGAATCGCGAAAAAAAGGCATGTTTTTCGCGAAGGTGCTAGGGAATGAAGTACGATGTACCATGAAATAATCGAGCTCGGAGCAAGCAGGTTATAGTCTAAAAGTTAGGGGTTCGGAATTCCTATTGGAAGACAACATGCCATTAGGTAAAATATCCCTTATTGACTATCTATAAAAGAGGGGCGAAATTCGATGAGATTGGTGCGAAAATCGGTATTGACCATCTGCAGCCTTTTGCTTGCAGTCTCGGTCCTATTTCCGCAAACAACGGTTCACGCAGCGGATCAGAAATGGATGAATCAAGTATGGAGCGAGTATAAATCCTATAACAAGAAGACGGTAGATGCGTATAACAATTACCAGAAACAAGTAGACAAGAAATATAAGGTGTTTTATGATGCAAGCCATGCGTCCCTGGATCAGCTGGAGAAAAAAGTGCTGGAGGATCAAAAGCAGTGGGACGAGAAGCTTCAAGCAGATCTGGATCAGCTGAAGCTGAAGTATGAAGGGAACCGTGATTTAAAGGATAAGCTGACACAATATGAACGGTTGATCAATCCAAGCTATTTAAACAGTCCGATGTGGAAGTATGCAAAAGCCGCAGACCGGGATTATTTGAACAGCACCCTCTGGAAGCTAAGCAAAGAAATGAACGAGGGTTATTTGAACAGCTTGATGTGGACATACAAGAAGACGATCACCCCGAGCTATTTGAACAGTTCCGCATGGAAATTCAGCAAAATGGTCAGTGAAAGCTATTTAAACAGCCCGATGTGGAAGCTTCGTAACGGATCGAGTACGTCGTATCTGAACAGTCCGATGTGGAAGTACAAACAGGGGAAAATCAGCAAGGCAACAGCTAAGAGCCAATACAGCAAGCTGTTTAAGGAACAGACAACCGCGATCTCCAAGGGCAATGCCGCAAGAAAATCCGAAATAACGAAAATGGCAAGCGTTACGCAGAAGAAGATAGGTGAGCTATACAAGGAAACGGTAATCACACTTGAGACACGCCGCGAGGAGGCATTGAAGAGCATCTCCGACCTCCGGACAGAAATCACCGGGGAAGGCTTGCAGTGGGAAGCGCTGCTCGTGGAGAAACCATAATATATCGTAATATTATCTCTTACAAGAGAGGAGCTGTCCTGCTGGTCTGAACATGACCAGAGGACAGCTTTTGTTTTTGTAAAAATGAAAACAAGAAAATGCAGGATATTCTTTGACTTTGACTGCTTTTTCAAATAATATTATGTCTGTAACCTAACAAAAACTAACATAAATAACACGGGAAATGTACGACAAATTCGCACTTAAGTAGGTAGATAACGATGAAAACGAAAGTGACGATTCAGGAAATTGCCGATTTCACGGGCGTATCTAAATTCGCGGTATCCCGTGCTTTGTCGGGAAAGTCGGGCGTCAGCCCGCAGACCAGGGACATGATTCTGAAGGCAGCGGGGCAACTGGGGTACTTTAAGGATCAGCCGAATCAAGCCGCGGGGAAAAACCAGCAGCTTCAAGATCCGGAGAACAGAAAATGGGCGGGAGCGGTGCTTGTTCTATTCCCTAATGTCCGTTATCAAAATCGGGAATCCCTCTATTGGGGACCGGTGTTTGACGGCATATCTACTCGCCTGAATCAGAAGGGGCTGGACATTCTCACGCTGACGGAGCCATCGAATGACCATATGTTCACTCTGCTAAATCCCCAGGGCATTCTCGGGATTGTGACGGTGGGCTCGGTATCCACCCAAAATTTAATGGATATCAAGAAGCTGAACATTCCCGTGGTCATGGTGGACCACATGGACCCGGCTTTTCAATCGGACACGGTATTCACCGACAATATGCACAGCATGAAACAAATCATGACCAAGCTGATCAGCAGAGGGTATAAAAAGTATCAGTTCATCGGCAATATCGAAGATGCCCAGAGCTTTTACGAGCGCTGGATCGGCTTCTCGTCCGCGCTGGCCGATTACAAAATCGAACATCGTCAGCTGCCTTCCCTGATCAGCCCGGAGATTGAGAATATACACGCAGCGTTAGAAAAGGTCCTTGCCGGAAGCGAGCTTCCGGAAGTGTTTGTTTGCGCCAACGATATCACCGCCATGTTCGCAATGGAGGCGCTCAGGAAACAGGGCATCGACGTACCGGGCCGCGTACAGGTGACTGGATTTGATAATATGTACGATAACCTGCCGATTATGGCAACCGTCAACATCGATAAGGAACTGCTCGGGATGCGTGCCGTCGATCAATTGCTATGGCGGATATTGAACCCGGATTCCAATTACGAGCGGCTTTTAATTCAAGCGGACGTCATTGTTAGGGATTTGAATAACGCAACACGCGATACGGATGAAATGTAAGCTGCATTTTCATATTCTCACGTTAGCCCCGATGTCTCCATGACATTGGGGTTTTTTTATATATTCATAACAGAAAAATAACGAATATTATGATCGTATAATGGTCAAAACTTCGCTGGATTCATTGAAATATATCGTTGATATATAAGGGAATGTATCGAAAAAAGCCGAGTTGTGCAGAAATAATTTGTAATCGCTGTCACTAAAATATTTATGTTATTTTTAATAATTAATTAGGTTTATTGTTATTATTATCATAAAATATATTGACGAGATTACAATCGAAGTGATATATTTTTTGGCAAACAGGGATAACGGATTGGGGGCGAGGATAGCAGCAGGGAAAACTGTGAATCAATCCATTCAATATCATCTTGGGGGTACATGCAGCTTTTAAACAGGGCGTTTAACAAATAGGGGAGGTTTTTAGCGTGAGAAAAATGAAAGGGCTTTCTTTATTGCTTGTCTGTTTATTATTTTTGATTACGGCCTGCAGTGGGGGAGGCGCTAAACAAGCGGAGACACCGCCTGCGACTCCGGCTCCTAGCACGGACAAGGCAGCTGAGACTCCAAAAGAAGAACCCGCTGAACCTGAAGCAGAACCTGTAGATCTAGGCGGCCGCGTGATTAAGGTTGCTTCTTGGTGGGACCTGAAGCCGGCAGGCACAACAGCCGGAGAGAAAGCCCGCTTGGAGAAGATTGCCGAAATCGAGAAGAAATACAATTGCAAAATCGAGTTTGTTAACGTTCCCTTTGAGGAGTACATGAATAAATTTACGACAAGCGTGCTGGCAGGCGAGCCGTTTGCCGATATCGTGCAGCTGGAGTACAAATCGGCACTGCCGGCTATTATGAAAGGGCAGATCCTGCCGATCAGCGAGTTTACGACGGATCAGAACAATATCAATAACGAAGCCGATCTGCAGGCGAAATATCCTGCCATTGGCGGAGGAGAATACGGCTTCGATAATCCGACCTCCATCGGACTTGGACTTCATTACAATCGCGATTTGTTTAAGAAGAACGGCCTCCCGGATCTTCAGGAGCTGTATGCCAAGGGAGAATGGAACTGGGATAAACTCATGGAGATTGCCAAGCAGGCAACCAAGGATACGAATAACGACGGGAAAACCGACGTATGGGGCTTCTCCGGTTGGGCAATTGATGCCGTTAAACATTTCACCGCCGCTAACGGGGGCAAAATCGTTGATGATTCCAATGGCAAAGAAGGTTTGTCCGATCCGAAAACATTGGAAGCTGCCGAATTTGTGAACCGCCTCTACAACGTGGAGAAAGTGGTTAAAGTCAAGAGCGGCAACAAAACGAACTGGGAAGAAACAAACACCTTTAAAGACGGTGATGTAGCCATGTTTACGGCAGCGGAATGGATGCTCGGCGACATTACGTTCGAGGTCGGGGTGGTTCCGATTCCTAGCGGTCCGCAAGGCTCGCCGGAAACAACGTATGCCAATACCGCCGCATCCGCGAAGTTCATTCCAAAGGGCGTGAAAGATCCGGCCATCGTCTATCAAATTTATGAAGAGACGTTCGATATACCGCCAACAGAGGAATATCCGGGCCAGGATTACCTGGAGAGCATCTATACCAATCAGGAAGACATCGACATGATTCGCGAGCATATTGCCGGAACCGGTGTCATCACGGTCGACGAAGCTTACACGGATTACCCTACTGGGGCTTTCATTGAGGATATTATCGTGAACAATCAATCGGTAACCGCTACGGCCGAGAAATATAAACAACAGGCGCAGGCTGCTGTCGATAAAATGGGCAAATAAGATGGACGGGGGCGTTAAAGCTTAAAGCCGCGCCCCCTTCTCCTGAACAGGGGGATGAACATTGACACTTCATGTGCAGCTAAAAAAATGGATGAATCGACTATTGATTCTTTTGGCGGTCATGGCCGCTTTGATTCTGTTTTTTAATAGAGGGGGAAGTGAACCCGGATCCGGCATCAAGGCGGAAGACAGCCGGACAGAGCTTTCATTGGAACGTCCCGCATCGCTGGTCAAACTCAGCACGCAGCAGGGAAAAAGCATTTCGTATGCCCAGTATTTGTCGGATCATGACGGAAAGAGTCGACCTGATCGTGTAATCACGATTCCTGCGGCGGAATACAGTCGTGCCGACGGCGGGGAATTCCGCAGACTGGAAGCCTATGAGGGTCATCCTGGAACCTCGCTTTTTACGGGGGAGAAGGGGGAGGTGGAATGGAAGGTTCATGTAGAGGAAGAGGGAATGTACAATCTGTCTCTGCTCTATTATCCAGTGGAAGGAAAGAGCTCCTCTATTGAGCGCTCCATCCGCATCGACGGGAAGCTTCCCTTCCAAGAGGCTGGCTATTTGCAATTCGATCGGATCTGGGATAACGCCAAGGACGGCATCGATCAGGATAACCAGGGCAATGACCTGAGACCGAAGCAAATCGAACGTCCGGTCTGGGTCGAGGCAGTGCTGAAGGATGCGGACGGATATATCACGGAGCCGTTTCTTTTTTACTTTGAAAAAGGAGAGCATACCGTGTCTCTTACAGCAGCAAGGGAGCCGATGGTGATCGGGGAGCTGAAGCTTTTCAAGCAGGAGCGCCCGCTGACGTACGCCGAGCTGCATCAACAGTATGAGGCTGAAGGTGCTCGAATAACCGAAGGAACTTTACTTACGATTCAGGGTGAAGACGCAGTCGCCAAATCATCACCGACCTTGTATCCGCTAAGCGAGCGTTCGAGTCCGAGCGTCAGTCCCTACAGCGCCTCAAAGATCCGAATCAATACCATTGGCGGTTTGAACTGGCGGCTGCCCGGGCAGTGGATCGAATGGGAGCTGGATGTACCCGAGAGCGGGCTCTACAAGATTGCATTCAAATCGCAGCAAAATTTTGTGCGGGGTATGTACACGACGAGAAGGCTGACGATTGACGGGAAGGTTCCGTTTGAAGAAATGAACCACGTTCCGTTCCAATTTAAGAACGGATATCGCATGGACGTGCTTGGAGGCGATGAACCCTATCTGTTCCGGTTGGAGCAAGGTAAGCATGTGTTACGCCTCGAGGCGAGTCTGGGTGAATTCGCTCCGCTCATTCAAGAGGTGGAGGACAGTCTGCTGAACCTGAATGCCATGTACCGCAAAATTTTGATGATCACTGGCACGAGTCCGGATGAATTCCGCGATTACCGCGTGGAGCAGCGGATACCGGAGCTGCTGGAAGTCTTCCGATTCGAAAGCGACAGACTGAAAGTCATCGCGGCCAGATTGGTTGAACTGTCGGGACAATCCGGCGATCAGGAGGCGCTGCTAAAGACCATGGCGCTTCAGCTGGATGAGATGATCGCGAAGCCGGATACGATTCCGCGCAGGCTGGAGGCTTACAAGACGAATACCGGCGGACTTGGAACATGGCTGCAGCAGGCTAGGGAGCAGCCGCTCGAGATCGATGCCCTCTATGTTGCCTCGGCCGATGTCAAGCTGCCCAAGAGCGGGATGGGTGCCGGTGATAAGGTGAAGCATGAGGTGTCGACGTTCTTCAGCTCCTTTTTCATCGATTACAACAATATTGGCAATGTCGCGGATGCGAAGAATCAACGTTCGATCACGGTATGGATCGGCAGCGGTCGCGATCAGGCCAATACCATCAAGGCGATGATTGACGAGACCTTTACGCCGGAGACCGGCATTAACGTCAATCTGAAGCTGGTCAACATGGGGACGCTGCTCCCCGCAACTTTGTCGGGACAGGGACCTGAGGTCGCGATGCAGATCGGTAATGATCTGCCGGTGAACTTTGCCATGCGGAACGCGGCAGCAGACCTGACGCAATTCCATGATTTCGATTCGGTAGCGGACCGATTCAGGGACAGCGCCTTGGTACCTTACCGATACCTGGACGGCGTGTATGCGCTGCCCGAGACGCAAACCTTCAATATGATGTTCTACCGGAAGGATGTGCTGGAGGAGCTTGGACTTGAAGTTCCGAAGACCTGGAACGATGTAGCCAGCCTGCTTGCCGTATTGAACAAAAATCATATGCAATTCGGTCTTCCCGTTGTGGCGCAGGCACCGGATCAGTGGACTACACTGCCGCCGAATTCCTTGTATGCGGCGCTCCTGATGCAATCCGGCGGGCAATTCTACCGCAACAACAACCAGGAATCGGATCTGGATTCCAAGATAGGGCTGGAAGCTTTTAAACAATGGACGGAATATTACACGGATTACAAGCTGGAGCGGGAGTATGATTTTGCGAACCGGTTCCGTACAGGACAAATGCCGATCGGCATTTCCGACTACACCACCTATAACCAGCTGTCGGTGTTCGCGCCGGAAATTCGTGGCGTATGGGGCTTTGCGCCCGTTCCGGGAACCGTTCAGGCGGACGGCACGATTGATCGCACCGTTCCAAGCGGTGGCAGTGCCGTGCTGATGCTGGATGATGCCAAGGATAAGGACGCGGCCTGGGAGTTCCTGAAATGGTGGACCAGCGATGCAACGCAGACCAACTTCGGCCGCGAGATGGAAGGCCTGATGGGCGCAGCGGCACGGTATCCGACCGCGAATATTAAGGCGCTTGACAGTCTGCCGTGGCCCGTTGCCGATTATGAGAATTTGAAATCGCAATTTGAATGGGTGCAGGGAATTCCGGAGGTGCCAGGCGGCTATTCGACGGGCAGACATCTGTTTAATGCCTTCTACCGAGCGGTGATCAGCGGCATCGAGCCGCGGGAGGCCTTGATGGATTCCGTGCAGTATATTCACGACGAAATCCGGACCAAGCAAGAAGAATTCGGCGAGCCGCAGGGATAGGGGGAATCCAAATTGCATAATGTCAGCCTTCAGGATCCTGAGGTTACGATCTCTGCCGCTGTTCACCCGGTGAAGCCGCAATCATGGTGGAAGCGGAAGCTGGCGGAGATCAAGGCCAGCAAGCATTCCTATATATTGCTTGCGCCTTATATGATCCTGTTCACGCTGTTTACCGTTTTTCCGGTCGTTATTTCCATGATTCTCAGCTTTACGTACTTCAACATACTGGAATTTCCGCGGTTTGTCGGTTGGGATAATTACACGCGTTTGTTCCTGGAAGACGATATCTTTCTGGTTGCGCTGAAGAATACTCTTCTCTTCGCCGCCATCACAGGACCCATCAGCTATTTGGCCTGTTTCCTGTTTGCGTGGGTCATCAATGAGCTGGGTCCGCGGCTGCGGGCGTTCATGACTCTGATCTTCTATGCGCCTTCGATCTCCGGGAACATTTACTTCATCTGGCTGATGATCTTTTCGGGCGACCGCTACGGCATAGCGAACGGCATGCTGATTAAGCTGGGCATCATCCTGGAGCCGATCCAATGGCTGAAGACCGAAGCGTTGATTATGCCGATCATCATTTTGGTCCAGCTGTGGCTCAGCCTCGGAACCGGCTTCCTGGCTTTCATCGCCGGTCTTCAGACCGTTGATAAAACGCTCTACGAAGCCGGTGCCGTGGACGGGGTCCGCAACCGTTGGCAGGAGCTGTGGTACATTACGCTGCCTTCGATGCGGCCGCAGCTCATGTTCGGCGCGGTCATTCAGCTTACGACATCGTTTGCCGTGGCCGACGTATCAATTGCGCTTGCCGGTTTCCCGAGTGTGAATTATGCGGCGGAAACGATCGTAACGCATCTCATCGATTTTGGCACGACGCGCTTCGAGATGGGTTTTGCCTCGGCGATTGCGACCGTGCTGTTCATTCTGATGGTGGGAACCAACCTGATCGTCCAAAAATTGCTGCGCAAGGTAGGTGAGTAGACGCATGAGGGTTACATACGAACTTCCAAAAAAACGGGGCAGCCGCCTGCTGAACGTAAGTCTTAAAGGGCGCAGCAAACGGGTAAACCGCTCCTTCATGGGCACCTTCTCCCTGTTTGCGCTGCTGGCGGTGTTCGGCGCTTTCATGGCGCTGCCCTTGGTGTATGCCATCAACAATGCCTTCAAGCCGCTGGACGAGATTTTCTTGTTCCCGCCCACGTTGTTTGTCCGCAATCCCACGTGGAATAATTTTTCCGATTTGATCAACCTGCTCGGTCAGTCCTGGGTACCGTTCTCGCGGTATATCTTCAATACGGTATTCATTACCGGCGTTGGCATTGTCGGGCACGTAATCTTTGCCTCCGCTGCGGCATATCCGCTGGCCAAGCACAAGTTTCCGGGCAAGGTTTTTCTGTTCCAAATCGTGGTGTTGTCTCTGATGTTCACGCCGGTCGTGACGGCGACGCCGAACTATATGATCCTGTCGTGGCTGGGACTGATCGACACCTACTGGGCGGTAATTATACCGGCATTCGGTTATTCGCTCGGCCTATACCTGATGAAACAGTTCATGGAGCAGATACCGGATGCCCTGCTTGAAGCGGCCAAGATCGACGGAGCCAGCGAATACCGGATCTTCTGGTCCATCGTGATGCCTAACGTGAAGCCGGCGTGGCTTACCTTGATTATTTTGCTGTTCCAGATCCTATGGGGGACCGATGGCAACGGCTTTATTTACAGCGAGCAGCTCAAGACCCTGCACTATGCGTCCAATCAGATCATTCTGGGCGGTATATCCCGGGCCGGCGCAGGCGCGGCCGTGGCAGTCATCCTGATGAGTGTGCCGATTGTGCTCTTTCTGTTCTCGCAGAGCCGGATTATCGAGACGATGGCCACATCCGGGATGAAGGATTAGGGGGATCACATGTCAGCGAAAAAATGGTTGCTATCGCTCGCGGCGGCCTCCCTGCTGCTAACCGGCATGATGCCGGGGAGTGCATCCGCCAGTGCTCCGTATGAGAGCTATATCTACAATTATTGGGAGGAAACGGTTGCCGTGCCTGCAGCCTATCTGCCGGTACGCTCCGTCACGGGGAAAGATCTGGGTATCGGGGAGTTTTTGGAGCCCAGCGATATGCATGTGTCAGAGGCGGGGAACATCTACGTGCTGGACAGCGGCAACAAACGGATTGTATGCCTCGATGAAGCGTGGAATGTCGTTCGCGTCATTGATGCCTTTATGAATGAAGGGAAAGAGGACGGCTTTGCCAATCCTTCCGGCATCTTCATTGATGGGGACGAGAACATCTATGTTGCTGATACCGACCATCAGCGGGTTGTCATATTAACGGCGGAAGGCGCGCTTGTCCGGATCATTGAGCAGCCGGAATCGGATGTGCTGCCTCAAGGCTTTCAATTCATCCCGCTGAAAGTAACGGTGGATGAAGCCAAGCGGGTATTCGTTGTCGCCCGGGGTATTTATGAAGGCATTATGCAGTTTGAGGAGAACGGTACCTTTCTCGGTTACGTCGGAACGATTAAGGTAAAACGCGATTATGGCGATTATTTCTGGCGACTGGTATCAACGAGTGCCCAAAAAGCCCAGATGAGACTGTTCATCCCGACCGAATTCTCCAATCTGGATATCGACGCCAAAGGATTCGTTTACGCCACGAATATTGATGTCGGGTCCAAGGAGCCGATTAAACGCCTTAATCCGTCAGGTGAGGATGTGCTGAAACGCTTTGGCTACTTTCCGGTTGCCGGGGATATTTATTATCGGAGAACGGTAGGTCCCTCCAAGTTCGTTGATATTAAAGTGCTTGGCGACGGGATTTACAGCGCGCTCGACTCTACTCAGGGACGCGTATTCACCTATGATGAGTCCGGAAACCTGCTGTATGTCTACGGCGGCATCGGGAATCAGCTGGGCGTGTTTAAGACGCCGGCGGCGATTGAACAGCTTGGAGACCGTCAGCTTGTGCTGGACCGGGGAAAGGCAAGCATTGTCGTGTTCGAGCCAACCGAGTTCGGGAAACAGGTTAACCTTGCCGTGCGCCACCATTATCGCGGGGAAGACGCGGAGGCGGAAAGGTACTGGGAACGCGTGCTTCAGCTCAATGCCAACTATGACATCGCTTATATCGGTATAGGGAAAGCGAAGCTCATGAAGGGGGAGAACAAGGAAGCCCTTCGATATTTTGAGTTAGGCATGGACCGCAAAAATTATTCCGTTGCTTATAAACGCTACCGCAGAGAGGTCATGAAGGAGCATTTCGGCACCATTTTATCGGTTGGGACCAGCGTTGTGCTGCTCTATGCGGTCTATAGAACGGTGAGATACCGAAAGCAGAGGAGGGAAGGGAAGCATGAAACAGGATTATCTTAAATTCCCCCTTCATTTGATTGTTCACCCCTTCGACGGATATTGGGATCTAAAGTACGAGAATAGAGGTCGTCTCGGGGTTGCTTATGTCGTATTGGTGCTTGTGGTCATGGCCATGATTTTGCAGCGGCAATATGCGGGATTTCTGGTCAATTACAATGATCCGCGGACGCTGAGCAGCATCGACGAACTGATCTTTATCGTGCTCCCGTTCTTTCTGTGGTGCGTCTCCAACTGGTCGGTCACCACGCTCATGGGCGGGGAAGGGAAGTTTAAAGAAATCGTGATGGCCAGTGCGTATGCCCTGATTCCGATGGTGCTGATTTATCCGCCCTTGACGCTGGCGAGCCGGTTTATGGTGCAGGAAGAGACCGTGTTCTACTATCTGTTTACGACGGTTGCGGCGATTTGGTTTATCGGGCTGCTCTTTGTCGGCACGATGACGGTTCATCAGTACTCGGCCGGCAAAACGGTCGTCACGATGTTTCTGACCCTGATCGTAATGGGCATCATCGTATTTCTGGGCACGCTCGTGCTGAGCATGATGCAGCAGATTTACACGTTCGTTGTCAACGTTTACCGAGAGATCCTATTCAGGCAATAGAGGAGGCCGCATCCGTGGAAAAAAGAAAATGGCTGTACACGGTGCTTGCATGTACCGTTATAACGTGCATGGCTGCGGGCTTTCTGATCTACGTGAATCGGGGAGCACCGGCAGTTGACGTGGCGGCTTACCGAATCGCGGCAGCCGAGTTGACGCCGGGCGGTGAGCTGACCCTTCTGAACGATTCGACAGACGGCGTAGCCGGTATGGATCTGGTAGCGGAGACGGCGGCGCTTGCTCTGTATTATCATCCGGAAACGACCGAGGTGGCGGTACGGGATAAACAGAGCGATACGATATGGTACAGCAATCCGTCAGACCGCATGGAGGATGGAATTGCCTCGCCGTTTGAGAAGGAAGTGCTGTCTTCGCAATTGACGCTGACGTTCCGGGATGCGATCGGCACGCTTGAGACCTATCCGAACTATACGTGGAGTGTGATGAACGGGAACTACACGGTGGAAAGCTTGGACAACGGAATTCGCGTCACGTATACGCTTGGAGATGTGTCGCTCGGAATCGACGCCTTGCCGAAATACATCTCACAGGACCGATTGCAGGAGAAGGTGATCAGCAAGCTGGATGAGTCGCTGGCGAGATATGTGCAGGCCCGGTATTACCCCATGAAGGATAATCCGGCGATGCTGGAGCGATTGGATGACCAGATCAAGAAAGAGCTGGTGCTGAAAAAAATGCTGGGGGCGTTCGAGCAGGCCGGCTACACCGCGGAGGATCTTGCCTTTGATAACGAAGCGGGCGGAGGAGCCGCCGCTAGTGCCTCTTCGAAACCGCAGTTCAAGATTCCGCTCGAATACCGGCTGGAGGAGGATTCGCTGGTCGTTTCAATTCCGCTTGACCAGGTAACGGAAAGCGAGAGCCACCGTCTGCGCAGCGTGGAGCTGCTTCGTTATTTTGGCGCGGCCGGCTCGCAGGAACAGGGATATATGCTGGTCCCGGACGGCAGCGGCAGTCTCATTAAGCTGAATAACGGCAAAGTGAAGGAAGAGCAGTACGTGCAGCGGATATACGGCACCGATCCGAATAATAACAGCGGCAGCCGCGGGCAGGTGGCGGAGCAGGCGCGGATGCCCGTGTTCGGTATGAAGAGCGGTGATCGCGGCTGGTTTGCCGTGATTGAAGAAGGCGACGCCATCGCGAGCGTGTCCGCTGACATCGCAGGGAAGCAGAACTCGTACAATCATGCATTCAGCAGCTTTGCCGTTCGCGGCGAGGATATGCTGGAGCTTTACACCGGCAGTACGGTGCAGGAGATTCAGCTGCTGAATGACAAGCTCTACAGCGGCAATCTGGCGGTTAGATACAGCTTCCTGTCGGGTGATGAGGCCAGCTACTCGGGCATGGCGCGCTTGTATCAGCAAACGCTCGTGGAGGATAACCAGCTGACTCCACTGGAAGAAGACGAGGGGATCCCGTTCTATCTGGATATGCTGGGCAGCGTGGATAAACGGAGATCTTTTCTGGGCGTACCTTATGATGCCGTCGTCTCGATGACCACCTTCGAGCAGGCAGGGGAGATCGCTGCTCTTCTGAATGGCGAGGGCATCGCCAATCTCCGAATGCGTTACCTCGGCTGGTTCGGCAAAGGCGTCCATCACAAAACCCCGGTGAAGGTAAAGGCCGATCGCGTGGTTGGAAGCACAGCGGAGCTGAAGGCCCTATTCCAGCTATTGAAGGATTCCGGCGGCGGATTGTATCCGGATGTTGCCTTTCAGCACGTCTACCATGACGATGGGGCGTTCACGCCGTCATCCGATGCATCCCGTTTCGTGACCAGGGAAACGGCAGCGCTGCATCCGTATGACCGGAACATGAACCGGATGGATTCTTATTACGGTACGTACAATCTCATGTCGCCGGCGAAGCTTCCCTATTACGTGGACCGATTCGCGGGGCAATATGAACGTTTTGGCATCGGGGCTGTGTCATTGCGGGACCTGGGCGATGTTCTGAGCTCGGATTACCGGGTGCAGCGGGTGGTTTTCCGTGAAACCGCGAAGCTTATCGTGACCGATCAGCTGCAGAAGCTGCATGAGGTCTATCCGGATACGATGATTTCCGGCGCCAATGCATACAGCTGGGCTTATGCCAGCCACGTGATCGATGCACCGACGTCGAGCAGCGGATTCGGGCTGACGGATGAGGAAGTCCCCTTTTATCAAATGGTCATTCACGGATACCTGGATTATGCGGGGGCAGCAGTCAATAACCTGAATGAGCAAAATTTACGCAAGCAGCTTCTGCAGTCACTGGAATCCGGATCAGCTCCGCACTTCCTGTGGTCATATGAACAAAGCTCGAAGCTGAAGTACACGCGTTTTGATGACATGTACTCCACCCATTACAAGGATTGGTTCGAAGAAGCGGTTTCCTTGTACAAGGAGCTGAATGAGGTGCTGGCGCCGCTCCGGACGCAGCGGATGGTGGAGCATAAGCGGCATGAAAGCGGCGTGGTCGAAGTGAGGTACGAGAACGGCACGTCGATTTTGATCAATTATACCGATCAAGCCGTCGATGTTAACGGGGTCCTTGTGGAGCCGCAAAATTATGCTGTAGGGGGTGGCCGGGCATGAAAATAAGATTGTCCCTGACTCAGAAAAGATCCATGCTCGGTCTCCTTTTCATCGCACCATGGCTGATCGGTTTCATCTTTTTGTTTGCCGGACCTTTGCTCCAGTCCATCCTGTTCAGCTTCAGTAAATTGAACATTTCCCCCACAGGCTATGAACTGGAGTCGGTTGGATGGAGCAATTTCAACACGGCGCTGTTCGTGGACGCGAATTTCAACCGGATCTTGACGGAATCGATACTGGGCATGGTGGTGGACGTTCCGCTGATCTTGTTCTTCAGTTTGTTCTCCGCCATTCTGCTGAATCAGAAATTCAGGGGGAGAGCCCTAGCAAGGGCGATATTCTTCCTGCCGGTCATCCTGGCGTCAGGCGCAATTTCCGCAGCGGAAACTTCCGGTCTGATTAATCTGGTCGGAAATGCTACGGTGGCGGAGGAGCTCGGGCAAGCTTCCGGGCAATTCAATGTGCTGTCGATGGTGCGCATTTTATCCGAGGCCGGATTTCCCCTTACCGTAACCGAGTATATTATCGGGGCGGTCATGAGGATCTACGATATTATCAGCAGCTCGGGTGTTCAGATTCTGATCTTTCTTGCCGCCTTGCAGGCCGTCCCGGGTTCAATGTACGAGGTCGCGAAGATCGAAGGGGCTACCGCTTATGAATCGTTCTGGAAAATTACCTTTCCGATGGTCAGTCCGCTCATCCTGACAAACATGATTTATACCATCATCGATTCGTTCGCGGACAGCACTGTGACCCGGACGATATACGAGACGGCTTTCAAAACGCAGAATTTCGGGCTCAGTGCCGCGATGGCTTGGCTGTATACCATCGTTATCAGCTTGCTGCTGATTATTATGGGGATCATCGTCTCAAGGAAAACCTTTTATCAAAACTAATGGCTAAGAGATTCCTGACGGTACAGGAAAAAAGGAGGTCCGTATGGCATCGATTCGGGATCGCTCGGACGAAACGGCTCAGGAACGAATGAACCGGTTCAAGAACAAGGCGCTGCCTATTCTGTGGGCGGTGTTCCGCTACCTGCTGATCATCGGCATTACATTCATCATCATCTATCCGATCATCTCCAAGTTCTCTGTGGCGTTTAAAGACAAACAGGATATTTATAATCCAACGATTTATATGATTCCGGTGCATTTCACATTGGATAACTTCAAGCTCGTGCTCGACCTGCTGGATTATTGGCCGCTGCTGCTGAACACGATGATTTACGTATTCATCACGATGCTGCTGACCACGATGTCGACCGCGCTTGCCGGATATGGCTTTGCCCGGTTCACCTTTCCAGGAAGCAACCTGCTGTTCGGCCTAGTCGTGCTGACAATCTTGATTCCGATGAGCACGCTGATGGTACCGATGTATTTGCATTTTCGCAGCTTTGAAATTCTGGGGCTGGTTCATTTGTTTACCGGAAAAGAAGGTGTTAACCTGCTGAACAGCTACTGGCCCTCGATTATTACTTCGGCTACGGCCACCGGGCTTAAAGCCGGACTGTTCATTTATATCTTCCGTCAATTTTTCCGGGGGCTCCCGAAGGAGATTGAGGAAGCTGCGCTGATTGACGGTGCAGGCGGGATTAAGACATTTTTTGCGATCATGCTTCCCAATGCGATTCCGCCGCTTATTACGGTGACCCTGTTCTCGTTCGTCTGGCAGTATAATGACACCTTCTATACTTCGCTCTTTATGAGTGAGCAGTCGCTGATGCCGCTGAAGATCGCTTCCCTGCCTGCGGACGCGAACCAGTTTCTCCCGGCGCTGATGGGACTCGGTTCATCGGCCAAAGCCGATCCGAACTACGTGGCACTCGTGGTAGATACGGGGATATTGCTGGCCATTCTACCTCTTATTGGACTGTATTTGTTCGTGCAGCGCCACTTTGTGGAGAGCGTGGAGCGTACCGGAGTTGTCGGGTAAAAGCTGCTGCAGGACAGGTGCATCGCCGAAGGATCGATATCATCTCGCAGGATAGAATGCCGTGTCGGAGGATAAGTCTTGTGCTTTGTTGCGGGCGGCAACCTTCACCTAATAAGAACTTACAGGACAGGAGTGAATCGCATGACAAAAGCAAGCAGCACCCGCTTTGAGGTCCAGCCGGACCTGATCAACCCGGCCGCTTCCGATCAAGCCAAACGGCTAATGGAGTATTTGTGCAGCATCTATGGCAAACGGATGCTGACAGGGCAGCAGATTGGCGTTGTATCCACGCCGGAGTTCGACATGATCCACGAGGTCACGGGGAAATACCCTGCCGTCGGCGGATTCGATTTCATGAATTACTCGCCTTCACGGGTGGAGCGCGGAGCCGAGTGTCAGGACACGGATCTGGCGATGAAGTGGTGGAATCGCGGCGGGATCGTGACCTTCTGCTGGCACTGGAACGCCCCGAAGGATTTGGTGGATTTGCCGCCGGATCGGACCTGGGGCAGAGGCTTTTACACCAATGCGACAACCTTTGATATCGCACAGGCGATGGCGGAGCCTTCATCTGAAGAGTACGGCCTTATCATCCGGGATATCGATGCTATCGCTGCCGAGCTCAAGCGTCTGCAGGATGCCGGCATTCCGGTGCTGTGGAGACCACTGCACGAGGCTTCGGGAGGCTGGTTCTGGTGGGGGGCCAAAGGCCCCGAGCCTTGCATCGCGCTCTGGAAGCTGATGTACGAACGCATGACGCATCACCACGAATTGAACAACCTCATCTGGGTATGGAACGGGCAGCATAAAGATTGGTATCCGGGCGATTCCTACGTCGATATCATCGGAGAGGACATTTACCCGCCTGCCCGGGATTACGGTTCGCAATCTGAGCGGTTCCGCACGGCTTTATCGTATACGGATACGGCAAAAATCATTGCGCTGACCGAGAACGGCGTCATTCCCGACCCCGATCTCATGCTGGAGGACGGATGCCCGTGGGCATGGAATTGCACGTGGTATGGAAACTTCGTGTTCACAGAAGAAGGAAATAAACGGAGGTATTCAGAAGAGTATACGGACGAGCAGCAGCTGATCCGAACCTATCATCATCCGTTTACGGTCACGCTGGATGAGCTTCCGGATCTGAAAGGCTGAGCGGCCTTGTATCTGACAGGGATGCAGGCATAAGACGCAAGTAACGACTGTAGAGCTAGAGTGGAGAACAAGCTGATGCGCGGAGAAGCCATATCTGTATGGAATATGACCCGATCCGCATCAAATAAATATATAGAGATGGAGAGACTACATCATGAATCATAACGTTATGACCTTAAACCAATGGAAATTCAAAGCGTGCGACGAATCCGAGTGGCTTCCGGCACAGGTGCCGGGCTGCGTACACACGGACCTGCTGAAAAATGGCAAAATCCCGGATCCCTTCTACGGAACGAATGAGCATGACCTACAGTGGATCGACAAGAAGGATTGGGAGTATGAGACGACATTTGACCTGGATCCGAATTTGAGCGCCCAATCCCGCATTGAACTCGTATTTGACGGCCTGGATACCTACGCGGACGTATTCATCAACGGGACGAATGTGCTTTCCGCGGATAATATGTTCCGTTCATGGCGGATCGATGTGAAATCGCAGCTAAAGACTTCCGGCAACGTGATTAACATTCGCTTCCGTTCCCCTATCCAGGAGGATCTGCCGAAGCTTGCAAAGCTCGGATATCCGCTGCCGGCTACAAATGACCAGTCTGAGCTTGGAGGCCTGGGCGATCAGAAACTGAGCATATTTTCCCGTAAAGCGCCTTATCATTATGGCTGGGATTGGGGACCGCGGTTTGTGACCAGCGGAATCTGGCGGGAAGCCCGGATTGAGGCTTGGTCCGAGGTGCGAATCGATGACTTGTTCATCCGTCAGGATGAGATTACTGCTGACATGGCTAGAGTTACCGCGGTAGCTGCAATCGAAGCGGGGCAACCATGGCAAGGGGTGCTGCGCGTAACCGCAGGCAGTCAGGTATGGGAACAGCAGGTACAGCTTGAAGAAGGCCGTCACTCGGTTGAATTAAATCTTGCGATTGCGGAGCCGAAGCTGTGGTGGTGCCGCGGCCTGGGCGAGGCTCATCTGTATTCGTTCCATGCCGAGCTGGTGGAAGCGGAACGGATCGTTGCAGGGAAAGAGGTTAGAACCGGCCTTCGCACCGTCAAGCTGGTACGGGAACAGGATAGCCGCGGCACTTCTTTTTACATCGAGCTTAACGGCACGCCTGTGTTTGCCAAGGGGGCAAACCATATCCCGAATGACAGCTTCATAACGGAAGTGACGGCAGAGCGCTACCGTCATGAAATCGCATCCGCAGCGGAGTCCAACATGAACATGCTGCGCGTATGGGGCGGCGGTATTTATGAAGAGGACGTATTCTACGATCTGTGTGATGAATATGGAATCATGGTATGGCAGGACTTCATGTTCGCTTGCAGCATGTATCCAGGCGACGAGGCGTTTCTGGAGAACGTGCGGCTGGAAGCGGAGGAGAACCTGGTCCGTCTGCGGAATCATCCGAGCATCGTGCTCTGGTGCGGCAACAACGAGATTGATTCTGCATGGGCGCATTATGAAGAGAAGGGCGGCTGGGGCTGGAAGCAGGACTATACCGAAGAACTCCGCGAGAAGATCTGGAGCGACTACGAAAAGGTATTCCACGAAATTCTGCCTGAGGCTGTAACCGGTTATGCACCGGGAGCGGAGTATTGGCCTTCATCCCCGCTGGTATCGCTCAGCCATGACAAGGAGCAGCATGCCAATCCGTCCACAACGAGCGGAGATATTCATTACTGGGGCGTATGGCATAATACGGAGCCGTTTGATAACTACAATGTTTATGTCGGCCGGTTCATGAGTGAATACGGATTCCAGTCCTTCCCGGAACCGAAGACGGTCCGTACCTACGCCGAAGACGGCGATATGGAGCTGGAGTCAACGGTTATGCTGGCGCACCAGAAGAACGGTGCCGGCAATCGCTTGATCAAGACTTATATGGATCAATATTATAACGAGCCGAAGGATTTTGAAGCTTTCCTGCATATGAGCCAGATTCAGCAGGCCGAAGCAATGAAGATGGCGATTGAAGCCCATCGCCGCAACAAACCGTACTGCATGGGTACATTGTATTGGCAGATGAATGACTGCTGGCCAGTCGCTTCGTGGGCGGGCATGGATTATCTCGGCAGATGGAAGGCGCTGCAATATGTGGCCAAGCGCAGTTTCCGGGATGTGAGTCTGTCGATCGAGTCCAAGGACTCCGACATTCTGGTCCATCTTGTATCCGACATATCAGAAGAGGTCCAAGGGACTCTTAAGGTTCAGTTATTCGATTTTAACGGCAAAGAGCTCTATGTATCGGAGCAATCGATCCGTGCGGAAGAGCAAGCGTCGCTCGTTGTGTTCCGAGCTGTGAACGAGGAACTGCTTCGTGGACATGATCCAGCCGAGGTCGTGCTGTTGGCGCAATTGCTTAAGGACGGAGACGAGGTGGACAGCAAAACATTCTATTTCGTGAATGACAAACAACTTCGTCTGCATAGCCCGACCATCCACGTGAAAGAGGTCGAGGGAAGCAACGGCACCACGTTTGTGCTGGAGAGCAACGTGCTTGCCCGCCACGTATGGCTGTCGTCGGAAGCGGAAGGCTTCTATAGCGATAACTTCTTCGACTTGATACCGGGAATTCCGATGACGGTTTCCTTCAGCTGCCGAAACAACGGAGAGCAGGCATTCGTACCTGGCAAGCCAGGTCAGGTCGAGGTTCGGTCCATGGCTGATTGCATTGACCAGGCGATGGTGCTGGCGATATAAAAAAGAGACCATAATAGATCCGCTAAAAAGAGCCGCCCCTTCAAACGATTCTGGTGAAGGGGCGGCTTGTTTGTCTTTAGTGGAGCCATGAATTTGATGCTAACCATTTCATTGTTGGCTTAATCATAAGCGGGTGATCACGGGGGTCGACACCTTGATCTGGATACCGTTATGTGATAAAGGGTCCATGGGTTGTGATACAGGTCGGATGTCAGCAAACGAAAAGAAATCCGGCACGCTGCTATCAGTTATTCTAGGTTGGTACACATCCTGTTGGACATGCTCATACCCCATAAGCAAAGATCGGGAAGGAGGCTGAACATGAAAAAACAAGTTTTGTTCATCCATAGTGCAGGCCCGCAAGGTATTCACCAAGGCAGCAGCGGCTTGATCGCCCATCTACAAGAACAGCTCGGTGAAGCTTATCATGTTATATCCCCAGGCATGCCCGAGAATCTGGATTGTGCTCTGTGGAAAGCGCAGATAGCTAGTGAAATCGAGGAACTGGATGAGGAGCTTTTCCTCATAGGCCATTCCCTAGGCGGCTCGGTGCTACTGAAATATCTCTCGGAAGAAGGCTGCAAGCGAACCATCTCTGGACTGTTCTTGGTCGCAGCCCCCTATTGGGGCAAGGACGAGAATTGGCAGCATGAAGAGTATACGTTATCCAAGTCATTTGCAGCCAAGCTACCGCACATATCAAAGTTAATTCTATACCACAGCCGTCACGATCCAGTAGTACCTTTCGCGCATGCCCAGCACTACGCGAAGCAGCTGCCCCAAGCCGTCACCCGAACATACGAGGGTGACGATCACTACTTCGGTAAGGGCTTGCCCGAGCTTGCAGATGATATCAAGCGCATGTAATCCAAGCCTTCAATCTTCGTCTGTTCAGCCACCCCTGTATATGTGAATTACAGGGGCGGCTTCCTCTCACCACCCTCCCAAAAAAGGGAGAGAGTGGCTGCGCCGCGGCTATCCTTCGTCCTTTTAAATGGTATACGAGATGCATCGAAGCATGAGCCAACAAGGCATTACTTAAAGGTACTGCTCCAGCGGAGAAGGCGGAATGATTCTGGAGAAGCGATAGCGGTCTCCCGAAAGCTTTCTGAAAGAAAGCTGCATCGTAAGCGTAAACCGCACCCGGATTTCTACACTGGCCCATTCATTCATGAAATCTGGGGGCAACAGAGATCGGAAGAATCATCGCATGCGGAGCGATGCAAAAAACAGCCGGAGCGATGCAAAAGAATTCCTTACTCCCATTGCGATGCTATATGGGAGCCAGAAGTTAAGTGGCGCATATAAACCTCGCATCAAAAAAGACGACATCAGCTTTTCGCTAATGTCGTCCTCTTTTTTACTTGCTCGCTTTATATGCGCTCAAGAATTCCTTCACCTTCGCCGGATCGGCCACCAGCTCGTTGCCGGTTTTTACGATTGGGCTGACGGTGGAGTAGGCTTTGATTTTGTTATTGTTGTAGTAAGTCAAAATTTCATCCTGGTTGATGGAGTAGAGCACGGCTCTTCTCAGATCATCGCTTGTTGCCACATCACGGTTCTTCGTGTTGAACAGCAAGTAGGATACGGCGTTGCTTTCGATCGTTTGCAGCTTCAGCTTGCTGTCGCCTTTAACCACATCGTATTTCGTTTCAGGCACGCCGTAGTACAAGTGAATCTCGCCGCTGCGCAGTGCGGAAAGCGTGCTGTCCGCATCCTTGATAAAGCGCACCTTCACTTGCTCGATTTTCGGTTCGTGCTCGGTGCCCTTCATGTAGCCAGGGTTTTTGAAGAAGGTCGCTTCATAGTCATTTTTGGAAGACAGAATATAAGGACCGCTGGCATACAGCGTGTTGTTATATTTGTCGCCTTCGGTTACCGTGTTTTGGTCGCCGTAAGGGATGTCTTTGTTCACATCGAATTTCTCAACGTCATACGTGTTGATGGATTCCACTTGTTTCTTCGATACGATACCGGCCGATTGGTGAGCCAGGTAGTTCAACACTTGCGGGAACGGCTCAGTGGTCGTCAATTTAATGACTTGGTATTTACCGTCTTTCGTGCTTGCTTGATTCTTGTCGTCAACGAGGGAAGTGATCTTGGTATCCAAGCCAGCTTCCAGCGCATCCTTAATGCTTTCGCTGCCACCGGATACTTTGGTGTTCTCCAGTGCGCTCAGATCGGTTACAGCTTCAACCGTGTTGATATGCTCGTGAAGCGTGTAGGTGCGGTGATCCGGTACCGAATTTTTGTCTTTGGCTCTGTTCATGGAGAAGATGACATCGTTAGCGCCTACGCGCTCGCCGGAATCTTCAGCCTTTTTGTTTGTGATTTTAGCAAAGTTAATGTCGTCTCTAAGAATGAAGTAATACTCCGAGTTGCCTTCGCCAATGGCATGGTTATAAGACAGCGAGCCTTCGGATGTGATCTTGTCATCATCGGTCAGGTTGATCAGACGTACGTTCATGTTGGTGTTGATGATGTTGATGGAACCGTCATTACCCTTGATTGGATCAAGAGAAGTCAGTTCGGAGATCGATTGGGACAGAATCAGCGGCTGCGAAGCACGCTTGGATTGGTCTTTGAAATCAACGGCTTCCCAAGGAAGGGAACGGGATTTCGAGAGACGGACGGAATTTTCGTCCAGGACGTCCTTGTTGAACGCTTGGCTCTTCAAGGAGATGTACAATGGTGCGATATAAGCTTTGTCTGTTACAAGACGTTGTTCCAGCTGTTTGTAAGTCTCAACAGCGTCTTCAGGCGTTTGCGTTGCTGCTTGGTCGATCAGCTTGTCCACTTCTTCGTCGGACAGGATGCTGTAGTCGCCGCCGGTTTTGAACAGGGAACGTACGGCATAGTCAGGGTTACCCGTGACGGTAGTCCAGCTGGACAGCGCGATGTCGTAGTTGCCGGCATCCTGCTGTGCCTTGAAGCTGCCGTAGTCCGCCTGCAGATTCAGCTTCACGTTGAAGCCGTTCTTCGTGAGCTGGTCGCGAATGATGTTGACATCGGATTCGTTCGAGCTCATGCCAAGCAGTTCAATATTAACAGCGGATGTGTCTGTAGCTGTATCCGATGGTTCTTGCTGATTTTGCTGTGCATCATCTTTGGTTGTTACGTTGCATCCGGCCAGTACAATAACTAGCGAGAGAAACAGTAACAGCAAGGAACTCTTTTTCATTGGTGATACCCTCCTGAGTTGTATATATATAAAATATTTTTTGAAACCGATAGTTAGTGTGCCGAGGGCACGAAAAGTTTTAATCCAGTTTAGGATCCAGGGCATCCCGCAGTCCGTCGCCAAGGAAGTTGAAGGACAGGACAAGCCCAATGATGGCTAGACCCGGATAAATGGCCAAGTAGGAATGCGTCTCAAGATACGTGCTTCCGATCTTCAGGATATTCCCCCATTCCGGGATGTGCGGCTCAACGCCGAGACCCAGATAACTCAAGCTGCTCGTCGAGATGACGGCTGCACCAATGGTTAGCGTAGATTTGACAATCATGGGTGCAAGCGAGTTAGGAACAATATGCTTGAATATAATCGAGAAATTGCTGGAGCCGAAAGCTCTGGCCGCATCGACATATTCAAAGGTGGAGACCAGGAGCACGTTCGCCCTCATGGTTCTCGCATAAGTCGGAATTGCGCCTACGCTGAGCGCCAGGATGAGATTGACGGTGTTGGCTCCGAATGCAGCAATGATCGCAATGGCGAGCAGGATGCCCGGAATGGCGTACAGCACGTCCAGCAAACGCATGATGATGTTGTCGGTATGGCGGCCATAGTAGCCGGAGATGGCACCGAGAACACCGCCGATGACAACCGGGATCGCTGTAGAGGCAAATCCGACGATCAGCGAGATTCGGGCACCGAATACGATTCGGGAGAACAAATCCCGGCCGAAGTTGTCCGTACCGAATGGGTACACAAGGCTTGGCGGCTGCAGGATGGCACTGTAATTGTTATCGATCGCGATGCTGTAATCAAAGGTAAACAGACTGCTTACCGACAGACAGAATAGGAAGATCACAAAGAACAGTCCGGACATGGCCGCCTGGTTGGCAGTAAGCTTCACCCACACGTCGCCCCAGCGGGTCATCGCCGGATTGCCGTTCTTGCGTATTTTCGCAAGCAGGTTGATGCCGAGCACCAAGGCAAAAATATTACCCGTCACCGCAGTCAGAATGAGCGGAAAGGCAAGCCAGGCCATCCGGGGAGGTGCAGAATTCGTTGTAACATATCGGGCAACGAGTATAAGCGCGATCAGCTGAATGACTGCAATAATCAGAAGCAAGGCCATCGCTGGCAGGAATGTATTCGAGACGTAAGGCTTAAACAGATTCAGTGCCGAGACCGCAATGACAAACAGCTGGGTTAACAGCATGTAGACGGCAATGGTATATTCAGGAGGCTTCTGTTTTTTTATCAGATTGAAACCGAACGTGACGGTAAACAGATTTCCTGTGACAATGCTCAGCAGCTGAATGTATCCCAGGATCCTTGTCGAGCGCCGGATTTCTCCCTGGCTATGAAGATCTCTGCGGATCAACAGCGTAATGATGATCTGAATGATGGTGAACAATGCATATGCCGCAAAGGCGGCGAACACCCACGGTTTGATGGTTCCCCCAGTGAAATCAAAGCTGTTCAGAAGCAGGATCACCGTTAAGGTCAAAGAAATAACCCATGTGAAGCTGGCTTGACTGTACTCGTGTGAGGATTTCAGCTGGTGTTTGGTTTCTTGTTTAGAAAGAAGCTTCTTGATCATGAGTACACCTGCTTTAGTATTGTTTCATCTTGGACCTGATCCGTGGATCGAAGAACGCGTACAAGATATCAATGATGACGTTCACCAGCGATATGGTAATGGCGGTGTATACCACGCCGCCCATTATGGCCGGGATGTCAGGGATGAATTGTTTATCGACGATGTAGCTGCCGATTCCGCTGATGTTGAATACCTTCTCCGTAACGGCAGAGCCGCCGAGCATTCCGCCGAACTGAAGTCCGATGACCGTAATGATCGGAATGATGGCGTTGCGGACAGCATGCTTCATCAGAATGGTGCCCTTGCTGAGCCCCTTCGCTCTGGCCGTGATCATGTAATCTTCATTTATAACCTCCAGCGTAGAGGAGCGCGTCATTCTCGCTACCGAAGCGGTAAGTCCGGTACCGAGCACGATCACCGGCATGATCATGGACAACCAGTTCTCAGGGTTAAAGGTGGCGGGGAGCCACTGCAGCTTGATCGAGAAATTCAGGATGAAGATCAGTCCCTGCCAGAAGTTTGGAATGGACAGCCCGATCAGCGCGATAAACATAAACGTATAATCAAAAAACGAATTTGGTCTCGTAGCCGAGATAATCCCGATCGGCAATGCGATCACAATCGCGATAATCAGGGAAATGACCGTAAGCGTCAGCGTAATCGGGAACTTTCTGGCGATGCTTGAAGTAATCTCTTCATTGCCCGAGAAGGATTTGCCGAGATCGAAGTAGGCGATTCCTTTAATGTTGTTCCACAGCTGCGTGAGATAGCCCTGATCCAGTCCGTGCATTTTGTTAAAAGCCGCGATCTGTTCCGGCGTTGCCGTCTCGCCCAGAATGTTGGCCGCCGGGTTGAACGGCGACAAGTGGAGAATCGTAAAGACGAGCACCGCTACCCCGAAGATAACGAAGATCGTCATCACGAGTCTCTCCAGAATATATTTCAGGTAAGGATTGCTGTACAAAAAAATAAGGATGTACATCAGCAAGCCCGGAATAAGTGATATAATGAAGAACAACGGATTCTCGATGAGAGAACCAAACGTATCGGCCATGGTCAACCGTTTCCGGTTGCTCAGTTTCAGTTCCTTGACAGTCCGTTCCTTAAGGACTTCCCGGAATCTTGCTTCTACGATTTTGTCGACTTCCTGCCGAAGCTGCCCCTCATTGACTTTTTGCTTGAAGAAGTCGTGCTTGCGCTCCTGCTGCTCCATAATCTCGGAGTGAAGGGCCTCCAGATCTCCGGCAGCCAGCATCTCGCTGCGTATGCGGTTCTCAGCCGCCGCGTAGTCGTCCTTCTTTCTCTGAACCAAATAAAATAGGAAGACCACGAGATTCACGGGCGCTCCCAATAATAATAGTAAGTATCTATAAGAAGGATTCAGAAGGATCTTACTGTATGTGCTGCTTATCGAACCTATGAGTCTGTTTGGTCTTGCTGCTTCTGTCCCCCCCATAAGCTGCCTTTCCTCCTTGTTTCAAATTGCATTATTCCGAGTGATATAGTATATTTTATTTTAGCCTATTTTAAAAGTCAATAGATTATAAGAGTTGTAGATGATATTACTTTAATGACATAAACGCATAATGGCAGGTGAGCAGAGTTGGAACCGATATTGCAGGTTAGAAATTTGAGTGTAGCCTTTCAATCCCGTGATTCAGAATTTCACGCGGTGCGTGGGGTCAGCTTTGAAGTGAAGAAAGGGGAAACGCTCGGAATCGTTGGGGAATCGGGAAGCGGCAAAAGCGTCACCGCACGCTCGATCATGCGGCTGCTGCCTTCCCCGCCTTCTTATATGAAGGATGGGGAGATTCTGTTCCTTGGCCAGAACCTGGCGGAGAAAACCGAGAAAGAGATGGAGAGCATCCGCGGTCGCGATATCGGGATGATTTTTCAGGATCCGATGACCTCGCTTAATCCGACGATCCGAATCGGGGAACAAATATCAGAGAGCCTGGTCAAACACCAGAAGCTGTCCAAGCAGGAAGCGAAGCAGCAGGCGCTTGAGATGCTGAAGCTGGTCGGCATCCCGAACAGCGAAGCGCGTTATAATCAATATCCGCACGAGTTCTCGGGCGGCATGCGGCAGCGGGTGATGATCGCCATCGCCCTGGCGTGCAGACCTGCGCTGCTGATCGCGGACGAGCCGACGACGGCGCTTGACGTAACCATTCAGGCCCAGATCCTCAATCTGATGAAAAATATGCAGGAGCGCTTCGGTTCTTCCATTATATTGATCACGCATGACCTCGGCGTTGTTGCGGGCATGTGCGACCGTGTGGCGGTAATGAAGGACGGCGTGATTGTCGAGACGGGAACGACGGAGGAAATTTTCGAGAACCCTCAGCATCCCTACACCTTGAAGCTGTTAAACGCGCTTCCGCGCCTGGACGAGAAGAAGAAAGCGAAGCCCGCGCCGATCATCGTGCCAAGCACGGATTACAAGGGACCTCTGTTAGAGGTTAAATCCTTGAAGCAGTATTTTGATATGGGCAAAGGTAATGTGCTTAAAGCGGTGAATGATATCAGCTTTCACATTCAGGCTGGGGAAACGCTCGGGGTTGTCGGGGAATCCGGCAGCGGAAAATCGACGACGGGACGAGCCATCCTTCGCCTTCACCAGCCAACAGGCGGAGAAGTGCTGTATCAAGGAATGTCCGTAAATCGACTTTCTCCTTCGGAAATGAAGGCCATGCGGCGCCATATGCAGATGATTTTCCAGGATCCGTATGCCTCGCTCAACCCGAGATTGAAGGTGGTGGACATTATCGGCGAAGCGCTGGATGTCCACAAATTGACCGGCAGTAAGCAGGAGCGGAAGAAACGGGTCGAGGAGCTGCTGGATATGGTCGGATTGGATCCGGCCTATGCCACGCGCTACCCGCATGAATTCTCCGGAGGCCAGCGCCAGCGAATCGGGATTGCCCGGGCGCTTGCGGTGGAGCCGAAATTCATCGTGTGTGATGAGCCGCTCTCCGCGCTCGACGTGTCGATCCAATCGCAGATCGTGAAGCTGCTGGAGGAACTGCAGCATCGTCTGGGCTTGACCTATCTGTTTATTGCGCACGACCTGTCGATGGTGAAGCATATCAGCGATCGCGTTGCCGTTATGTATATGGGCAAAATCGTGGAGCTGGCTGAAAGCGAAGAGCTGTACTCCAATCCGCAGCATGATTATACGAAGTCCTTGCTCGCGGCGATTCCGGTACCCGATCCGAAGATCGAATCCAAGAAGAAACGAGTACTGCTGGAAGAGCGCACCGGTGAGGACAAATATAACCTCGAGCATTCGGAGCTTGTGGAAGTATCGGAAGGCCATTGGGTGGCTATGCCAACCGGAGCTTAAGCGAACTATAACAGAACCTGTCCCGATTTTGGGGCAGGTTTTTATATGAGTAAATAAGAATAAACTTCAGATACTTATTAGCATCCTCATCTCACAAGAAAAGCTTCCGCTTAAAGCGGACTGTCTCCTGAGAAGATGCGTAGATACACGTTGTTCTCTTCCAATGAGTCATGCCAAAAAATTCGCTCATAAATCGACGATTTGCATGGTACATAAAAAGGAATTGAGCCCTGCATGGCAAATATTTAATGCTAGGAAGCGTTCTCACGAGAAATGAGCCTACGGATTTCCAATTGTACGTACATTAGCAACATACCGATGAGGAGGAAGTGGAATGAATCGTTTGCAGCAAGGGGATGTCGTATTATTTCAAGGAGACAGCATTACGGATTGCGGTCGCGACCGGAACTTTTCCGGCAGCTTGGGGAACGGATACCCGCTATTGATCGACTCGTTGTTCGGCATGAAATTTCCTGAGTTAAACGTAACCTTTTTGAATAGAGGGATCAGCGGAAACCGGGTCGTCGACTTGAATGCTAGATGGCAGGAGGATTGCCTGGACCTGAAACCGGACTGGGTATCCATCTATATCGGAATCAATGACACTTGGCGCCGGTATGATAGCGGGGACCCGACAAGCACCGAGGATTACAAAGCCGGCTACCGTAAATTGATCGAACGCACCAAAGGGGCGCTTGACGCCAAGCTGATTCTGGTTGAGCCGTTCGTGCTGCCGCATCCGGAGGATCGCAGAGTTTGGCGCGAGGATCTGGATCCGAAAATCACGGCCGTTCGCGAATTAGCAGTGGAATACGGGGCGCTGCTTGTGCCGCTGGACGGATTGTTTGCTGCGGCGTCGGCGCGCCGCGAAGCTGCCTACTGGGCGCCGGACGGCGTGCATCCGTCACCGGCCGGACACGGGTTGATCGCGAAGGCTTGGCTTGAAACGATGGGCGTTCGTTTGGATTAATTCATTTGTCAGCGAAAAGCGGAATGCAAATGCTGCAGGATAAGCTTGGGTGAGCTGATCGATTAGGATGGGTAAAGAGCTCGGGGGGTGAATCACTGCCTTCCCGAGCTCTTTTTTTCTGATAGGATTTGCACGGGATATGAAATATGAGCGAGCCGCTACCGATACATATCAAATGGGGCTGGCGTTTGGAATGAAAGCGTCCCGAAGGCAGAACGAGAGTTAGAAATAACTTTCATTTTTTTTGCCATTGTGGTGTAATGCATTAAAGCGAGAAAATAAGGGTTGACGCCTCTAATTAAATCCTATAGGATTACTTGTATTAATTAGTATAGTCCTTTTAACGGAAAACAGGGGGAGAGAGAACATGAAAGGCAGTAAACACGTAAGGAAATTAACCGCGCTGGTGCTAGCGTTTATGATTGTCTTAACCGGCTGTGCTGAATCGGGCAGCGGCGGCGGTAGTGGAGCAGGCAATCTGGCGGACAAGGTCGAGAACCTGCCGGCAGGCATTGCCGAGAAGGATCCGGTGAAATTGATGGTCGTCCGGAAAATCGGGGGCGATGATCATACGGCGCAATTTTTGGCAGGCGCGAAGCAGGAAGGCGAGGCTCTCGGGTTTAAGGTAGATACCTTCTCGGCGAACGGGGATTCCGCTAAATTCCACGATGCGATCGCCCAAGCCATTGACAGCGATTACGATGGATTTATCATTTCGCACGGAGATGATCCCGCATCCGTTCAAGACGTGAAGAAGATTACGGATAAAGGAATTCCTGTCGTTACCTTTGACTCCTTGCCGGAGATCGGCGACATTGCAGGGGTAACCCAGACGTCGCAGGATGATGAGCAGCTGGCGAAGCTGGCACTGGACAAGCTGGTCGAAGAGCAAGGGCCGGAAGCCAACATCGTCTACCTCTGGGTGGACGGATTCCCGCCGATGGTACGACGTAATGCCGTATACCAGGAAACGCTGAAGAACAATCCGGGCATCAAGGAAGTGGAGCGTTTCGGCGTGGCGAGCGACCAGACTTCGCTGGAAACGCAAAATGCGGTATCCGCCATCCTGACGAAGTATCCGAAGGGCGAAATCGATGCGATCTTCGCAACCTGGGATGCGTTCGCCATCGGCGCAGCCAGAGCGCTGGAGGAAGCGGGACGCACCGAGGTCAAGATTTACGGCATCGACGTATCCAACGCGGACCTGGAGCTGATCCAGAAGCCGGACAGCCCTTGGGTGGCCACCGCAGCCGTAGATCCGAAAACGATCGGCGCGATCAACGTCCGTTTGCTTGCTAAAAAGATTGCCGGCGAGGAAACGCCTGCCACGGTCAATCTGGAGCCTGTATTGATCGAACGCTCCAGCCTTGAGGGTGCAGCCGAAGCAGTCAACATGGTCAACCTGGCGGATATTATCCCTAGCTGGGGGACGAGCACCGAATTCGAAGAGGACTGGATGAAGGCGTTGAAAGAAGCAAGCGGCAAATAAACAGCATTATTCATACAGGCGCTCTTGTCGGTCATCGATAAGGGCGCCCTATCCTATTTGAAGGGAAGAATACACTTGCGAAGCGTTATGGAGCCAACAACTGCCACATCGACCGACGTGTCGGATTCGGCACCCTTACTTCAAATGAAGCATATCTCAATCTCTTTTCCAGGCGTTAAGGCGTTAATCGATGTTGACTTTCAGGCGGTCGCAGGAACAGCACATGCATTAATTGGCGCGAATGGAGCAGGGAAATCTACATTAATGAAGATTCTATCGGGTGCTTACAACCATTATGAGGGCGAGATCTGGATCGATGGGAGCAAGGCAGACATTCGTTCCCCGAAGGAAGCGAAGGATCTGGGTATTCAGATCGTCTATCAAGAGGTGGATACGGCGCTCATTCCGAACCTGACGGTCGGAGAGAACATTATGCTCGACCGGACGGTTCACGATATGGGCAAGCGGCACCTGATCCGCTGGAAGGAGCTCCATCAGGAAGCTGAGTCGATTCTTGCACGGATGAACATCCGGGTTCCCGGCAAGAAGCTGATCTCGGAGCTGACGCTGGCGGAGAAGCAGATGGTGCTGATCGCAAGAGCCGTCTCCAAGCAGTGCCGGATTCTGGTTCTGGACGAGCCGACCGCGCCGCTCAGCCACAGCGAGACAGATCAGCTGTTCAAGCTGGTGCGCAAGCTGAAGCAGGATGGGGTTGGCATTATTTTCATCTCGCACCGCCTGCCGGAGCTGTATGAAATCTGCGATGATATTACGATCATGCGGGATGGTCAGCTGGTGAAGAGTGACCGCATTGCGAATATCGACCAGCCCAAAGTGGTGGAGTACATGCTGGGCTCCAGGATGGAGCAGCAGTTTCCCCATAGCCAGCGAGAGATCGGCTCCGTCTGCTTCGAGGTGAAGAACATGTTCGACCCAGGCAAAATCAACAGTGTTGACCTGCACATACGCAAGGGAGAAATCGTCGGCTTGGCCGGGCTGGTCGGGGCAGGGAAAACGGAGCTGTGCCGGGCGATATTCGGAGCATCCGACACATCAACCGGCGAGATCACGCTGAACGGGAATAAGCTCCGCATCCGCTCGCCGCACGATGCCGTCTCGCATGGCATCGCGCTGGTCCCCGAGGAACGCCGACGCGAAGGCGTCTTCGTGGAAGAGCCGGTGTCCGTCAATTTAACGGCTGCGGTGCTGTCCCGTTTTTCCAGATGGGGATCCTGGCTTAGCTTCAGCAAGGAAAAGCGGGCGGCGAGGGAGATTATCGAGTCGCTCGGAATTAAGACCCCGAACGAGCGGGCCCGAGTGAGAAACCTGTCCGGGGGCAACCAGCAGAAGGTGGCAATCGGCAAATGGCTGCTGGTCGACGCCGATGTGTATATTTTTGATGAGCCGACCAAAGGGGTTGACGTTGGCGCGAAGCGGGACATTTTTCATCTGGTGGCCGAGCTGGCCAAGCGGGGGAAGTGCGTGCTGTACGCCTCCAGCGAGCTGTCCGAAATCGTTGGCATCACGGATCGGGTGTATGTGATGTATGACGGCGGCATCACGAAGGAGCTGACGACGCAGTCATCCAACGAAGAGGAACTATTGCTTTACTGCACAGGAGGCGGATTAACATGAATACAGCAAGACCAATTAAGGAGAAGCCGGCGGCTAGTTTCGCTTTTGATTTTCTATATAAATACGGCACGTTGATCACGGTATTTGCACTTATTCTCGTATTCGGGACCGTCGCCGACAACTTTTTGAATACAAGCAACATTATTAACATACTCCGTTCGATCTCGATCGTGACGATTATTGCCGTGGGACTGACCGTATCGCTGGCCGTGGGCGGCTTTGACCTGTCCGTCGGCTCAACGGCGTCACTGGCGAACGCGCTGGTTATTTCCATGTTCGTCTGGCATGGGCAAAATATCGGCATCGGCATCGGCCTCACGCTGCTGTTCTGTCTAGCCGTCGGGCTGATCAACGCGTTTCTGGTCATCAATTTCAAGATCGACGACATGCTGATGACCCTGGCGACGATGTTTATCTTCCAGGGAATTGCCTTGACATATACCCGGGGCGCTACCATTTCCCAGAATATGATCCTGCCGAGCGGAGATTTTGCCACGGGTAAAATTCCGGCGGTGTTTGAGAAGATCGGGCAGGTGCCATGGATCATTATCATCATGGTGCTCGTGGTCCTCGTGGTCCATCTGTTCCTGACCTATACCAAACACGGACGGTATATGTACATGATCGGAGGCAACCGTGAAGCGGCAGCTTTATCCGGGATTCCGGTGAGCAAATACCGTTTGATTGCATACCTGGTCTCCGCATTGTTTGCCGCCATCGGCGGGATTATTCTCGGGGCTCGCGTCATGACGGCCGAGGTGGGCTCCGGCGGACCTTATCTGATGGATGCCGTCGCTGCGACCTTCATCGGATACTCCGTATTCGGAGCCGGCAAGCCGAACGCGCTCGGGACCTTTGTCGGCGCCGTTTTGATCGGCATATTGCAAAACGGTCTGATCATGCTGTCCGTGCCGTATTATGCAATGGATATCGTGAAGGGCTCGGTGCTGGCGTTGGCGCTTGCCTTAACTTACTATAAGAAGAGACATTGATGGCTAAGCGGCACGTATTTTGACCAACCTGTTCCATTCATCCTTATCAAGACCATCCCTCCGGTTATTCGCTCTGGAGTGGGTGGTCTTTTTTCATATCCGGCTGCATTCTGGCAGGTTATCCACGATTTGGTTAGGTAGTTGACGGACTGAACTTGTATTGACTATCCTTGTAGAAGACTGATTTAATTGTACATACATTTGTCTCTTACAGAGAGAAAGGGGACTCATCATGAAAAAAACAACCTTCATACAACCGGATCCCAAGGCTTGGCTGGACACGTTTCACTTTGAAATTCCGATAAAGATAAGGTACTGCGAAACGGATATGCTGGGTCATGTCAATAACGTCAGTTATTTCATGTATTTTGAGCAGGGACGCATTGAGTATTTCGAGAACCTGGGATTGACCGAGGATCTGTTCAGCAAACAAAAGGTGTCGGTGGTTGCGGATCTGGAATGCCAGTATCTTGCTCAATTGTATCTGAAGGACCCGCTTAAGCTTCATGTCCGGGTGGCTGAGATCGGGCGCTCCTCCATGGACGTCCAGTATGCGATCGTGGTGGACGGCACCTTAAAAGCAGCCGGTCGCGGAACCATTGTGCTCATCGACACCGCGACAGGTAAGAGTACGCCGATTCCGGATTCGGCACGCGAGCGGATTTCGACTTTTGAAGGATGGATGTAACGTAATGTGAAAGATCACTTATTATCAGATGAGAAGGGAAGGGATTAGGGATGAACATCCGTTTTGCCGTTATCGGCACAAACTGGATTACCGAGCGGTTTCTCCAAGCTGCTCTGGAGACGGAAGAATTTATACTTGCTGCCGTATACTCCCGTACGGAAGAGAAGGGCAGGGCTTTCGCGGCGAAGTACGCGGATCCCAAAGTGTATACGGATCTTGTGACGATGCTGCAGGATGACGAGATTGACGCAGTGTACATTGCGAGTCCGAATTCCTATCACGTAGATCAGGCGATATTATGCATGAACTACGGGAAGCATGTTCTGTGCGAGAAGCCGATGGCTTCTAACGCAGCCGAAGTGTCCGCCATGATAGAAGCAGCGAAGAATAACAACGTTCTGCTCATGGAAGCCCTGAAGTCGACGTTGATGCCGAATTTCAAGACCGTTAGGGACAACCTGTACAAGCTGGGTCCGATTCGGCGTTATTTTGCAAGCTATTGCCAATATTCTTCCCGTTACGATGCTTTCAAGCAGGGGACGGTGCTCAATGCGTTTAACCCCGAATATTCCAACGGCTCTCTTATGGATCTGGGGATTTATTGCCTGTATCCGATGGTCACCCTGTTCGGCAAACCGGACTCCGTCAAAGCTTCCGGTTATATGCTATCCTCCGGGGTTGATGGCGAGGGCAGCCTGCTGTTGTCCTATCCCGAGATGGATGCCGTGATCATGCACTCCAAGATCAGCGATTCCTATGCCCCTGCCGAAATCCAGGGCGAGAACGGCACGATGATTATCGACAAGATCAATCAGCCTTATGATGTGAAGATTCATTACAGAGACGGCACCATTGAGAACGTGACCCAGCTGCAGACCCATGAATCGATGTATTATGAAGCCCGGGAATTTATCGATTTAATCCAATGCGGCGAACGGGAAAGTGCAATCAATACCCATGCCAACTCCCTCATTACGGCCGAAATCATGCAGGAGGCCAGACGCCAGGTAGGACTGCGGTTTCCGGCCGATTCCCGGACCGATATATGATATTTGTCATACTCCCGAAATGACGTTTATGACTACGACGTGCGTGACATTCTATCTATAATTAGATTAGACAAGTGCGTGATGCATGTATAACGTCCTTGCGCCATTTCGAGGAGGAAGACAACTATGGCTAAATCCGATAACAAACTATCCAGCTTGAAAAAGAACGTTGCCCCTTATGAAGAAATTGACACAAAGGCGAGTATAGGTCAGCTTTTCAATACACTGGTTCCCTTGATATTGCTGTGGTATGCAGCCTATTTAAGTTTATCCGTATCATACTGGCTGACCATGCCCATAGCGATTATTGCATCGGGATTTGTTGTTCGGACGTTTATCATATTCCATGACTGTTGTCACGGATCTTTCTTTAAAAGCCGCCGGGCGAACAAAATTCTCGGTACGATTACAGGCGTTATTACATTGTGCCCTTACGAGCAATGGAAGAACACGCACGCGATTCATCACGCGACGAGCAGCAATCTCGATAAGCGGGGAATCGGCGATATGTGGGTATTGACCGTTGAAGAGTATGGAGCGGCTTCTTTTTGGCAGCGTTTATACTACCGGGTATACCGTAATCCGATCGTGATGTTCGGACTGGGTCCCATCGCCATATTTCTGGTATCCTACCGTTTTAACCGTAAAGGTGCGAGACGCAAGGAGAAAATCAGTAACTATATAACGAATATTTCGATTGTTGCACTGTATGCACTGCTGTGCTGGGCGATCGGATGGCAGGCCTTCCTGCTCGTTCAAGCTCCTATCTTCATGGTGTCGGGAATGCTTGGCATTTGGCTGTTCTATGTACAGCATCAATTCGAAGAAACGTACTACGAGCATGATGAAGAGTGGAGTTATATCAATGCAGCCGTAGAAGGCAGCTCTTATTACAAACTTCCGAAGGTTCTGCAATGGATCACGGGTAACATCGGCTTCCATCACGTTCACCATCTGAGCCCGAAGGTTCCTAATTACAACCTGGAGAAGGCGCATGAAGCTGCTCCTCCGCTGCAAAAGGCAACAACGATTACACTCAAAACCAGTTTGAAATCTATTCGTTTCCGTCTGTGGGATGAAGAGAAAAAGGTGTTTGTCACGTTTAAGGAAGCAAAGAAGTCGCTTCGAAAACCGAAGGAATCGGTATTGGCAAAAGCCGAGAAGAGCTTGGCGAGCAGCAGACCCAGAGTTCAGGGCGAGTAATTCCTTGCGGTTATGAGGTTATAATAGGAATAAATAAGAATAACGGGTGCGTTATACAGAAATGAGGACAAAGCTAGAACCGACAGAAGGTGGGACTCCATGCAGAAATGGTATCAGATATTTCATAAAAGTACGGGGCTGAGCCCTTATGTATGGGTCGTCTTCTATATCCTTCCGTTCTATTTCATCTTCCGGTCGACTTCTACCTATCAGGTCGTATTCGGTACGCTGATGATCCTGATGTTCTTTGCTTTCTACGTGCTTTCATTTCTGGCCAAAGGCTGGCTCGTCTACTTCTGGACGAGTCTGCAAATTCTGATATCGATTACGATGTCATTGGTATTCGGGTATATCTATTTCTCGTTGTTCCTCGCATTTTTTATCGGGAACATCAAGAACAAGGCCGGGTTTATCACGCTGTATTCGATCCATCTGGTCACGACCATCATTACGGTCAATTATGGATTGTTAACGCGGAATCCGTTCTTTATCACACAGCTGCCATTTGTGCTTGTCAGTGTAGTCGGGGTGATTCTGCTGCCCGTGACGAACTATAACCGGAATAAGAATGATCAGCTGCAGGGTCAGCTGGAGGATGCCAACAAACGGATTTCGGAACTGGTGAAGCTGGAGGAGCGTCAGCGGATTGCCCGCGATTTGCATGATACGCTCGGACAGAAGCTGTCTCTCATTGGCCTCAAAAGTGATTTGGCCGGTAAATTGATGACGCAGGATACGGAGAGAGCCCAGGCCGAGATCAACGATGTACGCCAGACGGCCAGAACGGCACTCAAGGAAGTGCGCGAGATGGTGACACGGATGCGGGGGACCCGGCTTACGGATGAAATTTTCCGCATTCAGCAAATTCTAAAGGCTGCCCAGATTGAATTAACCTTTGAGGGAACGCTGGAGCCGGAAAATCTGTCGTTAATGAATGAAAATGTGATCAGCATGTGCCTGAAAGAGGCCGTGAATAACATAGTGAAACATAGCAATGCCACGGCTTGCTCCATTGTGATCGAATCCACGGAAACGGATCTGATTGCGAGGGTGAAGGACAATGGAACAGGGTTCGTGACCGATGCGAGAAACCGCGGCAATGGACTGCGGGGAATGAGAGAACGGCTTGAATTCGTAAACGGAAGCATGGAGTTCACTTCCGGCGAGGGGACTACGCTGGTCCTACGTGTACCTAATGTGCTCAGAATGCCGGATAAGGAGGCGGGAATATGATCCGAATTGTCATAGCCGAAGATCAGCGATTGCTGCTTGGAGCCCTGGCCTCACTGCTTGATCTGGAAGAAGATATGCAGGTGGTCGGGACGGCAGGTAATGGGAAGGATGCCGTACAGCTTGTCAAACTTCATAAACCGGATATCTGCATCATGGATATTGAGATGCCGATGATGAACGGACTTGAAGCGGCTGAAGAACTAAAGGGCTCTGGCTGCAAGGTGATGATCTTGACAACCTTCGCCCGGCCGGGGTATTTTGAGCGTGCCGTGAAGGCCGGCGCCAACGCCTACCTCCTGAAGGACAGCCCGAGTGAGGAACTGGCGGCATCCATTCGGAGCATTATGGCCGGCAGACGAATATACGCCTCCGAGCTGGTGGATGAAGCGTATTCCGGCGAAGAGAATCCGCTGACGGAGCGGGAAAAGGAAGTGCTGGGCCTGATTGCGGACGGCAAGAACACGAAGGAAATTGCCAATCAGCTGTTTATTACAACGGGCACCGTCCGGAATTATATTTCCGTTATTCTTGATAAGCTTGGTGTCAGTAACCGGATCGAAGCGATTACGCGTTTTAAAGAAAAAGGTTGGTTTAAATAATCATCCGAAAATAGCCGGAAGCCCCGTGGTTGCAGCCACCGGGCTTCTTTTTTGTGTGGGTAAAGAGAAAGGGGATCGGCCACAAGGTCGTTTTTTTTCGCGATATATGTATTTTTTCACCTGGTATAGTATTCATTATTATGCATAAATATTCATTCCCATTCGTGAGGTAGAGTATTTGGATATAATTTATATTTTTTGGAAAGCATAAAATCACTAATAAAATTAAGTCTGTCCATTATGGAATGAATATAGCATTTATTGGGTTATCAAGCAAGAATACTGCTGTTACTTTGTAAATGTATGCATTTTTATGTATAATAGAAATGATTGCCAGAAGTCAAATTTGAGGAGGAGGAGGTCTTCTATGGACCATATGATGTTTGAGGTTGGAACTGCTCTGATGCTGGTTGCTATAGCCTCCGTAATTGCTGGAAAGCTCAAGTTCTCGATCATACCGTTCTTGATTGTGCTCGGGATGCTTGTCGGTCCGCATGCACCAACGATAGGGATTCTTGACTTTAAGTTCATCGAGAGCCAGGGGATCATCGATTTTCTGGGACAGATCGGTATTCTATTTCTGCTCTTTTACCTTGGTCTTGAATTTTCCGTTCAAAAATTGATCAAATCCGGAAAAAACATTGTGGTAGGCGGAACCGTATATGTAGTATTGAACTTCGTACTGGGTGTGGCTTACGGTTTCGTGATCAATATGCCTCTGTACGAGACGCTGATCATTGCAGGGATGCTGTCGGTTTCCTCCAGCGCCATTGTCGCTAAGGTTCTTGTGGATCTGCGGCGCACAGGGAATGCGGAGACGGAACTCATTCTCGGCATGATTTTGTTCGATGATATTTTTCTTGCCGTGTTCTTATCGATTATGTCGGGACTATTATTAGGCGGGGCTACATCGATAGGGGCAACCATCATCTCGGTTTGCATTTCCATAGGTTACATGCTGTTGTTCTTTGTTATTGCGAGAAAAGGCCCGCCTATACTTAACAAATTGCTGAATATTACGTCCAGCGAGATTTTCATTATCGTAGTATTCTCGTCGATGTTCTTTATTGCCGGGTTTTCGGAGACACTGCACGTAGCCGAAGCGATCGGCGCGCTGTTGTTCGGACTGGCTTTATCGGAGACGGATCATAGCGAACGGATCGAGCAGCTGGTCATTCCATTCCGTGATTTTTTTGGAGCCATCTTCTTCTTCAGCTTCGGTCTCGGCATCGACCCGACCACGCTTGGGAATGCGCTATGGCTTGCTCTTGGCGCCGTGGTATTGACCATTATCGGCAACCTGGTCGCAGGCATGATAGCGGGCCGGAAGGCCGGATTATCGCATAAATCGTCGCTTAACATCGGATTGACCATTATGGCTCGCGGGGAATTCACGATCATCGTTGCGAATCTGGGACTAGCCGGCGGACTGTCGGCTATGCTGAAACCATTCTCGGCCCTCTATGTTCTGATTCTTGCGATTCTTGGTCCTCTTCTAGCCAAGGAGTCAAAACGTATCTACCGCGGAGCGAATAAAATATTCAAATGGAGCGAGCCTGTGGAGAAAGTAAAAAAAAGGAAGGCGTAAGGCTGCTGGGCTGATTTACTTTCTTCCAACTAATCTATATAATCTAGAGATTGAATTAACCCCAGAACGGAGGATTTTCACATGAGTATTATTCGCGAATCTGACCTGCCGGGTATCGGTAAGAAATTCCTTATTCAGGCGAGATCAGGGGATAAGCTGGTTATTGTTATTCATGACGATGGCCGAAGAGAGCTGTACCATTTTGAAGATGACGATCCTGAGGAGACCATCTCCCAGATTACATTAGAGGATGATGAGGCTAGACAAATCGCCGGCATCATCGGCGGCATGACGTATAAACCGAAAGCGCTCGAGACCATCGAGGTGACACTCGAGGATCTGATCATCGAATGGGCACGCATCGAGCCGCATTACAAAAGCGTCGGACAATCCATTGCGGGGCTTCAGGTTCGTCAACGTACAGGTGCTAATGTATTAGCGATTGTGAACAAGAAAGAGCAGAAAATCAATCCGGGTCCGGATGACATCCTGACAGCGGGATCGACGCTGGTGCTTGCGGGCGAGCGTAAGCAGATCAAGCAGCTGAAAGAACTGCTGGTTAACGGCTAATATTGCTCCTTCGTGGATGCGAAGATAACCATACCGAAAGCAAGCTCCTCCTTTTGCGGGGGGGCTTGCTTTTTTATGTGGAGGGGAACCTATTCATCAAAGGGATGATATCCGAAGCTGTTGTGCATAAGAAAAAGCGCCAAGGTCTCGTCCCTTTGCGCTTTTTCTGTTTAACAGCGGGATGCTGCGGATTATGGATTGCCAGAGGGGCCGGTTATTTCCGGGCCACGATCATAAACCGGGCGGAATTCGTCCGGATTCCCCGATCTGTGCGATGGTCTCTGATAAACTGCTGCAGGATGCGAAAATCCGATTCCTCCTGTCCAAATCCGGGGATAATGGGCGTGTGCTTCAGCAAAAAGATAAGATCCTCTTCACGTTCATAGTATTCATCCGCATCGTATTCGGCATATTGGATATTGCGGAACCCGGCAAGCCGAAGTTCCTCCATATATTGATCCTTTAAGGCACCGTCTTCACGGGAGGATTGCCCTCTGCCAAAGGCTTGAGCCAGATTGGCTTTATCAGATTCGCGAACCTGCTGCGTCAAAAACACGCCATCCTCTTCCAGTACTCTCCCCACCTCTGATGCACGAAAAGGGGAGTGTCTGCAGGAGATCAGATTGAAAAACGCCTCCGGAAATTGAAGCGACTCTGCATCCATCTGCATAAAGCGTACATTGGAAGCTGCAGCCTTCCGTTTATTACTCTGGGCAGTTTCTATCATCGAATGGGAAAGATCGATTCCAACTAGCAATGCCGGCTTTGAGGCGATGGACAACAAGCTCTCTCCTCCACCAGTGCCGATATCAAGCACAACATCGGATGATGTGCACCGCTTGCTTACCTCATCGTAAAAATTCCACTCCACGCCCTCCGAGATACATCTGAGCTGGCTGAAGTCCCAGCCGTTTAAGGCCCCTACGATATCATAAAACTGCTTGTATTCCTGTGAATTCATTTATATTGTTCACCTTCCATTTGAGATAAAATGGGATGCTGAAAACAGATCGTCTCTTATTCGTTCGCAGCCTGCTACTGTGATTCTGGCTAGGCCCGGTCCAGTATGATAGACCGGGCCTAGCTACTTCGAACGGCAAGGATCCTAATCAGCATCCAATTCACCCCAATTCTGAAAGATTATTTTTAAGAGTTAAGAAAGTATAAGCTTCAGAGGCTTACCATCCTTATCTCGCAAGAAAAACTTCCGCTATACGCGGTCTCTCCTCTGAGAAAGTACGTCGATAGATGTTTTTCTTATTGTAAGTCCAAGGATTCTTCATGATCAAGGAGAATTTTATTAGGAGGAAGGACCGTAATCTTAAGCAAATGATAAGAATTTGGAAGTATGGCGTTAAGAACTGTCTACTATACTTGATGAATCTGATCGCAAGAACGAGAATAATCGGATTTTAAGGATGAGAGGGTACTGTCATGAACAAATTAAAATCTTTGTCAAGGGAACGTCTTCCCGAGCTGCAATTGGTACGCGCATTCGCCATCCTCGGCGTGCTGTCCGTTCACTCCACATCGTATGCCGTATCTGCGATGACGGATTCCAACTACTTTTTTATGTACAACTTCATGAACATCTTCATGAAATTCGGAACGCCGACATTTATATTTTTGAGCAGTCTGGTACTCTTCTATAATTACTATGACCGTCCCATAACGAAGAAGCTGATCGGCGGATTTTACAAGAAAAGACTGCTGTATATTATCATTCCGTATACGCTGTTCTCCGTGTTCTACTTCGCGCTGCTGCACTATTTGTATTATCAGGGCAGGCCGTTCGGTGAGACGATGGAGAGCTTTGTGCAAAAGCTGTTGACGGGCAAAGCGTATACGCATCTCTATTTCGTATTTATCAGCATTCAGTTTTATGTGCTGTTTCCGCTCGTATTGTGGCTGTTCAAGAAGGTGCCCCAGCTTGCAAAATGGGCGATACCGATTGGACTGGTGATCCAGTGGACGTTTATACTAATGAATAAGTATTATTGGCAGGTACCGAATAAAGGAAGCTGGGCATTGTCCTACATTGCCTATTTCATGCTGGGTGCTTTTATCGGCATCTATTACCCGAAACTGAAAGCCTGGCTTGTTATTAGCCGCGCGAATGCACGGCCTCATCGCATTACCGCCTGGGTGGTGCTGTGGATCGCATGGGCGGCGGCCGGTCTCGGGCATGTGTACATTTATTACAACAGCCGGCTGCATGGAACCGGGTATAATTCAACGCTGTATGAGCTGCTGTGGAATATGCATACGTACCTGGGGGCGCTCGTTCTGCTCCAGCTTGCGATTCTTTTTTATCGGGCAGGGGTGCGGGGATGGACGCCGGCGCTGGAAAGACTGGGTGCCGTATCCTTCGGGATATATCTCATTCATCCGTTCTTTCTGCTCGTCTACCGGGAGTTTCCGTTAATTACGGGGAATTCCATGCTAACCCACCTGTGGTATGCAGGCGGTTTTGCGGCAGCATTAGGCTGTTCATGGATCGTGGTAGAATTGACGGTTCGATTTATACCAGGCTCATGGGTGATATTCGGTAATATTCCGAAGGCGAAGAAGTCGGTTAAACCAGTCGATTCGCCGTCTGTGCCGCTTTCCGGTTCGTAGTCTGCTTCATGGCAAACCAGGACGTATCCAAAGACGAGGGCATGGCTCTGGCGAAGCGAAGAGACAACCATTACCGCACCACGCAGTCTGACATCCGTGAAGAATGGCGCCGTACGGCGTTGTTCTGGCAGCCGTTGATCAAGGAGGAGCCATGTCTGGAGTTACGATATTAATGGTTGATGATGAAACCGAAATTTTGAAATTGATGGAGATTTACGTCAGGAATGAGGGCTACACGCTGCTCACCGCATCTCACGGCCTGGAAGCGCTGGAGATTCTAAGAACCCATAAAGTGGATTTGATCATACTTGATGTCATGATGCCGCAGATGGATGGCATTGAGGCATGCATGAGAATTCGGGAGGAGAACAACACGCCGATCATCATGCTGTCGGCCAAGAGTCAGGAGATTGACAAGATCGCCGGACTCAGCATCGGCGCGGATGATTACGTGACCAAGCCGTTCAGCCCGCTGGAATTGATCGCAAGAATCAAATCGCAGCTCCGCCGATACAAACAGCTGAACAGTAACTCGGTGAGGGATGAGAACGAAATCCAGATCGATGAGCTGGTTATTAATGTCGCTTCCCACCGGGTGGCGGTGGCAGGCGTTGAGATTAAGCTGACGCCCCGCGAATTTGCTCTGCTGCATATGCTGGCCATCAATCGCGGACTCGTCCTTAGCATGGACAAGATTTATACCGAGGTGTGGAACGAACCGTTCATGGAATCGAAAAATACAGTCATGGTACATATTCGCAAGCTGCGCGAGAAGATCGAGAAGGATCCGCAGCAGCCGGTATATATTAAGACGGTGTGGGGGATTGGCTATAAAATAGAGTAAACTTAAGCAGAGGTGACGAACTTGAAAATAATGAAGCTTCATAGCATCCGCCTGAAGATGCTGCTTATGCTGCTTGCCAGCATCGGCATCACGGCCGCCCTGCTTATCATACTCTACGCATTAAGTACGCTGATACTCTCTATTCCGGCCATCAAGCCGCCGCTCGTCTGGATCATTAACAACATTGGCTCGGATCCGGTTATGCTGGTTGCGGGCATTATTCTTTTTTTGGTCAGCTATTATGTGAGCACAAAGTGGTTTGTCCTTGATCTGCAGAAAATTCAGACTGGCCTTCAGGACATTACGGCGGGGCGATTCGATTCCAGAATCGAGCTCAAATCCCTAGACGAATTAGGTGTCGTCGCTTCCAGCATAAACCGTATGACCGATCAGCTGAACGTTTATCTGGAAGAAATCAGGAATGGGCTTCGCGAGATTGCCAAGGGGAATTTCGACACCGACATTCCGGTTCAGTCAGGCAGCCAGCTGGGTGAGGTGGCCGAGAGCATCAACCAGATGAGCAGGCAGCTTCACCAATCCATTCTGGAGGAGCGTAACGCGGAAAAAACAAAGAATGATCTGATTACGGGAGTTTCCCATGACTTGCGGACGCCGCTTACATCGATACTGGGATTTCTGGAGGTTATCGAGGGAGACCGGTACCAGGATGAAGTGGAGCTGCGTTATTACGTAAATATCGCATATGAGAAAGCGCAAAGTCTGAAGAAGCTGATTGATGATTTATTCGAATACACCCGGATTAATAACGGGCTTCCGCTGGATATCCGGGAGATCGATATGGCTCAGTTCATGAGACAGCTGATCGAGGAATTCGTTCCTGCCCTGGAGAAAGCCGGGCTGGAATGTAAGCTTGCTGCAGAGGAAGGGCTTGTAGTTCTTGCAGACGGCGCCCAGCTCGTCCGGGCTTATGAGAATTTGATCTCCAATGCGATCCGTTACGGGGAGTCGGGCAAAAGGATCGACATTGCCGTCCGCAGCGATGGCAATCGGGTGAGCATCAGCTTCACCAACTATGGCGATCCGATTCCCGAGCGGGATTTGCCGTTCATTTTTGACCGCTTCTACCGTGTAGAGGCATCTCGTTCGAAGCAGACCGGTGGCACCGGCTTGGGATTGGCCATTACGAAGAGCATAGTGGAAGTTCAGGGCGGCGAAATCCGGGTACGGAGCGATCGGCAGCGAACGACCTTTGAAACGAGGTTTCCTACAGTCGTATAGTGTTATCTTGAATGAGCGAGCCTTGACAGAGGGCCTGCAAAACGAATGCAATTTCTGTAAAACAGAACCCAGTACCTCGGGCGGTACTGGGTTTGTTCTATACTGGAAAAAGGAAAAAGGAAGAGAAGTCGTTTGATTCACAGGCAGACAATTAACCGTGTTCGTCGTAAACCTGAAATGGATGGTCGATAGAATAAAGCGTCCCATCCTTATATTCGCTCTGAACCGGGAAAGGGTTCAAAAGAAATTCAGTCTGGCTCATACGTATCATTGTTCTCTCGAATCACTTCCATAAACTCCAGGACAATTGTTGATATGGCATCCTCTTGAGGCATATAGATATATTGACTGATTCTCATGATATCGTCTTTGTATAAATCAATGAGTTGCAGAATGGCTTGATCTTCATTCTGCTTTGCAGCTTGCAGCAAAATCATGAATTCGCGATCTGAGATAACTTTTGGATCATTTTTCTTTTCCATCGGTTCACCGCCTGTTGAGAGATATGGAGCTGCTTGGCTACTTCCGCTTCAGTGAGGTCTTCTAAGAAGAGTTTATATATAATGGTTCTTCCTTGAGGGGGTAATGAATCCAGTAATTGACCAATCCAAATGCGGTCATCGGATCTAGCATGAAATGACCCCGTCTGCACGGTACTAAAATCAGGGTATAGCGTTTCTCGTTTTCTAAGTTTTTTAGCCTGATATTGTATTCTCCAACCAATTCGATAAATTTCAGTTTTATAGCGCTCGTATGCTGTTATATGCTTTTTCATAAAGCATCCCTCCTATGCCTGTCTATCATCGTATTCATTATTTAGGGGAGAAAGAGAAAGAGAAAGAGAAAGAGAAAGTTAACGAACTACAAAACGGGAACATTTGTTCTCGTTTCATTGTACCATTTTTTACATCTATTGTGAAATGGTAATCTACTCTATAAGTTGAATTATTGAATTCACTGTAGAAATCCACTCACAAAAAGGACAATAGAAAAAGGACAGCTCCGATAAAGACCGAGCTGTCCTTTTTCATTCTCATATTATTGGAGTGTGACCTTAGGATTGAGCGTGATCTCAAAGGCGCGCCACCAGATGAAATCAGGATTGTCATAAACCAGCGAAGCACTGTCGTATTCTGACAATGTCCACGAAGACCCCTTTATTTGTTTGACATTGCATGTCGGAGTGGGGGCACCGATCAGGAAAGCGTTCCTTCCGGCCAGCGTTGTTTTGTGGATCTGCATTTGATCTCGAAGAATCGTGAACACTTGCTGGTAAGCTGATTCTGTGTTAAAGAGACGCATGTTTTGATCAGCGAATGAGGCTTGAAGATTATCGTAACGAATATTGCTTGGAGTTCTGGAATAGCTTCGGACATCGACTACAGCAAGCCTCTTATAATAATAATCCTTCAAAAATCGTTTGAAGAGTAGTGACCCATGAGCGTTCACGGCCATGTTCAATTCGGAGGCAGAGGACTCTGATACCAAAAAAGCGTAGCGCGCTTGCCCCATGCCAAGCGAGATGCCCATAAGGTTCCCGGCAGTATTCCATGCACTATAACCCAATAGGCGTCCCGTGTACTGGCTGTCTAGCAGCGCTTCCGTTACCGTTGGATTGGCAGAGCCTTTTCCCGTGAAATCCATGACCACAGTTGCTACAAAGTTTGTTCCATTGGCATGGATACGGCTTACGGCACTGGACACCTGTGTTTCGTCTGTGATTGCCAGGATTTCAATGTTTGGCGTGCTAGTGACACATTGGCCACCAACAACATCAATATGACGAAGAATATTCTGATGAACAGTCATGTATTCATAGTTGTTGATGATTGTGGATCCATGAGGACCGAAATATTGCACCGAAATTTGCGTTTTTCTTCCTTCCCGATGCAATTGATTAGCCATCCGTGCTACCAGAGAATGACCCAAGCCATCTGCATCAGGCAATATAATGGCCCGATTCGGATTTTGCCCCTCACAACCGCCTAGATAACGATCGATGTAGTTCTCCACAAATCGAATTTCATTCATTTGCACGCCTTCTTTATTCGCATCGTCCACCCCAACGGCCAGGAAATCAATATAACCATGACGTACAAGTCTGTCCAAGACATAATGATTGGTTTTAAACTTATGCTGCCTTGTATTGTAGTAATGGGTTTTATTGAAGTGGACGGTATCGCCCAACTCGGTGCCATCACTGGATATATTATAGCCGTTCAAAATATCGTTGAAGTCTGTATATTTTTTGCGAGCTATCCCCATGAGACTGCGAGACTCTGTGTACGCGTTGTAAGAGAGTCCTTCCACATATGTGGTCGTAGCGAGTCGCATAATGGTATCCAACACATAGATTGGCTTGTTGGGATAAAGCTGTTTAATCTCGCGGATTACGTCAAGCAAGTCTGCTGTCCCTGAATCATAATGGGGATACGTTCCTCCTCCGCTTGTTCGTAAACGTCTGCTACCGATTAAGCCTCCATAAACGAGCATATCGATCGAAATAATAAAACCCTGGACGGAAGAGGCGTGACCCAATATGAACTGACGAATATCTTCCGGTTTACCAAAGGTAGGTGCCGAGGTGCCTATAAGTTGGCTGCCTGAAGCTTCTGCGACCGAATCGAGCCGATTACGAATATCTGCAGCAAGAGGAGTTATCAGGTTCAAGCCTGAGGCTTGTCCTAGTTTGATTACATCATCAAGGTTTACCGGGCGGTCATCCAAGGGTACATACAATACATTTCTCATTGGTCAACTCTCCTTATATATGGTTTAATTGGCCTTCATATATATAGGTGAATTTCCCATTCCTTTTACAACCACAAATCAGTTTTTTTCATTAAGCAGTCCAAAAAAAGGGGTAGAAAAAGAAGTTGAAGAAGCTTGCTAAGATCTGTTATAACGTGGCGAAGGTAATTGTTCAGCTTTATTTAAGTATTCGTTAAGATTTTGGACCATGGAATGGTAAGATGTGTTCCTTATACTTTCCTTCAGGAACGTACATAAGGAGGCAGTCGGGATGGGATCCATACATCATGCGAAACGGAACATCAGGCTTACGATGGCATGGCCGACAATCATTGTGATGGTTGTTGGTGTCATGTTGCTATCGGGATGCGCAGAGTTCAAGATGTCTAGCGAAGATACACGGATTGAGAATCGATCCGCTCAGGGGATGGCCACAGCAAGCAATAGAAGCACGTCAATGGCTCCAGCATCCTTTCTCGGGCAGTTATGGGGGGACATATCGGACGGGGTGACGAACCGCACCAGAAAAATGACAGGCAGGCCAACGCCGAGCCGTACTCTATCCGAAGCGAGTTGGCGTATGGAGGTGCGATAATGTGGAGAAGACGGCTAATTGTGAATTTGCAGCAGAAATCATTTTAACGAGAATCTTTTGTGAATGTACATTAGCAATAAGAGATGGATAGACTCCTTTCCTGGAAGGGAGTTTTTTTGTTTTGATTTTGGAACAGTTTGCCTTATAATAGCGTTTACATTATATAGGCTTGTATGGGAGAGGATGGTTTCTGTGAATTTACGCGTATCGATCCGAAAGCGGCTATTCATCGGAATAACGGCAGCCGTCTGTATTTTACTTGTTGGGCACCCAACTCAGCGGACAGAGGAAAGCGCACATGTCGTATTCGCTGATGCTGCAGAAGCTGAGGGCTTTACATCCGGCCAACGTGTTACGATTCAGCAGAAGGCTGCATTGTTTCCTAATGCGCTTAGTAAGAATAGCCATCTGACAAATCTCAAGGTGAGCTATTACGGTGCCAAGGGAGAAAGGCTCCGGCTTACCTCCGTGAAGGGGGAATTAGCCTTTATCCAATCCGATTCCCGGGGAGACTTGTGGCTCCCGACATGGTATGTTTCCAAGGAAGCTGCCCAAGTGAAAGAAACGTTCCCGCTCTCGCTTCAACTGCGCAGCAGCGGCAGTATATATCTTGCTCCCGGAAGCGCAATGAAATGGCCGGTATCCCAAACCGGAACGTCGCTCATCGCCGTAGCCCAGTGGAAGGACTGGTACGGCGTCATGGTCGCACCTTCCAAGTGGAAGGAAGATTACCGGATCTACCGCCCGGCAATGATGTGGGTACAGGGTAAGGATACGACGGCCAAGAAGGCGATGCCTGATGGTCTGCTCGATGGAAATTCGGAAGTAACGACGGATATGTTACGCAACTTGACGGAGCTTCTTTTTAAGAAAGGGACTCCTTCTTCATATGTGAAAAAGCTGCTCGGCGAACCGCAGGTGAAGGAGACATCGCGGAATCAGGAGGAGTCCTCCAATAAACCGATGATACTCGGCGAGACCTGGAGATATGAACAGCGGGATGCCCATTATACCGTGACGTTCTCTCCATCCGGAAAGCTGACATCCAGCGAGTGGGTAATTCCTGGGACCGGATCTTTTGAGCGGAGTTACAGTCCTGGCGATGATTACGAGTTTACCTATCGTTTTGCCGCCGTGCCGCCTCAAAAGACGATTGAAGCCGAACCCGACTGGCGAAATCAGGGCAATCTGAATTTCACCTTCCTGCTTGAGGCAAACGAGGATGTCCTGCTCCTCAAGGGAGATGATGGCGGATACAGCGGGATGCACGATAATTCTTCCCTGTATGCGATTGACCGTGGCACCGGCAAGAAGCTGTGGCAGGAGGATGCGGGATTTGGCTGGTATACGGCTTTCACGGATAAGGAGCGGAAGCATGTTACGATGTACTCGGCTTATAACCCGGAGGTTAAGGATTATGTGGCCAGAGTGAGGCATATTCGAATGTCGGATGGACGAGTGTTGTGGGAGGTTAAGCCGAAGAATGAATTTGGCCTGACCATGATGGCTGCGGCCGATACGATTATTCTGGATGAGGCTTTGAATCTGAACGAAACCAAAAGCGTGCTGAGTGTGCTGGATCAGGAAACCGGAAAGCTGCGTTGGAAAAAGGCGTTGACCAGCGAACACCGCTTGCTGAATGCAGGTTCGGGTGATCCGTATGTGCTCGTCGAGCAGAACGGACAGCTTACCGCTTACGATCCGGTCACCGGCAAAGCGGCATGGAATGTAAAGGTTGGTAAGAGGGTTATGGACGATCCGACCCAAGATCCGTATTTTATCGGAGGGTATCGCTACAATCCGGTATCTCCTGCGGATATGACAACAAGATGGATGCTGCTTGGCAAGGAATGGGTTCTGCTCAATATGGAAACCGGGGCGCGCGAAGCCGTGTATCCGGCCCGTCAGATGGAAAGGTTCGAGGTGCTGAATGAGCGGTATCTATTGGTGCAGCGTGCGCTGAACGGGGAGTATTTCAGCGGGGCTACCGCTTACGAAAGCGTATTGTATGACAGCCTGGAAGATAAGGAAATATGGACCGTGAGAGGCAAAGCCGCACGCGGCGCCATCGAGGGAGAACGAATCTATCTTACATTGAACGGCATTCCGGCAGCGATAGATCTAGAGAGCGGTAGCATCCTATGGAAAATGGGGACCTCTTCCAAAGCGGGCGACGATCTCTCCCATCTGGTTGGCAGCAGCTACGGAATTCTGGATTCGTACCTGCTGGTAAGTTTGGGAAGCGATCTTGTGGTGTTGAACAAGGAAGACGGCAGAAGCTTGGGCAGATTGCATAACGTAATCACCGGCAGCGTCGATTTGCGAGAGGTGTATGCCAAGAACGGCGCGCTGAACGTAACGGAACGGGAAGTGCTCGTCGGCACGGTCAACGGTGCTTTTATTCGTTATGATGCCCGGGCATTAAAGGAACGCTTGGATGAGCTGTAATAGCTGTTATCGATAGATGACAAACACCGTAGGGAGACGTCCGCAAAGGAGGAAGACTTATGGGCAAGAGGCTTAAGATAGCAGGGATTTCGATCATCAGCCTATTGTTGATCCTATGTTTGGGCTGCGGCAGCAAGCAGTCGGCCAGTTATGCGTCTCTGTTAAAGTACGATGACCAAGAGTATATTGGAAAAGACATTGAGGGTGCCGAGGCTTTTGCGGAGACAGATTTGACCTTGGCGGGCACGATTCAGAAGCGGCTCGAACCGGATCAATATCCGGATACGCATTTATCGTCGAACGAGCTGCCGGAAGGCACGGAAATTTACGTAGTCGATGAACATACGTTGGTGGCATTGCAGGAAGATCGAAGGTTTAAGGTGTTTGAGCGCATGGAATAAAACGAACGAATGGATGGATAAGCGTCCCTGGTGTCTGGCGACAGATGCGGGGGCGTTTTTGGTTTGTGTTTGATAAACGCAAGAACAAGAATTATTTGTTGAAAATTATATTGACTCCTTTTGGAAAAAATGCGATGATCAATATATCAAACAGATATATCGAACAGATATATTATATGAAATGTGGTGATGACATTGCTGGAGTACATTCTCCTCGGCATGCTAATGGAAGGAACAATGAGCGGCTATGATCTTAAGAAAACAATCGACAGCACTGTAGGCACTTTCTACAAAGCGAGTTACGGAAGTCTTTATCCTGCGCTCAAGAGACTCGCAGAGAAGGACATGGTTATGCTGACCGAGACGGATAACAGTAAAAACAAGAAGCTATATTCTCTGCGGCCCAGTGGTGAAAAGGCTTTTCTCGACTGGTTGTCTGGACCGATGCAGACAGGACGCAATGAGCAGCTGATCCGTATTTTCTTTTTTGATTATTTGGATGAAGAACTTCGTCAAAAACGATTGGCCGAGTACATATTTAAGCTGGATCAGGAAATTCACATGCTTGAAGCGGTGCAGAACGTCGTGGCTGGAGAATTGGCTGAGATCGAACATCCGGAGAATTATTACTATCGGGTATCGGTTCTGGCGTATGGACTGAACCATTTTCAGATGGAACGGCAATGGTTGAAGGATATTATGGAGAGGAAGGATCTGAACCATGTTAAACCGGAAAACTAAGGATTCTTTTTCGCATAAACACCCGATTTTAACCGTTGTCATTATCGAGGTTCTGCTGTTATTAGCCGTATTTGCTGCTGGGGCTTACTCTACGATTAAAGAGTTAAGTTACACTTCGCCTGTGCTGATCTCATTCATCCCAATCGCTCTTGTGTTGATAGCGTACTTTACATGGAAAAAGAAGTGGAACCCGCTCGGTTTCCGTAAGCTGAACAGTATACCGGCCGCCGGATGGCTCTATTATTCCCCCTTGCTTCTTATTCTAATTACAATCTCTCTTAAGGGGATGCGTGAAATCAGCGCATCGGAGATCCTGTTCTTTATCTTCTTCACACTGCTCGTTGGATTTGTGGAGGAGAGCATCTATCGGGGATTGATTTTGAAAACACTGCTGCCCAAAGGCATTCCAACCGCGGTCATCACCTCCAGCACTCTGTTTGCGGTCACGCATGTACTGAACGTCTTATCAGGGCAGGACATATTCCAAACGGTTTTACAGATTGTATATGCTCTGCTTATAGGCGCCGTATTGGCTCTACTGATGGTGAAAAACCAAAATATCATCCCTCTGATTCTATTCCACTTCCTTCATAACTTTATCCAGTTTGTCGGTAATGACAATAGTGATGTATTTATCGGATACGATCTGTTCATTTTGCTGGTGCTGGCCGTCCACTGTGTCTGGTTGTCTCTCTCTTTAAGAAAACCTCCGGTGTCCACAAGAATAGATCAAGCGGGTTAATGGAGTGCTACTGGAGTGTCGCAACGATTTACTGTAAAATAGGTTGATTTTGAATGGATGCGTAAGGGCCAGGAGATTCCTGGCTCTTTTTGCTATGGATGCAAACATGTCCGGTAACGTCATTTCTGTGCAAACTCCATGCATGGAAGTTGCGGCGAATATTATAACTGACATCTAAATATAGTAGACGTAAATGCAAGCCTTGTTTACTTGCAATTTTAAATAACAAGGGGGGACACTCATGAATCGCAGGACAACGCCTAACCGATCTCCTGAGCCGGGGGAGCTTGATTCTCCACCTCCCAGAAGGCACACCTTGTTTTGGAGACTATTCGCCAACTATTTTCTCCTCATTCTCATTCCCGTGATTGTTGCGTCGGTTCTCGCTCAGGTGTTGGTCGTTCGCATCATTGAAAAGGATGCCGAGCGTTTCAATCAAGTGATGATGAACCGCTTCTCCGAGCAGACGGACACCGAGCTGCAATCCTTGAAGACCAGCATGATTAATATCCTCAGCACCTCCAGATTACGGAGCGTGCTTCTGGCTCCCATGGCCTCTTCGCCGGATAGCCTGCTGCTTCCGGAATTGCTTCATTCCCTGCGGGAGCAGCTGCAGCAGCTGGAATCCGATGACTTGGTCGAGAAGGCGTATTATTATTTCGTGCACCAGGATTTGATGATCGATGCCGAAACCTACACGAATAAAGCCTATTATTTTCGTTCCCGCTATCCCCTGGATTTAAACCGACGCCATCAGCTGGAAGCCGAATTATCCGGCAAAAAAATGATGGATTTCATGGATTCCCCCGCCTCTTTGACAGCTGCCATGAGCTACCCGTTTAATACGACCGCCCCTGAAGTCTATCTCCTGGTCGAAGTGAAACGAGACAAGCTTGAGGAGCAGATTCACATTCCGGAGAGCTGGGTTACGGGCACGGCGATTGTAGATCATGGGGCCAAAGTGATCGCCCAGAACGGACTGACTGAGCAGGAACAGCTTGCTCTGCAGCAGCGAATACGTACGGACGGCACTGCTTCGCAATTCACGATATCGGACAAGAGGGGGCAGTCCTTCATGGCCTCCGGCTTCGATCCGTCCTGGCATTATATCAGCATGATCGACTTAGGCACATTGATGAAGCCGGTTTATATTACCCGATGGATCTGTTGGTTGTTCCTCGTATTCTTCCTTCTAGTCGGCGCACTCGCCTCGTATTATTTAAGCCGGCGATTATACCGGCCGATCCGGGAGATTAAGGATGGGCTGAAGCTGCATCACGCTCCGAATGGGGAAGTCGGCCATGAAGGAAACGAGTTTGATGCCATCAAACGTTATTCCCAATTCATCATGACGGAGAATAAAGAGCTGTACCAGATGGTGAACGGGATGCTGCCGATCGTGCAGGAGCAGTTTTTCACGAAAATCCTGCTGGGGCAATACCGCGATGCCTTATCGATTGAGTACTACGCCAAGGAGATTGAGTTTGCTTACAGCCACAAGGCGGCAAGGACCGTCCTGTGCATCTCTTTCCACTATGACCGGTCGGTTTACGACTCGACATCGGAATCCGCCAAGATTTTTTTGCTGACCGAGCTGAAGGACAAGATTCTTCGGCTGGCACCCGGCATGGTCTGGATCTGCCAGACAAGGCCGGATCTGATGGCATGCATCGTGGAGCATGGTCACATCACGGAGGGCCAGGGTCATCCTGAAAAAGTAGCGGAGCAAATCCGGCACATTTTCCAGGAATACGGGGCTTATTATAAAGCGACCATCGGGATCGGAAAGACCGTTCGCGCCATGGAAGAGCTGCACCAGTCTTATGAGCATGCCCTGGCCATGCTGAAGTACCGGGGGCTGCATTCCACCGTAGAGATTTGCGGAAGTCAGCCTTCCCGGGAGCTGCAGCAGTGGGATCCTTTCCTATCTGTGCAGGAGGTCCAGCGGATCCTCAATCAGTACAAAACCCGTGAGTATGACAAGCTGCTTCATTCCGTGCTTGCTCTGCTGGAGGAGGGAAAGGGGAAGGATGCAACAGCCGTGCAGATGAAATATCTGCTTGTCGATGTGCTCAACACCTGGATTCGGGCGGTGGAATCGGAGCGCAATGAACTCAACGTTCCGTATTACTCGGGGCTGTTCGAACGGATAAATCGCTGCATGACATGGGACGAGCTTACGTGCTGCTTTACGGAGATTCATGGTTTTCTGTTCCGGAAGCCGGCTTCCAGCAGCCGGAGTCAACAGTTTATGGAGATTCTGGAGTACATTCATAAGCATTACGATCAAGAGCTGTCGATCGAACATTTTGCCGGGATGATGAATATGTCCATCGGGCATTTCAGCCGGACCTTCAAGGAGGAGGTTGGCGAAAAGTACGTGGAATATATCGCGAAATACCGGCTGATGAAGGCGAAGCAATTGTTGCTTGAAACCGATTTGAAAATTGACGAAATTGCTGAGAAGGTCGGGTATTGGGGCCGAAATTCTCTGATTCGGGCTTTCCGCCGATATGAGGGCATTACACCTGCTAAATACAGGAGCTCCCACCAATAGGAAAGAAGAGACTGCATTATTTTCTGAAGTCTCTTTTTTTGCATGGACCCAAGCGGAAAGCCTTGTGCCACGGGGGTTGCAAAAGGAGTGTCTCCAGGAAAAGATGCACGCTTTACGCGAAAGAAGGACGGCTCGTATAGTGGGGACAACAACAAACGAATGTAAATGCTTTCAATCGGAGGTGAGGATTATTGGCGCAGCTATCACGGATCGGCTATGTTCTGAGAAAGCATAAAGCGTTGTACTTGCTGATGCTGCCTGGCATTTTGTATTACTTGATATTCAAGTACGCGCCGATGTACGGCATCATCATCGCCTTCCAGGATTATTCGATCGGCCGGGGCATTTTGGGAAGTGAATTTGTCGGACTCAAGCATTTGATTGAATTTTTCTATGTCACCCCCGATGCATGGAAGCTGATTCGCAACACAATCATGCTGAATGTGTACGATCTCCTGTTTCATTTTCCGGCACCGATCATTCTGGCGATCCTGTTCCATGAGCTGAAGAGCAAATGGTTCAAGCGGTTCGTGCAAAATATCAGCTACATGCCGCATTTCCTGTCCACCGTCGTGATCGCGGGCATTCTCGTGACCTTCCTGTCTCCGACCACGGGCGTCGTGAACCATCTGCTCTTTAAGCTGTTCGGTATGGAACCGATCATGTTTCTGGGCATGCCGGAATGGTTCCGGACGGTGTATGTAGGCTCCGAAATATGGCAGAAGGTGGGATGGGGCACCATCCTCTATCTGGCTGCGATTGCCGGCATCGATCCGACGCTGTATGAAGCGGCCAAGATGGATGGGGCGAACCGGTGGCAGCAGGTCCGGCATATTACGTTCATCGGCATGGTGCCGGTCATGATTATTCTGTTCGTGCTGTCGCTCGGCAATTTCATGGAGGCCAGCTTCGAGAAAATCCTCTTGATCTACAACACGATGAATTATGAAACTTCGGATGTCATTAACACCTTTGTGTACAGGCGGGGCATCCTCGATGCCGATTTCAGCTTCGCGACCGCGGTCGGCCTGTTCCAATCGGCGATTGGCTTCATTCTGGTCGTTATGGCCAACCGGATCGTACGCAAATATTCGGAGACCAGCCTGTGGTAAGGGAGGTGCGTGATGAAAAAACAGGAAAGCTTCGCCTCGAAGCTGTTTGACGTATTCAATGTCTTGTTCATGATTGTGCTGATCATGGTGATGGCCTACCCGATGGTGTACGTCTTCTCGGCTTCCATCAGCAACAATGCCATGGTTGCGAGCGGCGCGGTGCTGCTGTGGCCGAAAAAAATTACGCTCATTGCCTACGAGCAGCTCATCTATAACCCCGATCTCTGGGTGAGTTACTGGAACACGATCCGGTATACGTTCCTCCATACGGTGCTGACGCTGATTGCGACCTCCGCAATGGCCTACCCGCTTGCGAAGCGATGGCTGCCGGGTCGGAGAGTGATTCTGCTGATGGCGGCGTTCACGCTTCTCTTCAGCGGCGGCATGATTCCAACCTTCCTGATCGTTCAGAAGCTGGGGATGCTCGACACGATCTGGGCGATCGTCCTCCCTTCCCTGATCAGCACATGGTATTTGTTCATTATGCGGACATTCTTCGAGGCGCTGCCGGAGGAGCTCGAGGACGCGGCTGCCATTGACGGGTGCGGATCCCTGCAGATTCTGGTACGGATCGTGCTGCCATTATCCGTGCCCGTGATGGTCACGATCGGCCTGTTCACGGCCGTGAATCAATGGAACTCCTTCTTCAGCGCTTTGATCTATCTGAATGACCGGGAGATGTACCCGCTGCAAATCATGATGCGCAACATCCTGATCGCCGGCACGAATGTTCAGGGCGAAGGGGACCTGACGCATCTGGAGACGTTGAAATACGCCATGATCATGATCGGGACGCTGCCGATTCTGTGCGTTTATCCGTTTATCCAGAAATATTTTGTACAGGGCACGATGATTGGCGGCATTAAGGGGTAGTTATGGATTCCACGCTAATCCATTTCTATACGTTGTGATGATAAAAAAGGAGGTTAGGAAATGAGGCGAAAGGGGTTCAGAACAGCGCTTGCCATGATCCTGCTCTGCGCGATGCTGGTTACGGGATGCACCGGCGGGGGCAAGGATGATTCGGGACATTAAGCCCTGACAAACCGGTTACTTTTTCATGGCTGGTATACGACCGGGTGGAGGGCAAGGTTCGGGATGACTGGGAGATTTTCAAAGAGATTGAGGCCAAGACGGGCGTCAGTGTGAAGTTCCAAATCGTAAGCCAGGAAGGACTTGAGGAGAAAAGGCAGATCATGATTGCGACGAACACGGCCACGGATTTTATCCAGGTGCCGACGCAGGACGGCCGGGAGCATGGGCCGGAGAAAGTGTTCCTGAACCTTAATGATTACTTGGATCGGGCACCGAATCTGAAAGCCTTTTACGAAAAATATCCTGAGGCCAAGGCGCTGGCAACGGGCACGGACGGCGGCTTGTACACCGTACCCGTACTGGAAGGGGATGCGGAAGGCAAGGGCTTCAACTTTATCTGGTATGCCCGCAAGGACATCATGGATCAGCATGGGATACAGGCACCGACCACGGTGGATGAATTTTATCAGTATCTGAAAACATTGAAGGAGAAGGTTCCGGATTCCTATCCGCTCATCTCGAACGCCATCGTTGGTGATACGGGGCTGTATACGACCTTCGGACGTATCTTCACCGGCATCAGCGGGTTCTACAACCTGGATCCGACCATGGATCAATACGCATTCGCGCCGTACCATGAGAATTATCAGGATATGCTGGTGTATCTGAATAAGCTGTATGCGGAAAAATTGCTGGATCCGGAATTCTCGCTGCTGACGCAAGCACAGTGGGAGGAGCGCATACTGACGGGCAAATCCTTGGTGACCTTTTTCTGGAAGGCTGATCTCGAGTCGCTTGTAGCGAAGGCGCGTGGGGCCGGTACGGCGGAGTATGAGCTGGACGCGATTCCTTCCTTTGCCGCCGAAGGGATCAAGAACTATCAGTTCTCCCGTCCGGTCGTTGGCACCGTCGGCCGAGCCATATCGGCCAAAGTGAAGGATAAGGAGCGCGCCGTCCAATTCCTCGATTATTTGGTGAGCGAAGAGGGAACGAATTATTTGTCCTTAGGCATTGAAGGCAAAACGTATACGATGGAGGACGGCAAAGCGGTATATAACAAGGAGTTCGGCGAATCTCCGTTTAATGCGCTGCGCAAGGACTGGGGCGTATGGTATGACCTGATCACGTTGAATAACGCCAAGTCGCGAGAAGTCTGGGAGCGTGGATTAAGCGAGAAGAGCAAGGATATCAATGCAAGGTATGAGCAGTATATTGTCCCTGCACCAAAACAGATCGTCAAGACGGAAGAGGAGCTGGAGCTCGAGAAATCGAAGCTGAACAATCTGAACAAATTCCTTGAACAGAAGGTGACGGAATTTGTGACCGGTAAAACTCCGATTAACGACACCACCTATCAGCAATTTATTGACCAGGCCAAGAAACTCGGCTCCGATGAACTCCTTACCATGTACAACACCGCCTATACTCGCACATACGGCGGCAAGTAATCCGCAAGTGGAATGGAGGAATCAGGCAATGGACGATATGAAAATCATCGATGTCGACGTTCATAACGAACAGGACGACAGGGCGCTTCTGCCATATCTGCAGGAGCCCTGGCGCTCCCGGGTAGCGACATCCGGCATCGGTTTTGCAGGCTCAGGGTACTACTCGCCGATCGGCGTGATGAAAAAAGACTCGATCCCTCCGGGTGGAGGCAAAGCCGGCTCCGATCCCGATTATATGATCAAGCAGCTGATCGAAGGCTACAATCTGGATTATGCCGTGCTGACGGGTGTCGTCTACAATATCTCTTCCACGCATGATCCGGATTACGCGGCCGCGATATGCTCGGCATATAACGATTATCTGATCGCCGAGTGGCTCGGCAAACATAAAGCATTCAAAGGCGCAATGGCGGTAGCCACCCAGGATCCGCTGCTGGCGGCACGCGAGATCGACCGGATCGGCGGTCATCCGGATATCGTGGAGGTGATGATCTCCAGTGCAGCGAGGTCGCCGCTGGGTCAGCGCCACTATCACCCGATCTACGAAGCGGCGGAGCGGAACGGCCTTCCGGTCGCGATCCACCCGGGAGCGGAAGGCGGCGGGAGCTCGACGGCTCCCACCGCTGCCGGCTACCCGACCCGCTACATTGAGTGGCATACCTGCCTCTCCCAGATGTTCATGGCACATCTGGTGAGCATGGTATGCGAGGGCGTGTTCGTAAAGTATCCGAACCTCAAGGTCGTTCTGGTTGAAGGCGGAGTAGCCTGGCTGCCGGGCCTGATGTGGCGGCTGGACAAAAACTACAAGGCGCTGCGCGCAACCGTGCCCTGGCTGACGAGAATGCCGAGCGAGTACATCCGGGATCACTGCTACTTATCGACGCAGCCGATTGAGGAGCCGGACAATCCGCAGCATCTCATCGATCTGTTCAACATGATTGATGCCGAGAACATGCTGCTCTATTCCAGCGACTACCCGCACTGGGACTTCGACTCGCCGAGCCACATTTTACGGGGGCTGAAGCCGGAGGCGCGGCGGAAGATTTTTTACGAGAATGCGAAGCAGCTGTACAGGTTGGATTGAGGGAATGGGTGAATGGATGAATGGATGAATGGATAAATGGATAAATGGATGAACGGATGAACGGTCCGTATGAAAGCTTGCTTGAACAATTGAAGCTGGGGGTATGGGTAAAGCAAAGTCAGACCACAGACGAGCCAAAGACCAACGAAAGACGAGCCAAAGATGAGCCAAAGACCAACGAAAGGCAAACGAAAGATGAGCCAGAGAAAAACAAAGTTGAACCAAAGGCGAGAGAAAGTCGAAAACAATGGCAAAACAAAGGCGAAAAGAAAAAGGCAAAAACAAAGGTGAACTAAATTCAAAACAAAGTTGAACCAAAGGCGAAAGAAGAAGGTCGAAAACACAAAAACAAAGTTGAACCAATGGCGAAAGAACAAGGTCGAAAACACTAAAACAAAGTTGAACCAAAGGCGAAAGAAGAAGGTCGAAAACACAAAAACAAAGTTGAACCAGAGGCGAAAGAAGAAGGTCGAAAACAAAGGCAAAAAAATAGTTGAACTAAACTCAAAGCCAAACTCAAAGCAAACTCAAAGCAAACTCAAAGCAAACTCAAAGCCAAACCCTACAAAGCTGGGCTCATAGGCAAGGAGGTGGCATGTATGGCAATACATTACGTGCTGGCGGAGGAGGACGTTCCGGAGGGCGGGCACGCGGTCGTGAACATAGAGGGACGCGAAATCGGCATCTATCGGGTCAACGGCGAGTACCATGCGATTCTGAACTACTGCCCGCATCAGGGGGCGCCAATCTGCGCAGGACTGGTCTCCGGTACGACGCTTCCTTCGGAAGTATACGACTACGAATACGGCCGGGCAGGCGAAATTGTCCGCTGTCCCTGGCATGGGTGGGAGTTCGACCTGCAGACCGGCAAGTCGCTGTTTAGCGACCGCATCCGGGTGAAGAAGTATAAGGTGGAGGTCCATGAGGGCAAGATCGGGGTGGTGATGGGGAGGAAGCAGGCGGGGAGTTGAAGAGGTGTAATTAATGGGATGTAATTATGGGGATGTAATTAATGGGGCTGAAGGTACCAGTACTACCCATGGGCACTCAAGTTTCTTGTGTCAGCTTTTAACGGACCCTAGATCCGTTATTTAAGATCAAAACTCGATTATTTACAATGTACCGGACTCCAGATCCGTTATTGTGCGAATTACGGGTGCCAATATCAATAAAAACAGCAAATAAGATCCTCTGTGTCCGCTAAAGCTACCCAAAGGGCTATTTTGTACAAAATAAGGTATTCTGAGTCCGTTAGAAAGTCCTCACGACCATAGAGCAAGAGGACTTAGGGAGGACATATTGAATGATATTTGTACATCGTGCGCACTGCTCCCTGTGCGCACGATGCGTGGTTCGGGGCATGCTTGGATGGCTGTCGACCATATGGCGATCATATTTTTGGACGTCCGGTTCACAGTGAACTGCTGCTCATTGCACTGCTGCTCATTGCACTGTTCGTCTAAGCGGGGTGATAGGTACGGTGCGTAGTCCGGTGACGGCTTGGATGGCTCTCAATTGAAAAAAGAGCGAGTATGGTGGGAGTGAGTCCCTCATACTCGCTCTTTTGGTCAGGGCGATTTTAGAGAACGGGTTACTGTTGTTACTCGATCCCCCCTCACACCACCTGCGACAACACTAAGCCCCCGTAAGCAAACGCGGCCAGGATCACCAGCGCCGGGTGGATCTTGCGGATGTTCATGGCCCAGAAAGCGACGGCGGCGATGCCGAGGGATTGCAGGAGGCCGATGGAGATGACGGAGCTTTGGCCGATCTGCCAGGTCAGAGTCAGCATCATGATGGCGATGACCGGCTGGACCAGCAGGGTCATGCCTTTGACCACGGGCGACGTGCGGTATTTCTGCAGCAAATTCAGCAGCCAGATGAGCGCTACCGCGGAAGGGATGACCGTCGCCGCGAGGGCGAGAGTCATGCCCATCCAGCCGGATACGCCATACCCGACAAAAGCGGCAATTTTGGTGGCGATCGGCCCGGGAAGTGCGTTGCCAAGGGCAAGCATGTTGGAGAATTCCGGGTCGGTCAGCCAGCCGTGATTCGTGACGATTTCCTTATACATGAGGGGGATCGAAGCAGGGCCGCCGCCATACCCGAGAACGTTGGAGACAAAAAAGCTGACCAGCAGCTGCAGCCATTCTTCCATCAGGCGGACCCCTCCTTATCCCGTCTTTGTTTTTTGAGTTTGGCTACGGTTCTAAAATGCACGGTGCCATAAGCAAGGAACAGCATAATGACGAGGGCCGGATGGAGCTGGAAACGCTCCAGCAGGAGAAACGACACCACGAAAAATCCGATCCCGGCGTAAATGCCAAGTCCCTTTACAGCCTTCTCGCCGAATTCGTAAGCCATCGTGCCCAGCATGACGGCAATGACCGGCGTAACGCCGGCAATCATGCCTGCCACCACTTTGGAGCTGCTGAGGAATGTCACGGCCGACAGCAGCGCGATCATCGCAATGCTGGTTGGCAGGATATGCGCGAGAACGGCAGCTATAGCACCAGGCACCCCTTTTTTCCGGTAACCGAGATAGGCGGCCATCTTCGTGGCAATCGGGCCCGGGAGCGCGTTGGCCAGCGCGAGTACCTCTCCGAATTCATCGTCGCTGAGCCAGTGGTAACGAACGACGGCCTCGTGACGGATCAACGGAATAACCGAAGGTCCGCCGCCGTAGCCGAGTATGCCGGTTCGGAACATGCCGAACATTAATTCCATGTATGGGTTGCTAGTTTTATCAGGCAAGGTATGAGTCCTTTCTGTCGAGAGAGTTAGAGTCGGATGCCCATTCGGCTTTTATAGCGCTTGATCAAGATCTGCGTGTCCACACTCGTAATGCCCGGGAGCGGGTAAAGCTTCTCATTTAAAAACATTTCCATTTCCTTATGATCGGTAAAAAGTCCGTGCATATGCAGTTTACTGGGACCGGTCATATGATACAGGCTTGTTACATACGGCTCGTTCTCCAAAGTATCCGCCACCTGCTGCAAATATTTGGGCTCCACCTCCACATTAAAAAAAGCGGACACCGAAATTCCCACTTTCTCCGGATTAATGACGGCCGCGAAGCGCTCAATGACGCCTTCATCGAGCAGCGCATTGACCCTGGCCTGTACGGCAACGCGGGACAATCCGATCTCCTTGGCCAAATCCGTGTACGAGATTCGCCCGTTCTTGCCGAGGATCGCAATGATTTTGCGGTCCGTATCATCAATCATGAGAGATGAGTTCTCGCCGGCAGCGTGAATATTCATGGGTTGCAGCTCCTTTTGTTTACTTATATGTAGAATTTCCTCATGTAACTATTACAAAACGTAATTAATATTCAATGTACACTTACGATACGTTTAAATATATAAGCAAATTACGATGTTTTCAATATAATTTGCGAATATTGAAACTTTTTCTCGGCATTTCAAGTCTAAGGCTATGGGTAGTGCTGAAAGAGCTGACTGGTTAGCACCCAGGGTTGGGTTCTATTAAATGGTTCCTTTGATATAAATACCCTTTTCTTTCAATTTATGATAGGATAAACATGTTAAATGACTAGCTTCTTAGAAGTTCTTATTTGGAAAGGCGGCATGTATATGAAGAGATTATTTTGCCTCATTCTGGTTATCGTTATGCTCATTCCGGCGAGTATGGTCTCGGCGGCAGGCACGGATGGTAAAGAGACTCAGAGCAAGGTCCAAGAGACTAAGGATAAAGCGGGTACAACCACTCAAGCCAAGTCGAAGAGTAAACCGATAGATCTTGTTTTTGTAGGTGATATTCTGTTAGACGGATACGTGGGGAACCAGATTGATAGATTCGGGAACCTATACCCGTTTAAGAAGGTGGCCCCCATCTTGAAAGAGGCGGATATGGCATTTGCCAACCTGGAGACGCCGGTCTCCATTCGCGGCAAGGCTGCGGATAAAACATTTGCCTTCCGTTCGAAGCCGGACACGCTCAAGGGCTTGGTATACGCGGGAATCGACGGCGTAACGCTGGCGAACAACCACATCCTGGACTATGGCCAGCAGGCCATGCTGGACACGATTACCCATCTGAAGCGCCAGAAGATCGGATATACCGGAGCGGGGCGAAATATTGACGAGGCCTTCCAGCCTTACGTGAAGAGCATTGACGGAAAGAAAATTGCGGTGCTGGGCGTCAGCCGGGTGCTGTCGGACAATTCCTGGATCGCGGGCAAGAACCATCCGGGCGCAGCTTCCGCTTACACGTTGGAGCCGATGCTGAGCCATATCAAGAAATCGGCAAAAACAAATGATTACACAATCGTGTACATCCACTGGAACGAGGAATTCGCTGACTATCCGGAAGAATATGCGCGCACGATGGCGAAGAAGTTGATCGACGCCGGTGCCGACATCATTATCGGATCGCACAGCCATACGTTGATGGGCATCGAATATTACAAGAACAAGCCGATTTATTATTCGCTCGGGAACTTCGTGTTCAACCGCTCGACTCGGGGCGGGGATAAAACCTTGCTGTCGATGATGGTGCATGTTGAGATTCAGGGCTCCAAGATCACGAGCCGGGTTACGCCGGTGAAGATTATTCAAGGCCAACCGAATCTGATGGACAAGAACTACAACAAAGAGATCATCGCGAAACTGAACAAACTCTCCTATAATGCAAAGATTGATGCCAACGGCAACGTCAGCAAAAAATAATAGGGAATGTTGAAAACAACGGCGGCTATATGCTGCGGTTGTTTTTTGTGTGCTGTTAAGTTCACCTTAAAAATAAGTCGGAACCTGGCAGAAAGGCGTTTGTTTTTATTCCCCGTATTCGACAAAAGCTCCGCTTACGTCATCCGACCGGAAATTCCTGCCGAAAAAATAAAATAAAATTTTACAAAATATATTGTAAATTGAAATAAAATTTCAATATGATGAAGAGAGAGAAGACGAGTTAATTTCGGTCGCCCGAGCGGTAATTACGGATCGGCAGCATACTTTTTTGCAGCCCTTCCAGCTAATGACTGAATGTAAAGCCGATAGCGGCAGAGTTAACTTCGTCTTAACACAGATTGGAGGTGGATTTAACAAGCCAGCGTTATACTCCCGAGTAGGTCTTTCGTTCATGAGCGGACTTACAACCGAGAGGAACCAGAGTCCAAGCAGAGAGAAGGAGGAATTCATGTACATGTTAAGGAGCAAAAAGAGAATATCATCGCTGCTCAGCGGAGTGATGTTTCTATCGCTGCTGTTTCCCGCAGGACAAGCTGCTGCCGCGGATCCAGCTGCCGCCGCGTCATCGATTATGGATATGCGGCAGATGGAGATCGGGCCGGGGGCTACATATACGTGGGCGAATATGCAAAAGGGCAGCGGCGAGCAGAAGGTCCACATGGTGGAGTTCAACCCATCGCAAGGGAATCTGGAGCTTCAGCCGGGTCTCACGGACGGCAAGGTATACGGCATGCAGGGAGTCAGCAAAATGGCGTCCGATGCCGACAAGGCAGGCAATCGCGTCATCGCCGCGGTAAACGGAGATTTCTATGATATGTCCACCGGCATTCCGCTCGGATTGTTTATGGGGGACGGGGAACTGTTGACGGATCCGCCCAGCGGCCGGAACGCCTTTGGCATTAAGCAGGACGGAACGAGCCTGTACGGCAGTCCGAAATTAACGAAAAACGTGACGATAGGCGGAACGGTCAGCAGCCTGTCCTCTATCAACCGTCTAAGAGGGACGGACGCACTTGTCCTTTATACCGAAAAATTCAATGCCACCACGATGACCAATAATCTTGGCGACGAGGTCATTCTGGATATTGTAAGCGGCAGGGCCGCCAGCGGGGAGACCTTGACGATGAAGGTGGCTTCCGTTCTTAAGGACCAGGGGAACTCGCCGATTGGCCAAGGTCAAGTGGTTCTGTCCGCTTCGGGCTCGCAGCGGAACAAGCTTGCCGGGTTGAAGGTAGGGGATGAAGTGACGGCGAGTTTTCAGCTGGATAACGAATGGCGGGACGTCACGATGGCGATTGGCGGTACCGTGATGCTGGTCAAGGATGGCGTCGTGCAGCAGCATACCGATCCGGCTGTACACCCGAGAACGGTGGTGGGCAGCAAAGCGGACGGCTCCGTTGTGCTGTTCGAGGTTGATGGCCGCCAGCCGGGGTTCAGTGAAGGGCTTACCTACATCGAGCTTGGCGAAATGCTGCAGGAGCTTGGCGTAGTGAACGCACTGAACCTGGACGGAGGCGGTTCGGCCACCTTCGTTGCCCGCCTGCCGGGAGAAACGGAGCGCAAAGTGCTCAACTCGCCGTCGGACGGCGGGGAACGCAAAACGGCCAACGGCATTTTACTGGTGAACAAGGCGCCAGAAGGAGCAGCGAATAAACTTGTCGTTGCACCGACGCTGGAAAGAGTGCTGACTGGTTCATCCGCTACCTTCAAAACGGCGGCCGTGGATCAGAATCTGCATCCGGCGAATATGACGGAGGCCGCGGTTTGGAGCGTTGACCCAGCCTATGGGACAATCGACGCCACCGGGACGTTTAAGGCAGGCAACCAACCTGGATTGACCGAGGTATCCGTACAATCCGGTAATCTGACGGGAAAAGCCGCATTGGAAGTTGTTGATGAGCTGACCGAGCTCAAGTTCTCGGACGCGGTGAAGACCTTCTCTTCCGGCTCGACAGAGACGCTCAAGGTCACGGCGCTTCGCAATGGTCAAGTGGTACAGGCCGACAATAGCCGTTTGGAGTGGCGTACCGAAGGCGATATCGGGACGATTGACGGCAACGGAACGTTTACCGCCACGGACAAGCAGGACGTCAGCGGTAAAATCTTCGTGAAGTACGGTCAAATCGAGACCTCAATCGAAGTGAACGTCGGGCTTCCGCCGGTCATGCTCGAAGATTTCGAGAACGGCCTTAGCCGTTATAAACCGAGCGCCGGTGCGCTGTTCAAATACAGCAGGGTATCCATTGAAACCGATGACACCTATATTCGTTCCGGGAATGGCGCCTTGAAGTTGGAGTACGATTTTACCGGGACGACAGGCACCTCCGGTGCTTATCTGGAGACGACAGGCGCTGCGGACTATATCGAAATTCCGGGCTATCCGGAGAAAATCAGCATGTGGGTGTACGGGGATGGCAACACGCACTGGCTTCGTGCCCAACTGCGTGACAGCAAAGGCACAATCGGGCTCGATTTTACCGATCAGACAACCGGCGTCGACTTCAAGGGATGGAAGTATCTCGAGGCGTCCGTACCCAAAGGAAGAACCCTTCCGCTGAAGATGGACGCACCTGTACGATATATGGAAACAAATAACGCGAAAAAAGACGCTGGAGCCATCTACGTGGACGAAATTCGCGCATTGTACGGTCCGGCCAATGACGATATCGATCCACCGGTTCTGAAGAAATTCTCGCCGGCTGACGGTACGGAGATTACAGAGAACACGCCGACCATTACCGTGTATGCCGAGGATGCAGGCTATGATCCTGTCGCACACCCGGGAACGACGCTGATTGATCCGGACAAAATCCGATTCTATCTGGATGGAAGTCTGGTGCAGCATACCCTGTATCCGCCGGAAGGAAGAATCCATTACACGCCGAGTGTTCCGCTCGCCGATGGCGTTCATCAAGCAAAAGTCACCGTCCGAGATCTGTCGGGCAACCAAACGACCAAGGAATGGAACTTCATCGTAAATACCGGCTCAGCCAAGGTGGTGTACAATACGCCGGATACGATCTATGTTGGCGGCAGTTACACGCTGGATATCGGCGGTGTGAAGACATCCCAAATTCGCAGCGGCCATGTCGATTTCCAATTCGATCCCACCAAAGTGGAGAATCTGGAGCTCATACCAGGGGACAAGCTGAGTGCATCCCAGGTTAGCGCAAGCATCGACGGTACAACAGGAAAGGTAAGAGTGACTTGGAAGGACATCCATACCGCATCCCTGCAGGATACGGATTGGATCGGCCAAATCCGGTATGACGTGAAAAAGAACGCAGCCGGCAGCAGTATCATAGCGCTCACGTCCGGAGCGGTATCCTTCACCGATACGGGCAATACCGAATTTTCGTTCTATGGTCTTCCGATCGAATCGCAGATCGCAGCGCATTATGCGCTGAGCTGGAATAAGGATGGAATCGTAGAGGGATACGAAACGGTGTTCGAAGTGACCGATGCCCATGGTCAGCCTGTGGAAGGCGTCCAGATCATGGCTGACGCGGCAGCGATAGGCACAACGGATGCGGCGGGTATCCTGAAGACCGGGGCGCTGACATCCCAGGTCAAGACGTATACCGTGCAGGCCGTGAAGAACAATCAATATAGTCCGGCCTTGGAGTTTAAGGTTTCGCCGCTGGCTGGAAGTCCTACTCCGTTTAACATCAGCGTGGGCATGGGCGAAGATCCAACCACGTCGCGGATGCTGAACTGGCATACGGACCCGGCGACGGATGGGACTGTCGTGGAACTGACCAAGCGGTCCGAATTTACGGATTTCGATGCGCCGAACGTCCAGAAGTTCAATGGTGCCAGCGAGCTGTACCATACTTTGGATCTCGGCACGGTCCGCGTCCATAAAGCGACGGCGGCCGGTCTTGAGCCAGGCACAGAGTATGTGTACCGTGTCGGTGACGGCCAAGGTCATTACAGTGCCCAAGGCTCGTTTAAAACGACGGAACTCGCGGGAGATACAACGAAATTCTTGTACTTTGCGGATTCCCAGGCATCCACCGCCAAAGAGTTCGAGCTGTGGGGGAATACGATCGACAAGGCGGCAGCCGAGCATCCGGACGCCGAATTCATGGTCCATGCCGGGGATATGGTGGACAAGGGCTTCCTGGAGGAGCAGTGGAACTATTGGTTCGATGAAGCCCAGAAGCATTTCCTGAATACGACGTTAGTGTCGGCCATCGGCAACCATGAAGTGATGGGGACCAAGGAAAACGGGGACTTCCTGGCTCACTTTAACCAACCTGGCAATGGCTTGGACAGCCTGAAGGGAACCAACTTCTCTTTTGATTACAAGGATGTTCATTTCATTATGCTGAACAGCGAGTATCAGCTGGAGGATCAGAAGAAGTGGCTTCAGCAGGATCTGGCTAACAATGCTAAGGAATGGACCATCGCGATGTTCCACCGCGGGCCTTACGGCAGCATCTACGATTCCGCCGAGGTACGGAGCCTGTGGGCGCCAGTGCTGGAGGAATTCGGTGTGGATCTTGTGTTAAATGGACATGATCATATTTATATTCGTTCCTACCCGATGATGAACAACCAGATTGCCGCGGAAGGGAAGGGCACGACCTACGTCGTGGCGGGATCGTCAGGTCCAAAATTCTACTCCCACACAGAGCGGGGCTGGCATGAGGTGGTCGACGAAGAGAAGACTCAAATGTATGCCTCCGTGGAAGTGAAGGGAGACGAGCTTCATTTTGTAACCAAAACGGTTGGCGGACGCATCGTGGACGAGTTTACGCTGACGAAATCGGATACGAAGCCGGAGCCGCAGCGGATTGAAGTAACTCCAAACCAGCTGACGCTAGCTGTAGGCGAGAGTCAAAAGTTACTGGCTGCGGTGAAGCCGAGCCGAGCTGAACGAACCGTGGTGTGGTCCGTATACCATTCCGAACCGTCGAATGACGTCGTCAGCGTGTCCGCAGACGGCATCGTGACGGCTCAAGGGTTGGGCAATGCCGTCGTCAGAGCGACCAGCACGGCGGCACCGGATGTCTATACAGACGTGAGTATTACGGTAGACCGAATCCCGAACGGCAGCATCGAATCGATCCGCTTAAGCGGCAAATCCGAGCTGAAGGTCGGGGACGACGATCAGACCGTAACGGAGGCGGTATATACCGACGGCAGCCGTATCCGTTTAATCGAAGGCATTACCTATGCGAGCAGTAAGCCGGACGTAGCTTCCATTGATGAACAGGGCTCGGTACGGGCTTTGGCAGTAGGGGCGACCGTCATTTCGGCAACCTACGAAGGGTTCAAATCGGAGTACGCTTTGAGAGTAATCGCCCGTGGCGGGGGGAATCCTGATCCGGGACCGGAGCCGCCGGTAGACCCGCCCGTGCAGCCGCCGGTAACACCACCGGTTACGCCTCCAGTAACGCCGCCGGTAACGCCGCCTGTTAGACCACCGTCAGGCAGCATCACCCTATCGGCCAGCGAGCTTGCAGCTAAACTGTCGAACGGGCAAGTGATCTTGTCGGTGGACGGAAACTTTACGGATATTACGCTGCCAGGGAATGCAGCAGACATACTCAAGGATGGTTCAATCCGTCTCGAAGCGAAGAATTTGTCCCTAACGATACCGGCCGAAGTGCTTCGTCAGCTGGGCGGTCTTGCAAATGCTGGGCAGCTTGAGAATGGCGCGATAAAACTGAGTGCCTCCACGTTATCGGATGCGGAGATGAAGGAGCGAATCGCGCAAGCTGCCCGCGTCTCCGGCGCTAAGCTGACAGCAGCCGGAGCCATGCTGGAGTTCCAGCTTCAATTAACGACAGCGGATGGCAAAATTCACAGCTTAACCGAATTCGATCATTCGATCACGCTAGAACTGCCTGTATCTTCAGATGCCAATGGCAAAAGAATCTCCATGTACTATTTATCCGGCAGCGGAGAGCTGGAGTATATCGGCGGTGTAAACAAAGACGGCCGCATGGCCGCGGGAATCCGCCATTTCAGCGCTTACGGTTTGCTGGATTACGAGAAGACCTTTGCCGATGTGCCATCTTCATTCTGGGCCGCGGAGGTGATCGGCGATTTGGCTGCGAAGCAGCTCATCGAAGGCGTCAGCGCGGACCGCTTCGCACCGGCCCAGCAAGTGACCCGGGCTGAATTTGCCGCGATGCTGGTTCGTTTGCTGGATCTTAAGGCAGAAGGACCTGCGCCGTTTGCCGATGTGGATTCAAGCAAATGGTACGCCAAGGCCGTGTCAGCAGCTGCCCAGTCCGGCATCGTGAACGGAACCGGCAAAGACAGCTTTACGCCCGACGCACCTATCAAGCGCCAGGAAATGGCGGCGATGCTGGTGCGTGCTTATGCCCACGCGATGAAACAGCAGCAGGAGAGCATCAGCGCGGGAAGCGGATTTACCGATCTCGCCGAGTCCCCGGACTGGGTTCGGGAAGCGGTAGAAACCGCGCATGCCCTCGGTTTTGTTCAGGGCCATACGCCGAGCCGCTTTGAACCGGATGGCCTGACCACGCGTGCGGAAAGCGCGCAGGTCATTTATAATCTGCTGAATAAGCTGAAGTAAATTCTAGAAGGCAGAATACCGCTTCTCTTCTCCTGTAGACCATCACAGTGGAAGAGAGGCGGTTTTTTTTAGACTAACCGCGGTCTATCTTCATGGCATATACGTCGAAAGACATTTTTCTTACAGGTTAAAGAATGGCGGAAGTTCCGATATAATGATTACATGGTCAATGAGTGAATGTAAATCGGAGTAATGGCTAATCTGGTAACCGGGAAGAGGGGAAGAGGATGACGGAATACGCGAACACGCCGAAGCCGCCGTATTATGCCTGCATTTTTGTGTCCAAGCGTACAGAGGGTGACCGGGGTTATGGGATGATGGCCGATAAAATGGCAGAGCTCGCAGCGCAGCAGCCCGGCTATTTGGGGGTGGAGTCTGCCCGGGATGAGGGTCTCGGGATCACGGTATCGTACTGGGATTCCCTGGAGGCCATTCGTTTATGGAAGGAAAATGCCGCACATCAGGTAGCACAGGAACGGGGCAAGAACGAGTGGTATGAAAGCTTTGGCTTGCGAATTTGCAAGGTGGAGAGGGATAGCTTCTACAAGCTTTAGGCAAGGCCAATCAAGGAAGAGGATGGGGAGGAATAATGATGATGCAGAATCCGGGCAAGATCAGATGGGGAATTATGGGGACAGGCTGGATTGCGGAGCAGTTTGCAGCCGATCTGGCGTATGTGGAGAACGCTCAGTTTGTGGCCGTAGGCTCACGTACGGCGAGCAGTGCAGGTGAGTTTGCGTCCAAATATGATATACCGCGCGCTTATGGCAGTTACGAGGAACTCGTGAAGGATCCCGATATTGACGTTGTGTACATAGCGACTCCGCATCCGCTGCACCGGGATCATGCCTTAATGTGTCTTCAGGCCGGCAAAGCCGTCCTGTGCGAGAAACCCTTTACGATTAACGGGGATGAACTGGAGGAATTAATGGCGGCTGCACGGGAGCAGAAGCTGTTCCTGATGGAGGCCATGTGGACGCGTTTCCTTACGCCGATCCGGCAGGTGCGCGAATGGCTGAACGATGGACTTATCGGCGACGTTCGGCTCGTGAAGGCCGATTTTGGTTTTCGGAGCGGCTGGAATCCGCAGGGCCGTTTGCTGAATTTGGAGCTTGGCGGCGGCGCGCTGCTGGATGCGGGTATTTATCCGGTATCGTTTGCATCCATGATTTTCGGAACCGAGCCGGAGAAGATATGGAGTACCGCGCATATCGGCGAAACGGGCGTCGATGAGCAGTTCTCGGTTATTCTATCTTATGAATCCGGGAAGACCGCTTCATTAAACGGGGCGATCCGCCTAGGATTGACGAATGAAGCTTATATTTATGGTACAAACGGGTATATTCACATTCCGTCCTTCCTGAATGCAACATCCGCTTCGCTTCATGTTGATGGCGAGGAACCGGTGGTTGTTACGGATGATCGTCAGGAAAAAGGGTATAGCTTCGAGGCTTACGAAGTGGGGCAGTGTCTGCTGGAAGGGCGGCTGGAGAGCGACGTGATGCCGCTTGATGAGTCGCTTGCGATTATGAGGCTGCTGGATCAGATCCGGGGGCAGTGGGGCCTGAAGTATCCTTCGGAAGGTTAAGCCGTCTTGGCGTATAAGGGAGCAGTGCGAGAGAACTTCTCGCCCTGCTTTTTTGTTGTTGTCATAGTTCAGGTGACGTGAGCTATATCATGATATGTTTTCAATGTCATTATTTACATAATCTTTACATTGGGATGACAAGCCATTAATCTCCCCTTGTTATGCTGGAGCTGTTTGACAGTCTCGCTTCACACACATCCAGCATCATAAAGGAGAGAATACATGATTACTCATCAGTACAAAAGGCTATTATCCATGCTGTTATCCGCAGCGTTAGTGTTTGGATTATTTGCAGGGGTCGGATCCTTATCCACTGTTGAAGCAGCAACGCAGGATCAGCCTGATATCTTACTTCAGCGCAATGCGGAGTGGAAGTATTTTGATCAGGGCCAAGATTTAACAACCGTATGGCGTTCCACCTACGATGATTCCTCATGGGAATCCGGATTCGCTCCTTTTGGTTATAAAGATAACGGAAGCGGCATAGCAACCACGGAGTTTGGTCCGCTGGGCACCATAGTAGACTATGGTACGGATAAAAAGCTCAAGCACCGAACGACGTATTTCCGAACGAATCTTCAAGTCAATAAGGACCAAATTGACGGTTACGGCCAGATTCTCGGCACGTTCGGCATTGATGACGGCGCCGTGCTCTACGTCAATGGTCATGAAGTAAGACGCATGGGCATGCCGGAAGGCGAAATCACGTACGACATGAAGGCGACCTCGAGCAAGGACCTACCCGTTATATATGGGGACGTGGACCTGACCGAGCCGCTGAAAACATATTTGCAGGACGGCAATAACGAAATTGCGGTCGAGATCCATCAGCAGAGCGACAGCAGCTCGGATCTATATTTCGATATGGAGCTTACCGCGTTAGCGCAGGCACCGCCACTTGATATTTCCAAGGTTACGGTAACCTTCCATGGAGACGCGACCAGCGCGAAAGGCTTTACCTGGTATACGCCGCTGGGTTCTTCCCAAAGCGATGTCCAGGTTGTGGAGAATCGCGGGGCCGCGCCAGACTTCAGTCAGGCGCTAGCATTTAGCGGCCGTACTTCCGTCTCCTCGAATTCTCCGGGAGAGCATGTACATAAAGCGGAAGCGACAGGTTTAATGGCGGATACCTCCTATTATTTCAGAGTTGGGGACCAGAGCCTGAATGTGTGGAGCGAGGTTGGTACCTTTCAGACGGCACCTATTAGCGGCGCCTTCACGTTTATTGATCTGACGGATACGCAAGCCAAGGAAGAGGACGAGGCGATGCTGTCGGCAGCTACCTTGTCCAAAGCACTTGCCACTATTCCAGATGCTAAATTCGTTGTCCATAACGGAGATGTAGTGGAGAACGGCACATCGGAGCAGGAATGGAACTGGCTGCTGGGCCATTCACAATCCAGCCTTTTGAATACAACAATTGCCCCGTCCGCAGGGAATCACGAGAATAAGAACTACGCCTTCTACGAGCATTTTAATGTGAAGCAGCCAGGCAACGCTGCTACGATTACTGGCGCATACTACTCTTATGACTACAGCAATGCGCATTTCATCGTACTTAACTCCAATGAGAATTCGTCCGAGTACGCAAATTTCTCTGCAGAGCAAGTCGCGTGGATGAAGCAGGATGTGGAGCAAGCGAAAGCTGCCGGCGCAGACTGGATTATCGTCAATATCCATAAAGGGCCGTATACAACTTCGAATCACGCAACCGACAGCGACATCATTGGCGCGAACGGAGTAAGAAATAAAATTGCTCCACTGATGAACGAGCTGGGAATTGATATGGTGCTGCAGGGCCATGATCACATCTATGCGCGGACAAAGCCGATCAAGAGCGACGGAACCGCCGAGGATTTCACGAAAATTACCGAGACGCTTAATGGGCAGAACATCGAATATGCAGTTAAGCCGGATGGAACCATCTACATGATTCCGGCCACCGCAGGAGCCAAGGTTTATTTCAAGAACCAGAAGCCGGAGCTGGGTGATTCATATTTCAATTTGTTTGAGCGCGCGGAAGAGAACCACGCCCGCCAGTACGGTAATACAACCAGCCTTGCCAGAGGCCAGGTTCAGAACTTTGTCGGGTTTACGATCGACGGTGGCAAGCTGACAGCTGTGACGTATGAAATCGATCAGAATCAGCACAACGCGCAGCCGTTTATCGTGGATCAGTTTGGAATCATGAAAGAGACGAAGCCGGATCCTGTTCAGGAAAAAGTGAGCAAAGTGACGGTTACGTTCCACGGTGATACCAAAACATCCAAGGGTTTCACCTGGTATACATCCCAGCAGGTGACAGGCAGTGACCTTCAGATCGTGGAGAAGTCTGCTGTCGCTCCTGACTTTACGAATGGGATCACGTTCCAAGGACGTTCGGCTGCCTCTACTAATTCAGCAGCAGAACTCGTGCATAAAGCCGAAGCAACGAAACTCAAGCCCAATACGTCCTACGATTTCCGCGTAGGGGATGCAGCGCTTGGGGTTTGGAGTGAGACGGGAACCTTCCGGACTGCACCGGAGAGCGGAGCGTTCACGTTCATTGATTTGGCTGATACGCAGGCGAAGGCAGAAGATGAAGCAGTGCTTTCATCCGAGACATTTGCCAAGGCGCTGGCTACCGTGCCGGAAGCGCAATTCGTCGTCCATAACGGCGATATTGTAGACAAGGGCATCAAGGAAGAACAGTGGAATTGGCTATTAGGTCATTCGCAGGAAAGCTTGCTCCGTACGACGCTGGTGCCATCTGCAGGTAACCATGAGGATGAAAACTACGCTTTCATCGAGCATTTCAATGTACAGCAGCCGGATAATTCGGCAACCGAGACCGGAGCGTACTACTCATACGATTACAGCAACGCGCATTTCGTTGTATTGAATTCCAATGAGGACTCGGATGTATACGATAATTTCTCTGTCGAGCAGGTGGAATGGCTCAAACAAGATGTGCAGAAGGCTAAAAAAGCCGGAGCGGAGTGGGTGATCGTCAATATTCATAAAGGTCCGTACACCACGTCGAATCATGCCACGGACTCTGATATTATGGGTGCTAATGGCGTCCGCTCCAAGATTGCTCCGATAATGGCAGAGCTCGGCATTGATTTTGTATTGCAGGGTCATGATCATATTTATGCCCGTACCAAACCGATCAAGGCTGACGGCAAAGCGGCAGAGCCAGAGAAGATAACGGAGATGCTAAACGGTGAGAAGCTGGAATACTCGGTGAATCCTGACGGTACAATCTATTTGATTCCGGCAACTGCAGGACCGAAAGTTTATTATAAGAATCCGAACGAGAAGCTTGGAGATGCATACTACGGACTGTTTGAACGCGCGGAAGAAAATCATGCGGCCAAATACGGACCGGATCCGAGCGATAACCGGCGTCCGAAACGCAGCCAGGTCCAAAATTTCGTTGGTATTACGATCGATGGCGGTAAGCTGACCGCGGTCAGCTATGAAATTGATCAGAACCTCAATGGTGCACAGCCATTTATCATTGATCAATTCGGTATCGTGAAGAAGGATGTTCAAACGCCAAATCCCGATCCAGGAACTCCAGGTCCGGGACCAGGTCCAGAAACACCGAATCCGGGTCCTGGCACATCCAATCCAGGATCAGGAAGCAACTCTGGTTCAGGCAATAATCCTGGTTCCGGCTCAGGATCAGGCTCGGAGAACGGTTCAGGTGCCGGGAATGGAACGAACCCGGGTAACGGATCGGAAACAGGTTCTCAGCCTGGAAGCAACCCCGGTACGGATTCGGGTAATGGGAATCCACCGGCGCTGAAGGATACTGCAGGGCACTGGGCCAAATCAGCCATCGATAAGGCCGTGGCAGCAGGCTTTGTCAACGGGTATGGGGACGGAACCTTCAGGCCAAATCAACAGGTTACGCGGGCTGAATTCATGGCTATGCTGGGCCGCGCGCTGCATCTGACCGAAGGCGGGACTAAGCTTATGTTCACGGACGCAGGCAAGATTCCTTCGTGGGCCAAGGATGCTGTAGCGCAAGGCGTGGCAGCAGGCATCATCAGTGGTTACAAGGATGGCTCCTTCGGTCCGCATAAGCCGCTGAACCGGGCCGAGCTGGTAGCGATGATCGTTCGTGCCAGCGGAATTAATTCCGACTCGGAAGCAAAATTGACCTTTAAAGATACGAAGGAAGTTCCGAAGTGGGCTGCGCCGTATATTGCGACTGCGGTTGATGCAGGACTCGTGGGCGGTGTGGGTAACAATCGCTTCGCACCACAGCAATTCGCAACACGAGCGGAAGCCGTGACGCTGATTATCCGACTTCTTGAATACGTGAACTGAATGAATTATGAAGCCAATACGGGGGATTGTCCCGTGTTGGCTTCTTTTTTGTGATTGCTACGTCATGGACAGCTTAAATTCCTGCCTGATTTATAAAATTATATTTTATTAAAACTATTGAAATTTGAAATAAAATTTCAATATGATAGAGATAGAGATGAACATGTATGTACAGACCATCATGATCATCTACTCCAGCAGATCGACAGGAGGTGAGCTGCAGCCGATTTCGCTTGGAATTGGACTTCAGTTTGGATAGCAAGCACTCATACTAAAGGGAGTGAATTCGTGAATGATAATCAAAAGGCGTGTCTATCGAAGTAAGTCGATCCTATCCGTGACGCTGGCATTAGCCGTGATGTTCAGCTCGGCTGTTTCTGCTTGGGGTTATTCCGTTGATGATTACGCAAGCACCGGAGAACCAAGGGCGGTCGTTATGGAAGATTTTGAATCGGTATCAAATTTGTCCGCATCCTCTGCAAGGGGGAAGGCCCAGCTGGATATAGTGGGGAGGCCGGAGCCAATCTATTACGGGCATCACGCTGCAGCTCTAACTTATGATTTTGTGGGCAGCGAATCCGGCACCTCGGCAGCATATCTCAACTTCAAAGACCCGGACGGTTCTACCGGCAGAAGCGTCCCCGGTTCACCGACTGCCCTCGGTTTATGGGTTTACGGCGATGGCGGGAACCATTGGCTCCGGGCCCAGCTTCAGGATTCCTCCGGCGGCAAGCATGCCGTGGATTTAACGTCTACCTCCGGTTTTAGCTGGAAGGGATGGAAATACGTCAAATTTAACGTTCCCTCTACCATCAAGGCTCCTCTCAAAGTGAATCAAATCTATATCACCGAATTAAAAGATACGAATAAAAACAAAGGCACCGTATACTTCGACAGGCTGTCCGCATTCTATACGGGTTCCCAGGTGTACGGGCTCGACATTGGCGGGCTGACGCCCATGGGCGTTGGAGAAACGGTGAAACCCCAAGTATATGCAACCTATGAAGGACAAACGGAACCTGCATTATTAACAACCGGCGTGAAACTCACCAGCAGTGACGACAACATCGCTACGGTGACAGGCGCTACATACGACACCATTGAAGCATTGGCGCCGGGAACGGTAACCATAACGGCTGAATACGGAGATGCGCCAAAATCTCAGTATGAGCTTCATATTACGCAGGATGTGCCAGCCCCTGGAGAATTGCTGTTATCCGGGCCGCAGCATATGGAGACCAGTCTTACCGGAAAAATGAGAACCAGCGTGGTTTACTCCGTCTACGGAAACCAGACGGATCCTGTATGGCTGACTGAAGGAATTAGTTATGCAAGCGATCAACCGGGCGTTGTATCGGTAGATCAAGCTGGTCAATTGACCGCAGTTTCTGCGGGAACGGCAGGCATTACAGCAATGTACCGCGGAGTAACCGCACAGCATGCCATTACGGTGACGGACCCGGTTCCGGTTCTGCAGAGCATCGAACTTCAAGGTCTTACAGCGGTTACGGTTGGAGACTCCTTCGAGACGGCGGTGTCCGCAACCTACTCCTGGATGGAGGAGCCGGTGATCATAACGGAAGGTGTTACGTTTACCAGCAGTCATCCGGATGTAGCCGCTGTCGACGATAAAGGAGTGGTATCCGGCTTGAAAATAGGTTCTGCTAGAGTAACAGCCACATTCCAAGGAAAGACCAGCTCACTCTACATTACGGTGAATAAAGCCGCCGAGCATCCGAAAACCGAGATGAGAGCCGCCTGGATTGCAACCGTCGACAATATTGACTGGCCCGCCAAAGGAGTCGCCGATCCGGATCTGCAGAAACAGCAGTTTATCAGCCTGCTTGATCAGCTGGAGGATGCGGGGATGAACGCGGTCATTATGCAGATCAAGCCGACGGCGGATGCATTCTACCCGTCCAACTACGGGCCATGGTCAGAATGGCTGACGGGAGTTCAGGGCAAGGATCCAGGGTACGATCCGCTGGCATTCCTGCTGGAGGAAGTCCACAAGCGGAACATGGAGTTTCATGCCTGGTTTAATCCATACCGCATCAGTCTTCAAGGAGATGTCAACAAACTTGTGGCAGACCACCCGGCCAGGCAGCATCCGGAGTGGGTCGAAGTTTATGGCGGCAAGCTGTATTTCAACCCGGGGATACCGGAGGCACAGCAGTTTATCATCGACGGGATTATGGAGGTCGTTCGGAATTACGACATCGACGCCGTGCATTTTGACGATTACTTCTACCCGTATCCCGTAACCGGCGTGGATTTCCCGGATACGGACACCTTTAACCAGTACAAAGGCTCTTTTACGAATAAGGGCGATTGGAGAAGAAATAACGTCAATCAATTCATTCAGAAGGTGAACGAAGCTATCAAGGCCGAGAAGAGCTACGTGAAATTCGGCATCAGCCCGTTTGGTATCTGGAAAAATAAATCCAGCGATCCGACCGGCTCTGAAACCAATGGTCTCGAGAGTTACAATGCCATCTATGCCGACTCGAAGAAATGGGTTGAAGAAGAGTGGATCGATTATATCACGCCTCAGATTTATTGGAATATCGGTTATTCCGCTGCCGCTTACGATAAGCTGATCGATTGGTGGAGTGGGATTGTGTCCGGCAAGAATGTTCATCTATACAGCGGACAAGCCGTATACAAAATCGGGTCGAATGCCGATTGGTCCAATCCCGAAGAGATGCCGAACCAGATCCATTACAACCGCAACTTTGAGGAAGTCCGGGGCAGCATGTACTTCAGTTCCAAATGGTTTAAGGATAATGCGCTCGGATTTACCGACAGACTGAAGAACGATCTGTATCGATATCCGGCATTGATCCCGGCGATGCCTTGGATCGATTCTGAAGCGCCGACAGCGCCCAAGAAGCCCAAGGCTGATCACGAGCAGGATGATGTGAAGCTAAGCTGGAAGTCGACAGATGACGAGACGTATTATGCGGTCTATCGTTTTGATGGCAGAGGCGCCGGCAGTGTTCAAGATCCGTCGCATTTGTTAGGAACTCTCCGAAAAACCGACGATAAGACGCAATTCTTTGTTGATCATACCGCAGCGGGGGGACAAACTTACACGTATGTTGTGACGGCTGTCGATCGTCTGCATAACGAGAGTGCCGCAAGCAAACCGGTCACGGTGAAAGTGAAACATCATGGTAAGCCTGGGAAGCCTCCGGTGAACCCACCGGGGAAACCGAACAAACCGTGAGTTTACATCCTTACTGGTTAACGGTTGGTTTACTTCCCTAAGTAAGAAGTCGCTTTAGAGAGCGGACTGGCCCGCATCAGGTAAAGGGACACCCCGGCTTATAGCCTTGGGGCGTCCCTTTTGCGTTTGTTCCAATGGACATGCTGCGTGATACAATAGGTGCATTACGACCTGGAGTGTGGTGTATGTTCAAGAAATTAGGAATGGCATTGGTTTACGCCGCCATAGGTGGTCTTGTGTATTTTTATGGAGATACCATATTGGTCTGGATTCGATCGACAGACAGTATGACGCTGATCATGTTCATGGCTGTCATCATGGCCTTGTTTCCGGTGATCCCTTATCCGGTGGTAGGAGGCGTAATCGGTGCCGCCCTCGGGCCGGTTATCGGTGGAATCGTCAATTGGGTCGGCTCTACCGCTGCTTCCATCCTCATGTTTATATTCATCCGATACGGGTTTCAGGAATGGGGCGACCGGGTGCTTTACCGTTATAACAGGCTGGGAAAAGTGACAACGATGTTCGAACGGAACGCCTTTATGACCATCCTGTTTACCCGGTTGATCCCGTTTATTCCTTCCATTGTCATCAATGTGTACGCGGCTCTCAGCAAGGTAACGTTCGCATCTTACAGCATCGCGTCCGCGCTAGGCAAGATCCCTGCCATGCTGCTGTTCTCGATGGTAGGCGATCATCTGATGACCGACCCTTCCCACATCATGATAACCATTGGGGTATACGGCGTATTTCTCGCGATAACCCTGCTGGTTTACCGGTTGTCAGGCTTTGGCCGTTCGGGAAGAACGGAGGGCAAACGGTTATAATTGCTCAATGGATGAGGCGGGACCACTTCGTTCTGCAGATGCGGAGGTCTCGCCCTTTTTCTTTTGGAACCAAGCCCGAACCGCCTCGATCTCTCGCTGATCCATGCCGTTTAAGCTTTCATTGATCTCGCTGAATATCATCTTCACCTGCAGAGACAGGAGTCCTATTCTTCGCTGTCTGCGGGTACCGCTGACCTCCATGGCGATAATCTGCGGCCGGCGTATATACCTGGTGGACATCGCAATGAAACGGCTGCGGATCGTCAGCTGTTTGTCCGTTACATTAAGTCCGGAATCCCGGTGCGAAAGGAGTCCCCAAGCTAACGAGAGCGGGAGGAGCAGAAGCGATAACAAACCGAGTTTGTCAAAATACCAAATGCATGCGCCGCTAACGATCGTGGCAAAAGCCAGCTTCCACCGCAGGTACATCCATTTTGCGCGGGGCGGCGGCGAAGCGGTAATAGGCTGAGCGCTGAATTGAGGCGTGACCCGATCCAGCAGCGCTGGAATATCTACGGTCTTCAGTAGAGGATGAAGCATGAAATGCTTGTCGGACTCGGACGTAAGCACATGAACCTTCACTTCAGCGTAACCGAACCAGCGCCGGAATACGCCTTCTTTCACGGTAATGGCCAGCACTCGTTCGGGAGAGAAGAGCAGTCTTTTTCTCTCCAGCAGACCGCAGCTGACCGAGATTTGTTTCCCGATGCGCTCGACGGTAAATCCCGCATATTTGATCGTGTAGAGCACGGCGGAGAGCAGCCAGGATATGATGAGCGCCACAGCGGCAATGCTGATCCAGCTCCCGGGCAGCAGCTTCCCTGCCGATTGAAACAGCGATTGGTACATTTGATCCGGGAGCAGGTCATCGGCAAAAGATAAAATACCGCCTACAAAGGCTAAAGCCAGAGACAGGTTGGGCGAGGAGAGCGCGGCAATGAGCAGGCGTCCCGAGGATAGCTGGAGCAGCGTGCTGCGTTCTTCCTCTGCCGTCCCAGGATCGTCTGCGGTATCTCTCCCGGCAGTAGCGCCGAAATCGGAACCCGTCAATGGATCGCTTCCGTATGCCATGTTCTGATTCGACGGTTGAATGGATTCGTGATTCTCTCGGGTTTCCGACGCTTGAACAGCTGCCCTCTCGCTCGGAGCGGGAAAGCCCTGATCGGATGGGTCGGAACTTTCATGAGCTTGGCGAACCTCCCGTTCCGTCTGCCTTGTTCGGGTTTGCTCGCGCAGCCAGCGCTGCAGCCGTTCGCCTTCGCTATTGGTGATGGCAGGCAGTATGCCGCCGCCTTCCGTTTTGCCCGGCGTTTCGATTCGGACCTGGGTGAGTCCCAGTATTCGCTGCAACAAAGGCTGCTCCAAATTCATGGAATGAATGCGGCCTGTATAGATGGACAACTCCTCACGAAACAGAACGCCGCGACGGATGAGGATTTTGTCCTCTTCTAACGTATAGACGAAGCGTTTCCACTTCAGATACCCGTACAGAAGCAGAAGCGAGACCAGGATGACGATGACGGCGGACAGCCAATACCAGGGGATATCGCGCAGCGATTTTCCGTTAAGGAATTTGATGGATACGAGAGCGGCGATGGGAATGAGTGATTTTACGCTGCCTACGAGCGGGAACAGGATGAACAGCCGGTGCAGTCTTGTCGGTTCATTCATCGTGATCCACCACTTTGGCCAGCTCGCCGATCTGTTTTTTCAGTTCCTCTGCCTCTTCCAGCTTGAGCGCCTGAATAACATGAGTCGTTGCGGCGGTAACGACCTTTACCTTGGCTAGACCATATTTACGAAGGAGCGGCCCCCGCTCAAGCTCCACATGCTGTACACGCGTCATCGGGACAAGGGTGTCACTGAGCCAGATCCAGCCGGAGCGAAGCTCCAACTCTTCCTCGCTTACCTTGAAGCCGAATTGTTTGTAGGTGAAAGAGGGCACGGCCCAAGTAAACCAGGCTCCGAGGACCAGCAGTCCGATGGTGATCCAGCCCGGTATCAGGGTCCACCCGAATATAGCGGCGATGATCAGATAAGCTGCAGCAGCGAGCAGGATCACTCCATCCGTAATGAAACCCGTGATGCGGGAGATCGTTACGGAATCCGGGTGACATCTGCGCATATCGTCAAGCCGATTGTCCATATGTATGTTCCTCCTTGATGTTTAAGATTCAAACAGTCCTCGCATTTATATGTATGTCTACGTTGCTCGGGAAGGATTCGTTTCATCCCGTCTCCCTACCTGCTTGCCGTGCTTATCATTGTAGCATAACAGGCTAACGAGCAATTGAACCTGACCTAACGGTTGCATGAACATATGCTGAATCTGTTAAGCTTGAGTTAAGGAAGAACTTGAAATGATCGAGCATGAAAGGATCGCGTGTAATGAAAATAGACCGGCTATTAGCCATAACCGTCCTGCTTCTGAACCGGGGGAGACTGAGCGCCAAGGAGTTGGCCGATCGGTTTGAAGTATCAAGCAAAACCATATATCGCGACATGGATACGCTATGCCAAGCCGGAATCCCGATTGTGGCCCACCAGGGAATATCCGGCGGGTTTGAAATTATGGAGCATTATATGATTGACAAGTACTGGCTGTCCGCCGAGGAGATGAGTGCGCTGGTTACAGCGGTTAAAGGGATGAGCAGTGCACTGGAGGATCAGCAGATGGGCATGCTGCTTGAGAAGGTAAAATCGCTGCTGCATAGGGTAGAGCAGGGGCTTGGCGATGAATATCGAAGGGAACCGGTGATCATGGACTTTCAGCCTTGGGGACAGCGTCAAGGACTGAAACCCGCCGTGGGCCTGCTCAAAAAGGCTATTCAAGAAAAGCGCCGGGTCGTGATGGAATATATCGATAGCCGGGGCAACGTGGAGCGAAGAACCATTGAACCGGCATCCCTGATTCTGAAGGGCAATATTTGGTATGTACAAGCCTTTTGCCTGGAGCGGGAAGACTTTCGAATCTTTCGGTTATCGCGCATGCAGCATATCAAGATGCTGGATGAGACTTCGGAGACAAGAATGATACCGAGCATGGAACGCTTGGAATGGGTTTCCTCTTGGTCAAGCGCGCTGGAGCAGGAGACGGTGCTGCTATTCGAAGCTGCCGCGCGTCAGCGGGTGGCGGATATTTTTCCGCCGGAACGAGTAACCGTCAACCCGGACGGCTCTTTACGCGTTCGAGTGTTATACAAATTGGATGAGTGGTTTTACAGCATGATACTAAGCTTTGGGGATCAGGTGCTGATTGAACAGCCGGGCGAAGCGGCGGAGGAAGTGAAACGTAGAGCGCAATTGATTATGCAGCGATACGATAACCAGGACAGATAGATGTCCACGTTACCTCTTTAGAATAGAAATATATTCATCTCAAGGAGGAAACAACATATGAGTCATAGTCAACAGCAGAATCAAAGTGAACGATGGGTCGAGACTAGATCCGCCATGTTCATTCAGGGTGTCGGCGTTCGAACGACGAACGAAGCGGAGGCAGGACCGCAAGGCAAAATACCGCAGTTATGGGACCGGTATTTCCAAAGCGGTATACAGACGCAATTATCTGATAAGGATCAAGCCATCTATGCGTTGTACACGGATTACGAGAGCGATGCATCCGGGGCGTACACCTTCATTATCGGCAACAGGATGGATGAAGCTGTGGCAGTTGCGGCTTCTACGGAGGAGCTGCAGCAGGCGTCCGTCCCGGCAGCTAAGTACATGGTATTTCGGACAAGACGCGGCCCTTTGATGGAAGTCGTTCCGCAGGTGTGGCATGAAATTTGGAGTTATTTCCAGCAATCAGCCGATAAAAGGACGTATACCGGGGATTACGAACGCTATGACATGCAGGAGTTTGATCCAGCGAATATTGTGGTGGACGTATATATTGCGATTGAATAGGAGTTAATATCGGCAGAGCATTCAAGTGCCTGGAGTGGAAAGCGACTATTCTTCGGATGATATGACCTAACCCGGGAATACGCGATATTGGCCAATGATGAAGAAGAGGGTGATCCCGCAGCGGGATTACCCTCTTTATTTTACAATCCGGAGCCCGGCTTCTTGATCATCGTAATGAACGTAGTGCCGCCATAATCAAACGTTGCAACTTCCGAGAAGCCCAAATGGGTATACAAGCGAATGGCTCGTTCATTGAATTTGGCAACGGTCAGCCGAAACGATTGGCGATTGTGAAATTCAGCGATGGATGCCAGCACGAACGAGAGGAACTCTTTTCCCCGACCTTGTCCGGTCGATTCCGGTTTCATGCCAAGTCCCAAATCCAGCAAATCCTCGCCATATGCACCTAACGGGATTGCGATCGGAATTTGGGCTGATGAGCCTGTACAGCAAAAGCCGAAGAGCTGCCCTTCCTCGTCCAGTATGGCGTAATACGAACACTCCAGAAGTTCTTTCCGAAACTCCTCATCCGGCTCGTTATTGTAGAAGTCATAGGGAGGTTCATAGCTCCATTGCATAATTTGATCGGCGTACGTTTCGGTCATGGCCGTGATACGAAGAGGCATTATTCTCATCCTTTGGGTTTGTTGATATAGGTTTCTTCCCTATATCCTTATTTCGATTTGGAAGTGAAAAAACCTTCTCTTCCGTGTTCATAGCCGGTCTAAAGGACCCCGAGCCACTATGGAAGAGAAGGCATCCATTCCGAGAAGGTTCAGCTTATTTGAACCCGGTTAGTGCCGATCCCGATTTCATGAAATACTTCTGTCCGAAGAAATAGATCAGGATCATGGGAATCGCCATGATGGTGGAAGCCGCCATCAGTTTTTCCCACTGCGCCCCGTGGTCCTGTTGAAAGCTTTGCAGGCCGACGGTGATGGTCCATTTTGCTGAATCGTTCAAATAAATGAGCGGGCCCATGAAATCCACGTACGACCAGACAAAAGAAAACAAAGCGACGGTGGCCAATGCCGGTTTCAGGATCGGCATGATGATCTTGACATATATTCGCAGCTCCGAAGCCCCATCGATCTTTGCTGCCTCGGACAATTCGGTCGGTACGCCAAGCAGGAACTGCCGAAGCAAAAAGATGAAGAACGGTGCCCCGAAGAATGCGCCGATGGTAAGCGGCATGATCGTATTGACCCACCCGAGCTTGGTGAAGATGATGTACTGCGGAATCATCTGCACTTGCGCCGGTAGTATCATGGTCGCCACCACGATGGTAAAGATGATGTTCCGGCCCTTCCAAGGAATGCGGGAAATCGAGTAGGCTACCAGCGGTGCAGAGAATAGCTGACCGATGATATTCACCATACAAATCAGAAACGTGTTCATCATGTAGCGGGTAAAGGGAATAGCTGAAAGCGCCTCTTTATAATTGGACCACTGAAACGTCTCCGGGAAGATGCTCGGCGGGAACTCGAGTATCTCTTCCGGCGTCTTCAACGAGGTCATCACCAGCCATACGAATGGAAACAGAAAGATCACAGCGAATAGAAGAAGGACCAAATGCGGTATGATCACTCGCAGCCTGACAGCCATATTAATCACCTCCGTAATAGACCCAGCGGCCTGACGTTTTTAACAGGATGAACGTAATCAGCAGCACAATGATAAACAGAATCCAGGCGAGTGCCGAGGCATAACCCATCTTCAGAAAGACAAAGGCTTCCTGGTACAAATTGACCGCGTAGAACAGCAGCGATTGCTCCGGCCCGCCCAAAGAGCCGCTTCCATCCACCTTGCCTCCGGCCAGAATATAAGACTCCGTAAAGATTTGAAAGGCGCCGATCAACCCCATGATGAGCTGAAAAAGAATGATGGGGGACAGGGCAGGGACCGTAATCTTCCAGAACCGGTACCACCAGTTCGCTCCGTCTACCTGAGCCGCTTCATAATATTGCCTCGGCACGCCCTGAAGGGCGGCCAGGAAGATTAATGCGCCTGCACCTGATCCCCATAGGCTCATCAGGATAAGAGACGGTTTCGTATAGCGGGGATCAAGCAGCCACGCCGGGTCCGTTAAACCCAGGGTGCGAAGTGCCATGTTAACCAAACCGAAGTCGGGGTTCAGCATCCATGTCCACAAGAGAGCGCTTGCAACGATGGGTATGACGGATGGAAGGTAGAAGATGGTGCGGTAATAATTGATTCCTTTCACTTTGAAATTGAGCATCATGGCAATCAGCAGAGAGACCGCCAGCGTGATCGGCACGGATATGAACGCCATGAAAAAGGTGTTACCGAGCGACTTATAAAAGCGGTCATCCGCAAAGATTAACTTGTAATTCTGAAGCCCTACCCACTTGGGAGGGCTGAATAAATCGTATTCGGTCAGACTCAGGTAGAGCGAACCGAAGAACGGGTAGACCGTAAAAGCCAGAAAGCCGATAATCCAAGGAGAAGCGAACGCCAGGCCAAGGAATACATAATGACGCTCCTTCCGGGACCAGCCTGATACGCGTTTTCGTTGATTGGCTGCTGTGGTGACCTTCATCTTCGCGATTCTCCTTCCGCATTAAGTTTTTAGTATGCAGCTCCGCCCAATACATCGCTGCATTGGACAGAGCCTGCTCAGCTCATCATTTCACCAGCGGCTGAATCTTTGCTTTTACCTTGTCCAAGCCTTCCTCCATGCTGACGGTACCTCGGAGAATAGCATCATATTGCGCGCTGAATTCCGTCATGTACTCATTCGCGTAGGAAGAAGCCGGGAAGGACTTCAGGTTCTCGCTTCCCGAATAGTCCAGGAATTCCTTGAACCCGGGCACATCCTCATAGAGTGGATTGGAGAAGGCAGAGTTCCTCGTCGGGAGATTCCCAAGGGCAGCCGTAAATTCGGCCATTTGCTCCGGCTCGGTCATCCATTTGATGAATTTCCAGGAAGCTTCCGGGTTTTTGACGCCTTTCGGGATATAGAATACGCTGGTAGTCACATTTCCGGAGTTTTTAAATTCCGGGTTGTTCTCATCATAAGGAATCGGGGCAATGCCATAATTCAGATCAGGCGCGTATTGTTTGATGAAGGTGGGCAGCCATTCTCCGTCAATCGTCATCGCATACTTGCCCGAGAAGAACGGATTCTGTGCCGACATGTATTGGCCAAGTCCGGAAGAGAATCGATCCAGATTATCGGAACTGTATTGATCCCAGATCTCCTTCGAGAGCTTAATGGCCGATTGGATCCCGGGATGGTCCGGGGTCACCTGCTGCGTCGCTTCATCATAAAACGATCCGTTGAAGGCATAGCTGAACGTATACGCATCCATTCCGGGCCACAATCCGAGCCGCTGGAGGCGCCCGCCATCCTCGACGATGCTCAGCTTTTTGATGTATTCTTTAAGCTCGCTTATGGTTTCCGGTGGACCGTCATAGCCGGCTTCCTGCAATATATCCTTGTTGTAGAACAGCATGGATACGTGCATGGCGGTCGGGATTGCATACGTCTTGCCTTCATGCTGGGACGTACTTAGGGCAGCCGGCACGAAGTCCTTAAGATCCAAGCCGTCCTTCGTTATATAATCATCGAGCGGCATCATGGCGCCGCGCAGCCCCCACGGCACGACATTTTGTCCAAATTGGGATGCGATGTCCGGAGGATTGCCCCCGGTAATCGCGGTAAGCTGTTTCTGATAGTCGCTTTGGGACAGCCCCTTTACTTGAATGTCGGGATTGGCCGAGTTCCACTTGGCAATCAATCGTTCCAATGCTTCCGCTTCCGGTCCGGTCCATCCGTACCAGAAGTCGAGCGTTACGGCATCCTGTGCAGGTGGAGTATCGGATGGCTTGTCACCATCACTGCCTGATTGCGGCGCATTGCCGCCTGAGCATCCTGTTGCGATAGAGAACAATAGAATAAGGCTCCAGATCCAATGTTTCTTCTTACTCATTCCTCTTCCTCCCCTTGAGCTATCGTGTACAATCCGTGTAACGTAATCAAAGTTCTATTAATTTCCCTCCCCAAAACAGTTGACTAAACAACCGGCCCTGATCCAGTTATTTGTAAGAATTATGGATATCGTAGCATGTAAAAAAATCATTTCATTTCACTATCGTGTTCAAAAATAGGATTATCGTATGGCATTGAACGTTCTATTTGATCGCTTGTTTACGAAAGTCGGTGGGGGAGATGCCCGTGTATTTTTTGAAGATTCTGCAAAAATAGGAGAGTTCATTAAAACCGGTGGAGTAGCAAACATCCGTGACGGTTAACTCCGGCTGCTTCAGCATCATCATGGCTTGTAGAATCCGCAGGTCGGTGAGATACCGGTTGAATGTTTTGCCTGTCCATTCTTTGAAGAGGATGCAGAACGTGGACCTCGATAAATTCGATAGGGTGCATAGATCATTTATATTCATATCTTCCTGGTAGTGGTTATGGATGTGATCAACGACTCTTGTCATGATTCCCCGGTATTTCTCTGATTTCTCGAATCCTTCTCTGAGCAGTTCACCGTTGACCTGCCGTACCAGAATCGAGAGGAGGATAAGCAGCTTCGCCTTGAGCGCTATTTGAAAAAAAGGGGTACGTCTCTCGTATTCAATCAGCATGTCCTTCAAGGCATTTTGGACCGTTACGTCGGTAACGGTGTCCAGCGTTATTTTGGCCTGGGCGTTCATTTCCTTGCGCAAAAAGTATTCCAGGAACGCCACATCGAAAAAAGCATGATCTGTTGGCATTTCCTGAAATCTCTCGTTCACGAAGGCAGGCATAAATTCGCATCCGTAAATCTCGATGTCCTCTTCGGGTGAAATGCTGACACTGTGCAAGGTAAATGGAGGTATAACAAAAATATCGCCTTTGGAGATCTCGTACGCCTGTTGATTGACGGTGTGTTGGAATCCCCCTTTCGCCACATACCAAATCTGAAAATAATCATGACAATGCGTCCATAAGCTCTGTTGATAGGTCAATTTATACATTTTGCACGGAAGACCTTCCAACATTTCCATCTTTGAGTTAAAATAAACGACACCTGATCCAGTTAGTTCTTCAAGATCCACCTGACTCCAATAAATACTCAATGTTTTACCCTCCCCTATTGATTTCCTTCAGAATTAAGAAAACGCTTTCAATTTAGGTGTCAGCTATTTTCTTAAAGATGATTATCCCTGAAAAACAAATCGTGTACAGCATTCCTCTTCCTGCCCTTTGAAATATGTTTCGCATTCGTAAACATCCTATTTCTAGGGGAACGTGGGGTTGTTATGAAAATTGTATATTTGGATGGTTTGAGAGGTTTAGCTGCCTTGATCGTGGTCGTATCTCATTTTTTTCAGGTGTTTGCACCGTCTGTTTTTGAGGGGAGGAAGGAGATCGAGCATTTCGCTTTCGAGGGGATTGCCGCGCGAACACCGTTCAATCTGCTGTTTAACGGCAACTTCTCGGTCTGTCTGTTTTTTGTGTTGAGCGGATATGTGCTCAGCTATCGATTTTTTCAAACCCGGGACAGGCTCGTCATTTATTCGTCTGCCATTCGCCGCTATTTTCGTTTGGCCGTACCCGCCTTGGTGTCCGTTTTGCTTGCTTATCTGATTCTCGTTCTGGATCTCGGAGCGTACGACAATATACGCGGAGTGACGTTATCTTCGATGCCGGATCCGTTTGCTGCTGACGCCAATCTGTTGGTCATGCTGAAGGAAAGCCTGTTTCATACCTTTTTCACGTATGGATCGCAATACAATCCCGTGCTTTGGACGATGACCTACGAGCTGTTTGGATCATTTCTGATTTTTGTTATTCTAGTAACTTGTGGCCGTCATGGGATTCGTTATGCCGTTTATGCCGTCCTTATCTGCGTATTCATCGATTCCTATTACCTGGGATTTATATTGGGCATGCTGCTCAGCGATGTAAAGAATAGCGGGAGGGACTGGCTGGCATCTATCCATCGGCCCTGGATCCATATCCTGCTTCTCTGTATCGGTATTTACACAGGCTCCTATCCCTATGTCGCACCGCAAGGAACGATTTATTCGCTTCTTCAATGGGGAGCTTCCGATTTTAATTTCTTTGTGTTCTATCATGTTATCGGATCCTTCCTCATCCTAGGGGTCCTGTTGAATTCGAACCGAATGCAGTCGATATTCAGCCACAGGTTTTTTGCTTATTTGGGTAAAGTCTCTTTTTCGTTGTACCTTGTGCACTTCACCGTTATTTGTTCCCTAGGGAGCTTTATATTTCTGTTTCTTAGCCCGCTTCTAACCTATGGCTCCAACGTGCTGCTTACAACGATCATCACGTTCCTGGTTATCGCTGTCACGGCCCATGGGTTCTACAGGCTGATTGATGCCCGGATATTGCTCTGGTTAACGCGGTGGAACAAGCGGCTGTTCTCTGCTCAGAAATTAAGGGGACAGGGACATAGTGGGCAAGTACAAACGGACCAGACCATGAAGGCCGATTAAATCAATACAGATCCGTTTATTTCAGCGTGTGGGCGAAAATAAAACGAAAAAACCTTCTCTTCCGCGTACATGGCCGGGCATACGCCCGGTCCATGCCGAGAAGAGAAGGTTTTCTTTTGTCACAGCGACCCTTCATGATCCGCTGGCATGGGTCTGCACCACATGCTGCCTGCGGTAGGCGCCCGGCGTCATGCCGACGGCCTTCTTGAACGTCCGGTTGAAGGAGGTAATGTTGAGATAGCCGACACGTTGGCTGATCTCATTGACGGTCAAGTCCGTGCATGCCAGCAGTTCCTTTGCTTTGTTCATACGGATGCCAAGCAGATGGTCGCTGAAGTTAAGACCCGTCTTCTCCTTGATATAGACGGAGAGGTAGGCGCTCGACAGGTTCAGCTTGGCTGACAGATAGTCGAGAGACAGATCATCGGCATACTGGTTATGGATAATGTTCATGAACATGGCGATGAGCGGCTCTTCGCCAGTATCCTTTTTCTTGCGAATGAGGGCGCAGGAGGCTTCGACGAGCTGGCGGAATACCCCCTGGTAATCTGTTAAGCAATGGCATTCTGCCAATCTTGCGCTCCACTGCTTTAAGGATTGGACAGATGTTTTGTCAATCTGGGCCGTCTCCATATAACTTAGAATCTTGGAAGCGACCGAATCGGCGAAGAAACGGAATTGCGAGATGCCGGCCTCCTTGCGCTGCATGGCCCCGAGCGCCTGATCGATGATTTGCAAGGAACGGCTGTCGCTGCCGGATTGCAGCGCGTCAAGCAGTCCTTTTTCCTGAGACGGGCTTAGGTTGACAGTGTTTGGAAGGACCCGCTGCTTGGTTACCACCTGTGATTCCTCCAAGAGATGTGCCTGTGCGGTCAGTCCTTTGACCTGATGGTAGGCTTGATTGAATTCGGACGAGTGGCTCACTTGGGAACTGACGGCGATGGTGACAAGGAACAATTCCTTTTCCTCATTTAACATGTCCTTGATTTCCTGCAGCAGTTCCTCCAGGCGGGCGGCTTCCTCCCGTTTAAAGATGGATACGATCTCATTCTTTTCGATCTGGAACGTGTGGGATCCCGGATAGCGTTCTGCCGTGATCAGATGAATATGTTCCAGTATATGGCGGACCGCCTGATCGGTCTGGAGGGGGAGCTCATAAACCGGATTCATCCGGAAACGGATGTGATACAGAACCACGATGAAGCTTCCATCATCCGACAGGAAATCCTCCCACTCGCTAATATCGGTATTGATGCTCTTCAGCTGACTGATATAAGAGTAACTGGTTAGAACGGATTTATGCTTGTTCATGCGCTCCCGTATTTCTTCCTTCTCCCGGAACAGCTCTTGAATCCGGTTCTGGATCAGATCGTATTCGGTGATGCTTCCGGATTCCGGCATGGATGAACTGTTGGCTCTGTTCAGCACGGTTGTTAAAATCTGCTTCACCGGCTTGTGCAATCTGCGACTCAGGAAAAAGGAAGCGGCAAGGGCCACGCCAAGCGACAGGCAGAAGATGAGCAGCAAACCGCCGGTCAACCGGCTGAGCTGCGAAGAGACATGGCTGTAAGGCACAGCCGAGACATAGGTCAGTCCGTCGGACCCGGCTTCGGCAAAATAGTAGGTTCCCTCTTTGAGCACGGCCTTCTGTCCGGCTTCAAACGTCGGCAGCTGATCTTGGTTCATGGAGCCCAGCATATAGAGCACTTGGCCTTCGTCATTCAGAATGGCGAGTGCACGATCATCGGATTCGCCGAAGAAGGACTGAGCGGCCTTGTCGATATCGATAAGGGCAATGACCTCATAAGGACTGTCCGGCTGCTTGTAGACAAAAGGCATCAGTGTTTTCTCGGACAAATCGTTGTTGATTTGATAAGTTGCCGCAGGGAGAAGTTTGAAGGATTCCTGATGGCCCTCGTAGCTGCTCCAGAACGAATATGGATACCTCGGGCTTGCATAGGAACGATTGAACATATAGGAAGCATCGCCGCTTCCGGATTTGCTCAGTACAAAATCAAACTCCCGGAGATAAATCAGGGTATCCTCCAGAAAGAACAACGGATTATAGATATCGCTCCTCATCTGCAGCATCACATCTCGAGCCTTCAAGTAATTGACTTCGTTTCCGGCCTGGTGGCGAAGCTGATTATTGAAGCCGATTAATTCGGATTGATTGTATATATCGAACATTAATACCTGCAATCTGCTGAATTGGTTGTTGAACCGCTCTGCCGTATCGTGAACCGCCTGCTGGCTGGTATCGATGATTTCTTTCTGCAGGCTGGTCTTAAAGAGTTGGAAAATGACCGTATAGAACAATCCGAATAACACGATGATGGCCAGAAAGCTCAGAAAAATTTTAAAGAATACACTGCGGCTTTTATGTCTGATCCAATTCACAGCCTTCCCCCCTTTATATTTTTCTGACGTCCAAGGTTTCACAACATTATATAGGACAAGTGTTAAGGATTGTGCCCGATTCATGTTAATCGTTCGTAAAAAATGGATAGTCAATATTTTAGATTTTAAGCAATGCTTTAGGAAATCGGTGTTTCTGCCCATTCATCCAATGAAAGGCGAGACATCATTAAAATGGTCAATACCCTTAATACGTTCGGGTCGTTTATGATAGCAGTCGTGGACCTTGGGACACACGAAGACGCATAGACGAAAGAGGGGGATTGCCGATTTTACAACGTCATCTAAACACCTTGGAAGCGCATTCAAACATTCGCAGGAAAAGTGCTTGGCGAAGATGGATGATGCAGGTTCGCAGAAACTGGCAGCTGTACGCTTTATTTGCACCAGTTCTGTTATACTTCATTGTATTTCATTATGTACCCATGTATGGCGTCCAGATTGCATTTAAGGATTTTATTGCGAACAAAGGGATCATGGATAGTCCATGGGTAGGCTTCAAGCATTTTGAACGCTTTTTTGACAGCTTTTATTTTTGGCGCATTATCAAAAACACGATGGGCATCGGGTTATATGAGCTGGCGGTCGGATTTCCGATTCCGATTATCCTGGCATTGATGATCAATGAAGCCAGATCGGGCCGGTTCCGCCGATTTGTACAAACCGTAACTTATGCACCCCATTTCTTATCTACGGTGGTCGTCGTCGGCATGATCATGATGTTCCTGTCGCCGGTCAGCGGCCTGGTCAATTCGATTATCACCTCCTTCGGCGGAGAGCCGATCGCCTTCATGACGGAGCCCTCCTGGTTCAAGAGCATCTACGTATGGTCCGGCGTATGGCAGGGTATGGGCTGGAGCTCTATTATCTACTTGGCGGCACTCGCCGGGATTGATCCGCAGCTGCATGAGGCGGCCAAGGTGGATGGAGCAGGCTGGTTCCGGCGAATATGGCATATCAATCTGCCGGGCATTGCTCCAACGATGACCATTCTGCTGATTCTGAACATCGGTTCCGTTCTGGGCGTCGGCTTCGAGAAGATCTTCCTGATGCAAAATTCACTCAATATGGAAGCGTCTGACGTCATTGCTACGAATGTATACCGGAGTGGTATACTGGGTGCCCAGTACAGCTTCTCGGCTGCGGTTGGCCTGTTTAACTCCGTTGTAAACTTCATCCTGCTGATTACCGTAAACCGGATCGCCCGAAAAGTCAGCGAGAACAGCCTATGGTAAGGAGGAATGATGCGTATGCCGCAAAGCCGAAGTGAACGAATAGCCGGAGTATTTATTTACATTATACTATCTTTTATCACGCTCCTTGTACTGTATCCTTTATTTTTTGTTCTTATTGCTTCCATTAGTGCACCAGAAACGGTCATGCGAGGGGAAGTATGGCTCTGGCCCAAGGAGCTGTCATTTGTCGGATATGAGCGGTTGTTTGCCAATTCGGAGCTTGTGCGAGGATTTCTGAACACCTTGCTCTATACCACGACGGGAACGGCGCTGAATGTTCTGATGACCATTGCGGCAGCCTATCCGCTCTCCAGGGTTGATTTCAAGGGTCGACATGTATTTACACTCATCATTGTCTTTACTATGTTCTTCAGCGGTGGAATGATCCCCAATTACTTGCTGGTGAAGGAACTGGGAATGCTGGATACGATTTGGGCTATCATTATTCCTTCGGCCGTATCCGTGTGGAACATTATCATCATGCGGACCTTCTTCCAGAGTTCCATTCCGAAGGAAATGCAGGAGGCAGCGTTCATTGATGGGGCGTCCAATATGCGGGTACTGCTGCGGATTGTGCTGCCGTTATCCGGACCGATATTGGCCGTGATGGTGCTGTTCTACGCTGTAGGTCACTGGAATTCGTATTTCAGCGCGCTGATCTACTTATCTGATCGTGCTAATTATCCGATGCAGCTGTTCCTGCGCGAGATTCTGGTACAGGGACAGATGCAGGAGATGGTGGATATCAGCGATGATTCACTGGCGCGAAGTCTGATGGACGCGGAAGCCATCAAATATGCGGCGGTCATTGTGACGAATCTGCCGATGCTGCTGCTGTACCCGTTCCTGCAAAAGTATTTTGTGAAGGGCGTTATGATTGGTGCAATTAAAGGTTGATTACGGATATTTCATGAGGAGGAATTGAATTTTATGGTGATGAGAAAATGGACTTCACTTACATTGGCAGCTGTACTGGCAGCCGGATTGCTGGCAGGCTGCGGTAGTAAAAGCGGGGAAAGTGCAACGGATAAAGGTGAGACGCCGCAAGCCAATTTTAACGAGACCGGCATGCCGATTGTGAACGAACCCCTCGATCTGACGTTCTTCACGGGCAAGTCGCCATCAAACGGGAGCAAATTCGAGGAAACGCTCGTATGGAAAACCTATCAAGAGATGTCCAATGTGAATGTGACCTGGAACCTCATTCCATTCGATACCCTGACCGAGAAGCGGAATTTAGCGCTGGCAGGTGGAGATTATCCGGATGTATTCTACTCCGCAAGGGTCAGCTCCGCAGAGTTAACCCGTTATGGGGAGCAAGGAGTATTTATACCGCTGAATGATCTGATCGATAAATACGCACCGAATTTCAAAAAGCTGATGGAAGAGTACCCGGATATTCGAAAAGGGCTGACGATGCCGGACGGCAACATTTATTCCCTGCCATCTTTCTACGATCCTGCGCTGCTCTCCATGTTGATTGGTACACCGATTTGGATTAATCAGGAGTGGCTGGATCAGCTCGGGATGAAAGAGCCGCAGACGACAGAAGAATTCTATGCGTATTTGAAGGCGGTAAAAGAAACCGATCTAAACGGTAACGGAAAGCATGATGAGATTCCTTTCGCTTCAGCAGGCATTACCGGAATCATCGATCACTTGAAAGGATCTTGGGGACTTGGCACAAGCGGACTTGGCCATAAATTGGTGGACATAGATCCGGACACTGGGAAACTGCGCTTCACCAAAGCTTTGCCGGAGTATAAGGAAATGCTCCAGTTCGTAAACAAGCTGCACCAGGAAGGACTGCTCGATAAAGAGATCTTCACGATTGAGGGCGGCGCATTGAATGCCAAAGGGCAGGAGGGCCTGCTCGGTGCTACAATTGTGCCGAATCCGGAGATGGTGATGGGTCGCAAAGAATACATCGGCCTCGGGGCGCTTAAGGGACCGCATGGTGATCAGCTTTACTCCCACGTCAAAGTGCCGATGGTTCACGTAGGTGCATTTGCGATTACCGATAAGAACCCGAATCCGGAAGCAACGATCCGCTGGATGGATTACTTCTACGGGGATGAGGGCGCCCAGTTCTATTTCATGGGTAAAGAAGGCGAGACATTTACGAAGAACGCTGACGGTCAGCTGGAGTATGTGAAGGAGATTACGGAGAATCCAAATGGATTAACGCAGGATCAGGCGTTGGCCAAGTATTTCACTTGGCTGGGGGGCAGCTATCCTGGCTTTGTGCGGGAGAAATGGTTTAAAGCCTCGGAGACACGACCTAACGCCATGGCCGCAGCCGAAAAGGCAGAGCCGTATGCCGTGAAGGAGATTCTGTACAACTTTAACTTTACATTGGAGGAAACGGAGGTCATGACCTCGATTGGTAAAGATATCGAGGATTACGTTAAGGAAATGGAAGCGAAATTCGTGAACGGCTCGGCCTCGTTCAGCCAATGGGATGAGTATGTGAATACACTTAACAAGATGGGATTGGACCGATACATGGAGGTTTACCAAGCCGCTTATGAGCGCTACCAGGCGGAGTAAACGGAAACGATGACAATCGAAAGACGCGGTACGGGGCGGAACCCGTATCGCGTTTTTTGCTATTCCAAACAATTGGTGAAATATTCCAAAAGGGGTGATAAGATCATATTTAATGACAATTAGACGCCCTCACAAAAATGAGTACTCAAAATCCCACCTTGGCGGGAGTATATTCGTAAGTATCGATATCATGAGGGGAGGAGTCGCACATAGAGCGGAAGACGACTTTCAGGAATATTTCCAAGGGAATCGCGGCATGGTTATTTAAGCAGAGGCGCAGGCATAGCTCAAATAAAAAACTGGAATGGATAGTTGAGCGTTTGATTCAGGGTTCTCTGATCATGTGGGCCATCCTGTTCATACGTTGGTGTATATTGATAACGATTGCTACGATGAGGCATTTTGGAATCATTGATTAATGGCGATGAGTATGCGGGTACTCGTTCTGATAAGGGGAGTATCACAATAGATATGAAGGTAATTTCAAGCGGCAGTTAGCTCGGACACAGCTGCCGCTTGCAGAAGCCCGGCATGGATGTCGCGGCTTTTTTGCTGTCTATCGTCCTTTTTACACAATCCGCCACCTTTATTGAGCATGCGTTAACATTTCTTCCTTACACTTGGAATTAAATAAGGATAGAAGAGGGGATATGGAGTTGAAGCATAAAAGCATGAAAGTAGTCTCGCTGTTGATGGCGGCGGAAATCACGATGGCCTCTTTATTTTCGGCAGGCACCGTGATGGCTGAAGAGGGACAGGAGATACTCCAGACGGCCAGCGCGGAAACAGCATCCCAAGATGCAGCTATCGATATCGCTGCCGTTGATTTCGGCATTACCGATAAGATCTTTCCGGATGCGCATGCAGAAGAGTCATACACGGTGACAGTTGATGTGTATGGTGGACAAGCGCCCTATACCTTCTCGGCGACGGGTCTACCGGCAGGCTTGGACATTACGCCCGATACAGGATTCATTACGGGTACGCCTGCTGCTGGACAAGAGGGCGAATATACGGTTGAGGTAACGGTGCAGGATAGCGCACCCGTACCTGCGACCGCTCAGTCGCTTGTGAAATTGCAAGTATTGGGGAAACGCCCAGATCCGGTGGCTGACAAGCTGGCCATGAGGATGATCGGTCATTATTCGGTAGGTACCTCCAATAAGGATGGCGGCGTGGCGGAAATTGTAAAATACAACAAAGATAATGGAAAGCTCTATCTAGTCAATGGTTCAACCCAGCCGGCAAGTCTCGAAATCGTGTCTCTTGGCGCTGACGGCAGCTTGCTGAAGGACAAGCAGATTAATGTGGAAGACTTGGCAAGCAAGGACGGTTTTCTGTATGGGGACCTGACCAGCGTGGATATCAACACCAAGACGAAGCAGGTTGTGGTCGCTGTACAGGAGCAGGATCATACGAAAGCTGGTAAGGTCCTGGTGCTCGACTATGACGGCGGTTTGATCGGATCTTTTGAAACCGGCATCCAGCCGGACATGGTCAAGTATACGTCCGATGGCCGTTATATCCTGACGGCGGATGAAGGCGAGCCTCGTACGGAGACCGCTCCTGATCCGGAAGGAAGCATTACGATTATCGACACCTTATCAGGCGAAGCAAGTCATCTGAAATTTGATGACCCGTCGATCATTGACGATCAGGTGCATATTCGCGGACCTGTGGAAGCGGACGGGCAAATTCGCAGCACCGGAACCAAAGCTGAAGCGATTCGTGATCTGGAACCCGAGTACATCTCGTTGTCCGAGGATGAGCTCACGGCTTATGTCGCCTTGCAGGAGAATAATGCAATCGCCGTGGTCGATATCGCCGCGAAGCGTATCCAATCGGTCAAAGGGCTCGGGTATAAAGATTTCAATCAACCAGAGAACCAACTCGACCTCCTGAAGGATGGACAAATCAAGTTTGAGAACGTTCCTTTTTACGGCATGTATATGCCGGACGGAATTGCGACCTACAGCGAGAACGGACAGCAGTATATCCTGTCTGCGAACGAAGGGGATGCTACCGGCTGGGATGACCGAAGCAATGAAAGCAACATTGGCAAAATGAAGCCTAGTCTGGATCCGTTATCTCCGGCAGCTCAATTTTTGGCTGACAAGGGAACCACCTATGACAAGGTTGAAGTTGCCGGCGATATGGGCACTGAAGGGCTATATCTGTATGGAGGTCGTTCATTCTCCATCTGGAATGCAGCCGACATGTCCCAGGTGTACGACAGCGGCAGTGATTTTGAGAAGATTACGGCCGAGCGCTTGCCGAATCATTTCAATGCCAGCAATGATAAAACCGATCTGGACAGCCGCAGCGCCAAGAAAGGACCTGAGCCGGAATATGTTGCCGTGGGTAAGGTCGGACAGAAAACGCTGGCTTTTGTCGGACTTGAGCGCATTGGCGGGGTTATGACGTATGATGTCACGAATCCATCCGATCCTGCGTTTCTGAACTATATCAACACACGGGATTTTAACGGCGGGATAGAGTCGGATTCCGGCCCGGAGGGACTGGACTTTATTCCGGCCGCGGACAGCAAGACAGGACGGCCGCTGCTGCTGGTCGCTAATGAGGTCAGTGGAACGGTGGCCCTGCTGGAGCTCCAGGTAACCAAGATTACGCTGGACAAGACATCGCTTAAGCTGAGTCCAGGCGGCACACCGGAACTATTGCAGGCGAGCGTGGAGCCGATCCAAGGCGGTTCAACCGAGCTGGCTTGGAGTTCCTCCAACGAAATGGTGGCTGCGGTAGACCAGAACGGCCTGGTCACGCCGATCTCCGCAGGGGAAGCGGTGATTACCGTCCTGAGCAAGGATGGCTACGGATCAGCGGTAGTGCCGGTTAAGGTAACGGACGGTTCAGTGGATGGAGAACCGTGGAAGTTAACGGTGATGCATACCAACGATACCCATGCGCATCTGGCGGAAGTGGCCAGACGGGCTACGCTGGTTCAGGAGGTCCGCAGCGAAGGCGGGAACAGCCTGCTGCTGGATGCAGGGGATGTATTCTCCGGCGATCTGTATTTCACCAAATGGTTTGGGCTGGCGGATCTGGCCTTCATGAACTATATGGGTTATGACGCGATGACGTTCGGTAACCACGAATTCGATCAAGGCACCAAGACGCTTGCAGATTTCGTGAGTAAGGCGCAATTCCCGCTTGTCAGCGCGAATGTGGATCTTAGTCAGGATGCTAACATCTCGCACCTGATTCGTAAGCCGGCGGTGATCGATACCGATCAGCCAAAGACGACGGCAAATAACGGGGTATATCCATACGTGACATTGCTGGTTGACGGCCAAAAGGTCGGGGTATTCGGCCTAACGACCGAGGATACGGCCGAGACGTCCAGCCCAGGAAAAGACGTAGTCTTCCGCGATGCGGTGACTTCGGCCCAGGCAACGGTTGAAGCGATGGAGAAGGACGGGCTTGATAAGATCATCGCCTTGTCTCACCTGGGTTACGCTAAAGATCAGGCGCTGGCCGAGGCCGTCGAAGGCATCGACCTCATTGTCGGAGGCCATACCCATACAACGCTCAATGCACCGGAAGTGGTGACGGACAATCAACACGGTACACCAACCGTCATCGTGCAGGCGAATGAATGGGGCAAGTTCCTCGGCCGGGTAGACCTGCAGTTTGACAAAAACGGCGTTGTTCTCGTTGGCGACGGCCAACTCGACGGCAAGCTGATTCCGGTAGACAGTACGGTCCAGGAAGACACGCAGGCCAAGGATATGCTGGCTCCTTACAAAGCGGAATTGGAAGAACTGATGAAGCAGGTTATCGGTACTGCAGGCGTCGTACTTGATGGCAAACGCGAGAATGTCCGCTCCAAGGAGACGAATCTCGGTAATCTGATTGCGGATGGCATGCTGGCTAAAGCCAAAGAGCTTAAGAATGCTGATATTGCCCTCACCAATGGTGGAGGTATTCGCGCCGCGATCGATGAGGGCGAAATCACGATGGGCGAGCTGAGAACAGTGATGCCATTCGGGAATACGCTGTTTGTCATGGATGTCACGGGACAGCAGCTGAAAGACGGATTGGAAAACGGAATAAGCGGTGCCAAACTGGCGGATCTGCCAGGGAAGTTCCCGCAAATCGCCGGGATGAAATTCAAATGGGATCCTAGCGCTCCGGCAGGCGATAAAGTGTTCGACGTACAGATCATGAAGGACGGAAGCTACAAACCTCTGGTATTGACCGAGACATACCGGATGGCAACGAACAGCTTTGTAGCCAAGGGCGGGGATGGATATAAATCCTTTGCCGATGCGATTGCCGAAGGAAAATACAACGAGGATCTGGGTTACCCGGATTATGAAATTTTCATGGAATATGTGAACAAGCTGGGCGGTAAGGTTACGCCTAAGGTCGAGGGGAGAATTACGGAGCAGAAGAAACCGGCCAATCCGGGCGACGGCTCTTCTCCTGGATCAGGATCAGGCGGGTCGGGAGGCGGTTCCGTAACACCGCCGGTATCACAGCCTAATCCTCCTTCCTCTGGCGGAAACACATCATTGCCAAACGTAATGGCAGGCAAGGATCTGAATATAACTGATGCAGGCGGAGCAGTGGACCGCATTACGGTGAAGGAAGAGGCGTGGAAGAAGGCAGTTGCCGGAGTGTCTGCGAACGGGCAGCAGGAACTCATTATTCGGGCTCCAGAGTTGAACCGTGCAGCCGAGTTATCCCTTTCGGCAGCAGGTCTGAAGCTCGCCATGGAACGGAATTCGAATGTGACCCTGGTGCTGGAGACCGCACTTGGAGCCTTCCGTCTTCCAGTGACGGCTCTACATTTGGATGAGGTTCTGAAGCCGGCTCAAGGCTCTGGCAGCATCCAAGTGAAGGTATCCGTGGCTCCGGCAGCCAGCAAGGTAGCGGATGCTATGATAAGCAAGGCAGCTTCTATGGGTGCCTCGATGGCTGCGATCGGAGCGCTTCAGTTTGGAGTAGCGGTTGGAGCACCAGGCGCAGAGCAAGAACGGAAGGATTTCGGGAAGCGCGTAATCAGCCGCATCCTGCCGCTGCCGGCAGGGACAGCTTCGAATTCGGTCACTGCTGTAATTTTTGACGCAGATGCGGGAAGCTTCCGATTTGTACCGGCCACAGCGACGACGTGGAATGGTAAACCGGCCATCGAAGTGAAGCATGCCGGAAACGGCATTTACGCACTGCTGCAGTATAAGAAAACCTTTGCCGATCTAAACGGCCACTGGGCGAAAGCGGAAATCGAATCCATGGCTTCCAAGCTGCTCGTGAACGAAGTTAACGCTAACTCGTACGCGCCGGGCAAAGTAATCACGAGAGCAGAGTTTACGGCAATGCTGGTCCGCGCGATGGGACTTAGTCCGGTCATCGAGAGCGGAGCATTCAAGGATGTTCAGGATGCCTCCGCGTATGCCGGCGAGATCGGCGCAGCGTTGCGTTACGGCTTGATCGAGGGCGGCACTGGCGGTGCCTTCTTGCCCAATGCCAGCATGACTCGAGCGGAAATGGCCGTAATGATCACCAGGGCCATGGAGGCGGTAAATCCGACAGACCTGCCGAACCAGAGTGCGAATGCCAGTATTGAATTCAAAGATCAGGCATCCATCCCTGCTTGGGCGGCTGCCCATATTGCCAGTCTTACGGAGCAAGGCATCCTGCGGGGTGACAACCATGGTCATTTCGGTGCACTCGATTCGGTTACCCGTGCGCAAGCGGCACTTGTTCTGAAACGTACTTTGGCAGCATTGAACTTTATGAACTAAGCGAAGAGGAATCCATTAGAATTATAAGACCGTCCTTAAGGTTGCTGAAACCTTAAGGACATTTTTTTTATAACAATGTAAATTGCGAGCGGTTAAAGAGAAGTGCGCTGGTATCCGATAATATCCGTAAGTGTTAGATTAACGATGGGATAAGGATGTGGGTTCATGCGCATTGCGTCTGCATATACATACTGGAGTCAGGTGAAACGGATGGGCGCCGAATCAGCCCAAGGCGGATTTGAACAGCTGCTCCAGAAGAGCAAGGAGGAAGAAGAGAATAAGGGAAAGCTGGTAACCGTAAGGGAAAACGGTTATTTGCGTCAGTATATGGTTCAACCGGATGGGAGCAAAATGCTGTTAAGCGAGACGAAGCAGTACGAGAGTGAATCCGCCGCCAGTTCAACAGATCTATCGATGTCGTTGCCTCAAACAGGCGGAATGAGTCATAATACCAAGGACGCTCTCGATCTGTTATGTCTTCAGGCTGGTGCGGTCGGTACCCGTTCCAGCTACAAGATATTCGATATTACCTAAAATGAATAAATACCAAAAAATCATACTGGTAACAAATCGATACTTGCTGTATAATTCTCAGTAAGTCTTGGTTGAACGTGAGATTTTTCATTGTATTCAAGTCTAATTTCACTTATTTTGAAAATAGATGTATTTACATGAAAGAATTCATGTTATAATTTCAATATATCAACTAAGCTCATAGGAATTATCGGTTAATTAGTGAGTGTGAATGCATTACAAAAATAAAACATGAATATGGATCTTCGGGGTAAGGTGAAATTCCTAACCGGCGGTGATGCTTCGTTCCGGCGTGAACGAAACTCAGCCCGCGACTCGCTGCGTTCTGGTGTGAATCTGATCGCAGCGACTGACTTGGTGCAATTCCAAGGCCGACGGTAAAGTCCGGATGGGAGAAGATCAAAGATGAGTTTGCCGTGGATGCGAAATTTTCCATTCGGGCGCAGGCTTATTTGATCAGTCCCCGTTTACGTCGACATATGTCGATGACGGGGGCTTTCTGCTAGTAAGACCTCCGTATTCAAGACAGGAGAGGGCAAGATGAGTAATATTAATACTGGAGTCAAGGTGAAACCCTATGGTTCCGACACACAGGCAAGTCGACGTTTTAAGGGAGGGTTCTGGCTCGTCGTTTTGGGAGCCGCCCTGTGGGGCGTAGACCCCTTATTCCGGGTCATTCTGCTTAAGAATCTGACTTCGGCACAGATCGTTTTGCTTGAACATATCATTATTTCCCTGATTGCAATTCCTGTATTGTGGAAGAACCGGGAGGAACTAAAAGGCCTTGGCTGGAATCATGTCGGTGCTCTGCTGTTTATATCCTGGGGCGGCTCGGCATTGGCTACCGTATTGTTCACGATGGGGCTGTCGAGCGGCAATCTGAATGCCGTCCTGCTGCTTCAGAAGCTGCAGCCGCTGTTTGCCATCATTCTGGCCAGCCTGCTTCTGAAAGAGAAGCTTCCGCGCCATTTCGGCATACTGCTCATCATCGCGTTGGCGGGCACGTATTTACTGACCTTCGGTTTAACCTTGCCGATTGGCCATTGGAATGAGTTTATTCAAGTTGGCAGTCTCTTGTCCTTAGGCGCAGCAGCGCTGTGGGGCGGTTCAACCGTCATGGGGCGCCTGATGGTAGGCAAACTGAAATACGAGACGGTAACCTCGCTGCGCTTCGTGCTTGCCCTGCCGCTCCTGACCGTCATCACGTGGAGCGAGGGTGCAGCATGGAATATGCCGGCCTGGAATACCGGGGCCTTTGCCTTGGTATCGCTGAACCTGATCGGTCAGGCATTACTGCCGGGTCTCCTGAGCTTGCTGGTTTATTATAAAGGATTAACCACGACCAAAGCCTCCGTGGCAACACTCGCGGAATTGAGTTTTCCCATGGTGGGCGTGCTCATCAACTGGATCGTATTCCAGCAGATCGTGACAGGTCCTCAGCTTCTGGGATTCCTGCTGATCTGGGTCGTACTGTTTATTATTTCCAGACAGCAATCCGAAGCTTCCCCGCAATTGCAATAAAATCATACGTTTGTAGAAAAAGCCGATCCGGATGGGGTCGGTTTTTTTGCCGTTACACAAAACTGTTCCAGTAAGTTTGCCTGGCGAAAGGATCATTTTTTTGAAAGATGTGTAGGGTTTCCGGAATTAAAGGTGTCTTATATAGTAGCACCGGATCTATGGCTTGGTTCAACCAAAAGAGATGGATATAAAGGGGGAGGATCCATGGAGGATCGGACATTGTTGGACGGGCTTGCGCAGAAAGATCCGCGGTGTTTTGAAACATTGGTTGACCGCTATTCACGCTACATAGCCGCGGTGGTCGCTAAAGTGGCCGGTGGACGGTTTAATTCCTACGATGTGGAGGAAATCACCGGGGACGTGCTGGTCAAGCTGTGGACAGACGGGCCCAAAATCATGCTGCGCGGAGATAGCCTCAAGCCTTATCTGGCCATAGCCGCGCGTAATCATACCTTGAATGTTTTGCGAAAAAGACAGCGGGTCATTGAATCCGAATTGGAAGATGATGCGGTTTCTTGTCCTTCTGCAGAGGCATTGGCTATTCTGCGGCAGGAGAAGGAAGCGATTAGCGGCATGGTCCAGGATATGGGGGAACCGGATCGCGAAATCTTCATCCGCAGGTACTTCTATTTGGAGAAAGTCCGAGATATTGCAAGCAGGCTGAATATGCAGGAGAAAGCCGTCACGGCCCGGATCCGCCGGGCAAAGGACAAACTGCGCATTCATTATGAAACCGAGAATCCGTAGGATTTCTATAAGGACCGTGTCTATAGGAGTGAAGCTTCGAATCGATAGCGAAAGGGGATGGATGCAAGTGAAGCGGCGAATTGTAGATATCATGGCCAATATCGACAATCAGGAGCTGGAGAATCTTCTCCTTACGGAGGAAGAGGAACGCGAGTTGACACAGCAAATCAGTATGGAACGCATCAAGAATCGAGCGATGAACCGTATTCAAGAGGAGGAAACGATGATGTTTAAAAACAGGAAAGTGAAAAAATATAAAGCCAGTATCGTTATCGCTGCCGCGATGATTATGATACTTAGCACGACCGCATTTGCGAGCCAATACATGGATAGCTTGAAGCAGTTCTTCGGTCAATCCGCGTCCATTGCGGAAGACGAACGATCACCTATACAAGGGACAGATACCGCGTCCGGGGTAACCATGAATGTGGAAGAAGGGGTTTATGTCGGCAACAGCGGTTATTTGGTGGTCAGCTTCATGAAAGAGGATGGCACGCCATTCCCCGAGGGTGTTTCGATCCCCCTACTTGAACTGAAAACGGAACATGATGTGAGTTATATGGTGGGGCAGCAGCTTCTTGAGGATAACAAAAAGCTTGTCGGCGTATTTGAGATGGATGCGATGAATGACCTCGACGGGCTTAAGGCACGGATCACAGCCGATCGAATCACGTCAGCGGACAACACCCAAGCCGTTGAAGGCCCTTGGGATGTTCAATTCACCATTTCTCCCGGGAAGCAGAGAGAGCAGAGTCTGAATCTGGCGATCGATGAGGGTGAGGAGGCACTGTCTCTCAGTACTATTAGTGTCTCTTCCATCGGTGTAGCTATCGAAGGCAAGCGTACCGATGGTGAGCTGGATAAACTGCCGGAGTATACGCCGGAGGTTAAGGTTATCGCCGCTGACGGATCAGAACTGATGCTTCATGCCAGTTCGACAAGTACCACAAAGAGCGGGTTTCAGTGGCTGTATAATTTGGACAGCAAGAACAACCTCGTTTTTCTGGGGGATGTGGACATCAAAAGCATCAGCATTGACGGCAACGTGACGGAGCTGAAGTAAATATAGATATATAGGTGGCAGGAGGAATCACAAGGGGCAGAAGTGATGACTTCTGCCCTTTTACTTGATCAACACCTCAGCAGGAATGGAATCCGAAAGCCGTAAACGCATCAGGCCATAGCCTAAATACGCTTACGGTTTTTTTGAGGCTTCGGACCGAAATATGATTCATGAGAAAAAAATGTATTGAAATTGGAGAAAACGTCCATTAAAATGAAACCAACTACCATACTAGTTATACTAGTATGGTGAAACGCAACTCTCAACATAGGTGGGAGAGGCAGCTGGGTCACTTTGTCGGTATAACGTTCAAGATACGGAAGTCTATTGGTAAAACCAATATTGTAAGCGCTTAATATTGAAGGGGGGATCAATATAAGGGAGGATATTACCTGCCGTAACGCTGCAACCTGCTTATAGCCACAATAATTGAAAGCGATTTCTTCGTGAGTACTGAATGGAGCTGGATCATGAAACACGGCCATATTCCATGACGAAAGAGGTATGAGAAGAGGCCATACGGATTGGAGTGAATTACGTCGATGGAGCCAAAAGTTGCGCATCATTCCTTGCCAGCCGTGAAAGCGGCCAAGAAGCCATCCAAACTTAAAACCGTCGCTGCCCTGGTCCGGAAGGATTGGCAGCTGTATTCCCTATTGATTTTGCCGGTCATGTACCTGCTCATTTTTAAATATGGACCGATGATTGGCAACGTGATCGCTTTCAGGCGATTTATGCCCGGAGGAAGCATCTATGGGGAGAAATGGGTAGGACTGCACTATTTCAACATGTTTATCCATGACCCGGCGTTCTGGAACGTATTCAAGAATACCCTGCTGCTCGGTGCGTTATCCCTGCTCTTTACGTTTCCGGTACCCATCATCTTTGCGCTGCTGCTGAATGAGGTGAAGAGCAGGCGATTCAAGAAATTCGTTCAGACGGCTTCTTATCTCCCGCACTTTCTGTCCATCGTCATCGTTGCCGGGATGATCCTGCAATTGACGTCGGTCAACGGCTCCGTTAACTCGCTCGTGGAGTTCTTTAACGGGGAACGAATCAATTTCATGCAGCGGGCCGAGTGGTTCCGGGCGATCTATATCTCGTCGGAAATCTGGCAGGGCATGGGCTGGGGCGCGATCCTGTATCTGGCCGCATTAACGACGATTGATGAATCGCTGTACGAGGCGGCAAGGATCGACGGGGCCAACCGCTGGAAGCAAACGCTGTTTGTCACGATTCCGGGCATCCTGCCGACGATTGTGACGCTGCTGATCCTGAACATGGGGGCATTCCTGGCGGTAGGGTTCGAGAAAATATTGCTGCTGTACAATCCGGTTATATATGAGACGGCTGATGTGATCTCGACGTACCTGTATCGGGTCGGTCTCGTATCGAACAACTTCAGTTATGCCACGGCCATTGGACTGTTCGAATCCATAATCGGACTTATATTGGTATTCTCCGTGAATGCGATCTCGCGAAGACTGACGGATCGAAGCTTATGGTAAGGAGGGAGCGGTTATGAAGGAGTCAAGATCCTATAAGGTGTTCAAAGTGTGCAATGCCATCATTCTGCTGTTCGTTGTCTTCATCACGCTGTATCCCTTCCTGAACGTGGTCGCTCAATCCTTCAGCGGCGAGTCGTACATCAATTCAGGGAAGGTGAACCTGATTCCGAGGGGCTTCAATCTCGATACCTACAAAACCGTCACCAATGACGCCATGTTCTGGACGAATTACAAAAACACCGTCGTGTACAGCGTGGTCGGCACCGCGATATCGATGTTCTTAACGACGATTTTTGCTTACGCCCTGTCCAAGAAAAGGCTGGTAGGACGCAAGTTCCTGACGATGTTTGCCGTGTTCACGATGTTCTTCAACGGGGGGCTGATCCCGAACTATGTGCTCATTAACAGCCTGGGCTTCAGCAACTCGATCTGGGCCATCGTAATCCCGGGAGCCATCAGCATATATAACATGCTCATCATGAAATCCTTTTTTGAAAATATGCCGGAAGAGCTGGAGGAAGCCGCGGCCATTGACGGCTTGAACACGTACGGCATGCTGTTCCGAATCGTGCTTCCTTTAAGCAAAGCGGTCATCGCGACCATGGTTCTCTTCTATGCCGTCGGGCACTGGAACTCCTGGTTTCCGGCTTTCCTGTACCTGGATCAGAAGGAGCTCTTCCCGGTTACGATCTATTTGCGCAACATGATAGCGGGCGCAACGGGCGTGACCTCCGCCGGTGCTACCTCGGCCGATAACCTGACGCAGATATCCGCCAATATCAAATCGGTGACCATGGTGCTGACCATTTTGCCGATATTGACGATTTATCCGTTCGTGCAACGTTATTTCGTAACCGGCATCATGCTGGGCTCCGTAAAGCAATAGGACCATCCGTAAGGACATTTTATTGATATCATGGGGGGAATGAGAAAGTGAAAAAGAGTCATCGATCGTTTGCCGGCAAAGCTTTATTGCTATCGTTAATCGTTGCGATCTTGGCGGCGTGTACCGACAAGACAGGCGGCAAAGAGGCCGAAATCCAGGATAAGGGCGCGATGGAAACCTACGCCGTAGGCGATACGTTCAAGGCGACGGAGCCATTCGATCTGTCCATCCTCTACAGCGACCAGCCGGCGTATCCTTACAAGCAGGACTGGATGCTTTTTGCTAAAATAAAAGAAATGACGAACGTGACCTTGAAGCCGACGATCGTGCCGATGAGCGATTACAGCCAAAAGCGCAGTCTGCTGATCAGCTCCGGCGATGCGCCGCTGGTCATTCCGAAGACTTACCCCGGGGAGGAATCCGCGTTCGTGGCTTCCGGTGCGATTCTTCCGATCAGTGATTATATTGATCTGATGCCGAACTTCAAGGACAAGATCGAGAAATGGGACATGGAAAGCGAACTGGAAGGGCTTCGCCAGGAGGACAAAAAATATTATGTGCTCCCGGGCCTCCATGAAGCGGTGTGGCCGGACTATACGCTGATCGTGCGCACGGATATTTTCGAAAAGCATAACATCGCAATTCCGACCACCTGGGATGAGCTGTATACGGCGATGAAGCAGTTGAAGCAGGAGTACCCGGACATTACGCCGTTCTCCGATCGCTTCAAATTCAACAGTACGCTGAACATCGCGGCTACGGGCTTCGGCACCAAAGGCGGATGGGGCTACGGCAGCGGACTTACGTATAAGGAAGATACGGATGAATTTGTGTACACGGCGGCAACGGATGAATATAAGGACATGTTGGCCTACTTCCATAAGCTGGTGGATGAAGGATTGCTGGACAAAGAGAGCTTTACCCAGGATGACGATCAGGCCGTGCAAAAGTTCGTGACCGGCAAATCCTTCATCATTAACGGCAACTCCCAGACCGTGGTCCAGCATCGCAATGATATGGACAAAACGCTGGGCGAAGGCAAGTATGCGATCAGCAAAATCACGGTTCCCGGCGGCCCGGCAGGCCAGCTGATGTCCGGCAGCCGACTCGAGAACGGGGTGATGATCACTTCCAAAGTGAAAGAGAGCGAGCATTTTAAAGCCATCCTGCAGTTTATCGACTGGCTCTATTACAGCGACGAGGGACAGGAATTTACGAAGTGGGGCGTCGAAGGCGTAACGTATACCAAGGAAGGCGGCGTGCGCAAGCTGATGGACGACATTAACTACAACGGATTGAATCCGAAGGGCACGAAGGATCTGCGGATCGAGCACGGCTTCTCGGGCGGCGTGTTTGCGTACGGCGGCACGACGGAGCTGCTTCAATCCATGTTCAGCGAGGAAGAGCAGCAGTTCCAGAAGAGCATGAGCGAAACAAAAACTGTCGTGAAGCCGGAGCCGCCGATTCCGTACTCGGTTGAAGAACGCGAGCGAGTGACGCTTTTGAGCACGCCGCTGAAGGACTACACGGATCAGAACACGCTGAAGTTCATTCTGGGCGATCGCGATCTTGCCGAGTACGACAAGTTCGTGAAGGAGCTGGATAGCCAGGGCGTAGGACAATACCTGGAGATTGCGAATAAGACTTATAAAAAATATAAAGAGCAACAATAACCAACGGATCGACAGGCTGCCGTTTCTTTATGGAAAGGCAGCCTGTTTGGAAGTTCGGACGGTCGCGATGTTCCATCCTGCACTGTAGACGACAAGGAGGTTGTTCTAAATTGAGTGTGACCGTTCAAGACGTAATCAACCGATTAACCGAACCAGCGGGACGCCTTGAATCCACGGTGGACGGGGTTGTAGCCGGAAGCGCGGATGCCATCGTTCACGGCATCGCCGTCACGTTCGCCGCCTCGTTTTCGGTTTTGCAGAGAGCCGTACAGGCGGGAGCTAACCTTGTGATCACCCATGAGGGGATCTTTTACAGCCACCATGAGGATGGAGTGGATGGGATGCAGGCGAGTTCTGTCCACCAGGATAAAATAGATCTGATCCATTCCGGCAATCTGGCGATTTACCGGTTTCATGATGCGCCTCACAGGTATGTTCCCGATATGATCACACAGGGATTGGTTCAGGCACTGGACTGGGAGCCCTATATCGATACGTACCTTCCTACAGCTGCCCTAGTCACACTGCCCGGAGAACTGACAGTTCAGGAGATTGCAGAAGATATAAAAAGAAAACTGAATCTTCCGTATCTTCGTTATGTGGGGAATCGAAGCGGAATATGCTCCAGAATCGGCATAACCGTCGGCTACCGTGGCGGCGGCGCGCATGCTATTCCTCTCTGCGTGAATGAGCGGCTGGATCTGCTTATCGCCGGCGAAGGCCCGGAATGGGAGACACCCGAATATATCGGCGATGCAGTGGCTCAAGGCCGGAACCCGTCCATGCTTCTGCTTGGTCATGCCGCCAGCGAGGAGCCCGGTATGGCCTGTGCGGCCAAGCTGCTCCGGGAGCTTTTTCCGCAGATTCCCGTACATTATATACCGCCCGTGCCCTTGATTCAGGTAATATAGAGGGAGAAATAACTTCAAGCGGTATCGGAAGAGCCATCCGCATAGAAAGCGATGCGATCAGCCGAATTTTATAACGTAAGCAAAAAGAACACTTGAGCATAAGAGAAAGAGGTAACGACATATGTCAACAGAGCAAAAGATTAAAGGCTCTACCAGGGAGTATTCCTATCAGCTGCTGAAAGACCGGATATTCCATCTGGAGCTGGAGCCGGGTACGAAAATCTCGGAAAAGGAAATTGCGGATGAATTGAACGTCAGCCGAACGCCGGTCCGGGAAGCGTTCATGAAGCTTGCCGAGGAGGAACTGCTCGACATTATTCCGCAAAGCGGGACAATCGTATCCCGTATTAATCTCAAGCATGTTGAGGAAGGCCGGTTTATTAGGGAGAAGATCGAGAAGGAAATCGTGGCGCTCGCCTGCGAATTTTTCCCCGAAGAGTTCCGTTTCCGTCTGGAAACCAATATTGCGCTTCAGGACATATGCGCGGGAAACCATAATTTCTATAAGCTGTTTGAGCTGGACGAGGAGTTCCATCAAATTCTGTTTGAGGGTACAGGCAAAGAACGGACCTGGAAGATGCTGCAGCAACTGAACATTCATTTCAACCGCTTGCGGCTGCTTCGCCTGTCGAAGGACTCCAACTGGGAGAATATTATCTCGCAGCATAAGGAAATGTATCAACTGATCGTTAATAAACAAGCGGAGCAGGCCATGAACGTAATGGAGCGCCATCTGCGTCTTGTCGTTGTGGAGCAGGATATTTTACGCGAGAAGTATCCGCATTATTTTATTTAACAAGCTTTATTAAAAATAATGACCCGCAGGAGAGTCACTTGGGATCAAGTGACCAGCCTTGCGGGCCATTTTTTTCATTGGATCGATCTGCGGATAACACCGTCAAGAATTTGAGCCACATGAGATGGTCCTTGCTCCAGATCCTGTTGATCCAGGGTAACCCAGGAGTGCTGTTCATCCATATCAAGGGATCGCTGGAGCCAGCCCGATACCCCTCTGCCTCTGCGGTCGACTTCGACCAGGACGGAAATCCCTTCCTGCTCCGGATACAGAATCAATTCAAGCTCTTTGATATGGCCGGCATAAGAGGAGCCAGGATAAAATTCAATTTCTTGCACAAAAGGAACGCCCTGGCCTAATCTCGGGTGATATTCACATGTGGCCATTTTGAAGCTGAAGCCAAGTTCTTCCACGGCGTCAAAAACAACGGATGCGCCTTCGTCCGGTTCAACGTCGATAAAATCACGGTCCTTCGGATCGATGGCATTGTCGATATCAAGGCCGGTATGGATCCATACCGGCTGCCGCGAAATGGTGAGCGGCGTTTCCAGCGGCAGGGCAAAAGAGAATGGTATTTCTTGTTGATCGCCAGGCTTTAACGTGAGGCGGCTGGAGACATTGATTTTGGCAAGGGTATAGGATTCTATGTACTTCTTGTCGTCGCTTTCCCTGGTGTATTCCGTCATCACTTTCAAGTAAATACGGTCGACCGTCTGCTCTACGTTTCCTCCTTTAATGTGAATGACGCCGCGTACTTCTTCACCTGGATAATAGGAGGATTTTTCGAGATGCGTATCGATCTGGGCTGCTCCAATTCCTACACTGGCTAGCATTTTGTTAAAAAACGACATAAAAGATACCTCCATAAGAGAATGTATGATAATGGAATTATACGCTGGAAGATTGCCTCTGGTTTCCGAATTGCAAAAATATTTTTTTGCAGTTTACGTAGTGAAGATATTGACTCCCTGGAAGCTGAAGAATAGCCATGAAATCAGGAAAAAGAGTACAGCCCGTTAGCATTCGCAGGTTCGGCATGGTATATTGGACACGATACCATTAAGGATGGAGCATTCAAGGCATGAGCGAACAACAACGTTCCGGACAAGGAACCAAAAATAACAAATCAACGGCATACGGAAAGAAGCCGGGTGATAAGGCGGCTGCGAACCAAACAGGGGCCAAGCCGGCTTTTAAGCGCGAACATAGGAAGAACAAGGATTCGTTATCGGCTTCATCGTATTCGAAGGCGAAACCGTCCGATAAATATAAGCAAGGAGTACGCGGGCCACGGCCTTCATCCGGACGTGAGCACGCAGATGAGCTGCAAGCAGGCGACATTATTGTCGTTACGATCAAACGGCTTGGCATTAACGGCGAAGGGGTCGGTTATTACCGCCGCAAGGCGGTGTTTATTGACGGAGCAATCACGAACGAAGTTGTCAAAGCCGAGGTGAAAGAGGTCCAGCCTAAATTTATCAAGGCACAGCTGGTAGAAGTGGAGAAGCGATCGCCTTACCGGATAGAACCTCCTTGTCCGGTATTCGGCATCTGTGGCGGCTGCCAAATTCAGCATATCTCCTATGAGGGACAGCTGCAGGCTAAGACGGATATTGTGCGTGAGGCGTTCAGCCGGTATGCAGGACGGGACGATGTGAAGTTTAAGCCGATCCTCGGCATGGAGCACCCATGGAATTACCGGAACAAAGCGCAGCTTCAGCTGAAACGGAAGGGCCACGAAGTGATCGCAGGGCTCTATGAAGCGGACAGCCATACGATTGTGGACATTAGCGGCTGCCCGATTCAGCATCCGAAGGTGAATGAAGCGGTGGAGAAGGTCAAATCCGTCCTCGAAGAGTTGCGGATTCCGCTGCACAAGGAGAATGGAAACAAGGACGGCGTTCGGACGATTGTGGTTCGTCACGGCTTCCAATCCGGGGAGCTTCAGGTGACGCTGGTGACGGCCGGAAGCAAGCTGCCAAGGCAGGAGGATCTCGTTCGCATGCTGCGCCTTACCATTCCGGAGGTGAGCGGGATTTCACTCAATATTAACCCCAAGAAAACCTCACTCATCTTCGGAGACCGGACAATCTCGCTCTGGGGAGCCGAGAGCATGCAGGAATCGCTGAGTGACCTGCAATTCTCGCTGTCGCCCAGAGCGTTCTTCCAGCTGAATCCGCAGCAGACGGTCAAGCTGTATGAGTCGGTCCGGGGGGCAGCCGGATTGACGGGGAAGGAAACCGTCATCGACGCCTACTGCGGAACGGGCACGATCGGCCTGTGGCTTGCGCCTTATGCCCAGGAGGTGCGCGGGATCGAGACGATCCCCGAAGCCGTCGAGGATGCCAAGGCCAATGCGCAGCGAAACGGACGGGCTAATGCGAGCTTTCACGTCGGTCAGGCAGAGGAACTGCTGCCGCGCTGGATCAAGGAGGGTTTGAAGCCGGACGTCATCATTGCCGACCCGCCGCGTACCGGCCTGGACTCGCGCTTCCTGGAGACGGTGCTCCGCACCAAGCCGAAGCGGTTTGTATACGTATCCTGCAATCCCTCGACCTTGGCGAAAGATTGCAAGGTGCTGCTTGACGGCGGTTATGAGCTCGATTGGGTGCAGCCGGTCGACATGTTCCCGCAGACAAGCCATGTGGAGGCGGTAACGCTGTTGATCAGGAAAGACAATTAAAGCGGAGATATTGCAAAGAGGGGCGAAAGAGCCCCTCTTTTTTCATTGTTATAGCAGGACACTTGAGACATCACATTACAAGATTATGGAACAAGACCGTTTGTAGTGAATATTGACCAATTCCAGTCCGCTTCGGTCGACAACACTCATTTTCTATGATATGGTAGCAAGTAATTAGGCATTTCGTTCCCTTGGGACGAGGTGCCTTCTCGCATATTTATAGCCGTTTTACATTAAATGTCTATCTGGAGGTGATGCAATGGTGCTCCTGATTTCCCCGCTACGGGGGGAGAAATCCGTAGTTCATTATGGACGATCGATGGAGAGTGCACCCAAATAACGATAATCTGAGGAGTGTTGTTGAGATGAGAGTAAATTTACGAGCAGAAACGCGCGCCGCGATGAACAAAACTGGACTTAAGCAGCTTCGTCTTTCGGGACGAATTCCGGCGGTTGTATTTGGCACAGGGGAAAACAATATGATGATTCAACTGTCCACCAAAGAATTCGGCAAATGGGCAAGGAACGGCAAGGGAGGAATCCTTGAGCTCCATTTTGACGATCGGGAGCCGCTTCCGGTTTTGCTGGAGTCCGTTCAGCGTGATCCAATTACTCGTGAATACATTCATGTCGACTTTTTGCGCATCAATATAAATGAAGTTGTTCGGACGAGAGTAAATCTCGATTACATCGGCGCCGCCAAGGGAGCCAAACTTGGAGGCGTCGTCCAAATTCAAAGCACGTTCATCGAGATTGAGTCTTTCCCTGACCGTATTCCTGCCATCATTCCAGTTGATATCAGCGAACTGGATATCGGGAATTCCTTACACGTCGGGGATCTTAAACTGCCCGACGGGGTCGTGCTGATCTCTTCGGCAAACGAACTGCTCGTGTCGGTGGTGACACCGAAAGTCCAGTCGGAGCAACCGGAGGCTATGTAATTTCTGCTGCCGGCGATTACTTCCCGATACTCCATCGGGAAGCGATCGCCGGTTTTTTGCGTAAAATTTGATCAGAATCCGGAACTTTCCATCAAGTGAGACTAGGCTTGTCCGTCATTATTATTGTACACTCAAGTCATGTGAACTGCGGTCTGTCGCTTATTCGGCAGCTGCATACTAAGCCAATGAAGGAAGTGTCGAACCATGAATGCAGAATCCGTTATGGCGGAGCTTGAAGCGCTAGGCAAGGAACGGCTCAAGAAAATGTATCTGTCCAATGGGGCGCGTGAACCGCTCTTTGGCGTGGCGACAGGTGCCATGAAGCCGATGGCCAAGAAAATTAAAATCAATCAGCAACTGGCTGAGCAGCTTTATGCCACCGGGAACTACGACGCCATGTACTTTGCCGGCATCATTGCAGACCCTAAAGCGATGACGGCAGCGGATTATAATCGCTGGATGGATGCGGCCTATTTTTATATGCTGTCCGATTATGTGGTTGCCGTAACGTTGGCAGAGGCAGATATTGCGCAAGACGTTGCCGATCAATGGATCGCAAGCGGCGAAGAGCTCAGAATGTCGGCGGGGTGGAGCTGTTACTGCTGGCTGCTCGGCAGCAGACCGGATCGTGAGTTCCCGGAGAGCAAAATCTCGGCCATGCTCGAACTGGTGGAAAAGACCATTCACGAGTCTCCGGACCGAACGAAATCCGCAATGAATAATTTCATGTACACTGCAGCCATCTCCTATTTGCCGCTTCATGATAAGGCGGTTGAGACCGCAAAGGCCGTAGGACCGGTAGAAATGAAGCGGGACAATAAGAGCAAGTTCCTGAACGCTTCCGAAAATATTAGGAAAGAAGTCGAGAGAGGGAAACTAGGTTTTAAACGCAAGTATGTGAGATGTTAAACCATGTTTTTAATCGGCGGATTTGATGGAAGACCTATAGAAGGCGGTGTTTTGCTGCCTTCTTTTAAATATCCTTTTTCATATAGTAATGCGTATGCCGTCCGGCATTCTCGATCTGGCCATATACCTCATACCCCTGCTTGATGTAAAAATCCAAGGCTTGGAAGCTCAATGTATCCAATTTAACAAACTCGCATTGTTTCTCTTTCGCTATTTTTTCCGCCTCGTTTAACAGCTTGGCGCCGTACGCCGATTTACGGAAAGCTTCATCCACGAACAAGTAGTGGATCTCCAGCCAGTTCCAGCATATTTCCCCCACAATTCCGCCCAAAATCTGACCGTCCGCATTCCTCAACAATAGGTTTACTTCCTCATAACGGCCCTTTAAGTCGTCTGGGAAATGCTTGAGATTATACTTAATCATTTGGTTCCTTACGTAATTTATGTCGGCGCTGTTTGATTCTGCAGTTTCATTAGTAAAATAAATTTGCATAAGGTTTGCTCCTTCTGGTATGCCAGATCTGTGGTATGTGTAGGATACGAAATCGGTTTATTCCTATCCTTCTCAAGATATCATAGCTTTCGAGTGGATCGGCGGTAAAAAATCTTTTTAAAAGAATGTACCCGTGAGGCAACGGGATGCCTATGCTATACTGAGGTTGTTATTTGATTCGCTTCATCTAAGGGAGGATTGTCCTTACATGTGTTGCATCGCATTCATACGTATTCGTTAATGATGGTACAGAACATCTAGATCCATCCATTTTCATGTAAAAATGCGAAGGATTATTTGTGCTGTGCCTTTTTCATTACTATACGAATGAATGAGGTGCTTTTTTGTGTTTAAACATAATAAAAATAGTCGGAAAAAGCCGAAGAAACCGTCTAACTTTTCCGCTCAGCATTTATTAATCAGCAAACGGCTGATTCATGAGATGATCGATTTGGCCCGGATCCAATCCACCGATACCGTTCTCGATATCGGGGCGGGCACAGGGGCATTAACCTTTCCGCTGGCAGAGAAGGCGGCACACGTGCTCGCGATCGAGACAGATCCGGCGTTTATTGATAAACTGTTCAGCAAGATAAAAGATGGCAGCAACATTCGCGTTAACCCGTCTGATTTCCTGGAGGTTCATCTTCCGAAAAGTCCGTTTGCCGTCGTGGCGAATATTCCGTATTCGATCACCACAGCGATCATGGCGAAGCTGCTGGATCATCCCGGCGTGCCGCTGCAGCGAGCCGTGCTGCTTGTGGAGAAGGGGGCAGCCAAACGTTTTACGGCAGTTCCGGTTCAAGATCCGCGTATCTTAAGCTGGAGGATGCATTATGACATACGGCTCGTGCGGACCGTATCGCCTCAACATTTTGCGCCGCCTCCCAAAGTGGATTCCGCTATTCTAGCCATCAACCGGAGGAAAAAGCCGCTCATTGCCACGCAGCATCAACCGAAGTTTAGAGCGCTGGCAGCCTACGGATTGCGGGACCCGAGGCTGCCGTTATTCGCGTCTCTGGCGGGTGTGTTCACGCCTCCTCAGATTACGAAGCTGGTCCGAATGCTGGGGGTGGATCGGGAGCTCCCCATCGGGAGGCTGAACGAAGAGCAGTGGGGGACTGTATTCCATACGATGCTCCAGCATGTGCCTTCGAACCGTTGGCCCAAATTAACTGCAAGCTCTAAAGGGAAATCCAAAAAAAGAGAATAATAACGGGGATATCCGTCGTTTCTAATACGATCATTTATAAAATGTTCGCAGAATTCGCTTGACCCTGACACTAGTGTCAGGGTTTACAATGAAATCGAATCGTTCATCCAGGAGGCGAAAAAGCATGAAAATCGGAGAACTTGCAGCCCGTACAGGCGTCAGCATCCGTTCGCTTCGATACTACGAACAGCAAGGATTGCTTATGCCGGTTCGCAACGAGAACGGGTACCGGGAGTATTCGATTCTCGCAGAAGAACAGGTGCGTACCATCCAGTTATATTTGAATCTGGGATTGTCCACCGAGCAGATCGCGGGTTTCCTGCATTGCGTCTTGAAAAATAAAGAGGCGTTTTGCGCGGAAGTGTTTCCGATTTTTCGTCAAAAAATTGCAGAGATCGATGCGCAAATCCACCAGCTGAACCATATCAAGATGAATCTGGAGGAACGCATGCAATCGATTCTGGAGGAACGAGAATCGGAAGAAGCGGAGGAATGCAAATGAGTTTACCACGAATAGATGCAGCCAGCTTTCAAGACGCGATTAAACAGAATGGAGTCACTCTGGTTGAATTTGGAGCCACATGGTGCCCGCCGTGCAAGGTGCTGCTACCCATTCTGGAAGAGCTGAGTCAGGAAGAAGCGGGTCGCCTGGATGTCTATCAGGTGGATTGTGACGAATCCCCGGAGCTTGCCGCTCAATTCGGTATTATGTCCATGCCGACGGTGATCGTGTTTCATAACGGAGAACCGGCAGACAAACTGATTGGACTTCGACCTAAGAGTGTGTACCAAGCGGCGCTAGGCCGTTATGTCTCATAGAATCGAATATAGATTGATTGAGCGAAAACGCCTCTGTTGTTTGATGACACAGAGGCGTTTTCTATTGAGGAAGAGGGCATTATACGCCGTGTATCGAATTCTTATATAGCAACCGTAATTCGCTGCCGAAGGAGATACTTTCATGAGATCAAGAAGGAAAATCATATCTCTTCTGACTATCATCGTACTAAGCTGTCTTGCCATGAGCTTGGTAGACGCGGTGATCCGTCCGGATTATGCCGTAAAATCCGCCATCAAGATCATCCTGTTTCTGACATTACCGATTGGTTACGCCGTGATCGCCGGCGGGGTATCGTTTCGGAGGTTGTTCACCTTCGAGAGAAAAGGCCTCCTGATGTCCTTGCTGCTGGGATTCGGCGTATTCACGATCATACTCGGCGGATATTTTTTGTTGAGTCCTTTATTTGATTTCACCAACGTAACAGGAGCCTTACAGGAAAACTTGGGGGTAAACGCAGGCAATTTTGTGTTTGTAGCCCTTTACATATCGATTGCGAATTCACTGCTGGAGGAGTTCTTTTTCCGGGGTTTTGCTTTTTTTACGCTGAAGGAGCAGGTCGGACGACGGTTTGCTTATCTATTCAGTGCCGGGGCCTTTGCCGTGTACCATATTGCGATGATGTCCAGCTGGTTCTCGGTAGGGCTATTCCTCTTATTAATCGCCGGTCTGGTTGTCGCGGGCCTACTGTTTAACTGGTTGAATGAGCGTAGCGGCAATATTTACGCATCTTGGATGGTCCATATGTTTGCCAATCTTGCCATTAACACCATCGGATTTATGCTGTTTGGGATCATCTGATGAAGGATTAAATTTGTGTGCGGATAAATATATGCCTGCCAAGGCAGGGGGAATTTTAAGGAGGCGTTTTAACTGACAACAGAGATCTTTTTCTCAACTAACCCCATCGGTCAGGTAACGAATGAGCAGCTCCAGACCATGCTGGACAGACACAATCTAGGGAACCTCATTTCAGCTGAGAAAACGTCTAAGGGAGTAGGAAATCAGACGTTGTTCATTAACTCGAGCAAAGGAAGCTATGTATTGAAGGGAAATCCCCTTTATGCAGGGCAGTTCGCTGAAGAGAAATTTTATACGGACTATTTGCACGAATATACATCACTGCCTTTATCGGCTCCGTATCTGCTGGATGAGTCCGGCGATATTTTCGGCTGGAGTTACGCGATCATGCCCCGTCTTCATGGCGTACATATGTATGATCCACAATGTAGAGCAAGTCTTGGCGCAGCGGATCGAATGGATATTGCCTCTTCAGCAGCCAACATTTTAAATGAAATGCACGGCTGGACAGTGAATCAGTATGGCGAGCTCGACCCGCAAACACTAAAGATCCGCCCGTTTGAGGGATCTTATAAAGAGTGGCTCTACAACCGGATTCGGTTTTGGTTACAGGATGCCAAGCAATATTCCCAGATCACCCGAGCCGATACGGAATGGGTTGAAGAGGTGCTGCGTGCCTCGGCGGATGAGTTCGATAAGCATTGCTCCCCCACTTTTGTTATGGGGGATTTCAAGGCAGAGAATATGCTGGTAGCGTATGATACGGTTCGTCAGGCGTGGCGAATCAGCGGCATTTTTGATTTTACGACCGGATATTTTGGGGATGGAGCAGCGGATTTGCCCAAGATGGTGATTATGTATTGGGATTTCGAGGAACAGGAAGCAGCTCGACATTTTGTACAGATGTACTTGCAGGGTTCTGCCAATAAGGAAGGCTTTGTTGATCGATTTAGAGTGCATATGCTCCATCAGCGTATATTGGATTGGGGATGCGCCAAAGCGATTGGTGCAGTTACTTGGGATCCGCAGCTTGCTTTTTCCGAATGGGCAAAAGATTATGTTTATGCCATGGACTACTTGAGATCGTGGATTGCATGATGCTTGTGAAATTCCGGATTGACCTTCACATCATGTGATGGTTTACAATGCGGTTAACCGAATGAAAAAGGAGCTGCTGCGTGTGCATATTAGTGAGTTGTCACGTAAAACGGGCGTAAGTTTGCGTTCCTTGCGTTATTACGAGGAGAAGGAACTATTGTCTCCGGACCGTCAGAATAATGGCTACCGTGAATATAGGGAGACGGATATCGAGCGGGTTCGGCTGATCCAGATGTATTTTAGCCTGGGATTGACGGTGAAGGAGATTATGAGTTTTTTCCAATGTGCATTTGATGAGCAGCCCAGAATCGAATGTCTTCCGAATGCGATTGAGGTAGGTAAGCGGAAGCTGGATGATATCCAGCTGCAGATCGAGCTGCTGAAGCAGGCGGAAATTCATTTGCAGAAGAACATTAAGGCATGGGAAGCTATTTTGGACAAGGGGGATCGGCGTAATGAACAAGGTTGACGGGCTGGTTGTGAAGCGAGTTGCTGTCGTGACGGGGGGCAACCGCGGAATTGGAAAAGAGATTGCAAGGCAGCTTGCTGCCAAAGGACTTCAGGTGATCATTACGTCCCGGGACGAAGGGAAGGGGAGGTTAGCTGTCCAGGAATTGCTTGCGGCCCGGCTCGATGTAAAGCTGCAGGTGGCGGATGTCCACGAAATCAACGATGTGGCACGGATGATGGAGCGAATACAATCAGACTACGGCCGTCTTGACGTGCTGGTGAACAATGCCGGGGTTATTTTGGACCGAGGGGTTTCTGTGCTGGATGTAGAGGAGTCGGTCGTGCGGCAAACGCTGGAGACGAATTTTTTTGGTGCTTTTCGTATGACGCAGGCGGCGATCCCTCTGATGAAGAAGCATCATTATGGGCGTATTGTAAACATCTCTTCCGGTCTTGGTGCTTTCGAAATCATGCAGGATGGTTACGGTTTAAAAGGGTCGTCCTCGGCTTACCGTATCTCCAAAACGATGCTGAATGCGTTAACCTGCCTCGTCTCGCAGGAGGTAGCCGGTGCCGGCATAAAGGTAAACGCGGTTTGCCCGGGCCGGGTTCAGACCGATATGGGCGGTGCGGATGCTCCGTTAACCGTTGCCGAAGGGGCTGATACGGCTGTTTGGCTGGCGACGATGGAGGATGATGGGCCTAGCGGGGAGTATTTCCGTGAGCGGCAGCGAATCGCTTGGTGATGTGGCGGGAATTTTCGCTATGCAAGGGATGACATCTATTGTTTGGTTTACCGATGGATGACGCTGCTAATGATTAGCAATATAAAAATACTCTGAAAAAGACCCATTTCGAAGATGCTGATGTATAATAATCGGTATCAGGAGGTGCAGAGTATGAGTGATATCAACATTTTTGGCCATCAGGCTTTGTTTGAACATGTCTACAAAAGTGCTCCAATTGGCATTGCCCTGGTTACGATAGATGGAAATTGGATCAGCGTAAATCCTGCGGCTTGCAAAATGTTTGGCTTGACGGAAGAAGAATTGATGGCACAGCCGGCAACCGATTATATTTATTCTGATTGCATTAACAATAAAGATAAGCTGTTTCAATCTTTGGATGAGACGTCCTCAACCATTGCGGTGGAAAAACAATTCGTACATAGAGACGGCCGTGGCATCTGGGCATCGATGCATGTTTCTCTGGTTCGTGACGAAAAGGATCAAACTCCTTTGTTTTTCATTTCGCAAATTGTTGATATTACCAACAGCAAGGTTGCCGAGCAAAGGCTCCAGGAGAGCATTGAACGCTATACCTCGCTGAAGAAGTATAACCATGATGCGATCATTTCCTTCAATCTGGAGGGAAGGATCATTAACGGGAACCAGATGGCAGAGCAGCTGACTGGTTTTAAAATTCCCGAATTAATTGGAACCCGGATTTCCAATTTGATCGGTGAACGTCATCTTGCTCGTATACTTTCTCCTTTAGCGGATTATGTTGCTGTCGAGAAAGCTATAAACGTTATCCATCACAAAAACGGACACACGGTTGAAGTGCTAGCTACGCTTGCACCGATTGTCATTCATAACAAGAATGTGGGTTTTTACATTATTGCCAAGGATATGACAGAGCAGAAGAGACTCATCATCGAGAAGGAAGCAGCCGAGAAAACAAATAACGCCAAGAGCGAGTTTCTGGCGATGATGAGCCATGAGATCCGCACGCCGATGAATGGTGTGATCGGGATGACGGACTTGATACTTGAAACAGAGCTTGATGAGGAGCAGCGGGAGTATGTACAGATCATTAAGAAAAGCGGGACAACCCTTCTGAACATCATCAATGATATTTTGGACTTTTCAAAAATCGAATCGGGCAGAACGGAGCTGGTGGAGGAAACATTTAATCTAAGAACGGCTTTGTCCGAGACATTGAACCTGATTCTTCCGAAGGCGCTGGAGAAAAATATTGAGGTGACCACCTCTGTAGCTTCTGACGTGCCGAATCAAGTGTATGGGGATGTGACAAAGCTAAGGCAGATCTTAATGAACCTGCTTAGTAATGCGATTAAATTTACGCCTAATGGCGCCGTCTCCATCGCTGTGCAGTGTGTCGAGGACCAGGGGAACTCGGCCCTTATCCAATTCTCCGTTATGGATACGGGCATTGGCGTGCCGAGTGAGAAGGTTGCGCAGTTATTTGAACCCTTTTATCAAGTGGACCACTATATGACCCGCCAGGTGGAAGGAACGGGGCTGGGTCTGGCGATCTGCAAAAAACTCGTTCAGTTGATGGGCGGAGATATCTGGTATGAGAAGAATCAGAACCAGCAGGGGTCTGTCTTTACGTTTACGGTTGATTTTTCGTTTAAGCCGAATGATGTCAATCAACAGGAGAATGGGGCCGTTCACGAGAATCACTCCTCAGGAAACGATCTGAAAATTTTGATTGCCGAGGATAATGAGGTGAATCAGTTAGTCCTCAAGAAAATGATTGAGAAGCTGGGATACCATTCGACCACCGTCCAGAATGGACTCGAGGCGGTTGAAGCCTTCGAGCGTTATCCGTATGACATCGTGTTCATGGACATTTCGATGCCCTTCATGGATGGAACGGAAGCGGTCCGGCTCATTAAAGAATCGGTATCATCCGAAAAACAGCCCTTTATCGTGGCCGTTACGGCCCATGCGATCAAGGGCGATCGCGAGAAATATTTAGGGATGGGCATGGATGAGTATGTAAGCAAGCCTGTCAGCATGAATGTTATCTCGGGCATTATTGATAAGTTTCTGGCTGAGCGAGATATGTCTCAAGCCTAAACAGATGAAAGCTCAAGTGATGTCGCTTGAGCTTTTATTCATTCTAATTATAGGAACGAATTCGCATGCAGTATGCAGCTGCTAATCTGCCGTCGCGTGTATGGGAGTTGCAGTCATAGTGAATGAAAAAACGGCCTGCGGGAAGAATCCCGACAGGCCGTTAAAGTTATAAAGGATGTCCTAAGAAGCGTTACCGGTTACGCTGCTTCCGCTTTTCGTAAGTTTATAGGTGATGACCTCGCCGCTCCAGAAATGGAATTTAAGAATCACTTCTCCGTCTTTGACCTCATTAAAAAAGGTAGGCTTGAGCTTGATTTCATCCGTCGAGTAGGATGGGGAGAACGTATATTCAAACTCTTTGAAGGAGGTCCAGTCCTGCGGTCCTGCATTGCCTCCCGTCGCGTATACCGCCTCCATCGTGGCTAGCTGATCTCCGTTGAACGTCGTTGGAATGCTGAACGAATCGGTTGTACCCTGCGTGTTGCGAAGCTCGGGCTTATCATGGAAGATGACCCTGAAATTCCAGTCCGCACCGCGGTTGAATTTGGCCGTCAATACAGCATTCACGCCGAATTGGCCGGATGAAGTCAGTCTGGACAGCAGGCTGGACGTAAACGTGATCGCATTCCCATTAAGCGTATAATCCTGCCCGGCAACTAGCAGTTGTCCGTTTGTGCGGACTTCGGTTAACGTGTGGCCGTTTAAGTTCAAAGGTATGCTCTTATTCTGGATGGCCGCTCCTTTTTTTACGAAGACCAGATCGGTGTCAGCCGTGGAAGAACGACCGCTCCAACCCGCCTTCATGATGTTGTACAGCTCCGGATCGGACCAGGTAAAAGCGGTTCGCTTAAAGTGCTGGCCATTGTCCCATAGCATATGGGTAATGTTCTTCTCTTTGAGATAATAGGTTAGATACTCGAAGAACTTCAGTTTCTCCCCCTGCTCAATAACTCCTGTGCTCTGGTCGAAGCCAAGCAGTCCATATTCACCCAGGATGACGGGAATCCCTCTGGCGATAAAGGTGTTATACACATTGTTGAATGTTTGATCGATATCGTTCCGGGTATCCGTCTCAAAACGGGTATAACCCGCGATGTTCACACTGAACGGCCAAAATCCATAATAATGGACCGTCGCAATCAGATTGGAGTCATTCAGCTTCGTCATGGTGTTATATAGTTCGCTCATTCTCTCCTGGGTTGGAGAGGCCTCCAGGGTAGATAGCACAAGCGGCCGGGTTGCGTTGCGTGCTCCAGAGCCGCGGACGATCTGATGGAATGACGTTTGAAGTTCATCCAGCATCTGAAATGCTTTCGTTTCGTCGGTGGTCCCTCCATCCGAGAAACGAGGTTCATTGACGCTTTCAAACATCAGTTTGTTGGAATGGTTCCGGAAGCGATGGGCAACTTGAGTCCACACGGCGTTGTACTTGGCAACGACCTCATTGCGATTGTTCTCCATATGGCTGATCCATAGCCAAGAATCGTGATGGACATTGATCATGACATACAGATCGGCTTTAAGCGCCCAATCGACAACCTCCTGTACCCGGTCCATGTAAGCAGTGTCGATAGTATAGTTCGGCCCGCTGCCGATATGGTTGTTCCAGGTTACCGGAATGCGGATACTCTTATATCCCTGTGCCGCGATTTGGTTGATCAAGGCTTTGGTGATGCGCGGATTTCCCCATGCTGTTTCGTCAGCCCCCACGGCATCCAGCGAATTGCCAAGGTTCCAGCCGGGCTGCATATCGTTGACGTAGGCTTGGGGATTTTTCTTTGGAGATCTTGAATGTTCGTTTTTCGCAGCGGATGCGAAAGATGGGAATAGTGAAAGGACTAGAACAGCGATAAGTGCTAAGGAACATAGGGATTTCTTATTCAGGTTTATCATTAGCATCTCCTTTTGTAATGAAGTTGTAAATCGGTGTTTTTAAATAGAGTGACTTCGTGTGAGGTATCTGTCGGGTGTTGAGGTTCTAGTTGTCACGAAAGGATTTAGAGCAGACATTCACCTCCAAGTGTATTTTGAAAGCGCTTTCTAGTTTATAAATTATCATATTTTCCCATTTGGAAGTACCCGGATAATTCCTCATAAAATCATGTGAAAATTAGTTATAAGATGCAGGTAGTTTTGGAGAGGGCTTGATGGGTGGAAAGGGATAAAAAAAGCTGACCCTCATGGTCAAGTTTGACATGAGGGTCAGCTCTTTTGGGACTGAAGCGTTTGGAAGTTTGATGGGAAACTTCTATACCGCTAACCGAATTTTTACGGAGTTGCTGTAGCTGTCGGCAATTTCAAGGTATTAGATGGTTTAGAGAGCAGAGTAGCTGTCTGCACATTTATTTGATCTTTTAGCTTTGAAAAAACATAGACGGCGTACTCCGTATCAGTCTTAATAGTCTGGTTTAATGCATCTACCGTTGGGATATCGATTAGTTTTGAAATATTAACGCCACTTGGTTTAATTGCAACATTTGTTTCCTCTTTGGCAACGGCTGCTGTTGCTTTTTGAAGATTGAAATCTTTGATATCTGTTTTTGCCACAAACAACAGCCGATAACTATCCATGCTTGCCTCATTGATCGCTTTCGTGAATTCAACTTGAAGCTTCCCGTCCTTATTCAAACTGGCTTTAACGGCCGAAGCTTGGAATGGGGCGGGTATGGTGAAGTTCTCAGATGCTGGAGATAAGGCGTTCGATTTTTGCGTTTTTCCATCCGCAACGACTAGAATGTAAGCTTTATACTCCTTACCCTCCGAAATGGCAACATCGTTCACGTCGTTCGAGTTGGTTAATTTTTGCTCTATTTCGCCTGCTTTAGGCTTAACTACAGTGTATTGATTGCTAGCCTTTATTGCTTCAGCCTTTTCTAAGTTCAAGTCTTTATCTGAAGAAACAACTAGGATTCGATATTCCGTAATCCCTTTAGTTGTTCCCGTGAACTTGACAGTGACATCACTGGCAGTACCATTACTACTTCCACTTGCAATTTCTGCTTTCACAGTGGAGGGAACCTCCAGAGCTGTTTGGTTTTCCAATGGTACTAAATTGGAAGCTTCTGAGAGCGTGTTTCTAATATTCTTACTGTTGCTGACTGATAGAACATACACACGGTATTTTTGTTGGTTAGCAATCTCGTTTCCGAATGCGTCTCGGGTGCCTTCTACGAGATTGCCATTATGGTTAGTGCCGGGAAAGACGGTAACATAGCTTTCTGCTGGGAGTCCATTAGCAACATCTAGATTGAATTTGTTCAAATCGGATCCATTTACAACGATGATTCGGTATTCACTAATATTTTGTTCGTTTGCAGCTTTAGTGAAGGATACTTTCAGGTCACTAGCGTTACCTTTATCACCATCATCAATCACTCGAACATTAATTGCTGCTCCTACCTGACTTACTCCCTGCAGTTTGATTTCGCCTGATGGAGCGGATAGAGCATCGCTGTATCTGGAGGAATTGTTGCTTACCGATAAGACATACACGCGATAGCCTTGATCATTCCGAATCAGCTCACCGTCTGTGTCTTGGGCATTAGCTCCTAAATTTTGACTGTAACTGTTCGCTTTTGACACTTTAGTGTGATAACTGTTTGATTGTGCTTGGGATAATGACAGATCCTTGGATGATTTGACTACAAAAATGCGATAATGATCGATATTGTTCTCTCCATTAGCAGGGGAGAAAGTTACTTTCAGATCGCTTCCGTTGCCTTCATTGCCCTCATCCGCTGCCGTAATATTCGCAGCCTTACCAACTTCCGTCAAGCCTTGTATCGTTACGTCACGAGAAACCGATGAAAGTGCTCTGCCGTAATTCGAGTAGCCTACCGACAAGACATACACACGGTAGCTTGAACCTCTTTGAATGAGATCCCCGTCGGAATCCTTCGTCGTGCTAGTCAAATCCCGAGTGATGGTTCCGCCGGTTTTGTAAACTGTGGTGAAATAATTGTTGTCATAAGCTTGCGACACGTTCAGGCTTTGGTTTGACTTCACAACGAGAATCCGGTAATGATCGATGTAGCTTTCGCCATAAGCGGGACTGAAGGCGACTCTCAGATCGCTTCCGTTACCATTATTGCCGATAATGGACAAGGTTGGCGTGGAAACAGGGTTTACATTGCCCTGATTGTTGTTTCCAAGCGTAATCGATGAGTAATTGGATAGTGCATTGTTATTTGAATAACCTACGGACAGGACATATACGCGATAGCTGATACCATTGCGAATGAGCTCTCCATCGATATCACGGCTGTTGGAATTCAGGGTTTGAGTAATGTAGTTGCTGCTGTTGTTCTTATTGATTTGAGTGTAATAATAGCTGTTGTTTAAGTTATTGGCTCTATACAGATCGAAATAGCTATCGGATGATTTTACAACGAATACCTGGTAATAGTTGATGTTCGAACGATCGGACGGCTGGGTGAATGATACCTGCAGGTCGCGTCCGTCATTGTAGTTGTTCACGTCGGTGACAGACAGGCTGGTAACCGCGCCCACATTGGAGCTGGAACTCAAGATGATGGAGTTAGATGGCGCAGACAGCACGTTATTATTGGAGTTATTATTGTTCACGGCCATGACGAATACGCGATAGTACACGCCGCTGCGAATCGTTGCTCCGTCTACGTCTCTAGCCCCCGATGCCAGCGTCAAGTTGTTGATGTTATTCCCGGTTTTGTTGACTTGGGTGTAGTTGTAGCTGGATACACCATTGGCTTTGCTTAAGTTGAAGCTGTTGTAATTGCTGTCCTTTACGACAAACACGCGATAAGAGTGAATGTTGGATTCGTTGGATACCTTGTTGAAGCTTACGCGAAGATCGCGGCCATCACCATAATCGCTGATATCCGTCACCTGCGTAATGGATGGAACCGTTGCATTGCCTGTGCTGAGGGTGATGGAAGACGAACCTGAGGACAGGTTGCTTGCAAGCACGTTCTCATTGCTGCTCACAGACTGGACGAACACGGTGTAAGCGACTCCGCTGCGGATAAGCTCCCCTGACGTATCACGAGCGGAAGAACTCAGCGTCGTGGACAGCGTTGTATTCGTCGTGCTGGTTTTACTTACCGTCGTGTAATTTTGGCTTTGAACGGATTTGGCAGCCGCCAGATTAAACTTGGCAGCATCCTTCGTTTTTACCGCAAACACGCGATAGTTGGTTACATTGCTCTCATTCTGGGCCCGCGTGAAGCTGACCTGCAGATCACGGCCATCGCCATAGTCGCTCACATCGCTTGCTTTCACGTTGGTTGCCCCGTTTACTGAATTGGTGTTGGTCAGCGTCAACGACGGCGAAGCCGAGGAAAGGGCATATGTGCCGCCTGTTTTGCTGACTGCCAATACGTAGGCTTTATAAGCCTGGTTATCGCGGATAAGATCATTATCCACATCCCTTGAGCCCGACGTGAGGGTCAGCGTCGGATCCGAGCCGGATGGGTACACCGTTGTGTAAGCTGCCGAGGACACGCGCTGTGCCTCAGATTGGTTTAACGTCTTGGACTGCTTTACAATCATCACCCGATAATGCGAAATTAAAGACTCGGTGGATGATTTGGAGAAGCTCACCTGCAGATCGCGGCCGTCGCCGGTATTACCAATGTCCCGAAGAGTCACATAATTCACAGGCACGATACCGGTATTATTTCCGCCGCCTGAATTGTTCGTTGTTTTGACGGTGACCGTTTTCGTTTTGGAATTCCAGCCGATTTTTTGGCCGAGGGCTTCACTTACGAAGCGTACCGGCACCATGGTGTTGCCTTTTAAGTTTTTCGCCGGAACATCCAGCGCTACCGTCTTGTTATTGATGGTGGCCGTCTTGGAGTTGATTTTTAGAATGACGGTTGTGCCATCCTTGGTCGCTGTGACGGTTTTCGTTTTTTGATTCCATTTGACCGATGCATCCAAGGCTTCGAAGATGGATCTCATCGGAAGCATGACGCGTCCTTGGATCATGACAGGCGCTTGAGGCGTATACAGCTTGACGCCGTCAATCAAGACGCTGATGTTCACTGCCGCCTGTACTTGCGATTGGAATGTCATGGGGATTAACAGTATAGCTGCTAGCAAGGCAGTCCATATTCTTTTCACACACTCAACCTCCTGAAATTTAGCTTTGTTATTATTTTCCTCTACAATATGACGCATTGGCCTAGAATAAAGTTTCAACTATAACATCGGCAATCCGAAAATATTTTTTAGTACCTGGTCATAAAAAAGAAAGAAACAGCGTGTTTCTGCCGTTTCTTCCCTGCTGATGTTGATCAATATTGTTTAATTGTATCGGTGCCGCCCAGGATCGACCGAGTCACTGCATCGTATATATTCGGCGGGTACTCGGCGATGCGGTGGCACAGGTACAGGAACCATTCCTCACCGTAAGTCAGATAAATCCGAATAGGGAAGCCGTCATCTTTCATTTGTCTGGACAGGTCCGGACGTATGCCATACAGCATTTCAAGCTCGACGGCTGAGTCGCGATACATTTCGTTGCTGGTGATATGCCGCAGGATCCTTTCATCATGGGTGGCGACCGATACGGGCCTGCCTGCTTGAATGCATAAATCCACCATTTGTACATATCTCGAAGTCAGCATCTCGGAACGGGGAATATAGTGCCCCTCTTGTTCCTGATAAGCACCTTTCACAATACGGATCGTGCCGGAGCCGTCGGCAAGAATTCTTTCGAGATCTTCCAAGTTTCGCGGGAGCTGCGCTTGCAAAGTAATACCGACATTCGTGAATTGGGCCGAAGCTTTTCTGTACAGTTTAAGGATGGCATCCGTTTTGGCGGATTCCTCCATGCTGATGACCAGCTCCAATCCAGCTTCCTCGGCTTGGCCAGCCAGTCCGAGAAGATGCCGGTATGCCAAATCCTCGCCTACCGATAATCCGATATGGGACAGGTCGAGTGAAATGCGGGTTCCTGTCCTCTGTTCCGCACAAGCTTCAATTAACTTAGTAAACTCCAGGAAAGCGTGCGTGCATTCCGCTTCAGTCAGCGTATTCTCCCCGATATACTCCAGCGAAGTGCGATAACCTTTGGCGTCCAGAGCATCCCGACATGACAAACCTTGTTCCAGCACATCGCCCGTGACAAAACGCTCTGCTGCACGCAGCAGGATCGGATACCATTCGGCGGATTGCTGGACGTACTGTTTAAGTTGCAGGTTACGGGCGACTGACTTCAAAGCGTCGGCAAAAGCCAGTTCCGTTAATGAATCGTTCAAGTTAAACACCTCGTTTGATTAAGATCTCCTGTGATTCTATCAACGTATAGGCGAGAGGGTCTTGTATAAAATTGCGGTTTGTTTAAGATGTCGCTGCTTTTGCATACCGAAGTGGCGTTGTCCCTACGCAACCGGCAAAAGCTCTCGTGAAATGGCTCTGATCGTAAAACCCGGTCTCCGCAGCAACATCGGCTATGGTTTTTCCTTGCAGTAGCTGTTCTTTCGCATAATTGATGCGCAGTAAATTCTGATAAGCGTGGGGAGCAAGATGATAGGATTCTGCAAACATCCGAATCAGGTGGAATTTGCTGACTCCGGAGATGCCTTGCAGAATATCAAGTGTAATGCGATCTTTGTAATGATGATCCAGATACTGCTTCACTCGCAGAATAGCCGGGGATTGATGAGCGCTGCCGCTAGACGCCATAGCGGCTTCCTCTTGAAGGAGACCCGTCTCCCGCATTAATGTCATAAGCACGGACTCCACTTCGAGGGGAGTGGCATTTTGCTGAAACAGGGTCCTGCAGGAACGGATCAGATAACGGGATCGTTCGTTTTGATATTTCGGATGCAGGATGGGCATATGGGGTTGATGGTATTTGGAATCATAGTCCGAAGAGGTTTGACCGAGCCACCGGGGATGGACAAAAATCATCGTGTACTTCCAGTTTGCAGGATTCTCGGGATGACAGGCATGAGGGAGCAGCGGCGGAAAATGCACAATATGCCCCTGGGCAGCCTCAAACCGTTTCCCGGCCGACCATACGCGGGTGGCTCCCTTTTCAATGAGGCCAATGGAAATTTCTTCGTGAAAATGCTTCTTATAAGAAAGATTGTCTATAGTATCGCATTCTTTAATTTCAAGAAACGGCAGGTCAGGATCACGCAAAAAAATGATATCGGGCATTACCGTCAGTCCTTCCTTCAAACATCAATAGATTCATTATAAGGAAGGCGTTATGTTTGTTCAAAGATTGCGTCCGTATTTGTATATAACTTTACAGAAATATAACTATAAAGTAATATAATAAACATGTTGAACGATAACCTTTTTGAAGTATTGGCAGAACCGAACCGCAGGACGATATTGGACTATCTGCGCGTGAAAGAGTGCACGGTAGGCGAGATTGTAGATCTCATGCAGCTCAGCCAACCAGGCGTGTCCAAGCATTTGCGCATTTTGCGGGAAGCCGGTCTTGTCTCGCTGCGGAAAGAGGCACAAAGGCATGTGTACAGTCTGAATGCCAAGCCCCTGGAGGAAATCCACCACTGGCTGGAGCCTTACCGTCAGTTCTGGACGAATAAGCTGAATGATCTGGAGAGGCTGCTGGATGAGGATGAATCTCCTTAAACATCCTGATGTAGTTTGATTGGAAGATCCATTTTTGAATAAAAACATTCCTGAGGAGGATGAAAAATGCTGGCAGTAGTACAGCAAGACGAGTTCGGAACGACTGTCCGATTTGAACGCCGCCTGAAGCATTCGGTTGAGAAGGTGTGGTCCTATCTGACGGATAATGACAAGCTCACACAGTGGTTTTCGGAGCTGAAGGTGGAAGATTTGCGTCAAGGCGGAAGAATTACATTTGACATGCAGGATGGAACGTTCGAAGAATTTGAAATTACGGACTATCGGGAGTTTTCGGTACTGGAGTATACGTGGGGAGAGGACCGTGTGCGTTTTGAGCTGCATCCAGAGTCCGAAGGCTGTCGTCTGGTATTGATCGAGACGATAACGAAAATTACGGATCATACACCGAAGGATATTGCCGGTTGGGACGTATGTCTGGACGTCATTGAAGCACTGCTGGAGGGCAGGACGCTTAAATCGCGCAAAGACGCCTGGTCCGAAAAATACGAGCAATACGTTCAAGTATTTAAACAATTGCCGCGTGCATAACAATCTGCTCCGACCCAGCATGTAAACATCCGGGTCGGAGCTTTTTTGTTGGAAGATGGATGAATTGCATCTATAATCGGGTTAGGGATATATTCCCATATGGAAACCGCTTGGGTGGAGGGGTTAAAATGCCGGATTACACGGTACACATCTTGCAGCTTAGAGAAGATAACTATCATAACGGGCTTAAGCTGGGTCGCAGTCTGCGAAATCAACCGATATTAAAAGCGTTCGAAGCGGTCACCAAGCCGGAGATCGACACGGAACAACTGAAGAGCATTTATAACGAATTTGCCCCGCAGCTGTTGTCGGAGCTTGAAGGGCTGGCGGAAGGCTTGGAAATGCCGTTTTCCAAAGCCGCGGCGATTCTCGGCGGATATGACGTCCCGAAAGTCGCGGCCATGGGATGCTCGGCGATGATCACGGCTACGTATTACGTAAGAAATTACGATTTTACGCCTGCGTTTTACGATGGTTATTTTACAGTGGCTCAAGCCGATCAAGGCTTAGCGAGTGCAGGCTATAATTTGCAGGCAATAGGCAGGCATGACGGGGTGAATGAGCAAGGGCTTGCCGCCGGGCTTCATTTTGTCAGCTTTGACGGATACCAGGCGGGTGTGTCGCCTTGGGTCGGCGTTCGGATGATTTTGGAGTCATGCAGTACTGTAGAAGAAGCGTCTTATATGCTGCGCCATATTCCCCATGCGGCGTGTTATAACTTTTCAATAGGGGATGCACGAGGGAACATTGCCGTTGTGGAAGCAAGTCCGGATCAAGTGATTACCCGTGCGGGTGAGGCGGCGGTGATCGCCTGCGTTAACCATTATGAGGCTTTGACGGGCAAAAACAGGCCATCCATCGAGCATTCCCTTCGGCGTAAACGTTATATCGATAGCTTGGATGCTGAACAGTTAACCCAAACCGAGGTTTTCGGTTTGTTTAAGGACCGAAAGTCCCCGTTATTTTTTACGGATTACGACGATTTGTTCGGAACGCTGCATACCTTTTCGTACGCCTTCGAAGAAGGAAGGGTCATGACATCGCTTGCTCAGGGGCGCGTGCTTGATTTTTCGTTCAGGGATTGGGTCGAAGGCAAGGATCTTCAGGAGGCAACACTGACTGGGCATATCGATTGACAATAAATCTATCAGAGAAGCGCTTCTTCCTAGGCGAAGAAGCGTTTTTTTGTGCTGCTAGGGCTATTTCGAATTTGGAACATTCTGTGACATTGCCACCCGCGGGGGTGGCTGCGTTTTCTTTGGCCGATTTGTTTGTGCTACACTGATTTTAAAGGATCATTTCATTGAATGAACGTCAGAAAACAAGGAGTCTAACAACGGTAAAGACACAAACAAGAGGTTTAGCACAGTCACGACAGATGCCGAAGTTCGTATCCAATCACGGTGAACGGCGCTCTGGCTTAAGCACCGGATAAGTCCTCTTTTGGGTTACATTAGTTTACATAACGATTTTAGCCGATATTGCAACCATGAGTTGGGAGTGGGGTACACATGGCTTTTGTGAGCATGAAGGATGAATATAAGCGCTACCGAATGGGAGAGACCACGATTGTAGCCAATGATGGAATCAACCTGGAGATTGAAAAAGGCGAGTTTGCGATCATTGTCGGTCCCAGCGGTGCAGGCAAATCCACGGTGCTGAATATATTGGGCGGCATGGATACGGCGGATGAGGGACAAGTACTCGTGGATGGAACGGATATTTCAAGGTTTAACAGCAAGGAGTTGACCGGCTATCGGCGAAATGACGTCGGATTTGTGTTTCAATTTTATAACCTGGTTCCCAATCTGACGACAAAAGAAAATGTGGAGCTGGCTTCGCAGATTTCTCCTCGGGCCCTGGACGCAGAGCAAGTATTGCGGGATGTCGGCCTGGGTAATCGTCTGAACAATTTTCCGGCACAGCTGTCCGGCGGAGAACAGCAGCGGGTAGCGATTGCCAGGGCACTCGCCAAGCAGCCGAAGCTGCTTCTCTGCGATGAACCCACTGGTGCGCTTGATTATCATACGGGGAAGCAGGTGCTTAAGCTGCTCCAAGACACTTGCCGCCATACCGGAACGACGGTTATCGTCATTACGCATAATTCTGCCCTGACGCCGATGGCGGATCGGGTCATCGAGATCAACAATGCCAAGGTCCGAAACATGGTTTTGAATCCGAACCCCGTTTCTGTAGACAACATCGAGTGGTAGGGAGACATATATTATGAAGAAAAGAGCGTTGTGGACTGATATTTTCCGGGAAATAACGCGGACAAAAGCTCGGTTTCTGTCCATTTTTGCCATTATTATGCTCGGCGTCGGTTTTTTTGCGGGGATAAAAGCCACGGGTCCGGATATGCTGGACACAGCGGATCACTACTATAGCGATTTAAAGCTGATGGATCTTAAGGTTCAGTCCACCTTGGGTCTCGAACAAAGCGATATCGAGAAGCTGAAGTTGATTGCCGGAGTGGATGAGGTTCAACCTGGCTATAGTGCAGACGTATTTCTCGGTGACAGCGGGCGGATCGCGAAGGTCCTCTCCTATGACCCAGGAAATAATCTGAATCAATACGTGCTTACAGAAGGTCGAATGCCGGAGGCCGCTGGAGAGATCGTCATCGACGCGGGAGATCGGGGGAACGAATTTAAACTGGGGGATCAGATTACCTTTACCAATCCGGATGAGGAAGTCAATCTCAAGAAAACGTTTGACCACCTCACTTATACGGTCGTGGGAAGGGCGAAGAGTCCGCTGTTCATCAGCAGCATGAGCCGGGGAACGAGCGGCATCGGCAAGGGGACTGCGGATGTGTTCGCCGTTATACCGGAGCAGGACTTTAAACTACCTGTATATACGGAAGCCTACCTGACCTTCCAGGACACCGCTGAATCAGCTCCCTATACGCCTGAGTATGACGAGAAGATCAAACGGCACAAAGAAGCGGTAGAACTGGCACTGAAGACCATGCCCCGGGAGCGGCTGGCAGAGATTCGTGCCGAGGGGCAGAAGAAGCTGAATGAGGCATTGGACAAAATCAAGGATGCCAAGAAGCAGCTGACCGATGCGGAGCAGGAGTTAAAGGGAGCGAAAATCAAGCTGAATGAAGGAGAGCAATCCTACCGCGATGGCGTGAATAAACTTCAAACCGAGCTGGCACAGGGACAAGCCAAGCTGGATGCCACGGCAAGAAAGCTTGCCCAGGGCAGAGCGGAGCTGAAGCGGAATCATCAGCAGTTGGAACAGGGACAGTCCCAGCTTAAGACAGGTCAAAGTCAACTGGATCAACAAAAGTTGGAGCTTGCGCCAAAGCTGGCACAAGGGCAGCAATTGGCGAAGGCGCTGCAGCAAATCTCCGGTTTAGATCCGAAAGACATACCGGAAGAACAGAGGCAAGAGCTGCTTTCAGCGGCTCAGGCAGCAGATCCGAAGCTGGGAGCAGCCACTGCGGGTTACATGGAGGGAGCATTGGATG